>JAZNNI010000050.1:0-16957 GCA_045580145.1 Clostridia bacterium
GTTTTCTCTCTACTCCAATTTATCCTTTAGCATTGGTGTCAATAATGCTAAAACAATAGTTGTGATTATCATTTCCGGAACCATATACGAGCCATTATAAATTAGTGCATACAGCGGCACGCAGTCGGTATCAGCAAATGCGCCCCATATTAAAAGTCCGGAAAGTACGTGAAGTGCGTATCTCATACCTGTAACAATCAGTCCACTTAATGGTATTGCCCAAGGCTTATTTTTCATAAGCTTCACGAAAAAACCGGCAAGTCCTAAAACCGTGAAGGCAATCACATAATCAAGCAGTATTACACCTAAAAAGCTTAAGGCTGTTGTTGCAGGGGGAAGATAGAAATCTGTCATCATTTGAATAAGCGAAAAGACGAATCCGGACAAAAGTCCCCATTTTGTGTCTACAATTATGGAAACCAAAATAATTGGAACCATACTTGCAAGGGTTATGTAACCGCCTTGTGTCCACGGTGCAGGAAGAAGCTGTGATACCAGCACCAATGCGAATGCCAGTGCAGTAAGCATAGCACTCAGAGTTAATTTTTTTGTTTTTGTCATAAAAACACTCCCTTAAAAAAATTTAACTGAATACCGAACTTATGATTATGGATTTTAATAAAAAAAGGAGATTATCTAAATCAGATAATCTCCGTAAAATTGCAATTTTTAATATTTTCCTACGCCGGCATTATCCGTATCAGGTTCACGGGTCGGAATGCACAATTCCCTCTCAGCCTTTTTGAAAGCTCCCCAAATATTCAGTTCTAAATAATTTTACCACAGGAGAAGAAAAAAGTCAATATAAATATTATGGCGAAAGTAAGTAAAATATACATATTTGCTTTAAAACTACAATGTTTGTATCTTTTTTGTTGATATAGATACAAGTTTTACATAAAATGTTGAAATAGGGAGGCAGAGATGCTATAATGGGTTTTGGATGAAAAATAATACCAATTATATAGAAGTGTGCCTATGAAAAATGAAATCAGAAAACTCAATAAATTATTGCGAAAAGAGATGTCTTGGCAAGATGTAAAGTCAAAGAGCAGAAAGGCAGGCGATGTGTTTTTGGCAAGTGACATATATAAGAATTGTAAAATTCTTATGATATATATGCCACTTGGAAATGAAACAGACACATCTACTATAATGCAGACCGCACTTGATGATGGGAAAAGAATTGTACTTCCTGTGACGGACGGAGAAACGGGGGAGATAACCCCATACTATGCAGAGCGTGATACCCGTTTTCAAATCGGAGCATTTTCTGTTCAAGAGCCTGACAGTAGTGACGTGGCTCGGTTGGAGGATATTGATGTTATACTTGTGCCGGGAATTGCATTTGATATGAGCGGAGCAAGAGTCGGCTTTGGCAAGGGATGTTATGACCGACTGCTCAAAAACGCGGATGCAATTAAGGTGGGGTATTGCTATGATTTTCAAATATCGGGCAGTATTCAGGTAGAAGAGTATGATATCTTGATGGACTACATTGTAAGCGAAAATGGTATGATAAAATGCTAAGGATAGTTTATAGAGCTAATAAAGGGGAGAAAGTCTATGAATAATTTGCAAAATCTGCATATGCATAGCGTGTATGACGATGGAATAGATAAGCTTGAGGATACTGTCATAACAGCAATAGAAAAGGGTTTTGATTCGATCGGATTTTCAGAACATTCTCATACTCCCTATTCTTTGGGGTATTGTATGTCACTGAGAGGAACAAAGGAATTTAAAAAAGAAGTATTACAGCTTAAGGAAAAATATAAAGATAAAATCGAAATTTTTTGCGGGCTTGAATTTGATATGTATTCTGATGACGATGTTTCAGAATGCGACTACTTGATGGGGGCGCTTCATTATCTTCGTATTGACGGCGAGTATGTGGCATTTGACAGAGGTCAGAACGAGGTACAGAATGTTATTGACCAATATTTCGGCGGAGACGGAATGGCATATGCGAAGGAATATTATAAACAGCTTGCAAAGCTTCCGGAATACGGAGATTTTGATATAATTGCGCACTTTGATATTATTACAAAACATGCTGATAACGTGGAGTTTTTTGACCAAAGTTCACCTGAATATATAATTGCAACACTTGAAGCGCTGAGTACTTTAAAGGGAAAGATACCATATTTTGAAGTAAATACCGGTGCTATGGCGAGAGGCTACAGGAAAAGTCCATATCCTGCGGAGTTTTTGCTAAGAGAAATGAAGAAAATGGGATTTGGAGCTATTATAACTTCTGACTGTCACGACAGAAAACTGATGGACTACGCATTTGAAGATGCAGCCAGATTATTAAAGAAATGCGGATTTACTGAGAGATATGTTTTAACGGAGCAAGGTTTTAAGCCTGTTTCACTTTAAAAGGAGAATAAAATGGATTTATTAACTACAATTATGTTGATTTTTTCAGTTCTTGGCGGAATAGACAGAATTTGCGGAAATCGCCTTGGACTCGGCAAGGAATTTGACAGAGGATTTATGCTTTTTGGAAATATGGCACTTTCAATGATTGGTATGATTGTGTTATCACCTGCTTTGGCGGAGTGGCTGAGACCTGTAATTGAATTTACATATAATGTGCTTCATATTGACCCTTCAATAATACCTGCAACACTCTTTGCAAATGATATGGGCGGAGCACCGCTTGCGATTGAGGTGGCAAAAAATGGACAGATAGGCAGTTTTAATGCGCTGGTTGTTTCTGCAATGATGGGGTCTACAATTTCATATACTATTCCACTTTCACTTGAGATGGTAGAAGAAAGACAACACAAAGAACTTCTGCTCGGTCTTTTGTATGGTGTCGTAACAGTTCCTGTAGGATGCTTCGTGGCAGGGCTTGTATGCGGAATACAGATTGTTCCGCTTATATTAAATCTTTTACCGCTTTTGATTTTTTCAGTTATAGTTGGGATAGGTTTAATCAAATTTCCGATGGCGAGTATTAAAATATTTAAAATTATGGGATATGGAATAAGAGCAATTATAACAGTCGGACTTCTGCTCGGAATAATAAGATTTATGAGCGGAAAAGAGATTATTAAAGGTCTTGAAACAATCGAAAACGGAGCGGCTGTTTGTCTTAATGCAAGTATCGTAATTTCGGGAGCATTCCCGCTTATATATACTGTCTCAAAAATACTTTCAAGACCGATTGGCATAATGGGCAGGAAAATGGGAATTAACAAAACTTCCGCAGTCGGACTTGTATCTATTTTGGCAACGTGTATGACGATGTTTAGCGCTATGAGTGAGATGGATAAAAAAGGAGTAGTGTTAAATGCTGCATTTGCAGTATCGGCTGCATTTACATTTGCGAGTCATCTGGCATTTACTATTGCATATGACAGTAGTTTTGTATTGCCTATGATAATAGGAAAGCTTGTTTCAGGCTTGTCGGCCGTCTTGCTGGCGCTATGCGTATATAAGAAAAGTGATAACTAAAAAAATCGGTAAAATTTTACCGATTTTTTTAGTTAATAATAATATCCAAAAGGAATACGAGGCTTATCATAAGAAGTACTATATGTGAATAAACAAGAATATTTATTTTATTTACCTGTTCTTCTTCACGCAGTTTATTGACCGTTTTCAAAAGGACTAACCCTGTGCCGCAGATTACAGCAGGAAAGAAAAATAAACCTAAAAGTCCGCCTGCTTTGGTTGATTTTAAAACAATATTAAGAATAATTATAAAGTAGGCAGAACCTGCAAGCAGCGAAAAAATAAGACCTCCGTACTTGGTTTCAAAAATTTTATATACTTTGTTCATATAAAGCCTCCGTTTGCTTTTTTGTAAGTATACCATAAAACAGCCAAAAAATCAAGCAAGTATAAAGAATGATAAGATAAAATGTCGTTTCAGGTAGAAAATTAGAAAAAATTGATAAAAAAGGTAGTGTATAATTACCGGTTGTTGGTAATATTATATAAAATTTTCTTGACATCATTTCATTTTGATGATATAATTATTTAGAGTAAACATAACAGCGGAGGTATATGATGTGGATAGGATAAAAGAGCAGGCGTTATATACGTTGTCTGATGAAGATGTTGTGAAAATAGCTCAATCAGGCGATGATAATGCTCTTAATCACATTATTGCAAGGTATCGCAATTATGTTTATTCAAAAGCAAATACATATTTTTTGGTTGGAGCAGAAAAAGACGACGTGGCGCAGGAGGGAATGATAGGTCTTTATAAGGCTGTTAAGGAATATAGTTCTTGTGAGGGCAGTTCTTTTAAGCATTTTGCGGGGATTTGCATATCCCGTCAGATTTTGACTGCAGTTAAGGCGGCTACCCGTAAGAAGCATATTCCTCTAAATTCATATATCTCACTTGATAAAGCAGGTGACGATGCTGAAACATCGGAGGCGCTCGACTGCATACTGGAAGATGGCGACCAGAACCCTGAGGCTATTGTTATTGGGCAGGAAAATTTAAGTCTTATTGAGTATAAAATCAACAAGGTGCTTAGTAAACTTGAGATGCAGGTTTTCATTTACTACACCGAGGGGATGTCATATGATGAGATTGCATCAGTTGTTGGAAAATCCAGAAAATGTGTTGACAATGCACTTCAGCGAATAAAGAAAAAGCTTCTTTGTGAGCTGAGTAAGGAATAACCGTTTGTAGCTTAAGAAAAGCATACCGACAGGTAGATAAAGGTGCAACTCCTTTCGGGCGGAGAAATTTTTTAAACAATTCAAAGTGAGGGAATTTACAATGTACGAAGACAAAACTTTAATCTGTAAGGACTGCGGAAATGAATTTATTTTCACAGCAGGTGAACAGGAATTTTATGCGGAAAAAGGCTTCCAGAATGAGCCTATTCGTTGCAAAGACTGCAGAATTGCACGCAAGAACAGTATCAGAGAGAGCAGGGAAATGTATGAGATTACCTGTGCAGATTGCGGAAAGGTAGACAAGGTTCCGTTCTTGCCAAAGAATGATAAGCCTGTTTATTGCAGCGAATGTTTTGAAAAACATAGAAACTAATCTCTTGCTTTGTTAGGGGAGGAATTTATAGGGACACGAAAATGTGTCCCTTTTTGCTTTATAGAAACTTAAGTTCCTATAAAGCAAAAAAAGAATTTAATTACCTTGCAATTTTTTCGTGCAAAAGGCACGAAAATGCAAATGGGTATGAATAAAGCACCCGCTGCTTCTTGACGCTCTACATAAATTTATAACTAATGGCAATTTGAAGGGCGGCTCAGGCAAATACGCTTTATTTTTCCGTTCAGACTTTTGATTTTCTTTTGGCAGCTAAAAATACGAATATCAATGTTAATAGAGCAAGCAGGAAGATAAAAATATAGCTTATGGCGGAATATAAAGAACTCATACAAAAGCCGGCATCAAGCGCTGCACTTGTATTTTTGAAAACCATTTCTGCAGGTGGGCAAAAACTAAGATAACAAAACATATATAAGCCGGATAGCAGCCCGTGAAGAAATTTTCCTGCCACATATGGAATGAGGCTAAGGTTCTGCTTTTTTACAACTGCCATAACCTGAAGATGCACACATATGCCAGCAAAGCCTACGACAAAAGCAGATAAAACCAATTTCCAGGTAAGAGATAGAGTGCTTTGGCTTATGCTCATAGTGCCGCCTGTAAGTTCGAGTATGCCTGTGAGCAGTGCTCGTGACAGGCTGTCGGCGGGTAGATGTGCGGTTAGAATATTGGTTACCACACTAAAAAAGATTACTGCTCCGCAAACTGTTAAAATACTATTTATTGAGCCGGAAAGAACCATTGAAAAAACTTCCGAAAAGGAATAATCCGACTGATTTATGTTATATAGAGGAGCATTATGCTTATCCATATGATAGAATCTAAAAATCATTCCGACCGTGAGTGCGGCTAAGATGTGAGAGATATACAGCGCGATACCGATTTTGTAGCTTGAGTAAATTGCCGAGCCGACTGCACCTAATATAAAAAGAGGACCTGAATTGTTGCAGAAGGCTAAAAGACGTTCAGTTTCTGTTTTAGAAAGATAACCTGATTCGTATAGCTGGCAGGCGGTTATCGCTCCCAGAGGATAGCCGCTTATTATCCCAAGCACTAATGCTGCAGCACCGCTTCCTCCTATATTAAAAAGTGGCTTCATAATAGGACGACACAATTTGGAAAGCTGCTCGCAAAGGCCGGAATATATTAAAAGCCCTGAGCAAACAAAAAATGGAAAAAGCGATGGAATTATTATTTCATAGCAGATATCGAGCGCACTTTTTGCACAGATAATTGTGTGCTCTGGATATATTATCATCATTACTATTAAGTAAATCACAATAAAGTAAGGAGAATATTTTTTCAAAGCATTACCACCCCCATAACCATAATTATGACATCTCATTCCAAAATATAGCATATAAATTTGGGGAGGTGATACTCTTTGGATGTAGCAAAGGCAATTTCGGAGTCTTTGGAAATATCAGCGGATATATTGTTTGATATTCCAAGGATTGTTATGATAGGTGATATGAGGGTGCATATAGAAAATTATACTGCACTTTTGGAGTACAAAAAGGAGAATATAAAGCTCAAATACAAAAGCGGTGTTATAGAAATATGCGGGCAGGACTTTGAAATAAAAATTATCGGAGAAGGCAACATAGTAATATGCGGAAAAATTGCCTCAGTAAAACTAATTTAGAGGGAGGTTTTTTCAAATTGTTTTTAATAAAAATCTTCCATTTTCTAAAAGGATATGTTATACTATCAATATCGGGGCATAATAAAGAGGAATTTGTAAACAGCCTTTTTTCAGAAAGGATTATTCCGCATAATTTAAAACAAGATAACGAGCGAATTCTTGCCCAAATATCTTTGACAGATTTCTTTAGAATACGAAGCACAAAAGTACGCTCGCAAGTCCATATTGAGAAAAAAGCAGGACTTGTGTTTTTATTAAAGAAAATGCGAAGACGTATAGCATTTTTTGTTGGACTGATTTTCTTTCTGCTTTTATTTATCTTAGGCTCGCAGTTTGTCTGGACAGTGAGCTATGAAGGAGTAGAAAATTGTGACAAAAATCAACTTGAGGAAGCGGTTGACCTTGCGGGGCTTTCTGAAGGGAAACTCAAAAGAAATTTAAAAACACCTGTTGAAATGAAGAACATTATCCTTAATAATACTGATGGGATTTGTTGGGCGTGGGTATACATTAAGGGTACAAAAGCGATTGTTAAAGTGAGAGAGGACATAATTCCTCCTGAAGTATATGAACCGGAAGTCCCTTGTGATATTATTGCTATGCGAAATGGTATTATAAAAAATGTAATAACAAAGCACGGAAGGTGTATAGCTACCGTAAATCAAGCGGTTACGGCGGGAGATACAATAATATCGGGAACATATAAGCTGAAAAACGAGGCAGGATATCAGGTGCACGCTGCGGGTGATGTTTTTGCATACACGACCCACACGAAAACGGGGACATATAAACAAAACTATTGCTATAAGAAATATACCGGCAGAAAAAGAAATATTTTAACACTAAGACTTTTTAAATGGGATGTACCACTATGCATTGATAGGGACATAAAATTTGAAATGTACGATGAGGTCTTACGTGAATATGATTTAAAAATTGGCAAAGATTTTTATACAGGGATAGGAATTACTAAGGAAAGCTTTGCAGAGTATACGACCGAGAGCGAGCCTGTGTCGTATGATGCTGCAGTATTATTTGCCCAGAATGAACTTGAAAAGGATATTTCACGTGAGCTTTTGCCAGGGGCAGAGCTTGTCGGGAAGGATTTGAATGTTGAAAAAATTGATGAAGATACAATTTCTGTCACAGTTACAATGAATTTTGTTGAAAAAATAGGGACAGAAAAACGAATTGAAGAGGTGACTTTTGTTGAACCAAAGACAGATAACTTTGCCGCAGGAGGTTGACCTGCAGGGACTTTTCGGGAGTTTTGATTCTAATTTGAAATTACTTGAAAAAGGACTTGGGGTAGGAATTAATACCAGAGACGGCATTATTAAGCTTTCAGGAGAGGAAGAAAATCTTGATAAAGCAGACGAGGTTATAAGAATACTTTTGCAGATACTCGAAAAAGGCGAGAATATTGATGAGCAAAAAATCCTTTATGCGATTACTATGGTACAGGAAAGCGGCGGATTTGACATAAAGCTTTTGGGTGACGATTGCATTGCTGTAAATCATAAGGGAAATCCGATAAAGACTAAGACCTTGGGTCAGAAAAAATATATTGAAGCGATAAATGAAAACACAATAGTCTTTGGGATAGGACCTGCAGGAACAGGAAAAACGTACCTTGCAGTCGCAAAGGCTGTGACCGCCCTTAGAAACAAGGAAGTGAGCAGGATTATTCTTACCCGTCCGGCTGTTGAGGCGGGCGAAAAGCTTGGATTTTTGCCGGGTGATTTGCAAAACAAGGTTGACCCATATTTAAGACCTTTGTATGATGGTATGTATGAAATGCTTGGCGGCGAAGGCTTTGCGAGATATCAAGAAAGAGGAATGATTGAGGTAGCACCCTTAGCATATATGCGAGGAAGAACTCTTGATAATGCATTTATAATACTTGATGAGGCGCAAAATACAACTCCTGAGCAGATGAAAATGTTTTTGACAAGAATCGGGTTTGGCTCACGTGCTGTTGTTACGGGAGATATAACGCAGGTAGACTTGCCGGATGGGAAAAAGTCGGGACTTAAGGTAGCACAAAAAGTGCTTAAAAATATTGAGGGAATTGAATTTTCCATACTCACTGATAAAGACGTAGTACGTCATCCGCTTGTGCAGAAGATTATTAAAGCATATGAAAAATATGATACTGAACAGGAGAAAAAACGCAAAAATGACAGAGATAATAATAGAGAACGAACAAGAAGAAATTGAAATAACAGTTGAAACTAAAAAAACTATAGAAGATGTAATTTTAGCATCCCTTGAGTACGAGAAATGTGATTTTGACGCAGAGGTCAGTGTGACAATTGTGGATAATGATACTATACGCGAAATAAATCGTGAAAATCGGAACATTGACAAGGCGACAGATGTTTTGTCCTTTCCGATGCTTTATTTCGACGAAAACGGCGACATTATAGACTCGGAATTTGATGTCGATGGTGACTCCATAGTGTTGGGCGATATTGTCATTTCAGCTGAGCGTGCTATGGAGCAGGCTGAAGAATTTGGGCATAGCTTCAGGCGTGAAATGGCATTTTTGACGGTACATTCGATGCTGCACCTTTTGGGGTATGACCACGTGGATGACCCAGAGGGCGAGAAAGTAATGTTTTCAAAACAGGATGATATTTTGAATAAACTCGGGATAACTCGTGAGGTGTAAATATGAGCTTTTACTATGCTTTGTGCGGCTGTTTATGGGCTGTAAGAAACGAGAAAAATATGAGATTTCATATTGTAATTGCCAATCTGATTGTGGTTTTTGCATACTTTTACGGTCTTTCAAGAAGTGAGTGGGCAACGCTTATTTTATCTGTTGGATTAGTTATATCTGCTGAGCTTTTAAATACGGGAATTGAAAAAGCAGTTGATACTGCCACAGAGGAAATAAAGCCTCTTGCAAAGGTAGCAAAGGACGTATCGGCGGCAGGAGTGCTAGTGATGGCTGTGGCTTCGATTTTGGTAGGAGTATGCCTTTTTGGAAACTTTAATAGGATTCAGGCGACCTTGATACATATTTTTACAAACATCAAAATATTAATACCGTGCCTTGTTCTTGGAATTTTTGATATACTTTTTTTGATATTCGGAGGGAAAAATGACAAAAAAATTTAAATCAGGCTTTGCCGCGATAATCGGTATGCCGAATGTAGGAAAATCAACACTTTTAAATACTATTGCAGGTCAGAAAATTGCAATAATTTCAAATAAGCCTCAGACAACACGCAATAAAATTCTTGCAATACATACAACTGAGGACTATCAGATTGTTTTTACCGATACGCCCGGAATTCACAGGCCGCATAACAAATTAGGGGAGTTTATGGTAAAGGTTGCTAACGAATCTATGAATGAGATGGATGTAGTTTTATTTGTGGTTGACGCAACAAAGCCTATTGCACCTATGGAAAAGGAAATTGCAGAAAATATAGGGAAAACCGGAGTTCCTGCGATATTGATTTTGAATAAGGTTGATGCAATAAAAAAAGAGGATTTGCTTCCCATAATTGCTGACTATTCTAATCTTCACGAGTTTTCGTCTATTGTGCCAATAAGCGCAAAAACGGGAGACGGAGTTGAACTTCTTTTAAATGATATTGAGTCACTTTTAGAGGAAGGTCCGCAGTTTTATTATGAGGATATGGTAACAGACCAACCGGAAAAGCAGATTGCGGCAGAAATTATCCGTGAAAAAATGCTCTGGCTATTGGATAAAGAGGTTCCGCACGGAATTGCTATTGAGATTGAAAAAATGCAGGAGCTTCCTGATATAACAAAAATTTATGCTACAATTTACTGCGAAAAAGCTACACATAAAGGAATTGTAATCGGCAAAAATGGTGAAATGCTTAAAAAAATAGGACAAAAGGCAAGAGTTGATATTGAGGAAATGCTCGATAAAAAGGTTTATTTAGAGCTTTGGGTGCGAATTAAAAACGATTGGCGAAATTCTGATAGAATGATAAAAAATTTCGGATATGATGTATAGCCAAAAAGTGACAGTATAAAGTTTCTTTAAATTACTTACCCTATAACTATAAAAGTAAGGGGGTAATTATATATGGAAATGAAAGATTTTTCGTGGAAGGCTTTTAAAGAAACAGGAGATATCGATGCGTATCTTTTATATAAAACAGTGGAGGAAAATGATAAGCAAAGGGGCAGTTCATGGAAACCTGTAAAACAAGAGGAATTATCACAAGACGTGCAGACTACGGTGAATCAAACTGTATGCTGACAATTCTTGCCGAAGGCATAGGTGTGATTTCTGCCTGTGCCTATGGCGTTCGCTCAAAAAGGAGCAAGATGAAAGCGGCAACGCAACTTTTGTGTTTTGGTGAATTTGTTTTAAGTAGGAAACAGGGCGATATATATAGGGTAGACTCGGCAGAAATTCTGGACAGCTTTTACCACGTATGTGAAGATATAACTAAGCTTGCACTTGCGAATTACCTTTGTGAGCTTGCAAAAGATGCGTTTGCAGATGGCGATAGCTCAGTATTGGCTTTGCTTTTAAATACACTTTATGTTCTGGCATACAGGGAGATAGACCAAGGTCTTGCAAAAGCGGTTTTTGAACTCAAGGCTGCAAAATATGCAGGTTATGAGCCTTGTATGGATACGTGTATAAACTGTGGAAAAAGCGAGAGCCTTTCGTCCTTCTGCTTTGACGGGGGAATGAAGTGTGACACTTGTAAAAGTGCCGCTGATATGAAAATTAATTCGGACATTTTTCGCGCAATAAAGTATATTCTTGATGCGGAGGATAAAAAAATATTTTCATTCAGTGTGTCAGATGAAGTGAAAAATGCACTTGTCCTGCTTGCTGAAGGATATGTTTTAAACAAAAGCGAACACGCATATAAATCACTTGATTACTATAAAAAACTAATTTAAAAAGGAGAAGTACATATTTATGGAAAGACGCGATAAATTTAATTACTATCTTGATATTGCACAGACTGTTGCAGAAAGAGGGACGTGCCTTCGCCGTAACTACGGCGCTATTATTGTAAAGAATGATGAAATTATTTCAACAGGATATGTAGGTGCACCAAGAGGCAGAAAAAATTGTAGTGACCTTGGATACTGCATAAGACAGCAAATGAATATTCCGCGCGGAGAAAGGTATGAAATGTGCAGAAGTGTGCACGCTGAGGCAAATGCCATTATTTCAGCATCAAGAAATGAGCTGATAGATTCTACCCTGTATCTTGTGGGACTCGAAGCTGATACAGGCGAAATTGTCGCAAACAGCTGTTGCTGCTCGATGTGTAAACGAATGGTTATAAATGCCGGTATTAAGCAGGTTGTTATACGTGATACCCACGATGATTTTCGCATTATTGACGTTAATACTTGGGTGGAAAACGATGAATCGCTAAGCGGAGTTAAGGGATATTAAATTTTTTTGGAAAAAATTAAAAAAAATACTTGCTTTTTTTGTTTGATTGTGGTAAAATATTTAGGTATTATGTATTAATCTATTCGGAGGTGACATTTATGCCTAACATTAAATCAGCTAAAAAGCGTGTATTGGTTATTCAGAAGAAAACATTGATTAACCAGATGCATAAGACAGCTCTTAAGACAGCTATCAAGAAGTTTGAAGCTGCTGTTGAAGCAAAGAATGTTGACGAAGCTAAGGTTTTGTTCAATGAAGCTGGCAAGAAATTGGATCAAAGCGTAAAGCAGGGAATTTTGCACAAGAATAATGCTGCAAGAAAGAAATCTCAGCTTGCTTTGAAGCTTGCAAAAGTCAATGCATAACACTAAAAGCTGCTAATTAGGCAGCTTTTTTTGTTGCAATTTTTTTAAAACTGGTTATATAAAATTTCTTGATTTTGGTAATTGTGATATTATCAGATTGAGGTTATACTTGTTATAGGAAAGCTAATTGGGGGCGATAAAAATGAAAAGAGTAGTAACTATTCAGGACATATCATGCTTTGGAAAATGCTCGCTTACGGTTGCGTTGCCGGTTATTTCGGCTATGGGTGTTGAGGCGGCAATTCTTCCTACGGCAGTTTTGTCAACTCATACAGGTGGATTTAAAAATTTCACCTTCCACGACCTGTCTGATGATATACCGAGTATTTTTAAACACTGGAAAGAGGAAAATATTGAATTCGATGCAATATATACAGGGTACCTCGGCTCGTTTGAGCAGATAGACCAGATGAAGGAATTTATAGCCGCAAAACCTGAAAAGACACTTGCAGTTGTAGACCCTGCAATGGCGGATAATGGTAAGCTTTATGCAGGCTTTACACCTGAATTTGCACGTCATATGGGAACTCTTTGTGCAAAGGCTGATATTATTCTTCCAAATCTTACCGAAGCATCTTTTATGCTTGGTATTGACTATGTTGAAAACGGCTATGATAAGGCATATATAGAAGATGTACTTAGAAAGTTGGCGGCACTTGGTGCTAAAAAGGCAGTTTTAACAGGAGTCAGCTTTAATGAAAATGAGCTTGGTTTTGCGATGTATGACAGCGAAACCAATGAATTTTCATATTACTTCAACGAAAAGATTGATGCTAAGTTTCACGGAACAGGTGACATCTTCTCATCAACCTGTGTAGGTGCATTGATGCGCGGAAAAGATCTGTATGAAGCTCTCCAGATTGCAGCCGATTACACAGTGGAATGTATTAAACTCACTATGCCGGATAAGGAAAAGCACTGGTATGGTGTTAAATTTGAAGAGGCAATACCTTATCTTGTAAATAGACTTTAAAATACGCAGATGGTTTTTATAATTAAGAGCCATCTGTTTTTTTCGCGCATCTTGCTTCGTGCCTGTGTTTAGCAGCCTCCCATTCAGCACGTTCTTCGTCGGATGTCAGAGTAAGCCCCGGAACGTTGGTAGGATTGTCCTTTTCGTCAAGTGCCACCATAACAAGATATGCCTTGTTGATTAAATTGCGAGTACCATCCAGTTCTTCGATGTAGGTTTTAACACATATTTCCATAGATGTTCTGCCGGCATAGGTTATATATCCCGTAAGGACAAGCGTGTCATTGACGCGTGCGGGTTTTTTGAATTCCAACCTGTCCACTAAAACAGTTGTTACGTTCTTTTCGCTGTGACGACGTGCGGTAACGGCGGCAACAATGTCAATCCATTTCATAAGCCGCCCGCCGAAAAGTCTGCCAAACCCGTTCATTCCTGATTGCGTTAAAATTTGTACTTGCTCTGTGTATGAATCCTTTACCTTTTTGTTCACGATACATTCTCCTTGAGTTATATATTTGTGTTCATTAAAATTTTGGCATTTTTTTGAGCGAAATATGTGTTTTTTGTTGTTTTTAGGTTGTGAATGTGATAAAATAAAATGAGATTAAATATAAAGTTTAGAGGGATAATTTGTAAGAAATTTAATCGTTCAGGGTGTTTAAGAGCTATTAGTAATATTTTGGAGGAAAGTATGTTCAAAAAATTTTATCCTGATTATAAATATAAGTCTATAAAGGAAATAGAGCCTGATTTTTTCCAAAATCACAAAGTAGAATTTGCGATTTTAGATATTGACAATACGCTTGTCAGCTACACATCGCCTTTGGCGGATGATGTGGCAAAGGCTTTTTTAAAGCGTCTTTCAGATGAAGGCATAAAATACGCATTTGTTTCAAATAATCACAGACAGCGTGTTGAAAATTTTGCCCGTGAATTTGATGCGTTTTTTGTAAACGATTCGGGTAAGCCATTCCTTTTTGGCATAAAAAAAGCGATGCGATATTTAGGTGCGAAAAAGGATAATACAGTCTTAATAGGTGACCAAGTCTTTACCGATGTCTATGCAGGCAAAAGGGCAGGACTTTTAACAGTTATGGTTGACCCGATTGAAGCCAAGGAAACACCATTTTTTGGACTCAAGAGAAAATTAGAAAAAATTGTATTAAAGGATTATAAAGAATAATGAAAAAACTTGCAATAATAGGATACCCTGTATCGCATAGCTTTTCGCCTGCGATGCACAATTTTATATCAGAGAGAATAAATGCTCCGTATAGTTATAGTGCAGTAGAGGTTTTACCGGGCGAGGTAAAAGAGGCAGTGTTGAAGCTTAAAGCTGACGGAATTTGCGGATTTAACGTAACTGCGCCACATAAATTTGCAATAATGGAATGCCTTGATGAGATTTCAGAAGATGCAAGACGTTACGGCTCGGTAAATACTGTTGTTAATAAAAACGGAAGATTGTACGGATATAATACTGATGCAGAAGGATTTTATATGTCGCTTCGCTATAATGGTATTAATCCTGAAAACAAGCACATACTGATTTTAGGTGCAGGCGGTGCGGCACAGCCTGTGGCACTTAATCTTGCTGAAAAGGGCGCGGCATCTTTGACTGTTAAAAATCGCACGCAGGAAAAAGCTGAACAACTAAAGAAATATATCAAAGACTGTATAGACTATGAAATAGAAACACAAATAAAAAGAGAGCATTATGATATTGTTATAAACTGCACATCCTTAGGAATGGGTGATAATAAACATTTGTCGGCTATGGAGAATATGTCCTTGATAAACGAAAAAACGGTTGCTGTTGATATGATATATAACCCCGCAGAAACTGTATTTTTAAAAAATGCTAAGGATAAGGGTGCAAAGACATTAAATGGACTTGGTATGCTTATTTTTCAAGGCATTTTGGCATACAGGCTTTTTACAGGCATAGATATCGCAGATTCTATGGCAGATGAGATTTTAAAAGGAGTTTTTAATAGATGAATATAGTTCTTACAGGATATATGGCGAGCGGAAAGACGGCTGTTGGAACATATATTTCCAAGCTTTGCAGCTTTGAATTTATAGATACAGATGCTACTGTTGAGAAAAGGTGCGGTCTTAGTATTCCTCAAATATTTGAGATAAGCGGTGAGGAATATTTTAGGATTTTAGAGAGTGAAGTAATAAAGGAAGCTTCAAAGCGCGATGGTGCTGTGATTTCAACAGGCGGTGGAGCAGTTTTAAATACTGAAAATATTGCGGTACTTAAAAAGAATGGGGTTATTATAAATCTTGAGCCCAGTGAAGAAGTAATACGTATGCGTCTTGGCGGCGACAACAACTCAAGACCCCTTGTTAAAAACAGTTCTATGGACGAGATAATCGAAAGATTTAAATATCGCAAGCCTTATTATGATAATTGTGATATTAAGATTGATGTCACAAAGGATAAAGGAATAAAAGAAACATCTGAGGAAATTTTGAAAATTCTGGAGGAGAAATATGAAAGCGAATTTTGGGGTGGCAGGAAATAGTGACAGCTTTTATGCTGCAGGTCATAAAGCATCTGAGGAAATGCCGAAATGGCTCAAGGACTTCGGGCTTGATGCATATGAATATCAATGCGGCAACGGCGTGAGATGCGGTGAGGCGACAGCTAAAAAAATTGCGGCAGAGGCAGAAAAAAACGGTATAATAATGAGTGTTCATTCGCCTTACTATATCAACCTTGCAACACCTGAGGAGGAAAAACGTGCGGGAAGCATCAATTATATAATGCAATCGGCACAGCTGGTGAAATACTTAGGAGGCGACCGCATTGTTGTTCACAGCGGAGCTTTAGGAAAACTTACAAGAGAAGAGGCGTTGTCCTTTGCGAAGAAAACACTTACTCTTGCAAGGACAGAGCTTAAAAATTCGGGGTTTGAAAATATCAGACTTTGTATTGAAACTATGGGAAAGATTAACCAACTTGGAAATCTTGATGAGGTTATGGAGCTTTGCAGGCTTGACGAAAGCTTTTTGCCTTGTATAGATTTCGGACATCTGAATGCACGGACTTTAGGTGGGCTTAAAGAAAAAGCTGATTTTGAGGAAATTTTTGATACTATCGAAAACAAGCTTGGAAGTGAACGCCTTGCGAGCTTTCACAGTCATTTTAGTAAGATTGAATATACAAAGGGTGGCGAGAAAAAGCATTTGACTTTTGAGGACAATGTTTTTGGGCCTGACTTTGACTTTGTTGCTGAAATCTTAAAAGAACGTGACCTTGCACCTACTATTATATGTGAATCTTGCGGAACACAGGCGGAAGACGCATATGCGATGAAGATGATGTATGAAGCAGTGAAATAATGATTACAAAACTTTTTCAAAAACCTTGACAAAATTTTTATAATGTATTATAATTGTGATGTTGTGCTGTTGTAGCTCAGTAGGCAGAGTACATCCTTGGTAAGGATGAGGTCGGCGGTTCAATCCCGCTCAACAGCTCCACGTCGCAGCGGACTTCGCTG
>JAZNNI010000051.1:0-41172 GCA_045580145.1 Clostridia bacterium
CCAGTCTAAATAAAAATGACTACAAGTCTATCGAAAATGATAGTCTTGTAGTCTTTTTTTATAGTACTTACTCAAGGAACACCGGAGATTACAATTCAATCACAGAACCGTCCCCCGATTGGTTCTAACAAAAACCGAATGCACAGAGAACCGTCCCCTGTGTTACCCGTCAAGGAACACCGGAGATTACAACTCAATCACAGAACCGTCCCCTGATTGGTCAAACACCTTGACGGCGTTGAAGTTTTCAACGGCAAGGCATCAGCAGAAGCCAACAAAAAATCTCTCCAATGGGCAAAAAGCATAAATGCACCGATTATGACAAGCGGCAGTGACTGCCACAGAGAAACAGGCGTTGGCTTAGGCGGAATTATAACCCACGAGCCTATTAAAACAAACGATGACCTGATAAGAATTCTCAAAAGCGGAGAGTATGAATTAATAAGAAATCAAAAATAAAGTAGCAGCCGTTCTCATTGAGAACGGCTGTTGTTCATAATGTTTTTAATAGTAGATTATTTCAGATTAATAAGACACAGAACCGTCCCCTGTCTTGTCTCCACATAGGATTTCACTCAAGTTGGAATTCATATTTCCTTTAGTTGAAAAACATATGTGTTCCTATTTGTATAAAGAATTCCATATTTAGCCGAGTTAGAAAAGTTAAAATCAATCATTTTTTCATTTTCACTTAACAATTCTTTTATGGGATCTATTAAATTATGTGTTTTGTCTGAGTAAGAAATGATATGTGCTTTTTTCTCTGTTGTGACACTTGCAACTTTAACACAATCACTTAATGAATATATTGAGAGCTCACCATTTTTTCTTCTGCCGACAAAATAACCGCTATCTCCAATTTGCTGTTCAGGCATTATAAACTTTGTTCTGGAAACAGGTTTTCTAAGCATAGCTGTCATTGTCTCATGTTCGATATCAAACAAGAACAAATTTCTTTTCATAACCCAGAAGAAAATTATCGGCAAATGACTTTTTTTATAAGAAAAAATCAAAACAGAATTTTTTATTGGTGAGTAAGACGATTCCGCAACAATCGGGTATTCACCCAAAACCTTACCATCAAAAATTGTTTTCGGTATATCGTCAAGCGCATCGTATTTCACTGAAATAATACTACGCTTTTGATGAATAGCGTCAACTTTTTCTGCATAAAACAACATGATTTTTTGTTCGTTACAAAAAACACTTTGAATGACGCCATTTTCAAACCGCTTGTAACAAACTTGAAAGTCATTTTTAATATTAATGGTTAATAGTACTGAGCCGGTTGCATCTGTGTGCACAAAACTTACTATAACTATACCGTTTATAAAATGAATTGCGGTAATTGTTGAAAACTCTTTCTTGATGTAATCATTCAGAGCCACTTCATTTAACAATAAAGCATTATCCACATTGTATATCTGCAGTTTTGTTAAATCGTTTGTCTTTTCATCATATAAAAGAATAGCTAAATGCTTTGAATCGTCAGAGAATGATGCAGAAAAAACAGGTTCGTTGATATTTAATTCTTTTTTAGAAGCAGACGACAAGTGATATATGAAATTCTTTTTGCTATTGCGGTTAAAAATGAAAGCGCTTTCGTCGTATTTAGAAAAAGCAATCATTGAGTATTTATCAAAAACCATGTTCATATCACACCACCATTCAGCGACATATAAATCCAATTCAATACAACTAATATAATTCTAACCATAATTAATGCTGCATATACTCCTATTTTACCCATTTCGGTATAACACATCTTAGTAAGTTCATATACAAATGAATAGTATATATTTGTGTTTACAGAACTATGAAAAGATGCATTCAACCAAACCAAATTCAATGGTGAATCAATATCTATTCCTGCTAACAAAAGATATGCCGAACACAATGGATATTCCAAAACATTCGAAAACACTATTTTTCTTGGCGCAATATGGTGTTCTTGTTGACCGTTACGATATCTATAATTAGTTGTTCTTTCGCTAATATCTGAAACCAGATCAGCTAACGATATACCTTCTTTAAGTTTATAGAACGCAATAACAACGGATACCTCATACGCTGTCAAAAGAGCGGAAATGTTTGACCCTAAATTTTCCAATAAATCTCGAAATAATGTTGATTGAAGAAAACTGAAAATTACTATTGTAAGTATGCCAAATATAAAAAACCCATGGTAATAGTGTTGTAAAAACAGATGCCAATCCACCACCAACGAATATAAGGGAACTCTCCCCACTATAATCCACATTCATAACCGGATTATTATTGCAATATGCAAATAAGTTTGCTCCAAGTGATGTGCCTTGTGTGACTTCAAGAATATCTGTATCATCTACATTAAGGAACCTACCATACGCAGGGTTATAATACCTTGATTGATGGTAATAAAGACCTGTGTACACATCATACATATATCCACGGTAGGTTATTGGGGCATAGAGCAGTGCATCCACGGTTGATATTACCTGATCCACACTAAAAGTCGGGTTTTCCACAGTTACATTGCCCCAGGCATCGTATGTGTATGTAAGGAGTTCACCGTAGTTGAAATTATATACCCCGGTTATATCTCCCTGCAGATTTTTCTGAAAATACATTGTCTCTGTTTCATCTTCAGCAGAATCATATAATTCATAGCCTATGCTATCATCGCTGTTGTCATAAAGCATTTTGATTATGTATTTATCAGAACCTGTTGCATCCTTTACTATATAACCCATTAACTTCTGGTTTTCCCAGAAATAGTAGAAGGTCTGTTCAAGTTCATTATCCACATAGGATTTCACCATGGTTCTTTGTCCGTCTGAATTATATGTGTATTCGAATCTTTGGTCTCCTGCATTCACTGCAGTCAACTGCCTACCGTTCCATTCCAGTGTGCCTACACTTGTATCTCCGTTAAAGAGCTTCAAGAAAGTATTTGTAGGGTTACCCAAAGCATCCGTAGTGATTTGTGTATCTCCATAGGAAACAAGCTTATCCTTCCAGACATTGTCGTAACCAAAATTTACGGTTGAAACAACTGCACCGAGCTCACCTTCTGTTGCTGCATACTCAGTTTTTTGAGATATATTTCCGCCTTGGTCGTAAGTGTATACAAAGGTTTTTCCTAATTCAAAATTATTTTCTCGTATGAGCTGATTTGCACCATCATAAACATAGCTTGATAATACGGTTGTTTGAATTGTATCTCCTACGCCCGCTATTTTCTTTTCAATTTTTATAATATTGCCCCGACGGTCATAGGAATAAAGATACTCTATGTTGTTATATATTTGCTCCTCTAATTCCTCCGGATACAGTTCTTCATATAATGTTTCGTCAATAATATCCAGTTTAGCTTTTAATGAGCTTTTGTAGGATGCAACAAGGGAAGTTGTGGTATCTTCGGATAAATCCTTGTAACCATATTCAACTGCGGTAGTAACATTGACTTTTAATTGTTCTTCAGAAAATTCCGGAACAGACATAGATGCATTAACATTTTTTGATTGGGTTCTTCCGAAATAGTCAGTCTGTTTGCCGAAACTGTATTCACTGGTTGCTGAAGACAACACAGCACTATCGGTTGTAGTCCCGGTTTCACTATCGGATACAGGCAATGTGTTTCTTTTAGTATATAGCATATTTCCTATATTTTCAAGAACTTCTCCATTATCTCCTGTGCTCTTGGTGTAAAGCGTTTCGTCGTCTGCATCGCCGACACCATTTAACAAAACAAATTCATTTCCATCAGAAGTATACCTTATCTCTGTATTTTCGATGGTATTTTTAATTTTACTTATACTGCCTGATTCATTATAACTGTATACATAATCTGATAATAACGCATCATCAGATGAATATGATTTGATTTCAGTTATATTTCCGTTGTCTGTATAAGTATAGTTAATATAGTCGCCGTTGGCGTATGTTATTTTGTTCACTCTATCTCTGTTCTGTCCCGAACCATATGAGTACTGTACCAAAGGTTGTTGACCAACCTTTACAGACGTTTTATTTCCCCACATATCATATTCGTAATTATATGAAAATCCGTTATGTTCAATGCTTGAAATTCTATCATCTTCATATGAATACGATGTGGTTAATTGAGTTGCTGTATCTCCGGTACCATTTACTGCTGCAGAAACACTTTTAATTTTGCTCATAGCATCATATGAAAAATTTGTTTTATTCTCATAGTAGTCCTGCACATACTCCAACTGTCCGTTATCCTGGTTATAGGCATATTCTGTTGTATTGCCATTTACATCAACATACGTACCAACATAGTTTCCGTAGTAGGCTTGACCTGCTGACATTGACTTTTCACCATCACTGATACTGAATGCAACACCTTCATCGGTGTTCTCAAATGCATAGCCTCGTTTGCAAGATGTGAGAGTGCAATTTTCAGAACAATCTCTGCAAGAACAGTTTAATTGCGTACAACTTTTACAAGTGCACGTGCCGCAATCAGGGCAAGTTTCAGGAGTACACACTGTTTCTCCGTTATGCTCGCAACTGCAGTTATCTGCACAATAATCACATGAGCAATTACCGACAGTTTCAGAACTATCTGATGAACCTGAATCAGAGGATGTTGGTAGTGCTTTGTAAGTATTTTTCAAGCTCAGGTTATCAAACCATACCTGTCCATACTGGAAATAATAAATTAAAGAAACCTTTAATTCATCATATTCTTTATTAACGGTAAAATTCATACTATATTTTTGCCAGTTTTCATTGTACGGATTAATTTCACTTAGGCAAACATTATCCCAAGAATCGTCTGTATTGTCACTGTCACGAGCATCTATAATTATGGCGGTAATATTATGAGAATCTATGTTTTTTACGAAAAAATTAAGATTATATTCATCGTTTTTAACGCCATTATCCACTGTGATTGTTTGTGTTGCACAGTATGCTCCGCCTTCTGTACCGCGTATTTTCAACGCACCTTTTGTTTGTGCGGTTTGTTCGCAATCGTTATTTGAATCTATTGATATTTGGCTACCGTCCGAAACGCTCCAACTTGACAAACCGGATGAAAAATCTCCGTTCATCACAAGGTCTTCATTCTCGTTCTGACTTTCATTTTCGTCGGAATTATAGAAACCATATGTAATAACACCATTTGCCTTTGATTTATCGCTATATTTTCTTGCTATATATTCATTGCTCTCTATAACACCTATAGTTCTGCCATATAAATCAAATTGCTTTGTTATACTTACATTGCTTAAATCGGTATATGTTTTCTCATAAGGTGATATTTGGGTTATTGTCATCGAGTTGCCAACAACATTTGAATTTTCTTTACACACTTTTTCTGATAGAACAACAGAATTTGTATTTTGGGTTAATTCTACTGTGTAACCATCAATATTTTGTGCACTGATTAATGAATCTGTTAAATTATACCGAACGATTTCACCATCAGGATATGTAACTGTTGACAAGACAGGAACTGTACTACCATTATATTCACTAAAAGAATAACTGTAACGCATTCTTAAAGGAATGTCGTTGTTGTCATCATCCTTTACTGTTATTACATCTCCTGCTGAATTATACAGTTGAATTGAAGTCAACAAAGAAACAACGTGTTCTTCATATTTTGTGTATGAAAATCTGTATTCTCGTCCGTAACCGTCTATTATTTTATCTATATAATTAGCCGGTATTATTTCATTTTCAAACTTTTCTGTATATGAAATCTCAATACATTCAGTTGAGGCTGTATCAGATTTTCTGATTTTGGTTAAAAATCCATTGGAGTTAAATTCATAAATTTGTTTGTTATCATCTTCAATGGTCACAAACTCAAAATTATTTTCTTCTGAGCCGGTGTATTCTTCAGGAATAAATAATGAATAACCCTTTTTATTTGAAAATTGGTCCGGCATTTCTTGCCAAAGTCTTTTGTTATTTGTAAGTTGGTCCGTCTTTTCAAAATAAACTGTTTGACCATCTCCGTCGCAGTACAATATATATTCTGCATCATTAATGCTTTTATGATACTCTATAGTTTGGTTATAATTGGTGCGCCAACCATATCCATAAACATTAAAAATATTATGATTAAGGAAGTATGTATTTGAGTATGTACCGCCTACGCCACTATTAAAATATCTTTTGATTGTTACAGGCATATGAAGTCCTGACAAACCGATTTCTTCTCTTTCAATCGTCACCTGGTTTGTGAAATCATTCATATAAAAATTGCCAGCTCTTCCCACATCTATTGAATGGTAGTCGTATTGTTCTTCTACACCTTGAGATTCGTAATATTCAATTATGAAATAAGGTCTTAAGTTTTCTTCCGTGTTTTCTGCTGTTGCAAAACATACACCCGAACCGGTCGAGGAGACCGTTTGCTTGAGTGCAACACCATACATTTCGCTTCCTGATAAATACCCTTCGGTAACATCAAACAAATAAAAAGCATTATTATCAGAAGCCGACATCGGTTCTCTATCCAATTCTGCACCTAATGATGGTCTGTTATTATATGTTATTGTTGACTCTGACCATTCACTTGTTACAGAACAAGCACTTATCGGCACAGTATTAAGCGAACCTGTTTCAATACCCATTGTATGCACTGCTAAAAGAACAGACTTTATTTTGGTTCCGCATTCATAAATGAAATTTGAAGCAATATTATAAAACGATATTGATTCGCTATTATTTTCTTTCAACGTAACAGCAAGAATACTTTCTCCCATATTACTGTTAGGAAATTCGCTACTAATATAACTATCTACTATACTACTATCTATTTTCTCTGTTTCAATCACCGGATCAATAACAACGGGATATACAGCTTCTTCAATAAGCCATTCATAAGATGGCTCATATATTAGAACATATTTCCCGTTTTTTCCGCTCAATGCAACATTAACATCAAAAGATTTAGTATTGTTTACATCATACATAACCGGTGCGGGAATTTCAAAAATCATTTCGCCTTCTGAATTTGTAAAAGAAACAGATTTATCTTTGTTTAATTCAGCATTCATTTTCGGAGAATTAATTTTATATTTGTATTCTACTTTTGATGACGGTCTCGCTTTAAGAATAATATTCTCTTTCAATCCTGTTGAAGTAACTGAATATTCAATTGATGTGTTTTCGCCAACATTGTCAAATGAAATATCGGATTTTTTATTAGTAAAGTTGATTTCATCATCTTTTTTATGTAATTCATTCTTTCGATTATCAGATTTAATATTTCCTTTAACTTTCTTTTTTCCAGAAAAGATATCTGTACCGTCAAAAACAAAAGAAATTGAATATTCATTTTTTTCAACTTTAATTTCTTTATCGGATGAAAACTCTTTTGGTATTGTAGCAGTAAAGTTATTTTTTTTATTTCTATAAACATTACCTGTAGTATCGTTATATTCTACTAATGTATTATCAATATCTTCCCAACCTTTTTCCGTTCTATAATGAATTGGTGTAGCAGATACTACGGCAGTTTTAGTACCGGAAACATTTTGAAAAACCTTTGTATATTTATCTCGTTCGCTCACAATTTCGCTTAAAAACTTTTCTTCATCTGATTGTGTTTTAAGCTGTTCAATATTTTGAACTAAATATTCATTATCTTGAATTTCTGCTGCAATAACAGGATTTGCAACTGAGAACACGCCCATCAGGGTCAGAACACTCAGAAAAATTGCTATTACTTTCAACAACCTTTTCATTTCTTTTACTTCCTTTCTCACCATCTTTTTTGATGCATTTTTTGCATCTACTTATATATGACAAAAAAGATAAAAGCTTTCAAAAAATGTTGCACAAAGTTCTTAAGATTAGTTTGTTTAATATTACAGAACAGATCAGTATTCTTATTTGAACAAGGTAAAAATATAGAGTGACATTTTTATGGTGTAAATCCATAAAATGTCACTCTATAACTATTATTGGATATATTGTGCTAGATTATTCCATTGGAATTTCAATAGCATTGAATGTATCTTCAGGAACTACTGTTGATTTCACTTCAACATCGCTGTAGCACTTCATACCTGTACCTGAAGGAAGAAGCTTACCGATGATAACATTTTCCTTAAGACCGAGAAGTGGGTCAACCTTACCCTTGATAGCTGCCTCTGTAAGAACCTTTGTAGTTTCCTGGAAGGACGCAGCTGATAAGAAGGAATCTGTTGCAAGTGATGCCTTTGTGATACCAAGAAGTACCGGTGAGCATTCAACAAGATTTTCACTTCCCTGTGCCTTTAAAGCTTCGTTTGCTTCTTCAACCTCAAAGCGGTCAACCATTGAGCCGATTAAGAGGTTTGAGTCGCCTGCATCTTCAATCTTAACCTTTCTCAGCATCTGCTTTGTGATGATTTCAACGTGCTTATCGTTGATGTCAACACCCTGCATACGATAAGTTCTCTGAACTTCACGTGTGATATATGCCTGAACAGCACGTGTACCATTAATTCGGAGGATGTCGTTCGGGTAAGCAGAACCAACTGTCAGTTCTTCACCCTTTTCAATCACATCGCCATCAGCAACCTTGATTGTTGAGCCGTAAGGAATGATATATGTCTTAGCTTCGCCGATTTCATCGTTTGTAACTGTAACTTCGCGGCGTCTTTTTGCCTCAACGATACTTACCTTACCGCCAATTTCTGAAAGAATTGCAAGACCCTTAGGCTTTCTCGCCTCGAAAAGTTCTTCAACACGAGGGAGACCCTGTGTAACGTCGGCACCGCCCGCAACACCGCCGGCGTGGAACGTTCTCATTGTAAGCTGTGTACCCGGTTCACCGATTGACTGAGCCGCAATTATGCCGACTGCTTCGCCGACATTAACAAGCTTTCCTGTCGCAAGGTTCATACCATAACACTTAGAACATACGCCGTTCTTTGTCTTACAGGTAAGTGCACTTCTTATCTTGACAGCTTCAATTCCTGCCGCAATAACCTTCTGTGCCTGATCTTCAGTGATTAGAGTTTGAGCATATGCCAAAACTTCGCCTGTCTCAGGATGAACAATATCCTCAAGCGCAGTTCTTCCTACGATACGGTCTTTTAATGGCTCGATTACCTCGTTGCCGTCCTTAATCGCACGTACTGTTTCGCCTTCGTGTGTTCCACAATCCTTTTCACGAACGATAACGTCTTGTGATACGTCAACCAAACGACGAGTCAAATAACCTGAGTCGGCTGTACGAAGCGCCGTATCTGTAAGACCCTTTCTCGCACCGTGTGATGATACGAAGTACTCAAGTACGTTAAGACCCTCTCGGAAGTTAGCACGGATAGGAATTTCTACCGCTCTACCCTTTGTATCCGCCATAAGACCACGCATACCTGCAAGCTGTCTTATCTGGTTAACGCTACCACGGGCGCCTGAGTCCGCCATCATAAAGATTGGGTTGAACTCGTCCATATTGTCCATCATCGCCTTTGTAACCTTTTCGGTTGTTGCGCCCCATACCTTAATAACTTCGTTATATCTTTCTTCGTTGGTTAAAAGACCACGTCTATACTTCTTAGCGATTGAATCAATCTGCTTTTCTGCATCAGCTAAAAGCTCCTGCTTCTTCTCTGGAACTTCGATATCGCTTACTGAAACAGTGAGTGCGCCAAGAGTTGAATACTTATATCCTGTTTCTTTGATAAGGTCAAGAACTTCTGCTGTCTTTGTAGTATCATGCGTTCTTATACAAGCCGCAATAATCTTACCAAGCGCCTTCTTTCCTACAACCTCATTTATTTCAAGGTCGAACATTGTGTCAGAGCCTTCAGTTCTGTCAACATTTCCAAGGTCCTGAGGAATGTTCTTGTTGAATATGAGCTTACCAACTGTTGCATCAATAATTCTTGAATAATTAACGCCGTGAACCATCTTTTCCATACGAACCTTAATCGGTGTATGAAGTCCTACTGCCTTATTATAATATGCAAGCATTGCCTCATCTTCTGATGAGAAGTAGTGTGGATGCCATTCTTCTGACTGATCTCTTTCCGGATAGTCCTTACCGCCGATTTCGTCGTGCTTAACGATTGTGAGGTAGTAAGAACCCAAAATCATATCCTGTGTAGGAACCGTTACCGGATGTCCGTCCTGTGGCTTTAAGAGGTTATTTGCAGAAAGCATCAAAAATCTTGCTTCTGCCTGAGCCTCAGGTGATAGCGGAACGTGAATAGCCATCTGGTCGCCGTCGAAGTCGGCATTGTACGCAGTACATACAAGCGGATGAAGCTTTAATGCGTGACCGTCAACAAGCTTCGGCTCGAATGCCTGAATACCAAGTCTGTGAAGTGTAGGCGCACGGTTTAATAGTACCGGATGCTCTTTGATAACGTCTTCCAAAACGTCCCAGATTTCAGGCTTAACGTGTTCTACCATACGTTTTGCACTCTTTATATTATGTGCAAGATTTCTTGCTACAAGCTCCTTCATAACGAAAGGCTTAAACAGTTCGATTGCCATTTCCTTTGGCACACCACACTGATAAATCTTCATTTCAGGGCCTACGACGATAACCGAACGTCCTGAGTAGTCAACACGCTTACCGAGGAGGTTCTGACGGAAACGTCCCTGCTTACCCTTCAGAAGGTCAGAAAGTGATTTAAGTGCTCTGTTTCCAGGGCCTGTAACAGTTCTGCCACGACGTCCGTTATTGATAAGAGCATCAACCGCTTCCTGAAGCATTCTCTTTTCGTTTCTGATAATAATATCAGGTGCACCAAGCTCCAAAAGTCTCTTTAGACGGTTATTTCTGTTGATTACACGTCTGTATAGGTCATTTAAATCACTTGTTGCAAATCTTCCGCCGTCAAGCTGAACCATCGGTCTTAAGTCCGGCGGGATAACAGGAACGATTGTCATAACCATCCACTCAGGGCGGTTACCCGAAATTCTGAATGCTTCGATTACTTCAAGTCTCTTGATAATCTTAGCCTTTTTCTGTCCCTGTGAGCTTTCAAGCTCTTCCTTCAATTCTTCTGAAAGTGCGTCAAGGTCGATTTTCTTAAGCAATGTCAAAATTGCTTCTGCACCCATTCCGCAAACAAACTTATCGCCATACTTTTCATATGCATCGCGGTATTCCTTCTCAGACAGAATCTGGTTTTCCTTAAGCTCTGTCTTACCAGGATCTATTACTATATATGCTGCAAAATACAGCACCTTTTCAAGATTTCTCGGTGAAATATCAAGAGTAAGTCCCATTGCAGACGGAACTCCCTTGAAATACCAGATATGTGATACCGGTGTTGCAAGCTCAATATGACCCATTCTCTCGCGGCGAACCTTTGCCTTTGTAACTTCAACTCCGCATCGGTCACAGACAACACCTTTATATCTTATCTTTTTATACTTACCGCAGTGACACTCCCAGTCCTTTGTAGGTCCAAAGATTTTTTCGCAAAAGAGTCCGTCTCTTTCCGGCTTTAGTGTACGGTAGTTAATGGTTTCCGGCTTTTTAACTTCGCCGTATGACCAGCCTCTGATGGTTTCCGGTGAGGCTAATCCGATTTTTATTGCTTCAAAGCTATTAAATTCTAACATATCTTAACCCCTCCATTAAAAATCATCAGGTGTGATGATGTCGCTCTCGGTAAATTCTTCTTCCTCGCCGTCATCATCATAACTAAAATCATCGTCACCCATATCCTCTAAAATCATTTCGTCTTCAATATCCTCGTCGAAATTCAGCGGAACATCGCCTTCTTCCATCGTCTTTATGAGATCGCTTTCTCTTGGAATATCGTCCTCATCAAGTGATGCGTCGATGTCGATTTCCTCACCGCTTCTGTCTAAAATTCTCACGTCAAGAGCCAATGCCTGAAGCTCCTTAACCAAAACTCTGAATGATTCAGGAACACCGGACTTAGGAATGTTCTCGCCCTTAACGATTGCTTCATACGTCTTAACACGTCCTACGATGTCGTCTGACTTAACTGTCAGGATTTCCTGCAATGTATATGCAGCACCGTAAGCCTCGAGTGCCCAAACTTCCATTTCACCGAATCTCTGTCCACCAAACTGTGCTTTACCGCCGAGTGGCTGCTGAGTAACAAGTGAGTAAGGACCTGTTGAACGTGCGTGAATCTTATCGTCAACCAAGTGGTCGAGCTTCAGGTAATACATAACACCGACTGTAACAGGGTTGTCGAACTTATCACCTGTTCTTCCGTCATAAACGACAGATTTATAAGTTTCAGGGAGTCCTGCGAGGCTGAATGCCTGCTTTAAGTCCTCATCGTGCGCACCGTCAAATACAGGAGTCGCAATCTTGATATACTGCTTATCATTTGCAAGCTGTGTATCCTTTGCATTTAAAATTACCTGCTTATATGCATCTTCAGCTGTCATTGACTCAAGCTGCTCGCGAGTCTTTAAGCTGAGTGTTCTGTACGCATAGCCAAGGTGCATTTCAAGTACCTGACCAATATTCATACGCGACGGAACGCCAAGTGGGTTCAGTACAATCTGGAGTGGTGTACCATCTTCTAAGAATGGCATATCCTCCTGCGGAAGTACGCGGGATACGACACCCTTATTTCCGTGACGGCCCGCCATCTTATCACCGACAGAGATTTTTCTCTTCTGTGCGATATAGCATCTTACAACCTTATTTACTCCAGGTGACAATTCGTCGCCGTTTTCACGGGTAAATATCTTAACATCAACAATGATACCATTTTCACCGTGCGGAACACGAAGTGAAGTATCACGAACTTCTCTTGCCTTTTCACCGAAGATTGCACGGAGAAGTCTCTCTTCAGGTGTAAGCTCGGTTTCACCCTTAGGTGTAACCTTACCAACCAAAATATCACCTGCTCTTACTTCAGCACCGATTCTGATGATACCATCTTCGTTTAAGTCCTTTAATGCTTCCTCGGATACGTTTGGAATATCTCTTGTGATTTCCTCTGCACCAAGCTTTGTATCTCTTGCCTCACATTCATATTCTTCGATATGAATTGAAGTGAACATATCGTGCTTAACAAGCTCTTCCGAAATTAAAACCGCGTCCTCGTAGTTATAACCTTCCCAGGTCATAAATCCGATTAAAACGTTCTTTCCGAGAGCTAATTCGCCGTTATCCATAGCCGGACCGTCGGCAATTATATCGCCCGCCTCAACGTGTTCGCCCGCTGAAACAATCGGTCTTTGATTGATACAGGTTGACTGGTTTGAACGTGCAAATTTAATAAGCTTCTGTGTGTATTTTGAGCCTGTCTTATCGCCCTTTATAACGATTTCATCAGCAGAAACCTTTACAACAGTACCCGCTTCCTTTGCAAGAACTGCTGAGCCTGAGTCTTTTGCTGCCTTATATTCCATACCTGTTCCCACAATCGGTGAATCGGTTGTTAAGAGCGGAACTGCCTGACACTGCATGTTAGAACCCATAAGTGCACGGTTCGCGTCATCGTTTTCAAGGAATGGGATACAAGCTGTAACAACTGATACAAGCTGTCTTGGAGATACGTCCATATAGTCAATTCTGTCAGGTGTTACTTCTATAATTTCATCACGGTAACGTGCAGAAACCTTCTTATCAAGGAAATGACCCTCGCTATCGAGTGGCTCGTTTGCCTGCGCGATTGTATAAACGTCTTCCTCGTCAGCTGACATATATACGATTTCGCCTGTTACGATGCCCTTTTCCTTATCAACCTTTCTATAAGGAGCTTCAATAAATCCATATTCATTTATTCTTGCAAATGTAGCAAGCGATGTGATAAGACCGATGTTCGGGCCTTCAGGAGTCTCGATAGGACACATTCTTCCATAGTGAGAATAGTGAACGTCACGCACTTCAAATCCGGCTCTTTCTCTCGAAAGACCGCCAGGTCCGAGCGCTGAAATACGTCTTTTATGACGAAGCTCTGCAAGCGGGTTCGGCTGGTCCATAAACTGTGAAAGCTGTGATGAACCAAAGAACTCGTTGATTGTAGCAATAATAGGTCTTATGTTGATAAGTGTCTGTGGAGTAATTACTTCAAGATCCTGAATTGTCATTCTCTCGCGAACAACTCTTTCCATTCTTGAAAGACCAATTCTGAACTGGTTTTGTAAAAGCTCGCCAACACTTCTTACACGACGGTTGCCTAAATGGTCGATATCGTCTGTTTCACCGATACCATTGGCAAGGCACATAACATAGTTGATTGATGCAAGCATATCCTCGATTGTGATGTGCTTAGGTGTAAGCTCATCTATTCTTGCTAAGATTTGCTCCTTTGCATCCTCATCATTTTCTGCATTTTCCAAAATTTCTGTAAGAACGCTTCTTCTTACCTTTTTATAATGAATATCAGACACGTCAAAATCACAGTACTCATCAATATATACTGTGTCATTTGAAATCACGCGGACGCGTCTTTCATCAACTAAAAGGTCAAGGCTATTAACTCCAGCTCTTTCGATAGCCTCTGCCATCTCGCTGGATAGACTGTCCCCTGCATTTGCAAGGATTTCACCTGTTAATGGGCTTACAACATCGTCTGCCACAATCTTGCCTCGGATTCTCTGGGCAAGTGCAACCTTTTTATCATATTTATATCTACCCACGTGCGCAAGGTCATAGCGCTTAGGGTCAAAGAACATATTGGTGATAAGGCTTTCTGCATTCTCTACGTTGAGCGGTTCGCCCGGACGCAGTCTTTTGTAGATTTCAAGAAGTGCATCATTACGATTATCGGTAGGGTCTTTTTCAAATGTAGCGCTAAGACGTGGGTCTTCGCCGAACATCTCAAGAATTTCCGCATTTGTCTGAACGCCCATAGCACGCATCAAGACTGTAACCGGAATTTTTCTTGTACGGTCAATTCTTACCGAGAAAACATCGTTTGAGTCGGTTTCATACTCAAGCCACGCACCGCGGTAAGGGATTACTGTCGACATATAGAGTGGCTTACCGGTCTTGTCCCTTGTAAATTCATAATACATACCAGGAGACCTTGTGAGCTGGCTGACAATAACACGCTCTGCACCGTTAATAATGAATGTTCCCTGCTCTGTCATAAGCGGGAATTCACCCATAAATATTTCCTGCTCCTTAATTTCGCCGGTCTCACGGTTTATGAGTCTTACACTAACGCGAAGCGGAGCCGCATATTTTGCGTCCCTTTCTTTACATTCTTCTACCGAGTACTTTGAGTTGTAATCAATAGTGTAGTCAAAAAATTCCAAGCTCAAGTGTCCTGAGTGGTCAGTTATCGGAGAAATATCGCGGAATACTTCCTTTAACCCTTCCTCAAGGAACCATTTGTAGGAATTTTTCTGCACCTCGATTAAATTCGGCATTTCCAAAACCTCATTGATTTTGGAATAGCTCAGTCTGGTGTTTTTCCCTAAATGCACCTCATGTACCATTCTTTTATCACCTCGTCAAAAAATTTCTTTTTCCTACGGGAATTTTATACATATCAAATATTTATCATTCTGCTCTTGATTTTTATTATTTCTTGTGATATAATAAAAATCGAAGCGTGAGCAGCGGATATTAATCCCATATTATCACCATAGTACAACATACAATGTTATCACACTTTTTTCAATATGTCAACAGGCATATTGACTTTTTTTTCAAAAATTTGGATTTTTTATTTTTTTAGGAGTTGAATATATGCCTTATTTTACAAACGACAACAAATTCATACCGATTCCGACAGAATTTGTAAAAGACAAGCTGCCGCAGGCAAACCCTACATTTGTTAAGGTCTACATATACCTTTTAATGCTCGCAAACGAAAATAAATGCACAGACTTTGCTACTATTGCAGAAACATTAGGTCTTTTGGAAAGCGACCTTATGTATGCAATCAGATATTGGGAAGAGCAGGGCGTTATTTTCAAAAACGGTGACAATTTCGCTTTTTCAAAAAGTAACTTTGCCCCGACCGAATTGCCAAAAGAAGATTTGCCGGCACATAAAAGTGTTGAAAATCTTGCATCCATAATCGAGGGAGATAAGAGCTTATCCGATATGTTTATGCTTTCTCAGGAAATTTTGGGCAAGACCATCACCGAAAAGGAAATGGAAACAATTTACTGGTTCTACTCCGACCTTAATATGACGCCTGAGGTGATTCTTCTTTTGCTCGAATACTGTGTCTCCAAAGGCAAGAACAGAATGAGTTACATAGAAAAGGTTGCTGTTTCCTGGAACGAAATGGGGCTGTCTACATCAGAAAGTGTTGCCCTATACATAAAAAATGAGGAACAGAAGACAGGTTTTTTATATTCAATCCGCAAAATAATGGGAATCGCCGACAGGAGCCTTTCACAGATTGAAGAAAAATACCTGATAAAATGGCACGAAGACCTTAAAATGAGCGAGGAAATGATTGCTCTTGCATACGAATACTGCATTATCCAGACCGCAAAGCTGTCCTTCCCTTATATGGATAAAATTATCACGCGTTGGAGCAAGGAAAGGATTTTCACCATCGCTGAGGCAGAGGAGGACAACCGCAAATTCAAAAACCGTCGCGAACAAAACGGAACCGCCTTTAACGAAGGTGGATACGACCACAGCGATTTGGAAATGCTTACAAGGAATAGTTGAAATTTGATTAAAGATATTCAGTATAAGAAAAATGTGTTGCAAATGCAACACATTTTTTTATAAGTTAATATTTTATATGCTAAAGCTATCTTATGCCCAGAGCATCTTTTGCAAGCCTGTCCGCCATATCATTATATTCATCACCCGAATGGCCTTTTACCTTGACAAATCTTATTTTTACTTTCTTTGAAAGCCTATCATAAAGCTTTTTGTAGCTGGCAGTTCCGTCCTTGTTTGTTTTCCATCTACCCTCTGCCCACGCGGCAATACCCTCGTAGTCGTGGTAAATCTCCACGCTGTCAATCCCGTTTTCCGCGCAGTATTTCATAACAAACTCCGAACCCTTAATCTCTCCTGCCACGTTTCTCATAGTTGCAAGCTCGGGTGTATTAAATTTTTCAGCAAAGGTATGCATTTCCCCATCCTTAAATATCACTGCGCCAAAGGAAAATTCACACGTATTTATATTGTAGCTACCGTCAACATACGCCTTGACTGCCGTTGTCACACAATCGCTTTGCATAGTGTCTTCTTTTATTCCGACTCCCAGATATTCCTCCGCTGCCGCTTTTGTCTGGAAAGATTTATATTGTGCGCCCGAAAAGCCGTCCACCTGTTTTTTACATTCATCCCACGACAGGAATATTCCCGTTTTTCTGCCATTTTTCACAGCATAATATTTCATAATTTTCTCCTAAACCAAAACCGGACGGCGTTGCCGTCCGGATTATAATTAAGCTTCCGGTTGTTCTGTTTCGTCTGTATCTGCTGTGTCTTCTGCCGGTGCATCTGCTGTTTCGTCTTCTACAGATGTATCCGCTTCATCATCAGTTGCTGTCTTAGCTTTTTCCTCTGCTGCCTTTTCCTGTGCAAGACGTTGCTCAAGCTGAACCTTCTCTACCTGCGCACGAATCTCTTTCCACATTGTGTCAAGTGTCACAGAGTCATCGAGTGAGTACTGTGCCTTTAGTGCTGCAAGGCCTTCTTCGTCATCAATCTTGAAGTATTCCTTAACGGTCATCATATTCTGAGCTTCGCCAAATGTTGTCTGTGCAGTTACAGCCTCCGGCAAGCCAAGACCTACCTTTACAGTCTCAAAATCTGCATTGAACATAAGCTGTGAGAAGTTTTCCATAGGCATAAGTGCAATCGCAGAATCCCAATAAGTATCTTCTGTCATATCCTTAGGTAGTCCGCCCTGCTCAAGGAAGTCCTCCAAAGTCATATTTGCATATGCAATCTGCTCGCCAACAGTTGTGCCGCTCACGTTAAGATAACCCATCTTGTTATACTTGTTAAATTCCATATTAGATGTGATAACTGCTGTCGCAACGACAACTATTGCAACAATAACTGCAATAATTGCACCAAGCTTTGAGCTTTTCTTGATAGCTTCCGGCTCTTTGTTACAATCAGCGCATCCGCAAGTGTCGACAACTTCTTCTACAGCCTCTGCTGTTTCCTCTACCTCTTCCACTGCCTCAACAGTTTCTTCAGCTTCTAAATTTTCTAAGTTCTTATTCTCTTCCATTTTATTTTCTCCTTGTGTTTTTTTATTCAGCAGTTGCAGCCTGCTGTGCTGCTGCCTGCTCTTGTATTACCTTCATAGCATCTTCATATGTCATATCCGGAGTAATTGCATCAGGCAAGCCACTCTGCTCTGCGAACTCCTCAAAGCTCATTCCGTTCTGCTCTGCCATTGCAGACATAGGAATCTTCATCGACGCCTCTGCCCAGTTCATATCGTTCGGCAAGTCCTGAATTCCATTTTCTTCCTTCAGCTGTTCCGGTGTCTTGTCTTCATATTTAGCATAGCTTTCAATAGTGAACTTTGTATACATATCATCTGCACTGCTTTCGCCTGTTAATCCAAGCTCTGTCATTCCGCATTTTTCAAGCAGTTCCTCAGCAGTCATACCTTCTTCTGCAGCCACATCTGCGACTGTCTGAATTTCCTGTGTTTCTGCCGGTGCAAATACCTCCTCAATTTTATCCCACGTTGCATAAATTCCAAGACCTGCAACCGCCGCAATCAAAATCACAATTACTATATTAGACACTATCCCTGCAATATTCCTTTTCTTGGAAGCAGGTGCACCTGTCTCAAATTCTTTTCTTTCACGTTTAGCACGTTTCTCGCTCATATAGCTTTCTCCCTTCATTTTTCCAAATGTATTACTTAAATACTATACCACCTTTTTCACAAAATTGCAATACAAATTTTTGAACAGTTTGTTAATTATTTACTTTTCAATACTGAACCTTATCAAATATAACGCTTTTTCTCCCTTTTTATGCTTAATCAGTTCATTATGTATTTCCTATAAATCCGCAACAAAATACACCTTTAAACAACAAAAACTCCCATAACAAAATCCTCCTTTTTGGATTTTTATGGAAGTTTTAAATTATTTGATAAGTGTAAACCAGCTGATTACCAATATTCCAAGCAAAATTCTGTACCAGCCAAACGGCTTAAAGCTGTGCTTTTTCACGAAGTCAACCAAGAACCTTATTGCACATAGCGAAACAACATATGCAACCGCCATCGCAACCAAAAGCACCACCACATCGCCGCCGGTTATTATTCCTTCGTATGTGATAATCTTCAAAAAGCTGACACCGACCATTACCGGAATTGCCAGAAAAAATGAAAATTCTGCCGCAACCTCACGCGACGAGCCAATCAGCATCGCACCAAGTATTGTCGCACCTGACCTTGACGTTCCGGGAATTATTGAAAGCACCTGAAACAGTCCTATGAGGATCGCTGTTTTATAGTCGAGCTCGTCAATGCTTGTGATTTTTGCCTTTTTGTTTATGTTCTCAACAATTAAAAAACCAAACCCGTAAAGTATCAGCATCGCCGACACGACCTGCCAGTTTTCAAACCTCTCCATAAAGTCATTAAGCAAAAGCCCTATGACCGCCGCAGGAACGCACGCCACAGCCACCTTGAACCACATCTGCCAGGTTTGACTTTTTTCCGCCGCATTTTTTTTGAGCGAAAACGGATTGAGCTTTTTAAAATAAAGCGTCGCAACAGCTAAAATCGCACCAAGCTGTATTACATACAAAAACAGGTCATTTGACGTAAAGCCTGTATTATCAATAAACTCGTTTACCAAAATCATATGTCCTGTCGAGCTTATCGGGAGCCATTCGGTTATTCCCTCTATCACACCTAAGAATATCGCTTTTAAATACTCAGCCATTTAAGTTTTCCTTCTTTATAATATAATCCTTAATCATTTCAGCCGCAGCATCAGTTCCCAAAAGACCCGTATTTATGCAAAGGTCATAGCTTGACATTGCGCCCCAGGTGCGGTCGGTATAGTAATTATAATAAGTTTTTCTTGTTTTCTCTGTCTTTAAAATCTTTTCTTTAGCCTGCTTTGGTGTGAGATTATACAGGCGGCTTATTCTCTCAATCTTAGAGTCCATATCTGCGTATATGAATACTCTCAAAAGATTTTCTTTGTCCTCTAAAACATAGTCCGCACATCTTCCGACAAAGACACACGCACCCTTTTGTGCCAATTCCTTTATTGCTTTTGACTGGCTTATGAACACCTTGTCATTAATTGGCATCTCGTACTGCACAGCATCACTTACACCGCGCAACCCACCGCTTGTTATTAAAGAATATAAAAAGCTGTCCGTCGCCTTTTCGTCCACTTTTTTTACAACGTCGGGATGAATATTCGATGAGTCGGCAACCATATGTACAATTTCTTCGTCATAGCACGGAATATCAAGCATTTCTGCAAGCTTTTTCCCCACTTCTCTTCCGCCGCCGCCATACTGTCTGCCGATCGTAATTATTGTTTTCATATTATTTCCTCCTTCGCTGATTTGTTATCTATATTATACTATGTCCCTGTAATTTGTGTCAATATAATTTTTCATAAAGACCTCGGAACATCTCGACCCTCTGCACATATCTTTTCGTCTCTCCGAACGGAATTTCATAAAGTGTCACCCCGTCGTCAGAGTACCTTTCATCCGAAAGCCACGAATTTACATTTCCGGGACCTGCATTATATGCCGCAAGCGCGGTATGGGTGTTCCCATACTTTTTTGTCAGATAGGAAAGATAAAAACAGCCCATCTTTATATTCGTCTCAGGTTCTTCCACCATATCCTCAAAGTATTCGATTTCAAACTCCTTTGCAATCCACTTGGCAGTATCGTCGGTAATCTGCATAAGACCGCGCGCATACCCCGAATGAGCCTTTTCGTCAAACTTGCTTTCGGCACGTATAACTCCCATTACAAGATATTGGGGGAGACTATATTCATCGGAATATCTTTCAATATACTGCTCATATTTAAGCGGCAATACTCTGTCAAGAATTTTCTCATATGACAATCTTGCCAGCGGCACGATTATTGTTAAAACAACCAGCAGAAATATCAGTTTGTTTTTTCTTCTCATTCTATAATTCCTTTTAAAATAGTTTCGATATCCGCATTTTCGTCATTATAAAAGACAATGTCGCAGTTTTCGATGTAATAGCTGTCCGGTTTTTGAGCATTTATCCTCTTTTCTGCCTGCTCCTCCGAAAGACCGTCACGGTTTATGATGCGTTTTTTTCTGTCCTCAGTTCTTGCAAGTATGCCAACCATTTTATCGCATTTAAGTCCGCTTTCCAAAAGCGTCGCACCATCTATACAGACTATTTCACCATCTGCCTCTTCAATCTTATTATATATGCTTGACAAGATATATTTATGCGTAATTTTGTCCAGCTTTTCAAGCATTTTCTTGTCGGAAAATACAATTTCCGCAAGAGCCTTTCTGTCCAGCCTTCCGCCTAACAAAACCTGCTCGCCAAAAGCTTCTTCCACTTCCAAAAGACAGGGCATTCCCGGCTCCATAATTTCCCTGGCAACAACATCACAGTCGATTACAGGGATTTTGCGTTGCCTTAAAAGACCGCTTATATAGCTTTTGCCACAGCCTGAACCACCCGTTATTCCTATAACACGTTTATTTTGCGTCATACCAGTTTTCTCCCTCTGACATATCCACCAAAAGCGGTACTGAAAGCTTTGCTGCACTCTCCATCTCTTCCCTCAATATCTTGGATACTTCAGTTTTTTCCGAAATATCTGTTTCAATGATAAGCTCGTCGTGTACCTGTAAAATCAATTTTGATTTAAAGCCGCCGTCTTTAAGTCTTTTATAAATTCTGACCATAGCAAGCTTTATAATGTCTGCGGCACTTCCCTGAACAGGAGTATTTAAAGCCACTCTTTCTCCAAAAGCTCGCGTGTTGAAATTGGAGGAGGAAATCTCCGGCACAAAGCGGATACGATTCATCATTGTTTTTACGTACCCGTTTTTGCGAGCCGATTCCTTGATTTCTTCCATATATTTTTTAACACCGCTGTATTTTTCAAGATAGCTCTCAATATATTCCTTTGCCTGTTTTACTGAGATTTTCAAGTCCTGTGACAACGAATATTCGCCAATTCCGTAGACAATGCCGAAATTTACGGCTTTCGCACTACTTCTTTGCTCTTTTGTCACCTCGTCCTGCGGTATTCCCAAAACCTGTGATGCAGTAACACTGTGAATGTCCTCGTTATTCTTAAATGCGTTTATCATAACCTCATCATTTGCGATATGCGCCAAGACTCTAAGCTCAATCTGTGAGTAGTCGGCATCTAAAAGCACACAGCCCTTTTTCGCCACAAACATCTTCCTTATATGGCTTCCAAGCTCTGTTCTTGTCGGGATATTCTGCATATTCGGTTCGGTTGAGCTTATTCTTCCGGTCACTGTGACTGTCTGGTTAAATACCGAGTGTATTCTGCCCGTTTCAGCGTTTATCACCGCTAAAAGTCCATCGCAGTAAGTGCTCTTTAGTTTCGCAAGCTGTCGATACTCCAAAATAAGCTCAATAATCGGATGCTTACCGCGTAGTTTTTCAAGCACCTCTGCATTTGTGGAGTACCCTGTTTTCGTCTTTTTTACCGCCTTTAAGCCAAGCTTTTCAAACAAAATACTACTTAGCTGCTTTGTTGAATTTATATTGAATTCGCCTTCCGCCAGACCATATATTTCCCCTGTCAATTCGTCAATTCTTTCGGAAATTTCCTTAGAAAACTCCAAAAGACTGTCTTTATCAATTAAAATTCCTTGCTTTTGCATATCGGCAAGAACTTCGCAAAGCGGCAATTCCACATTATAATAAAGTTCTTCCTGTCCATTTTCCTTGAGCTTTTTACGTGTAATTTCCACAATCGGCATAATGGCAAGTGCTTTTTTTGCATTTTCCGAGCTGTCATCATCAAACAGCGAAACCTGTCGGCTCTCTGTAAATTCATATCCGAGATATTCATAGGAAAGCTCGTTTATCGAATAGTTTGTTCCGGCAGGATTTAAAAGGTATGCTGCAATGGCAATATCGTATTCCACACCATTAATCTCCGCCACAACTTGTGCATCCTTTATATTCACAGAGTATTTTTTTATCTTTTTATCTGCCAAAATCTGATATAATAATTCCCTCGTTTTATCATTTATTTCAACATACGCCGCAAATTTATCAAGCGCTACCGAGCAGGTCACAAGCCTTGCTTCTGCCACTTCAAAGATACACGCCATTTCGCCTTTTTCACGAATTTTCTGGCATAGTTTTTCCATACCGGCAGCATCGTAAACAGCCTCACACACAGCCCCTGACAAAAAATCAACCGGCTCCTTTTTCTCGTTTTTTTCTACACCTATTCTTGCAATAACTTTATTTAAATCAAGTTTTTTGAGTACATCATAAAGCTCGGTATTTTCAGCATAGTTTACTACCTTGTTTTCTTCAAAATCAAAGTCCATCGGCACGCATCTGTCAATCGTTGCAAGTGTTTTTGATAAAAATGCCGATTCCTTGTCCTCTTTAAGCTTTTTAAGGTTGGCAGGCGTTATGCCCCAGTCGTCAATATCTGCATACAGATTTTCGATGCTTTTCGCCTTGGCAATGAGTGTCATTGCCGTTTTTTCGCCAATGCCCTTAACTCCCGGAATATTATCCGAGGCATCGCCCATAAGCGCTTTTATATCAATAAACTCGGTAGGTGTAACCCCATATCTTTCAAAAACCTTATCATCATCATATGCATCAGTGTCGGTTACTCCCGATTTTGTGACAGTTAAAAGTACCTTCGTCATTTTTGACGCAAGCTGCAAATCGTCCTTGTCGCCTGTTGCAATAAGGCACTCCACTCCATTTTCCTCACAGATTTTGGATACCGTACCGATTATATCGTCCGCTTCATACCCCTCTTTTTCGAGTATACTTATCTTCATTGTGCGCAAAATGTCCTTTGCAATCGGCATCTGCGCTACAAGTCCCTCCGGCATCGGCTTTCTCTGTGCCTTATATTCAGAATACATCTTGTGACGAAAGGTCGGTGCTTTTAAGTCAAATGCCGCACAGATATAGTCCGGCTTATTTTCGTCAAGCAGCTTCATAAGGGTCATCATAAAACCAAAAATCGCGTTTGTCGGGGTTCCGTCCCGTGATGAAAGAAACCGTACGCCGTAAAACGCACGGTTGATTAAACTGTTTGCATCAAGTATGAGAAGCTTTTTCATAATCGTTTCCTTCTTTGTAAATTTGTTTTTCTGCCCCAGCTGAAAATCTGTGAGATGCAGAAATTCAAGTCTGATTGTCTCTTATAAATTTTCGCAGATTGCCGCTTCGATGCGACGTGGTGCTGTACGATGGTACCGCCCCGCGCGAAAAGTGGTGAGATGCGGAAAATTCCATTAAAGTCTAATTGTCTCTTGAAATTTTCGCAGATTGCCGCTTTGATGCGACGTGGTGCTGTACGATGGTACCGCCCCGCGCGAAAAGTGGTGAGATGCGGAAATTTTAAAGACAATTTTCAATTTGCCAATCGATTGGAGACTTATTCATTGCAGATAACATATTGTTCACCTTTTTAAAGTGTCCGCAGCCGAAAAATCCACGGCTTGCAGACAATGGGCTTGGATGCGCCGCATCGAGCATTATGTGCTTAGGATTTGTTATACATTCAGCCTTTTTCTTGGCATCATTTCCCCACAGAAGAAAAATGACTGGCTCTTTTCTTTCATTTAAAAGGCTGACAATCTTATCTGTGAGCTTTTCCCAGCCCTTACCCTTATGCGAGTTCGCCTCTCCATCACGGACAGTAAGCGATGCATTTAAAAGGAGAACGCCCTGCCTCGCCCACTTTTCAAGATACCCATTATCCGGTATATAAAGTCCAAGCTCTTCTTTAAGCTCCTTGTATATATTTTTAAGGGACGGCGGAATATCCACACCCTTTTTCACAGAAAAACAAAGCCCGTGTGCCTGATTTTCGCCGTGGTACGGATCCTGCCCGAAAATTACCACGCGTACATCCTCATAGGCTGTCCATTTAAGTGCATTAAAAATATCATTTTTATCGGGATGGATTATGTGGTTTTCATATTCCTCCTTCAAAAATGCGGAAAGCTCTTTATAATAATCCTTTTCAAACTCGTCCTTTAAAAGCTCGTCCCAACTGTTCCCAATTCTGACCATTAATTATCTTCCTTTGCTTTTTGAAATTTATACGCAAATGCCTCAATTACACTATCCGGAAGAATTTTCGTCAAAATCTTGCCGACTTTAATTAAGCTTCCCGGAACAATCTCGGTTTTCCCTAAAAGCATTCCCGAAACAGCGATTTCAGCAACCTTTTGCGCGTCCATTCCCGCAGACTGAAAATCCACGCCTGCAACAGTATCAAACTCGGTTTTCACAGGTCCCGGGCAAAGAACAGAGACGGTTACATTACTGCCCGACTTTTTAAGCTCTTTTGCTATTGCTCTTGTAAGGCTTCTTACATATGCCTTGGTCGCATAATATGTCGCAAGAAGCGGTCCTGCCGGCATAAAGCCTGCTGCAGATGCTACATTCAATATTTTCCCGCTATCTTTTTTCAAAAAGTCATTCAGGAAAAGCTTGGTTAAAATATGTACTGCGCGGACATTTAAGTCGAGCATTTCCATTTCCCGCAAAAGCTCAGTGTCAGAAAATTCACCGAAATTTCCAAAGCCTGCGTTATTTACAACAATCTCAAGCTCGTCACTCTTACACTTTTCATAGAGCGAATAGCAGTTTTCTTCCTTTGAAAGGTCTATCGTAATTATTTCGGCAGGGCTTCTTAAAAGTTTTGAAACCTCAGAAAGCTTATCTCCGCGTCTTGCTGCCAGTATTAAATCATATCCATACTCTGAAAGCTTTACTGCTATTTCCTTGCCGATACCCGAGCTTGCGCCGGTGATTAGTGCTTTTGGCATAATTTTTATCCTCCGGAATCAAATTTCTCCCGACATTACCTTATGTGCCATAATTGCTGCCTCTTCGCTTATATTACAGCCCATAGTGTATACCGGAATTTCGCTTAAAACCTTATCCACGTGCGAAAGAAGTGTGCTCATTTCGCTTTCCTCGGTCGGACGGATTGTCTGATTTAAAAGCTTCACAATCGCACTTCCCCCAGGAATACGTTTTATCCAGTTTTCTTCGCTGCGCTCTAAGAAACAAATTCCAGCAAGCGGCACAGCCTCATTGATGTTAAGGTCGGTCTTTCCGCTCCACGGAGTTCCGCAAGCAAAAATACCATTCTTGGTTATTCTGATTGCAGGCTTATCGTCGTTTAAAATCTTCGCACGGTCCTTGCCGAATGCCTTTTGCCAAAGCACGGTATGTGTAGACTTCCCCGTTCCGCTCGACGCCGAAAACAGATACGCCTTTCCATCCATTATAACCGCAGATGAGTGCAGCATAAACCCGCCAAAGTGCAAAAGTCCTGCGTAATACACCGAACTTGTGAAGATATATTCACAGTCTTCTATCGAAAGATGCGGGTTTTCTTGTCTCTTTTTCTCAAGGAAATCGTCGGACAGATAAATTGTCATATCGGGACTTACCTTTTCCTCTATCCGATATGCCGCCGCCTGCTTCGTCAGCTTATCATATTTATATCCCATATCCACCGTAATTCCGGCAATTTTGTGTAAATTCATAGCATTCTCCTTTTCACACTCTTTTGTACGTACAGAAGCGGATTATATATCCGTTATCCTCTGTCTCTTCCGAAATCTCTGTCAACTCCCATTCGTCCGACTCATCAAGATTTACCATAAACTTGTCCGCCGGAACTGTTTTTTCCACCTTGGTTACATAAGCGGTATCGCAAAACCTCAGCATTTGTGAGTAAATTTCCTCCCCGCCGATTACAAACATTTCTTCCCTGTCATATGGCAAGTTCAAAACTTCGTCAATCGATGTGCAAACCACAGCACCCTCACATTCAAAATCGGGATTTCTTGTCAATATTATATTTGTTCTGTTTTTTAAAGGCTTTTTCCCCGGAAAGCTCTCGAGATTTTTTCTGCCTAAAATTACGACCTTGCCCGTCGTAGTTTCACGAAAAAATTTCATATCCTTAGGAATATTAAAGAGCAGGTTTCCGTCCTTTCCTATGCCCCAATTTTCCGACACTGCCACAATCAGCTTCATCATAGTTTTTTCTCCTTAAATCGCAACAGGAATTTTTGTATCAAATTCGTTAAATTCATAATTTTCAAGCCTGAAATTATCAACTGTCAGCTTGTAAAAATCATCAACATCGTCGATTATAAGCTTTGGTGCTTCAAAGGTTGGTCTTTTTATAAGCTCCTCCACAATCGGAACGTGTCTGTCATAAATGTGTGCATCAGCGATAACGTGGATTAGTTCGCCTACACCAAGTCCCGAAACCTTTGCAAAAATGTGGATTAACAGCACATATTGCACCACGTTCCAGTTGTTCGCTGTCAAAAAGTCGTTACTGCGCTGATTTAAAATTCCATTCAGTTTCCCGTCCTTCACGCTGAAAGTCATTGAATATGCACAAGGGTACAGATTCATTTCCGAAAGGTCCTGATGGTTGTATATATTGGTCATTATACGCCTTGAATTAGGGTTGTTTTTGAGGTCGAAAAGCACTCTGTCCACCTGATCAAACTCACCCTCTTTATATTTGTGCTTTATACCGAGCTGATAGCCGTATGCCTTACCTATCGAGCCTTGTGCATCTGCCCATTGGTCCCATATATGCGATTTTAACTCATTTACGTTATTGGACTTTTTCTGCCATATCCACAAAAGCTCATCAAGTGCTGATTTCCAATAGGTGCGACGGAGTGTCATAATCGGGAACTCTTTTGAAAGGTCATAGCGGTTTACGATTCCAAAACGGCTTATCGTATGCGCCGCTTCGCCGTCGTCCCATTTCGGGCGCACCGCCATATCGGTGTCCCATACACCATTTCCCAGAATATCCTTACAATTTTTTATAAAAATTTCATCAGCAAAGCTCATTTTAATACCTCTTTAATCAGAATTTATATTTTATGTCCGCTCAGATGTGATTGCTAAAAACAATTAATGACATTTAGGACACGCATAATACCCATTTTTTTCTGCCTCTCCTTTATGGTATACTTTACCTCTATCATATTTCTGTATATCCTCACAAGAAAACGTATGATATCTTCTTGTATCATCGTCTGCAATCAGTGCTACAACTCTTTCATATCGTTCTAATGTATGGGTTCTTTCCTCCATTTCGGAGACTTTACATCGCAATTCGCTTACTTCGTTTTCCAAAACACTCTTGCTACGTGACAAATAATCAATTTTATTATACTGAACTATATTATTAACAGCCAATATTATAGTTGTTAATGACAAGAGAATTACTGCAACGGAAGCTTTGTTGAATTTTATACTAATAAAATGTTTCTTTCCACATCCAGAACAAATTTTAGTTTTATGGTCAATTAGTGAGCCACAATGACTGCAAAATTTAGTTTTTAACTTCTCTTCTTTTTCAGGCCTCTTCTGTCCTATTTTTGCTTCCGTATGATTTAACATGAAGCCCGAAGGTGCTTTTTTTGTTTCTCTTGCCCCATACATATTTATATAGATTGTCTTATATGGTTCACCTGACGGAAGATATGTATCATATATGTCCACCATTCCATTAATTCCGTTCACTCCTGTAGAACCTCGTCTGTTCCACCTAATCTTAACACCATTTTCAGTATATAGTTGGTTTAAATATTCTTTTTCACCATCAACAGACATAATAGCCAAAGTATATATGGGTTTTTCCGGAACAAGACCAAAGTCAGTATCTTCCTCATTATTGGGTTGGTTTTTTTCTTTTTCTTTAAAATTTTTAACAGCTTGCTCTGCCTGACCTTTAATAATGGCATCTAATATTTCTTCCTGTGTTGCATTTTCTAAATTAGGCAAATCATCGTCTTCAAATCCATCCGTTTTATCAGTAAAAATATTTTTTTCGACATTTTCTTTTCCTGTATCTTCTTGATTTTCCTTTTCTATTCTGCTACCACAGTACTGACAAAATTCGCTATCATCGGGCAATTCGTGATTGCATTTATTACAAATCATATACCTTCTCCTATTTATACCTCTGCCGCTTTATTAATTTCAACTTTCTTTTTCCAATTATCTTTTGTGCAATAAATTCTTACCTTTTTCCCTTCTTTTATAGTCTCAACAGCATAATAAGTATTGTTGTCTGAAAATTTCTCAGGCGGGAATTTTTTAACATCAACTTTTCGAATTTCTGTACGCATTTTCCCCACGCTCGTGTCAAAGATAACAACCTCAAATTTTTGCGTGTCGAGAATATTTGTAAGTTTCGGTTTTAAAACCTCTGTTCCGCATCGGCTACAAAAATCACTGCCATTCACTAATTCATATCCACATTTACGACAAAATCTCACTTTGCTGGAATTGTCAGTTTGCTTATCCTCGTTGCAAACAGTCTTTGTTATGTACTTTGCTGGAGGCCCATAAACATTGGTTGCAGGTTCGCTCGGCTTTAAGTTAAAGTAAAACAAATATAACGAGAAGAAAGGTACATTTTTAACCCACCACCAACTGCCGCTTTTCCCTACATCGTGTAATCTACGAACTTGAAGACATATTGAGGGACACGCTGAGGCAAACATATAAATAATTGTCATATATCCATAATCAAGCGGAATATCTGTAGAATAAAAACCGAAAACCCCATCCAAAAATGACAAAAGTAACATTATAATATAATGAAAAAACATAAACCACCAGTATTCTCTTCTGGTTGCCCTCCCCTCGCCATTCGCGTAATTCTTAAACGCTTTAAAATAATATTTCATTTTCACTTTCTCCTAATATTATAAATCATTTTTATTATCTGTAATTGTAGATAGCTTTTTTCCACATTTATGACAAAAACACCCATTATCTAATAATGGTGCATTACAATATGGACATATGCTGTTGATACTTACAGTTGTAATAACTTTCTCTTCACTTTTATGTATTCTTCTTTCTATAAATATGTAGAATAAACTTCCAGCCACTATAAGAATTATGGAGAAAGTAAGTGCTATCTTTAACCGTGCTGTTGATATTTCATTTTGGTAATATGGGTATTCAACAGAATTTAGTAGTTCTTGAAAATCTTCAAAATAATCGTTGCTTGTCGTCCCGCCAAATTGAAAAAGATATCCCCAGCCATTTTCAATATGAATTGCAAAAGTCATATCCACAGTAATTTTTGTGTCATATACATCCGCCGTTTGTTTTACTGTTGCTTGAAAATAATCTATACCATTGTATGTCACTGTTGTTATTAAGTTTTCATCTATGCCATAGAATGTTGCTATGTCAGCAATTTCAAAATCAGAACTATCTAATTCAGAACGGGATAATCCTTTTTGTTCTTCCGGTGTAAGCATTCCCCACAAATCAGTACTGCCGTATATGATGGTCAGCCCTGCCTCTTCTGAAGAAACAAATTTTACATCTATAAATTCACGCTCTTCAAAAAATTCTTTTTCATACCAATTTGCTGGCACAGTAAATCTCGTATTTGTATCAACATCGGTATATATAAAAGTATCTGTTTGAGTTTCCGCTGATGCTTCTATTGGCGGAGTATCATACCTAACGCTATCGACAATGCTTTTTATACTCTGTTCTTGATCTGTTGTTATTTCACCAGAATATGACCTCATTGTGAAATTCATTGCTTTTTCATTATATGCTGTATAGTATTGTAATCCATTTACAGAATTTGTGGCATCTTCCCAATAAATGCGAATAAATTTTGCTTGAGAGTGCTGGTAAATATCATATTTTAAAATACTAATACCTATTTTTTCATATTCATTAATCAAAGAAGAAGCCAATGCTTTTAATGATGTATCACTTAAAGCACTAAAATTATCAATCATAATAGCTTCCATTGTAACAACAACTTCTTCATTAGCGGTATCAGAAACCGCATTTAAGTAAATTTTACTTGCTTCAAATTGCTCCATTATATCTGCTTTTATTATTCCTAAATCACTAAATACAGTTGCGTTTGCTGGGGTATCTCTCGTTATAACTTTATAGCTCGATGGGATTGTTATATCTAACCCCAATTCAGAAATGTTGTATGTACTTGAAACAGCCGAAACTCCTGTATTAAACAACAAAATATATACAAAAATCAGCACTATAAATCTAACATACTTTTGCATAATATTTCTCCCATTAAATTATTTTTTTCCGCTTACATCCTGTGATTATTAGAGTTCAGGCAGTTCGGAAAAACTATATATGTAATAATCGGCGATTGCCTTTATATCATCAACATACTCCGCCGAAGATTCGTCGAAAACACCGCACACCTGCATTCCTGCCGCTTTTGCGGTTTTGTCAGCATTATAATTATCATCAAGGAACAGAATATTCTCAATCGGCTGTCCTATCCTTTCAGCCGCTTTTTTGTATATGTCAGGGTCAGCCTTTGTTGTCATAAAATCATCGCAAGACCACACATTCGTAAAAAGGTCATATATTCCCAGTCTTTTAAGGCACGCATCAAGCACAGTATGCGGACTTGCTGTTAAAACATTTAAGTCAGCACCCGCCTTTTTCAATTCTTTAAGCACCGGAATAACCTCAGCCTTTGCAGGAATATTATACGCATATTCATCATAGGCGTATTTATTCATCAGCTCAACCATCTCTTGCTCCGTCAGGCTGACACCCATTCCCTTAAAATATTTTGCTGTGCCTATATAGCCTAAAGGTGTAATGATTTTTACAATATCACTCTCATATTTTATATTATTTTCATCCAATATTCTGAGCATAACAGAAACATAAGCAGGCATTGAGTCAACCAATGTTCCGTCAAAATCGAACAAATATGTATTATGCTTCAAGATTATCCCTCCATAATCTACTGCGTTGATTGTTTTCAGATAAGGTCATTATCAATCAGTTTTGTCAGCGTTTCAGCTTCAGAAACATATAGGGTTGCAATTTTCTTGATTTCCTCCTGACCGGAATTATATCTATCATAGATACCCACCGTTTTTATACCGATTTTGTCCGCTGTGGTAACTGCAACATATGAATCTTCAAATACACACGTATCTTCAATGTTTGTACCAAGAAGATCCAGCGCTTTTAAATATATATCCGGCTGATCCTTATTTTTGCCGATTTCAGCACAAGATAAAATTCCTTCAAAATATTTGCCTATACCGCAACGTTCTATTACAACCTTCAGCAATTCTACGTCGGTAGCAGAGGCTATACACATTTTTATACCCTTTGCATAACAGTATTCCAAAAACTCCAAAACACCGGCTTTCAGTTTGACCTCATATGCGTAAAAATTTCTCATAGCATCATTTGCCACACAAAACAGCTCTTCACCACTGCTTCCTATACCATAAACTGAGTGCAGGTGATTCATTGCATTTTTTAATGTCATCGTTCTTATGGCTTTATCATCGACAGCCTCGGGCTTAAAACATTCACCGTCCAAAAATTTTGTTCCGAATTTGTCCCACAGTATATCCCAGAACATTAATGAATCAATCAATGTTCCATCCATATCAAATATTGCACCTTTAATATTTTTCAACATATATGACTACCTCTGCCGATTATTTATTATAGAATAATCATAGCCATTATATCATATCCGCCAAAAAAATACAATATTATATTTAAAGAAAACAATTATTAAAGGGAGCAATAAAATGAACATAATTTGGCCTGTGATTATCATAATATCCTTTATTTTTGCTATTTGGGGCGGAAACACCTCCGAAACCCTGTCGGCAGGGCTTTCGGGAGCTGCGTCGGCAATCGAGGTGCTCTTTTCCTTTGCAGGAATTATGTGTTTCTGGAGCGGAATTTTGAAGGTTGCACAAAAAGGCGGTGCGGCCGGATTTTGCGAAAAGCTTTTATCTCCCTTAATCCGCCGCCTGTTTCCAAACGTTAAAAACCGCAAAAATATCACAATGAACATAATCGCAAATCTTTTGGGTATGGGCAATGCCGCAACACCTGCAGGAGTTTCGGCAATGTGTGAGCTTGACAAGGAAAATGGCGAAAAGCCGCATCCGAGTCACGAAATGTGTCGCTTTGCTGTTATGAACACGGCAAGCCTTCAGCTTTTTCCAACAACTGTAATCGGCATACTCGCATCCTTGGGGAGTGAAAACCCCTACTCGATTGTGCCATACATATGGATTTGCTCACTCCTATCCCTTTTTTGCGGACTTTTTGCCGAGTGGCTTTTATCAAAAAGAGGTGAAGAAAAATAGCCTATGTAATTCCTGTTTTAATAATTTTAGTGCTTATAGTTGCACAAAAAAACGGAGTGCCTTGCTATCAGACCTTTATCGAAGGTGTCGAGGAAGGCTTAAAAACCGTCATTTCCATATTTCCCGCACTTGTGGCAATACTTTCGGTGACGGCAATGCTCAGAGAATCTGGCGCAATTTCGGCACTTACAAATTTTTTATCGCCCGTAACAGATTTTTTCGGCATTCCTGCAGAAATTCTGCCGCTTGCACTTATTCGTCCCTTGTCGGGCGGCGGCTCAATCGGACTTTTGACCGACACTGTCAGAACTTACGGACCTGCAAGCGAAATTGCAAAAGCTGCCTGCATTTTGTGTGCCTCAACTGAAACCACTTTCTACACAATTATGGTATATTTTAATAGAACCAAGGTAAAATATACAAAAAGGGTGATTTTGGCGGCAATTTTCGGCGATTTGGTCGGTTTTTTCACCGCTTGTATGCTTAGTAAGATAAATTTTTAACAATTTTCAAATAAATTGCTCTGTAATACTTGAAAAAATTTCCGCTTTGAGTTACAATATACATATGTGGGCTTATGCCCGAAAACGAAAAAATGAGAGGTGTCCAATATGTTAAACAAAAAAAGCGTAGAAGATATTGAAGTAAAGGGCAAAAAAGTCCTCGTAAGATGCGACTTTAACGTTCCGCTTGATGAAAACAGAAATATCACAGACGATACAAGAATCGTAGGCGCACTTCCTACAATCAAGTATCTTATCGAAAATGGCGCAAAGGTTATCCTTTGCTCACACATGGGCAAGCCTAAGGGTGAGCCAAAGCCTGAGCTTTCACTCGCTCCTGTTGCAAAAGCTCTTTCTGAAAAGCTTGGCAAAGACGTTGTTTTTGCAGCTGATGACAACGTTGTAGGCGAAAATGCTAAAAAGGCAGTAGCTGAAATGAAGGAAGGCGACGTAGTTCTTCTCGAAAACACAAGATATAGAGCAGAGGAAACAAAGAATATCGACGATTTCTCAAAGGATTTAGCATCCTTAGCCGATGTATTCGTAAACGATGCGTTCGGTACAGCTCACCGTGCACACTGCTCAAACGTAGGTGTTACAAAATACCTTCCTGTTGCAGCTTGCGGCTATCTTATCCAGAAGGAAATCGAGTTTTTGGGAAATGCCGTTAACAACCCTGTAAGACCATTAGTTGCAGTTCTCGGTGGTTCAAAGGTTTCTTCAAAGATTTCAGTTATCAACAACCTTCTCGAAAAGGTTGATACACTAATCATCGGCGGCGGTATGGCATACACATTTATGAAGGCACTCGGCGAAGAAGTCGGCGATTCACTTTTAGAGGCTGATTACCTTGACTATGCTAAAGAAATGATGGCAAAGGCAGAGGAAAAGGGCGTTAAGCTTTTAATCCCTGTTGATACAGTTGTTGCTCAGGAATTCTCAAACGATGCAGCTTCAAAGACAGTTGCACGCGGCGGAATCGAAGCAGGCTGGCAGGGACTTGACATCGGCGAAAAGACAATCGAGCTTTACTCTGATGCATTAAAGTCAGCAAAGACTGTTGTTTGGAACGGACCTATGGGCGTATTTGAAATGCCGAACTTTGCAAAAGGTACAAATGCAATCGCAAAGGTACTCGCTGACATCGATGCTACAACAATCATCGGCGGTGGTGACAGTGTTGCTGCAGTTAACAAGGCAGGTCTTGGCGACAAGATGAGCCACATCTCAACAGGCGGCGGTGCATCACTTGAATTCTTAGAAGGTAAGGACTTACCGGGTATTGTAGCTATAAACGATAAATAAGATTGAATAGGCTTTGCGTACTCTGTCCACACCTGCAAGCCTTTAAAAAGGCTTGACCTAAACTTAACAGGTCTTTATATTAAGGCTGAATAAAATTTTTGCAGATTGCCGTTTTGAAATCAGGGAGCTGTACTCTTGTACCGCCCTTGGTAAAAAATGGTGAGATGCGGAAATTTAATCAGCCTAACACAAAACAAAGGAGATATTTTAAAATGGGTAAATATATTATTGCTGGAAACTGGAAGATGAACAAGCTTCCAAGCGAAACTTATGATTTTGTTAAAGAAGTAGCAAAAGCTACAGAAGGTTCAAACTGTGAAGTTGTTTGCTGCACACCATATGTGTGCCTTGCAAACGCAGTTGAAGCAGCTAAAGGTACACACGTTAAAATCGGTGCTGAAAACCTCCACTTCGAGGACAAGGGTGCTTTCACAGGCGAGATTTCAGCTGATATGCTAAAAGATCTCGGCGTTGAATATGTAATCATCGGTCACTCAGAAAGACGTGAATACAATAACGAAACAGATGAAACTGTGAACCTAAAGACTAAAAAGGCACTCGAAAAAGGTCTTATTCCAATCGTTTGTGTAGGCGAAAGCTTAGAGCAGAGAGAAGCCGGCATCACAATGGACTTAATCGCAATCCAGATTAAAAAAGCCTTTGCAGGAATTGCTGCAGAAGATGCTAAAAAGGTTGTTATCGCATACGAGCCAATCTGGGCAATCGGAACAGGCAAGACTGCAACTGCTGAGCAGGCTGAAGAAGTTTGCGGCGGAATTAGAAACATCATTGCTGACCTTTACTGCCCGAACTGTGCTAAGGAATTTACAATTCAGTACGGCGGAAGTATGAATGATGCCAATGCTGCAGAGCTTTTGGCAAAGGAAAACATCGACGGTGGACTTATCGGCGGTGCATCACTCGTAGCTGAAAAGTTCGCAGCTATCACAAAGGCTTGCTAATTGCAAAAAAACGCATAAGGCGGAACATTTGTTCCGCCTTATTTTAAGAAAAGGAGAATATAGTTATGTCAAAAAATCCTGTTGCTTTAATTATCCTTGACGGCTTCGGTATGAACGACGAAACTGTTGGCAACGCAATAAAAGCGGCTAAAAAGCCGAATATTGACCGATATTTCGCAGAATATCCAAACACTGTTCTATATGCAAGCGGAATGGCAGTAGGTCTTCCTGACGGACAGATGGGAAACTCTGAGGTCGGTCACACAAACATCGGTGCAGGACGAGTTGTTTATCAGGAGCTTACAAGAATTACAAAATCAATCACCGACGGCGACTTTTTCTCAAACGAGACACTTTTAGCCGCAGTGGAAAACTGCAAGAAAAATGACTCAGCACTCCACTTTATCGGACTTTTATCTGACGGCGGTGTTCATTCACACTTAGAGCATCTTTTCGGTCTTATCGACCTTGCTAAAAAGAACGGGCTTACAAAGGTTTTCGTTCATCCGATTATGGACGGCCGTGATGTTTCGCCGACATCGGGAATTGACTTTATAAAAGCACTTTCAGAAAAGCTTGAAAACACAGGTGTTGGCAAGATTGCCACAGTTTCGGGACGTTACTATGCGATGGATCGTGACAACAACTGGGACAGAGTTGTGAAAGCTTATAATGCAATGGTTAAAAACGAGGGTGAAATGGTAGAAGACGTCATCGCCGCTATGGAAAAATCATATGCGACAGAGGACGAAAACGGAGCTTTAATCACGGATGAATTTATACGTCCGATGGTAGTTTGCCAAAATGGTGTGCCTGTGGGCAAAATCGCCGCAAACGACTCAGTTATCTGCTTCAACTTCCGTCCTGACCGTGCAAGAGAAATCACAAGGACCTTTGTTGACCCTGAATTTAACGGTTTTGAAAGAGAATTTATGCCTCTTTACTATGTTTGTATGACACAGTATGATGCGTCAATGCCGAACGTGAATGTGGCATTTAAGCCACAGGTTCTTACAAACACCTTTGGCGAATACCTTTCAAAGCAGGGTATGAAGCAACTTAGAATTGCTGAAACAGAAAAATATGCACACGTTACCTTCTTCTTTAACGGCGGTGTTGAAGATGTTTACGAGGGCGAGGACAGAAAGCTGATTCCGTCGCCAAAGGTTGCGACTTATGATATGAAACCGGAAATGAGCGCATTCGAGGTGGCTGATGCCTGCGTTGAGCTTATAGGCGAGGATAAGTATGACTGCATCATTTTAAATTTCGCAAACTGCGATATGGTTGGACACACAGGCATCTTTGATGCGGCAGTAAAGGCTGTTGAGGCAGTTGATGAATGTCTTGGAAAGGTCGTTGATGCTATTATGGCAAAAGGCGGAAAGGTATTAATTACCGCCGACCACGGAAATGCTGACAAGATGTTCGAGCCGGACACAAAGGACGTGTTTACAGCTCACACAACAAACCCTGTTCCATTAATCGTTATGGGTGCAGGCGATGTAGAGCTTTCCCGCGGAAAGCTCTGCGACTTAACTCCGACAATGCTCGACCTTATGGGCCTTTCACAGCCAGAGGAAATGACAGGCGAAAGTGTTATTGTAAAATAAGTTGAATACAAAAAAGAAAAAGAGGCGGATATTTACTTCTGCCTCTTTTTCGTAAAACGTATCTATGCCCAAAAGGGCTACAAAGGAGAGGCTATGCCTTTTCTTTGTAATTAAAAAAGTGCATAGCCTGAGCCATGCACAAAAAACGCACGGCTTAGTTGTAGACTATATACTTTAATGAATGCTTTAAAACAAACCACGTAAAGTTTAGCCAGCGTTTTTTACTGGAAAAACGTGATTTGTTTACACGCAAAAATAACATGCAAAAAATCTGCACCCAAAAAGCATTATAGTCTACGAATGTTATTATAACATAAAAAAATTCTGCTGTCTATAAAATAAAAAAAATTCTCAAAAATCGTAAGACATAATTCGACATTTTTTAAATTCTGTTATATGTACTTTTGTATGCACAAAAGTACCAAAAAGCACATAAGAGGTCTTCCCTCTTATGTATCTCCGAGCTTGCTCCTGATTGCAATCTTCTGCCTACGGCAGAAGTATTGCTGAAGTCGCCCCGACTTTACTTACAGGTCGAACTGCAGTAAGGCAAGCGCAGACTATCATATCAAGAGCTTTGATAAAATTCATTTTGCGTTCTTTTTGAAAAGATTTTTTCTTTGTACGATGCAATATATTGGTTATAAGAAAAATTTGTATTGATAATAAAGCTTGCCTTTATTAAAACTTTGCCCTGTCGCAAAATTAGAGGCGAGTTCGCGAATTACTCGCAAAACCAAAGTGTTTTGCGAGAATTGCGCGTTGTTTGAAGCCGCTAAACTACAGGGTCAGGGGTGTCCCCTGTGCCTTTTGCTACTTTTGGGCAATCAAAAGTAGGTATACAAAGAAAATATCCTTTTGCACTCACAAAAGTACATATAAGAGAAAACACTACCACAAAAAGAAGAACCCCGAAAGGTTCTTCTTTTAATTAAAACTTATCTCTTGTTGTATAGTGAGTATGAAGTAGCTCGTGAGCCTTGTGTGAACCTGGCTTTTCAAAGTATTCTTTGTAAAGCACGTCCATATCAGGATTCTTATGTGACTGTCTGATAGTTGCTCTTTCGTCTTCTGAATAAAGCGCCTTGGCTCTTTCTGCCTTAACGTCAACTGTCATATAAGTCTTAGCAGAAACGATTGGCTGTCCGCCACCTGTTACGCATCCGCCCGGGCAAGCCATAATTTCGATGAAGTGATAGTTCTTTTCACCTGCTTTAACAGCCTCCAAAAGCTTTCTCGCATTACCAAGTCCGTGTGCAATAGCAACATTAACGTTCATTCCGCCCATCTTAATAGTAGCTTCCTTAACGCCTTCTGTTCCTCTTACTTCGTTAAACTCAAGTTTTGCAAGTTCTTTGCCTTCCAAAATTTCATAAACAGTTCTAAGAGCCGCTTCCATAACACCGCCTGTTACACCGAAGATGTGAGCAGCACCTGAAGCCTCGCCGAATGGCTTATCAAAATCTTCATCAGGAAGCTTATCAAAGATAATTCCGCTTTCCTTAATCATCTTAGCGAGCTCTCTTGTTGTGATAACTGCATCTACGTCACGAAGACCGTTATTTTCCATTTCAGGACGGCTGTTTTCAAACTTCTTAGCTACACACGGCATTACAGATACAACAAAAATCTTCTTAGGGTCAATGTTGTTCTTTTCAGCAAAGTAGCTCTTTATAACTGCACCAAACATCTGGTGTGGTGATTTACAGCTTGAAAGATTGTCGATAAATTCAGGGAAGTTGTGTTCACAGAACTTAATCCAACCCGGTGAGCAAGATGTAATCATCGGAAGTGTTCCGCCATTTTTAATTCTTTCTAAAAGCTCGTTGCCTTCTTCCATAATTGTAAGGTCAGCACCTGTATCTGTATCAAATACCTTGTCAAAACCAAGTCTTCTAAGAGATGCTACCATCTTGCCTGTTACAGGAGTTCCCATAGGCATACCAAATTCTTCGCCGAGTGCCGCACGAACAGCAGGAGCTGTCTGAACAACAACGTACTTATCCGGATCTGCAATAGCTGCAAACACATCATCAGTTGCATACTTTTCGTGAAGTGCGCCAACAGGGCAAGCAGCGATACACTGACCACAGTTTACGCAAGCTGTATCGCCAAGCTCTTTTTCAAATGCACAGCCAATCTTTGTGTTAAAGCCTCTTTCTTGAGCATCAATTACACCAACTGTCTGCACGTTCTTACAAACGTTTACGCAGCGGCGGCAAAGGATGCACTTATTATTATCTCTTACGATTGATGTGCCCGATTCATCAATATCAAAGTTGTTCATAATGCCTTCGTATGTGATGCCTGTTACACCAAGCTCGTCACAAAGCTTCTGAAGCTCACAGTTTTGGTTTCTTGAGCAAGTCAAGCACTTTCTGTCGTGGTTTGAAAGAATAAGCTCTAAAGTATTCTTTCTCGCCTGTTTAACCTTCGGAGAATGAGTCAAAACTTCAATTCCCTCAGCTACAGGATATACGCAGGCAGCCTGCAATGCTCTTGCGCCAACGATTTCAACAACACACATTCTGCATGAGCCTGTTACAGATGCGTCTTTTAAATAACATAGAGTAGGAATGTCAATTCCGTTTGCCAAGGCAGCCTCTAAAATGGTTGTACCTTCCGGAACACTTATTGCCTGGCCGTTTATTTTTAAGTTTACCATAGTATCAATATCCTTTCTTAAAGATTATGACTTGGAAATAGCCTTGAACTTACAAGCTGCCTCACAAGCACCACACTTAATACATTTTTCCTGATCGATAACGAACGGTGACTTGATTTCACCTGAAATTGCGCCAACAGGACACTGTCTTGCACAAAGGCTACAACCCTTACACTTTTCAGGGTCGATTGTGTACTGAGCGAGCGCCTTACATACGCCTGCCGGACACTTCTTGTCCTGAACGTGAGCAATATATTCGTCTCTAAAGTATTTTAATGTTGAAAGAACTGGGTTTGGAGCAGTTTGTCCGAGACCGCAGAGTGATGAAGCCTTGATTGAATAGCAAAGCTCTTCCATCTTGTCGATGTCTTCCATTGTTCCCTTGCCCTCTGTAATCTTTGTAAGGATTTCAAGGAGTCTTCTTGTACCAATTCGGCACGGTGTACATTTTCCGCAGGATTCATCAACTGTGAACTCAAGGAAGAATTTAGCGATGTCAACCATACAGTTATCCTCGTCCATAACGATAAGTCCGCCTGAACCCATCATTGAGCCGATTGCCATAAGTGAATCGTAGTCAATCGGTGTGTCGATAAGCTCTGCAGGGATACATCCACCTGATGGTCCACCAGTTTGAGCAGCCTTAAACTTCTTGCCGTTTGGAATGCCGCCACCGATTTCTTCGATGATTTCGCGGAGTGTTGTTCTCATGGGAACTTCAACAAGTCCTGTATTGTTAATCTTTCCGCCAAGAGCGAATACCTTTGTACCCTTTGACTTTTCAGTACCCATAGATGTGAACCATTCAACACCATTTAAGATAATCTGAGCAACGTTTGCATAAGTTTCAACGTTGTTAAGGAGTGTTGGTTT
>JAZNNI010000052.1:0-1945 GCA_045580145.1 Clostridia bacterium
GCCAGAACTGTCTCTTCGAAATGATATATGACTCTCTTTTCGAGAGCCGAGCCGTTTCTATCGGACGGCAGTCAGATAGAAACGGCTCGGAGACGAGGTCGGAGAGCCGTGATTAGCAGGGCATAATTCCCCGCGTCAAAACAGAATCAGTAAGAAATGAGAGCAAATTTTCCCCTTTTGACAGTGGGTGAATTATGCCATGCGGACAATCCTTTAAAGATGATATATGATTATCCTTTCGAAATGATATATGTACTCTCTCTTTGAAATGATATATGACTGTCTCTTCGAAAGAGGCGACAGCGCCCTCAATCATTTTGAAATGATATATCAACTATCGCTTTGAAATGACATTTCGAAAGAAACTGTCCTTTGCACGCCTTTGGCGTGTTCCGAGTGTTTGCCTATTGAATCCTGACCAAATTCAATAGGCAAACACCCGGCTAAAAAAATAGTCTGTTTGTCTTTTCGATATGATATATGACTGTCATTTCGATATGACGGCGCAAAAATTTTGATCACGAAACATCACCGAGGAAGTTTCGTGACCAGATATATGATTATTCTTCAAAGGCATAATCGCTTATCATTGATGTGTCGCGCACAACCGCCCAAACGGGATCCTCTGACAACAATTCAACAAGCTTATATACTGCGTGAGCGTACAATGCATTTGATGTTAAAAATACGTATTTTTTTGTCTTTGTGACTCGATCTGTATAAACTTCGTTAATGTGACAGTCTTTCAAAAGCCTCAAAGCTGCAGTTGTTTCATCTTCTGTAAGATTGCATCCATTCATTATTTCATCAAAAGTGAACTCGGAATTATCTGTTTTGCTTTTTTCAAAAGCGGCTTTGTACTGATAATAAAATACCTTGCGAAGATTTTTGTCAGTCAAATACATCAGCGTGTAATCATCAGAACCTTGACTTTTAATAATTTTTTCGCTGCCTTCTGCTTTATAACTGCAATCTATAAAAGAGAAATCATCTGTAACTACAATTGCTCCCTGCGTGTTGGAAATACAACCGATTCTGCAGCCATCCATTAACTTTTGAATTTGATAGTTTAGCTGTTCCATATCCGAGGAACCAATGTGTGTAAACCTCATTTTTGTACTATAGTAAAACAAATCAATTAGTTTTTTATGGCAAAAGTCAGGAAATTTATCAGCCGAAACTGATACTTTTTCAGCACCTTTTTCAATTCCATAAATATCCTCAAAAGATACGTCCAAAGCGGTCACAATTTCTGGCAACAACATTATATCAGGCATTGATACTTCCATCTCCCATTTTGAGACTGCCTGATTTGTTACACCAAGTTTAACGCCCAATTCTTCTTGTGTAAGGCCTAAAGCTTTCCTATATTTTGCGATATTTTTTCCAATGCTCATATACATTGACCTCCTTTGTTTTTGTGTCTTTATTTTAACACGTGCATTTTATGTTTTGAAGATAATATTTGGCGAATATTTGCATTTCGTTAGGCTGAAAAATCGCCAAATGGTTGGATTGAACTTATTATATCACAGAATTGTGAAAATAGCATCCTAATACGTTGTATTTTCGTACACAGATTTTTTTCGCAGCGACTGTCCCTTAGCTGCGTGAAAATATAAATCTTAAAGAAAGGAGAACAATTCCTATGTCAGACGTTAATAAAACACCCCCCTTGGAACAGGCAAATGCACCGCCCGGCACAGAGCTTGTGATACCCGAAAATCTTCCGCCGATTAAGGTAATGAACCCGGGACTCTACAAGAACCTGTGCGAACAAGTCACGTCCATATACAAGCACTGCAACGAGTTGAGTTTTGGAACAAGAAAGAGGCACTTTGAAGCAACCAAACGGTTCTGCAGTTTTTTAGCAGATAATTTTCGTCTGCAAAAATTTAAGAACGTGGAAGATAGGCACTTTCGAGCCTACGTTGAGTATCTGATA
>JAZNNI010000053.1:0-5572 GCA_045580145.1 Clostridia bacterium
AATGGCGAAAACAGATATAAAAAGTAATATTTTGGGGCTTTGCCCCATACCCCATACACTTTAAAAAAAGTGTGGCAAAAACTTATGCACATTGCTGTCGCAATGCAAAAATAAATTAAAATATGGTATTGAGACTTCCGGATTTTTGTGATATACTAAAGTCTGGAAGTTTTAAATTACAAAAGGAGCTAACTAATATGGCAAAATTATGGGGCGGACGGTTTCAAAAAAATACCGACGCAAAGGTTGACGATTTTAACTCATCAATAAGATTTGACCAGAGAATGTACCGTCAGGATATTAAAGGCAGTATTGCCCACGCAAGAATGCTTGGAAAACAAGGGATTATATGCCTTGAGGACTCCGAAAAAATTGTGGCAGGGCTTACTGAAATCCTATCCGACATCGAAAATGGCAAGGTTGAGTTTTTAATTGATGCAGAAGATATACATATGAATATAGAAAAGCTTTTGACCGACAAAATCGGCGACAGTGGAAAAAGACTCCACACAGGAAGAAGTCGAAATGACCAGGTAGCACTCGATATAAGAATGTATCTAATGGACGAAATCTCGGAAATTTCCGAAATGGTTAAAGGTCTTATGAAAGCACTCGTAACTCTTGCAAAGGAGCATACTGAGACGATTATGCCCGGCTATACTCATCTTCAAAAAGCACAGCCTGTTACCTTTGCGCATCACCTGATGGCATACTTCGAAATGGCAAAGCGCGACCTGTCCCGCCTTTTAGACTGCAAAGAGCGCACCAACGTGATGCCGCTTGGCTCAGGAGCACTTGCTGGTACTACATATCCTTTAGACAGAGAATTTGTAGCAGGTGAATTAGGTTTTTCGGGAGTTACACAAAACTCCTTAGACGGTGTTTCTGACCGCGACTTTGTAATCGAGCTTGCAAGCGGTCTTTCGATTATAATGATGCACCTGTCACGTTTTTGCGAGGAGCTTATTTTGTGGTCAAGCCACGAATTTTCCTTTGTTGAAATGGACGATGCATATTCAACCGGCTCATCAATTATGCCGCAAAAGAAAAACCCCGACGTCGCAGAATTAATCCGTGGCAAGACAGGGCGTGTCTACGGACACCTTATGGGGCTTTTGACAACAATGAAAGGGATCCCTCTTGCATATAACAAGGATATGCAAGAAGACAAGGAACCAATTTTTGATGCAGTCGACACAGTTAAGCTTTGTCTGCCTGTTTTCATTGATATGATTACCACAATGAAGGTAAGAAAAGAAAATATGCTGAAGGGTGCAAAAGGCGGATTTACAAATGCGACCGACGTTGCCGACTACCTTGTAAAAAAGGGTATGCCTTTCCGCGATGCTCACGAGGTTGTAGGAAAGCTTGTTTTCTATTCAATCAGCAAGGACAAGGCACTCGATGAGCTCACAATAGCAGAGTTCAAGGAATTCTCAGGCATTATTGAAGATGACATATATGATGCAATCAGTATGGAAACCTGTGTAAATGGACGTACCGTCATAGGCGGTCCTGCAAAAGCTACAGTTGATGCAGCAATTTTAAAGGCAGAGGAATATATGAATAATATATAAAAAAGCTATTGGCTATACCCCACTTCTGCAGGCATAGGAATTTGCCAGCATTTCGCCATCGCTGACGCAATTTTATGCATAATAAAAATCGAACACAGTATCAATTTGTACTGTGTTCGATTTTTATTATATTTTAAATCCTTGCAAAATCAGCTTATTCCATATTGTACTTTTTGAGCATTTCTTTTTCAAAATTGAGAAGATATGCCGCTTCCTCATCTATACGAGCTTCTGTAGGATTTTCTACAAGATTGCGATACACATGAATGTCACGTCCTACCTCGCCGCCCTCCATTACAAAAGGCTCCGACACAATTCTACCCTTGTATCCGATATCAGAAAGCGCACCAAAGACTTCATCCCAATCAATATGACCTCTACCTGGAGCAGTTCTGTTATTCTCGCCTGTGTGAAAGCTTGTAAGCTTGTTTCCTACAAGACGAATCGCATCACCGATATTGTTTTCTTCGATATTCATATGATATGTATCAAGAAGAACGCCTATATTAGGGCTATCAATTTCTGTTGTGTAGCGAAGTGCTTCCTCTGCTGTATTAATAAGACAGGTCTCAAAACGGTTTACCGCCTCTACGCAGTAGGTTATGCCACACTCTTCTGCCACCTTTATAATTTCCTTCATACTCTTTATGCTCTGTTCCCAATATGGCTGCTTGTCGCCAAGGAAATTATCAGGAGTCCCCCAACCAGCATAGCTCACACCGCTAAGAAGTGTACCTCCGCCTACGTGTATCTTTCTGATGATATCCTGTAAATACTTAACACCACCCAGTCTTACGTTTTCATCAAGAGAAGAAACATCATAGTTTCTGTCAAGACCAAGACTATATGTAAGCTCAATGCCTACCTCATCGGCAAGCGCTTTCAGTGAACGAATTTTATCGTCTGACATTTCAAGGAGAGGCTGTGCCTGAAATTCAAGAACATCGAATCCGATTCTCTTTGCCTTTTTTATGTACTTTGTATGGTCTGCGTCCCAATTCTTTTCCCAAAAATTCATAAAAATTCCAAGTTTATTCATTTTCAGTTCCTCCTATATTTTAAAATTATAAAATATCTATATTGTATCCTAAGTATTTCACAAGTGCTTCTTCTACACAATCCGACCACTCGCCCTTTGCGATTGCTACGTGATGCTTGTAGCCATTTTCACACATATACTTAAATATTTCTTCAAGGTTCTTGTTCTCAAACACAACGCCGGTGCCGAAAAATTCCTTATCAAACTCATCATTTGTAAGCTTGCCGTCTGTTGTGAATCCCCAGATTTTTCCATCCTCTGTTTTTGCAGTTGCAATGGTTGCCTTACCTGACTTAACTTTACCATTTACAATCCCCACACCTGTTCCTTCTCCATAGCTTTTTTTAAACATAAGGTGCTCTGAAATGCAAGGGGTTTCTTCAAAGAATGAAGATGGTACCGCTGAACAGTGGAACATTATATTCTTTGTTGTAGAGTCTCCGTAGTTGTTATTTACGTCAAGAAGCATTACAGGTTCTTCTGACGCAAGACAAAGCGCGTACATCATAACGGCATTATTAATGTCTAGTTCACATGCCGCTGGAATACCTCTTTCATTAAGGTCACTGAGCACAAGACACGGTGCGATATTGTAGTGTGTCACAAATTCATCCCAGCATCTTACCGCAACGGCATTTAAGCTGTATTCTTCAATAAGCTTATCAAACACAACGCCCAACTTTGAAATATTGGTGAGTTTTTCTTCCGGATAATTTCCGAACGATACAATACCTTTATAATATTCCTTCTTTGCAGCAAGTTCCTTTTCATCAACCCTTTCAATAAGGTCAAATATATATGAAAGGTCAATAGTTTCTACATTGATTCCCTTTCCTTGAAGTGCAACCTCATCTGCTCTTACAGTTTTGAATGCAGTTGTTCTTGCACCCATAGCACCTATATTAAAAGATTTCATTCCCTTTACAATACGGCAGATTGCACCAAAACGCCTTAAATCCTCTGCAAAGGATGCATCAAGTGGCGAAACTGTCATTTTCTTTGTTAGAGTGAAGTTAATTTTGCACTGACGAAGCACATGGCACATTGCAAATTTGCCGCACATAGTGTCACGCCTTCTTGCAAAGTCCATCTTACCAAGTTCGTCTGGGTATGCCTGTACAAGCACTGGTACATTTGCGTCTTTAAGTGCCTCTGCAGCACCGTTTTCATCTGAAAAATTAGGCATACATAAAATTACTCCAGCAAACTTGCCTCTATTTTCTTCAAGGAATTTTGCATACATTTTTCCTTCCTGACGGGTTTCAACAGCCCCGTAACGAGTAAGATTTTCCTCCATACAGATATAGTCAAAACCATTCGCTGTAACTGCCTCAATCATCTCGCGCCTTGCATCGGCAATAACCTCACCAGGGAAAAATCCGCGGTTGCCGAAAAACAATGCAAATGTGATTTTTTCTTTTTTCATATCAACTCCCACCTTTCAATTTAATTATACTATATCTAAAACATTGAAATATAGTAATTATCCTTTTAAAAAATAGCACTTTCTTCACTTTATTCAAATAAATTCTGCTATTTTTCTTGCACGTTTTACACAAAAGATATATAATAGAAATTAAGGAGGGATGTTTGATGATATATAAGTTTGATAAACAGAAATTGACACAGTGTCTTAAAGATTTCTATTCAATATCAAAAATCACTATGAGCGTATGGGACGCAGCGTTTAACCAGATAACATTCTACCCTAATCCTATGTCATTGATATGTTCTCGGATAAAATCTAATCCAAAAGGAAAAACAGAATGTCTGAATTCAGATATTTCTGCCTGTATTATGGCATCAGAGATTAAACGCCCACATACCTTTACCTGTCATGCTGGGTTGATAGATACCGTTATTCCTATTTATTATAACAATATTCTAATAGCTTATATTATGTTTGGGCAAATACGTGACCGTGAAGAGAAGCTGTCAAACCTCGATAATGTGAAAAAACTGTGCAAAAAATATGATATTGATGAAAAAACAATTGAAGGGTATTACCAAAAGCTTCCGATACTGAAACAGGAACAAATTGATGCAATAGCAGATCTTTTTACCAAATGTGTTCCTTACTTTTATACAAGTCAGGCTATAAAAATTGAGCAGAATGAATTGGCCTCAAATATTGAAGATTACATAGAAAAAAACATTGAACTTACCCACTCTATTGATGATCTGTGTGATACATTCAAAATTTCAAAAAACACATTATATCAGCTATCACATAAATTCTTCAAAACGACGATTAAAGATTATGTAATTTCTAAAAGAATAGAAAAAGCCATACATTATCTTACAACAACACAAATGCCTGTATCCAAAATAAGCCTTAAAGTAGGGTTTAATGATTACAATTATTTTATACGGACTTTCAAACTCCGCACAGGTTATACTCCCTTGTCATACAGAAAAAATTTCCCGTTGAATATACTTTAAAAAAATAAAGTGGTTCAATTTCGAACCACTTTATTTTCTTGCTGCCTTCCTATATTCAAGCGGGGATTTTCCGTACATTTCCCTGAAAATCTTTCTGAAAAAGCTTTCATTTTTATATCCTACTCTATATATGATTTCTTCGATAGATAAATCGGTTTCCTCCAAAAGCTTTGCAGAAAGTTCACCTCGTTTTTTTGCAAAACATTTTAATATGCGAAAGGTCAGAATGATTCGGTGTCTTCTTACTCATTGGAATGAAAAAATACTTTAAAATAACCAAAAACTAAAGCTATCGGGACTTCCGATAGCTTCCTTATTAGAGCAATCTTTTTCTCAAATCTTCTGCCAGCTTTGGCGATAAATATGCAGGTGCAACATCAAGCACAGTTTTGCATCCGCACATTCCCTCTTTGTTCATCCTTACCGCCGCTCTTGCATATGCCACCAAAACAGACGAGGTAAACTCAGGGTTGGAATCAAGCTTTAAACTATATTCTATTATATGTGTATGTTC
>JAZNNI010000054.1:0-1661 GCA_045580145.1 Clostridia bacterium
GCAGTAATCATCCGACACCTCTCTATGCATTTTCCTTCATTTACACACATTTGTCTTAAAGTTGACACATTATTCTCTTCTTCATCTGTTATTATACCGCAATTCTCCCGTTTTTTCTATATCTTTTTAATGTTTTTCTCCGATATCACAGTTTTTTAGACATTCTCCTCTTACATATCTATTTGTCACATCATCCAAATCGGACTTGAATAGAACAAAGAGTTCCGCTTGCGGAACTCTCGCGCCACTTTTGCGTCGCATCTATGCGACATCTTCCTCTGCAAAAGCGTGCGCATCCATAGCGGAGCGTTTTTGCTTTATAGGAAATTACGGTTGTACACTTTAGATGGGGGTAAATAAAAAATAGAATAGGCATAGGATTTCAATTCCTGTATAATTAAGTCACCACAACCAACCTACAGAAAGGATTGAAGCCTATGCCTACATATGATTTTATATCAAAACTCCTCGAATTGGAAGACATTATTTTAAAAGATTTTTCATTCACCGATACAGAGATACATCTTTCTTTTTCCTTGAAGAGAAAACCTACCGTTTGTCCGTGTTGTGGCTTTATCACAGAGCAAGTACATGATTATCGTCTGTCTACCATTAAAGATCTTCCGGTAATGGGAAAACAGCTCCTCTTGCACTATAACAAGCGCAGATACCATTGTCCGTCTTGTAATAAGCACTTTTACGAACCGTTTCATCTACTTCCAAAGTACTGCCGTATCACCACACGGCTTGCTTTTTATTCTTTACATATGCTGAAAAATCGGTACAGCGTGCGTAACGCTGCTACTTTCCTTGGGATATCCGATTCCACCATCTTTCGGAGACTGAAGGATGTCCGTTATCCAAAACCGGATAGACTTCCTACCGTCCTTTCCATTGATGAATTCAGAGGTAACTCAGGTGGTCAGAAATTTCACGCAATCTTAACAGATGCCCATAATCATGAGCTTTTTGACATACTTCCCTCTCGCAGCCAGACCGATCTGATGCTTTATCTGAATACTTTCAAAAACAAAAAGGAAGTCCGTTACCTCATTACCGATATGAACCGGGTGTACAAAGATTTGGCCGTTCAATACTTCCCGAATGCTACGATTGTAATTGATAAGTTTCATGTGGTCCGGTACGCCACCTGGGCTTTGGAAAACGTCCGAAAACGGGTCCAGAAGCAGATGTTCCCATCCAAACGAAAGTATTTCAAACGCAGCCGACGCTTGCTATTATCGCATAAAGAGAATCTAAACGAAGAAAGTCTTCTGGCTCTTGAAGTTATGTTATCACAATCAAATGACCTTGCCGTTGCCTACCACTTAAAAGAATTATTTTTTGACTTTATGAAGTCGCCCGATAGAACAGAGGCCAGTCGACGGTTGAAGTTCTTTATCTTAGCAGCAGAAGCAAGCAATCTTCCCGAATTTAATGCCTGCCTGACAATGCTCCGGAACTGGTCGAAGTACATCTTAAACGCCTTTGATTGTCCGTACACAAATGGATATACAGAAGGAACCAACAATGCCATTAAAGTAATTAAGCGAAATGCTTTTGGATATAGAAACTTTAGAAACTTCAGGAATCGAATCTTCCTTGCCTTAACTTAAAGAGGCACAGGAACGAATTCCTATGCCTCTGAAATATTTTACCCC
>JAZNNI010000055.1:0-6342 GCA_045580145.1 Clostridia bacterium
GGACAGATACCTTAAGGTAATGCTTGATATGTGGAAAACGGATAGTGATTTTAAAGAGAAATTTGATAAATCAAAGGGCTTTTGCCTTCCGCATTTTGAAAAGCTTTACTCATTATCAAATAATGATGCTTTTTTGAAGGCACTTGTTGAAAAAGAGGAAAAGGAACTGGAGCTTTTGCAGGCGGATATTCATAAGTTTACACTCAAATTTGACTATCGTAATAAGGATATGGAGTGGGGAACGGCAAAGGATGCGCCTGTTCGCACTGTTGAAAAAATTGCGGGATATATTATGAATAAAGAGTAAAAAAAGTGAGGCTTTGCCTCACTTTTTTAGTTCCAAAGTTCTTTCATATGCTGCACAAACTGCATCGATTACACATCCTCTGAAAGCTCCGTTTTCAAGGGCGTGTACGCCTTCGATTGTTGTTCCTGCAGGGCTTGTCACCTCATCCTTTAAAAGTCCCGGGTGTTTGCCGGATTCAGTTACAAGAGATGCAGAGCCGATTAATGCATCACAGGCATAGCGGATAGCCTTTGCTCTTGGTAGTCCACACTTTACACCGCCGTCAGAGAGTGCCTCTATGAACATATAAATCCAGGCAGGCGAGCAACCTGTAAGGCAGCTTGCCGCATCAATAAGATTTTCAGGGATTTCGTCTAAAGTTCCAGCATATTTCATAATATCTGTAAACTCGCATATATCCAAAACCTTATTATTAGCGCAATATAGCACTATCCCTTTGCCTATGGAAACAGGGGTATTAGGCATAATTCTGATAATCGGATAATTTCCACATGAGAGGTCGCTGATTTTTTGTATGGATGTTCCAGCCGCCATTGTAACAAGGATAGGCTCGTCTTTTCTTTCCTTTAAAAGCGGGGATATTTCATCAAATAATTCTGCAAGAAATTGTGGCTTTACCGCTAAAAAGATATATTTTGCATTTGCTATAATGTCTTTGTTGTCTGTAGCTATAGCCCCAAGTTTTTCGGCAAGAAGCTTTGCCTTTTCTTTGTCGTGGTCAGAAACTGCGATATTTTCTGCACCAATGCTCTTTGCCGCAGATAGTGCCAATGCACCTCCCATATTTCCTGAACCAATAAATCCTGCTAAGTATTTCACTTTATCATCTCCTAACGAATTTGACCGTTTCCGTAGATTTTGTATTTGTATGTGGTAAGCTCGCGAAGGCCCATAGGACCGCGTGCGTGAAGCTTTTGCGTGGAAATTCCCATTTCGCAGCCAAGCCCGAATTCGCCGCCGTCGGTAAAACGAGTTGATGCATTCCAATACACGCTGGAAGAATCGACAGCATTTAAGAATTTTTCTGCGTTTTCTGCATTTTCTGTTATAATAGCCTCGCTGTGACTTGTGGAATGCTTTTCAATATGGGAGATGGCGTCATTGATGCTGTCAACCACCTTGACTGCGAGAATATAGTCCAAAAATTCAGTATCAAAGTCTGCATCGGTAGCAAGAGTACCTTCAATTATCTTTGCTGCAGTATTGTCAAGTCTAAGCTCAACCCTGTCTGAAAGTACAGATTTTAAGATTGGCAGAAAGCTATCTGCAATGCTTTTATGAACAAGACAAACCTCACAGGCATTGCAGACAGATGGCCTGCTTGTTTTTGCGTTGTTAATTATGTTTGAAGCCATATCAAGACTTGCAAATTCATCAACATATATATGGCAAATTCCCGTTCCTGTTTCAATGCAAGGGACCGTCGCATTTTGTACGCAAGCGCTGATAAGTCCCTTTCCTCCTCGCGGGATTAAAATATCAACAAGCCCGTTGGCTGTCATAATTTCTTTTGCACTTTCACGTGTAGTGTCTTCTATAAGGCTGATTGCTTCTTTTGGTATATTGTTTTTAATAAGTGCATTTCTTAATGCATCGACTATTGCACGTGCTGAATTGTAAGCCTCTTTTCCGCCTCTTAAAACACAAACATTTCCGCTTTTAAAGCTAAGTGCGGCAGCATCGGAGGTTACGTTTGGCCTGCTTTCGTAGATGATTGCGACAACACCTACCGGAACGGAAACTTTTTTTATAAGCATACCGTTTGGGTGAGAGTGTTCTTCCAAAATATGTCCCACGGGGTCATCAAGCTTGCTTACCGAGATGATTCCGTCTGCCATTGCCTGTATGCGTTCTTTTGTAAGAGAAAGCCTGTCTATCATAACTTCGCTTATGATACCTTCGCTTTTTTTGACATCAACTTGGTTTGCTGCTAAAATTTCTTCGGTAGCATTAGTAAGTTCACGTGCCATATCCATTAAGACTTTATTTTTTGTATCCTTGTCAATTAAGGAAAGCGATTGCCAAGCCTTTTTCGCCCCTAATAAAATTTCCTTGGTGGTCATTCTTTCACTTCCTGTCTGCCAAAAATCTTGTACCAACTTTTTTTCCGTCAATTATATCGTACAAAATATCGGGATTTTTTCCATTTGCAATAATCATATCAATGCCGTGCGAGTTTGCAGCTTTTGCAGCTTTGATTTTTGTAGACATTCCTCCCGTTCCAAGAGTAGAGCCTTTGCCACCGGCAAGAGCAAAAATTTCCGGGGTAATATCTTCTACAACGTCGATTAGTGTCGCATTTTCGTCCTTGTGTGGATCTACAGTATAAAGCCCATCTATGTCTGATAAAAGAACGAGCAGGTCAGCCTCTACGTTTGATGCAACAATGGCAGAGAGTGTGTCGTTGTCGCCGATTTCAATTTCCGCTGTGGAAACGGTATCATTTTCATTCACAATAGGGAGAACACCAAGCTCCAAAAGTCTAAAAAGTGTATTTTTAAAGTTTCGGTTGCGTTCTTCGTTTTCAATGTCGAGACCAACAATGAGTATCTGGGCAACTGTGTGGTTATACTCTGAGAAAAGCTTGTCATATGTATACATAAGCTCACATTGTCCGACAGCTGCCGCTGCCTGCTTTGTGGGAATATCATCAGGACGACAGGGTAAACAAAGCTTTCCGGTACCCATTCCAATAGCACCCGATGAGACTAAGATTATTTCGTGACCGCTGTTTTTTAAGTCACTCAAAACCTTGCAAAGCTGCTCAACTCGGCGAATGTTAAGATTTCCGGTTTTGTGAGCAAGAGTTGTAGTTCCGACTTTTACTACTATTCGCATTTTTTGTATCTCCTATTTCTTTTGTGAGAATTTATATTCGGTAGTTGTATCATATTTTTCACCTTTTCTAAGGATAGGTGAAGGGAAGTGTGCATATTTCAATGAATTAGGGAAAACCTGTGTTTCAAGGCAGAGAGCCTGATATGGTGCATATTCTGCTCCGTCCTTACAAGGTGTCTTTGCATTAACGTGATTTCCGGTATAAAGCTGAACACCCGGAAGGTCAGTATATGCCTCCATAATGATTCCGCTTATATCACCTTCTAAGTGAGCAAATTTCCTGAAGCCTATGCCGTCGATAATCATATTATGGTCATAGCCTGAAAACATTTTAAGCTGTGGAAAGTCGCTTTCTATTTCTCCTCCGACCTTTTTGCTATTGGTAAAATCAAAAGGTGTGCCGCTTACAGAGTGAATCTCGCCATATGGGACACAAGTTTCTTTGTTAGGTGTATAGAAACTGCAGGAAAGAGCTAATGTGTGGTTTTTTATATCTCCGTTTGAGTGTCCGTTTAGGTTGAAGTAGCTGTGGTTTGTCATATTTAAAACCGTATCACAGTCAGTTTTTCCTTCATAATGTATTTTAATCGAATTTTCCTTTGTAAGTGTATATGTAACCTTTACAGAAACATTTCCGGGGAAGCCTTCCTCACCGTCTGGAGAAGTTGTAGTAAGAACAAGCTGTGGCTCGTCTGCATCCACCATTTTTGCAGTCCATATTTTTTTGTTAAAACCATAAAATCCGCCGTGAAGATTGTTGTTTTTTCTGGCCTCATTTTCGGCAACCTCATATACCTTGCCACCTATTTCAAATCTGCAATCTTCAATTCTGTTAGAGTTTCTGCCGATAATTGCACCAAAGTATCCTGAACCATTTTCATATGCCTCAACTGTTTCACGGCCCAAAACAACGTCAGTGCCATTAAAAACAAGACGTCTTATAATGCCGCCTAAATTCAGTATTTCAGCAGTAAGTCCTTGTCCGTTGTCGAGTGTAAATGCAACAACTGTACCGTTCTCTGTTTTTCCAAATTCTTTTTGTGTGATACTCATATTTTAATCCACCTTATCCAAATAGTTATAATTTAAATAATTTTATCACAAAATCACAGCTATTTCAATACCTATATGTCGTAATTTGCCTTAAAAACTTCACGCATATCCAAAAAACCAAGAAAATCCTTTTGGACATCTCCGTCTATTGTAAACTTAACAAACTCGATTTCAGGAACGGAGGTGATTGAATTTACAAGCTGATATACAAAAAGCCGTTCGGTTTCGGCATTTTTTGTAATATGATTTTTTATATCTCCCGATATGTCTATGTAAGCAGTATCTTTTTTTATCCGAACTTTAACTGCATCTTTTGTATCAGGAATAATTCTTAAAATCTCATTGTTGTAATCTTTTCCCTTAATAATGTTTTTTACTATTTCCCGGGCAATTTTTTCGGAGGAATTTGAACTTGCCTCAAAATCGGTAGGTATAAGTCTGTGAAGCTTTCGGTCGACATAATATATTTTATGTTGTTGTGTCTCTGTTTTCTGGGCCTGTCCACCTAAAAATGTAAAAAACGCACAAGCTGACAGACAAAGACAAAATAAGACAAAAATTTTTTTCATAATAAAAACACCTCTCGTATTATATATATGAAAGGTGCTTTTAAAATATTACATTTCAGAAAGTGCAAGCTCTAATGCACGTGCAAGCTGGTCAGGACAGCTTGTGCCTCTGCCACCGCAATTAAGGCCTTTTAGGCGGTCTATAACGTCGGTGACTTTCATTCCATCTGCCAGTTTTGCAATACCTTGTGTGTTTCCGTTACATTCTCTTGTGAACTGAATGTTTTTTACAATATCGCCATCAATCTCAAAATCAATTTGTGCTGAACAAACACCATGGGGTGTATATGAAAATTTACTCAAAAAATCATTCCCTTCATATCATTTTAATAAGTATAGCATAAAAATATCGTAATTGCAATTATTTTAAAGGCAATTTGTTGACTTTGAAGGACATTTGGTATAAAATTAATTAAAAGACTGACGATGGAGAAGACAATGGATTTTGTTGCAATAGATTTTGAAACCGCAACCTCAAAATGGACAAGTGTATGCAGTATGGGGATATGCGCTATCGAAAATAATAAAGTAAAAGAAGTTAAGGAAATTTTAATAAAGCCTGTACCATTCGAATTTAATGAGTATAATATTGCTATCCACGGGATTACACCGGAAATGGTTTATACAAAGCCTACATTTGATAAGTATTGGAAGGAAATTAAACCATATCTTGATGGAAAGCTTGTAGTGGCGCATAATGCGTCGTTTGATGTAGGGGCACTGACAAAAACTCTTGATTTGTTTGAAATAGCCTTTCCAGAATTTGAATATTTGTGTACCGTAAAGCTATCGCAAGAGGCATATCCTGAGCTTCCGAGCCATAAGCTTAACTGCTTGGGAGATACTCTGGGAATTGATTTTTCGCACCATACTGCGTGTGACGATGCATATGCCTGTGCAATGGTGCTTGTGCATATTTTAGAGGATTTTGGTATAGACTCTAAAGAGGAACTTGAGGAGAAGTTTAATATAGGGATAGGTAGAATTTATCCCGGATATAAAGAGCCGTGCCGGAAAAATAAGAGGAAAAATAATGTAATCAAAAAATAGATTTGATTTTTTGATTTTAATGTGTTACAATAAGTACACAATATGGGGATGCAACGGCTTCGACGGGGATGTTGAAGCTTCGGAAGCGAGTAGTGCCGGGTAACACTTAAAACTGTCCGATTTTTAAAAATAAACGCTAATAAGAATTTAGCTTACGCTGCCTAATTAGGCTGGCCGTCTTACCCTGATTACCACGGCAGGGAGTAAGGCGTCGACAAGTGGTGCACATGAACCGTCTTTTGTTTTGGAGACGGTCAGGAACTAAAAACTACCGTAGCATATAACTTGATTGTGAGGGATATGTGAGGGGAATCTAATAACACAATCTACACTCGTAGATGCCGGGGTGAATATGTTTTCGGACACGGGTTCAACTCCCGTCATCTCCACCATAGTAGCGTGATGATATTACTGTCAGTAGTGTCATCACGCTTTTTCATGCGGTTTTTCAGGGTTCAAGTGGTGTTCCTCTAAAACAGTATTTTCGTTACTGTCGAAGGTTTTTCGTAAGGAGTTGAACCCCAG
>JAZNNI010000056.1:0-3726 GCA_045580145.1 Clostridia bacterium
ACATGGCTACGATCCGACTTAGACAAACGATGAGTTTGTTGATTTGACCTCGAAGAATAAGTTTACTAAGGACGAGTATCAAAAGGCCCTTGATGCCTGTAAAAAATACAACGAGGTTGATGCAATTGTAACCTCAGTTAAGACAAAAAAGGATACCCTTTCCCCACCTAAGCTATTTTCTCTTTCTAAATTGCAAAGCTATTTAGGTAAGAAGTTTAAGATGTCAATGGACGACTCCTTGTCTACTGTGCAAAAGCTATACGAGGACGGATACGTTACTTACCCTCGTACAAACTCTGAGTATTTAGCAACTGCGGAGCAGGGAAAGATTAAGACTATCATTGCAAACGTTGCAAAGCTTGGCTACCCAATTAAGTTTAAATTTGCTAAGTCTATATTTGACGATTCTAAGATTGAGTCCCACTCTGCCCTAACACCTACCTATAAAATTCCTGACCCTAAGACGCTTAATGAAAGAGAAAAACAGGTTTACTCTACTATTTTAAGGCGATTTGTGGCAGTATTTTGCGCTGACGATTGCTTGATTGAAAGGTCGGAGATTAAGATAAACGTAGGGGACCTAGAGGAATTTGTTTTAAAGGGTACTGTTATTACTCAAGCAGGTTGGACTAAGTTTGACGACTACACCCCTAAGGACAAGATTTTGCCTAAGCTTTCTAAGGGGGATAAGGTAAATACCTGCTTTAAGCCTGTGGAAAAGGAAACTACTCCACCTAAGCATTACACCATTGAAACACTTAATAACTACCTTAAAAATCCTTTTAAGGAGGACAAGCAGAACATAGAAAATGAAAGCGATGAAGAAGAATATCGTGCAATTTTTGAGGGACTTGAGCTTGGAACAGAGGCGACAAGAACAGGTATAATCGACAATGCAAGAAAGAGCAAATATATTCAACTTAAAAAGGATGTCTATACAATTCTTCCTGAGGGCGAATTTTTGATTGAGTCACTTATGAGGATGAATATAAGTATGGATAAATATAAGACGTCTGAGCTTGGAAAGGCACTTAAAAAGGTGTATCGCGGCGAGTTTGAAATAAGGGATAGTGTTAACTTGGCAGTGGCAGAAATAAGCGAAGTGTTTAAAAAACAGGAGGTAAAGCCTGAACTTGACACGGATGACGGATTTGTCGGCGATGTTGTTGGAAAATGTCCTGTTTGCAGACAGGATGTTGTCCGCACAAGGTATGGCTATGCTTGCTCAGGATATAAGGACGGCTGTAAGTTCTCGGTCAGCAATGTGATTTGCGGGCGGACGATTTCTGTGGCAAATGTACGTCAGCTTTTAGAAACAGGAAAGACGTATAAAATCGAGGGCTTTGTATCGAAAAGGACGGGTAATAAATTTGCGGCACAACTGAAATTGGAAGACGGAAAAGCGGTGTTTGATTTTTAATCAAACACCGCTTTTGTGGTTTAGGCTCTAAAATTATGCCCACAATTATGACAATAATATATTCTTCTTCTATTTGAAAACCAACGTTTCCACTGCCATATATGTCCTTGACCATTCGCTTTTTTTATTATTGCCATCCACCAATCATAAAAAACAAGTAATAGCAAACCAATCATCCATTTAATAAATATCCAGCATATATAATATGCACCAAACAAGAATGTCCATAGACATCCGTGTTTGTTTATCTCATTAGATAGCTGAACGCGTGTGTCACCACATTTGGGGCATTTTACATTAACTCCCATAAATAACCTCCCTTTGACATTCTGTGAATGTCATTATTTGCTTCATTATATCATATAATTTTACAAATGACAAGTACTAAATGTCAAAAAGGAGTAAAATTATGTTTATAAACAAATCTTTAGATGGGTTAAATAATGTATGCGGCAGAAATATTGCTACCTTTAGAAAAGAAATGAAAATATCTCAAAGAAAGCTGGCAGATAAATTGCAGTTAATTGGATTGGATATTGATAAAAATGCAATTCAACGTATTGAGTCAGGTCAAAGATTTGTAACCGACATTGAATTGATTTACATTTCAAGAGCACTTGAAAAATCTTTTGAAGATTTGTTGTTAAAATGATAATTCTGTTGAAATAATGGCGGATAACTTAAGCCAAATTAAGTATTTTCGCAAAAAAACCGAGTTTTTTACCAGAAAATATTGTAAATCTATTAAATTTAGTATATAATTAAATGGATTAGATATAAAATACGAAAGGAAAAGATAGAATGGATAACGAATTATCACAGCTCTTAAAGGTTAGAAGAGATAAGCTGAAAGAATTACAGGACGCAGGGCTTGACCCGTTCCAGATTACAAAATATGACCGCACACATTCCTCAAAGGATGTTTACGAGGGATATACGGAAGAGGAGAGAACAGTTGAAGTTCGTGGCGAGGAAAAGCAGGTTACTGCCAAGATTTCTCCGCTTGACGGACAGCACGTTTGCGTTGCGGGAAGAATTATGTCCAAAAGAGGTATGGGCAAGGTTGGTTTTGTTCATATTCAGGATAAAGAGGGTCAGATTCAGCTTTTTGTCAAAAAGGATATTTTGGGCGAGGATGAATATAACCGCTTTAAAAAACTTGACATTGGCGATATTGTTGGTGCAGAAGGTGAAGTGTTTACAACTCAGACAGGCGAAATTTCTGTTCGCATTGACAAGATTGTTTTACTTACAAAGTCGCTTCAGCCACTTCCGGAAAAGTTCCACGGACTTGTTGACACAGACCTGCGCTATCGTCAGAGATATGTTGACCTTATAATGAATAAGGACGTTAAGGACTCATTCATAAAGAGGTCAAAAATTCTCTCATCTATAAGGCGTTACCTTGATGCACAAGGCTTTTTAGAGGTTGAAACACCGATGCTTGTGTCTAACGCAGGCGGTGCAGCGGCGCGTCCGTTTGAAACACACTTTAACGCACTTGATGAAGATTTCAAACTCAGAATTTCTCTTGAGCTTTACTTAAAGAGACTTATTGTGGGTGGACTTGAGAGAGTTTACGAAATTGGCAGAGTGTTTAGAAATGAAGGCTTAGACACCCGTCATAACCCTGAATTTACACTTATGGAGCTTTATCAGGCATACACAGATTATCACGGTATGATGGACCTGACTGAAAATCTTTACCGCCACGTTGCAATGGAGGTTTTAGGAACAACCAAGATTTCTTATAACGGAATCGAAATGGACCTCGGCAAGCCGTTTGAAAGAATCACAATGCTTGACGCGGTTAAAAAATATTCGGGTGTTGATTTTAACGAAATCAATACAATCGAGGAAGCACGTGCTGCAGCTGATAAGCATCACGTTGAGTATGAAAAGCATCATAAGAAGGGCGATATTTTAAATCTGTTCTTCGAGGAATTTGTTGAAGAACACTTGATTCAGCCTACGTTTGTGATGGATCATCCGGTTGAGATATCTCCGCTTACAAAGAAAAAGCCGGAAAATCCTGACTATGTTGAGAGGTTTGAGTTCTTTATGAACGGCTGGGAAATGGCAAATGCTTATTCTGAGCTTAATGACCCGATTGACCAGAGAGAACGATTTAAGGCACAGGAAGAACTTTTGGCGATGGGTGATGAAGAAGCCAACACAACGGATGAAGACTTTATGAATGCACTTGAAATCGGTATGCCTCCAACGGGCGGAATCGGCTTCGGTATCGACCGTATGTGTATGCTTTTAACAGATGCAGCCGCAATCCGCGATGTGCTGCTGTTCCC
>JAZNNI010000057.1:0-20778 GCA_045580145.1 Clostridia bacterium
TATTTTGTCAAAAAAATTTATATCCCACTTGCAATTTGGGAGAAAAGATTGTATAATATGTATAAATATACAATCGGTGAAGGGGGTGCGGCTTGTGAAGAAAATTGCGGTCATTCCGAATTACACAAAGGATATCGAATATGAATACACAAAGAGGCTTTGCGCATATCTTGACGGCAAGGCATCTGTTATGATGCAGGAAAAGGATAGAATTGACGGAATAAATGTTCAATATACTGACGGGTGTGTTTACGAAGATGTTGATGCGGTTATAATTTTAGGCGGTGACGGAACAATTCTTCAGGCAGCAGAGCCTTGCGGACAAAACGGAATCCCTGTTATGGGAATAAACCTTGGAAAGATTGGGTTTATGACAGAGGTTGAAATTGCTGATATGGAATCTGCGTGTGACAGACTTTTGATAGACGACTATACTGTGGAAGAAAGAATGATGATGGAGGTTGTTGTCTCGGGAGATAATAAGCCATATATAGCCTTAAATGACCTTGTGATTTCAAAACCTGATGCTAAAATGGTTGCGATGGAGCTTTGCGCAAATGGTGAAAAGGTCAGCGAATATATGGCGGACGGACTTATAATATCAACCCCTACCGGCTCTACGGGATACTCACTCTCAGCCGGCGGCCCTGTTGCTGACCCTGCGATGGAGCTTTTTATTGCAACCCCTATTTGTGCGCATATGCTGTCGGCAAGACCGATGCTGATGTCTTGCCAGAAAGAGATTACCCTTAAGATTATAGAAAATGGAAGCCCGACTGCTGTGGTTACCGTAGATGGCGAAAACAAGTGTGTTATGGGCAAAACGGATATAGTGACGGTCAGAAAATCGGCATTCAGGCTTAAAATTATAAAACTGGGAAAACAATCATTCTATCATACAATGATGGCAAAATTATAGGAAAGAGGCTTTGATATGAAACAAAAAAGGCATCGTAAGATACTTAATATTATATCCGAAAGGGACGTCAAAACTCAGGAACAACTCACCGAGGAGTTAAAGGCAGCAGGCTTTTTAGTTACTCAGGCGACGGTTTCAAGGGATATCAAGGAGCTGGGGCTTATAAAGCTTCCGCTGACAGACGGGTCATATAAATATGCGGTCACAAAAAGTGAAAGTCAGGAAAGCAGGGAACATCTTGCGATTTTTTCGAGGTCTGTAATAAACATACAATCGGCGATGCATACTATTGTAATCAAGACTCATGCTGGTATGGCAAACGCAGTCGCCGCGTCGCTTGATACATTCATTGCACACGAGATTGTCGGCACGATTGCAGGTGACGATACTATTTTGATTATAATGGAAAACCCTGAAAGAGCAGAAGAAATGGCAATTAAGCTGAGAAAGATGTTCAGCTGGAAGGAATAAGAAATGTTAAACAGTTTGGATATAAAAAATATTGCCTTGATTGAACAGCTTAATATTGAGCCAAATGAAGGGATGACTGTCCTGACGGGAGAAACGGGAGCGGGAAAGTCGATAATAATTGATGCAGTTAATCTGCTTTTGGGTGCACGGACGAATAAGGGACTTGTGCGATATGGTACCGACAAGGCGCGTGTTCAGGGTATGTTTTCAGTCGGTGAGCAGGTTTGTGGCATACTTGAGGAACAGGGGATTGAGGCAGACGATGGAGAAGTCATAATAAGCCGTGAAATTACAGCGGACGGGAAAAGTGTGTGCCGCATAAACGGAGCAATGGTTCCTCAAAATGTCCTTCGTGATTTGGGCGCCTACCTTATCAATATACACGGACAACAGGATAATCAGGCACTTTTAAACCCGACAAAGCATATAGATTTTTTGGATAACTATGCAAAAACGGATGTTGATGTCTTTTTGACGCTCTATCTGGAAAGAAAAGAGATTTTGAGGCGGATTGATGAGCTTACACGTGATGAGCAGGAACGTCTTGAAAGAATTGACCTTTTGAAATATCAGGTGAGCGAGATTGATGATGCGGATATTTCTGTTGGTGAAAAGTCAGAACTTTCCGAGCAGAAGAACATAATTGAAAATGCCGAGAAGATTGCGACATCGGTAGGTGAGGCATACAATCTTTTGTATGAGGAAAACTCTGCCTATGACAGCATAAGTATGGCATCTGCATCGCTTGAGAGGATTTCGGGCATTGACGTGCGCATTGATGATATTTCATCAAAAATTTCCGATATGCAGTATGTGATTGAAGACTGCGTACACGAGCTTAAAAATCTGCTTGGCGGAATTGAATATGACGAAAATGTTTTAAATGATATAGAGAGCCGCCTTGACCTTATAACCAAGCTTGAGAGAAAATATGGTGGCAGTGAGCAGGCAATAGTTGATTACGGCAAAAAAATAACAAAAGAGCTTGAGCTTTTAGAAAATGCTGATGAAACGGCAGTGGAGCTTGGAGAAAAACTTGATAAGATAAATGCCTTGATAAAAAAAGAGGCGGAAAAGCTGACAAAACATAGACAGGATGCCGCAAGAAAGCTTCAGGCGGAAATTGAAGCCGCACTTTCTGAGCTTGATATGCCCAAGGTCAAGTTTGAAGTGAAGATAAACTCCTGCGAATATAACAAAAAGGGCGCAGACGAGGTTGAATTTATGATATGCCCAAACGTCGGCGAGCAGTTAAAGCCGCTCGCATTAATCGCATCGGGCGGTGAGCTTTCGCGAGTTATGCTGGCTGTTAAGTCGATTATTGCCGACGGTGTAGATACTCTCATATTTGACGAGATTGACACGGGCGTTTCGGGAACTGCAGCGAAGAAAATTGCAGGAAAGCTGTCGGCACTTTCAAAGGGAAAGCAGGTTATTTGTGTGAGCCACCAACCTCAAATTGCGGCAAAGGCGGATAATCATTATATGATTAAAAAGCGTCAGGATGGTGATAGAACTGTCACGGAAATTAGCCTCTTGTCGCTTGATGAGAGGGTGTCGGAGCTTGCAAGGATAATTGATGGTGATAATGTGAGTGAAACGGCTATAAATCACGCGAAGGAAATGCTGGGACTATGAGAGAAGAAGGTTTCGTGAAAGCAGTTTGTGAACAAACTTGCGAGGTTATAATAAGAAGAAAAACTGCCTGTGGCGAAAACTGTGCAAGCTGTAAAGCGGGGTGCGAGGCAAAGGAACAGATTTGTGTTGCCGAGAACACGATTGGCGCAAAGGTAGGGGATAGGGTGATTGTTGAGATGGACTCTAAAAAAGTCTTAAAATCAGCCTTTTTGGTCTATATTCTGCCGATTTTGGTCTTTTTGACAGTTTTAGTGACTTCTTTGGAAAATAACGTTGGCGAGGGAAAGTCAGCAGTTATTGCGCTTGTTGGCGCTTGCGCTGTGTTCTTTTGCGTGGCAATCTACTCAAAGAGTCATAAAAAAGATTATTTGTCACGCGTTGTGGAAATAATTTGAATCTATAAGAAACTACTATCAAAAAACTACCTTTGTGTAACTGAGGTGGGTTGCAAGCAACTCGGAGGTGTTGTAGAGGACTATAAACACAACAAAGAAATTGTACCGATTAAAAAAGAATTGATAAAGAATATAACAAAAAACGAAAAGAGCGGTATGCTATCAACATAAAAATATTTATATAAATATAGAGAAAGGAACATATACAATGAATTATAATATACGACATGCTTATCTGATTTGTGCACACAACAACTATAAGACGCTTGGTCAACTATTAAGGGATCTTGATAGCAGTAATGTTGATATATATTTACATATTGACAGTAAATCGCAACTTACAAATAAAGATAAAGAGGAATTACTGGCAAATGTAAAAGAAAGCAAGATTTATTTTTCTAAGCGCACGTCTATCGCGTGGGGAGGATACAGTCAAACAAAAATGTTTTTAATGCTTATGAGTCAGGCATTGACGGAGGGGCAATATGACTATTTACATATGATTACGGGACAAACTTTGCCTATTAAATCCAAAGAATATATAGAAAACTTCTATGGTGAAAATTTCGGCTTGGAGTTTGTTCATTTCAGCGCATCAGATTCATATGAAAGAGTTAAGTATTATTGTCCGTATACTGAAAATTATCCATACCTAAAAGGTATAAAGAAATATGTAAACAGGTATTTTATCATACTGCAACAAAAACTAAACATAGATGTTTTTAAACGTTTTAATTGGGAATATAAATGGGGTAGTGCTTACGGCTCAATTACTGAAAGCTTTGCTAAATACTTAATTTCGCAAGAAAACAAAATTAAGAGATGCTTCTCACATTCAAAAATCTCGTGTGAAAGCTATTTACAGACTGTATTATGGAACTCACCATTTAAAGATAATATATTCGCGCCCGATGAAGAAGACAAACAATTATTATATGTAAAATGGGATAGCAGACACATTCATGGTGAAACAATAGAAGTTGCGGATGTTGAGAAAATAGTAAAAGAATCAAAGTCTCTTTGGGCGTGTAAATTCAGCGATGAAGCAAGTTATGAATGTTTTAATGAAATACTTAAAAATCGTGGTTGATATAACGAGATAAGAATATAAAATTCGGTGTAAGGCGGGTATTTGCCTAATCTGTTTTTTAGCTAATGACTGGAATGTATAAGAAAAAACCACTCGTAAATTATTCCGCAAAATTGAGTTATATAAATTTAAATTCATACTTGAAAAAATAAAAAATATGTGGTATAATTAGTTACTAAACTTAGGAAAGGATTGATTTAGATGGCAGCTGCAAAGAAACCAAAGATTTTGACATATAAAGATAAGCCTGTTTACAGACAGGGAAATGTGATTTATTACGGAGACCTGTCAAAAAGACTGATTTTAGTTCTTGAAATAGTTGAAACCGAGGAAAAGAATGGTGTTACTGTTTCCAAGAAGGTAAAGTTCCATATTCAGGATAACACAGGAGAACTTGGAAAAGGTGTTAACTATCGCTCAGGCGAAAGGGATAATCTTTTTAAGGCATTCGATATCGGTGCTTGGTGGCTTCAAGACGCATTAGAAGGATAAGTTAAAAATCCGCTTTCTTTTTGAAAGCGGATTTTTTGTGTTTAAATTTCGTTATTTAATTGCGTTATTTAATTGCGGCTTTTAAGTCCTCAACCTTATTTGTCTTTTCCCAAGCAACATCAAGGTCTTCTCTGCCCATATGACCATAGGATGAAAGCTGCTTATAAATCGGCTTTCTGAGGTCCAAGTCTCTGATGATTGCGTAAGGACGAAGGTCAAACACCTTGTTTACTGCCTCTACAATCCTTTCGTCATCAATAGTACCTGTGCCAAAAGTATCAACCATAACAGATACGGGCTCTGCAACACCGATTGCATATGCAAGCTCGACCTCGCACTTTTCAGCAAGACCTGCCGCTACAATATTTTTAGCAACCCATCTTGCAGCATATGCAGCACTTCGGTCAACCTTTGTCGGGTCTTTACCTGAGAATGCTCCGCCGCCGTGACGTGCATATCCGCCGTAGGTATCAACAATGATTTTTCTGCCAGTAAGACCTGAGTCGCCCTGTGGCCCGCCGACAACAAATCTGCCTGTCGGGTTCACGTAGTATTTTGTATTCTCTGTCAAAAGCTCAGGTGCAACTGTTGTATTCACAACCTCGCGAATTAAATCTTCTCTGATTTGTTCCAAAGTTACGTCAGGTGAGTGCTGTGTTGAAATTACGATTGTATCCACACTGGCTGGCTTTCCATCAATATACTCAACAGTTACCTGTGTTTTCCCGTCGGGACGAAGATATGGTAAAAGTCCTGATTTTCTTACGTCTGTAAGCTTCTTTGCAAGCTTGTGTGCAAGAGAAATCGGAAGCGGCATAAGCTCCGGTGTTTCGTTGCAGGCGTAGCCGAACATCATTCCCTGGTCGCCTGCACCATCAGTGTCAACACCCATAGCGATATCAGGTGACTGCTCGTCAATAGAAGTTAAAACTGCGCAGGTATGTCCGTCAAAGCCGTATTTTGCACGGTCATAGCCAATATCCAAAACTGCCTGACGTGCAACCTTTGGAAAATCCACATAGCAGTTGGTTGTAATTTCACCCATAATTGAAACGATACCTGTCGTACAAGTCGTCTCGCAGGCAACACGTGCTGTCGGGTCTTTCTTTAATATTTCGTCTAAAATTGCATCGGAAATGCAGTCGCAGATTTTATCAGGATGCCCCTCTGTAACCGATTCTGAAGTAAAAAGCATTCTTTTCATATTTTTTCTCCTCTATTATATAATAAGGTAATTTTTCCCCCTTATTTTACATCATTATATATAATAACACAAACTTTATGTTTTTTCAAGCAGATTGACAAATTTGCGGGAAATATTTAATTTTGAGTCAAGTAATTAGAAAAAAGTAGAGGGGTTGTTAATTTTAATATATGTCATTTTGCACAAAAATTAAAGAAAATTTTTTGTAAAGTTTGTTAAAAATTTTTTAACACAAATTTCGCCTAAATGCTTGCAAAATTGGTATATTTGATATATAATAGTAGCGTTGTGACACTTGACAAACGATGAAGCGGGAGGTTGCAAGCCGATGAGCTTGGTTTTTCCGTGGAGAATGTCCGATTCAAGAAACCGGGCGACAGGTCACGCTGCATAAGTATAAGGCATTACAGGACTTTTATGCCCTGTAATAAGCTTGAGTTGTGTACTTTTGCGGCTTGAAGCACCCCGGATGCCAGAAAAGGCAGTTCGGGTTTTATTTTGGGTGATATAGGAAACACCCGGCGATGTTGTTTTAAATATCGCAGCTGTCGTGCAAGTGTTGAGCGTACAGGATGCGCCCACAAGCCAATTAATTTTATAGGAGGGAAAAAACATGGCAGCAACTCAGAAAATCAGAATCAAGTTAAAAGCTTATGATCACGCAGTTCTCGATCAGTCAGCAGAAAAGATTGTTGAAATTGCAAAGAGAACAGGCGCTAAGGTTTCGGGTCCTATTCCGCTACCTACAGACAAGGAAGTTATTACAATCCTTCGTGCTGTGCATAAGTACAAAGATTCTCGTGAGCAGTTCGAAAGAAGAACTCACAAAAGACTCATTGATATCGTTGTTCCTGGTAGCAAGACTATGGAAGCGTTATTCAAAATCGACCTGCCTGCTGGCGTAGAATTCGACGTAATTCAAAAATAAGCAGGACTTTAAAATGCAGTAGCCGTTGGCTATGATGCAGGTCACGTTCCCGAGTAGCTTTTTGCGGGAACCAATAACTGACAAGAAAGGATGAAAGAAATGAAAAAAGCGATTTTAGGCACAAAGCTGGGTATGACTCAGATTTTTGCTGAAGACGGAAAGGTAATCCCTGTTACTGTTGTTAAGGCTGGCCCTTGCACAGTTATCCAGTCAAAGACTGTTGAAACAGATGGTTACAATTCAGTTGTAGTAGGCTTCGGTGACGTAAAAGAAAAGTCACTCAACAAGCCAATGAAGGGCATCTTTGCGAAAGCAAATGTTGCTTGCAAGAAGTATCTAAGAGAATTAAGATTGGAAGACACATCTGCTCTTTCAGTAGGCGACGAAATCAAAGCAGACATCTTTGAAGCTGGTGAAAAGGTTGACGTTTCAGGCATTTCAAAGGGTAAAGGCTTTGCAGGTCCTATGAAGAGATGGGGACTTCACAGAGGTCCTATGTCTCACGGTTCAGGCTACCACAGAGGTTCAGGTTCAATGGGAGCTTGTTCAAACCCTGGTAGAGTTATGAAGGGCAAGAAGCTTCCAGGACATATGGGTGTTGTAAAAGTTACTGTTCAGAACCTTGAAATCGTTAAGGTTGATGCTGAAAACGAGTTAATCCTCGTTAAGGGTGCAATCCCTGGCAATAAGGGCGGACTTGTTACAATCAGAAATAGTGTTAAAGCGTAAGGGAGTTCGGAAAGGAGGAATAGAATATGGCAAAAGTTGCTGTATATAACATGGAAGGCGTAAAAACTGGCTCTATGGAAGTTTCCGATAGCATTTTCTGCGCCCCAGTTAATAAATCAGTATTGCACACGGTAGTTACTAACTATCTCGCAAATCAGAGACAAGGCACACAGTCTACTAAAACCCGTACAGAAGTACGCGGCGGCGGTATCAAGCCTTGGAGACAGAAGGGCACAGGTCGTGCAAGACAGGGAAGTATCCGCGCTCCACAGTGGACAGGCGGTGGTGTAGCACTTGGACCTAAGCCTCGTGATTACAGATATAGCATTAATAAGAAGCTGAAGAAGATTGCACTTAAGTCTGCTTTATCAGCTAAATATGAAGCTTATGAAGTTTATGTAGTTGAAGATTTGAAGATGGATGAAATCAAGACTGCTACAATAGCAAAAATGCTCAAGGGTATGGAAATTGACTCAAAAGCATTAATCGTTACAGCTAACTGTGATGAGAACGTTTACAAGTCAGCAAGAAACATCAAGGGTGTTACTCCTACTTATGTAGATGTATTAAACACTTACGAAGTTTTAAAGCACGACAAGTTCGTTATTTCAAAGGATGCTGTGGCTAAGATTGAGGAGGTGCTCTGCTAATGAAATTCGCACACGATATAATCAGAAAGCCAATCATCTCTGAGCGCAGTATGGAGGTTACATTCGATAAAGAAGGTAACGAAATCAAAAAGTATACTTTTGAAGTACCTACATCTGCTAATAAGATAGAGATTAAGAAAGCCGTTGAAGAAGTTTTTGGAGTTAAGGTTGCAGCTGTTAACACAATCAATGTTACAGGCAAGCTTAAGAGAATGGGCCGCTATGAAGGTAGAAGAGCTTCTTATAAGAAGGCTATCGTGACCCTGGCTAAGGGTTCAAAGACAATCGAGTTCTTTGAAATGTAATTATAGATAATAGGAGGAAAGTATAATGGCTATCAGAAGTTTTAAGCCTACCTCTCCTGCAAGAAGACATATGACAGTTTCAGACTTTGCTGAAATCACAAAGTTTGAGCCGGAACGTTCATTGTTGGCTTCTAAGAAAAAGAATGCAGGTAGAAACTCATATGGTAGAATTACTGTTCGTCACAGAGGCGGCGGTAACAGAAAGAAATATAGAATTATCGACTTCAAGAGACAGAAAGATGGAATGCCGGCAACAGTTATCGGTATCGAATACGATCCGAACCGTTCAGCTAACATCGCTTTGATTCAGTATGAAGATGGTACTAAGGCTTACATTATTGCACCGCAAGGGTTAACAGACGGCGACGTTGTTTACTCAGGCGAAGGCGCAGATATTAAGCCGGGTAACGCATTATTCTTAAAAGATATTCCTGTTGGTACACTTATCCACAACATTGAGCTTTATCCTGGTAAGGGTGCACAGCTTGTTCGTTCAGCTGGTACATCAGCTCAGCTTATGGCTAAGGAAGGTAAGTATGCACAGGTTAGACTTCCTTCAGGCGAAGTTAGAATGGTTCGTCTTGAATGTAAGGCAACAATCGGTATGATTGGAAATCAGCAGCATGAAAACATTTCTATCGGTAAAGCAGGTAGAAAGCGTCACATGGGTTGGAGACCAACTGTACGAGGCGTTGTAATGAACCCGAACGATCACCCGCACGGCGGTGGTGAAGGTAAATCTCCTATCGGTCGTCCAGCACCGGTTACTCCTTGGGGTAAGCCAGCTCTTGGTCTTAAGACAAGAAAGCATAAGAATAAGACTGATAAGTTTATCGTTAAGAGAAGAAACGCTAAATAATAAAGGAGGAATTCATAATGGGTAGATCACTTAAAAAAGGACCTTTCGTGGAAGAGCGTTTAATGAAGAGAATTGACGCAATGAACGCTGCTAACGAGAAAAAGGTTGTAAAGACCTGGTCAAGAGCTTCTACAATCTTCCCTGAGATGGTTGGACATACAATCGCTGTTCACGACGGCAGAAAGCATGTTCCTGTATTCATCAGCGAGGATATGGTTGGTCACAGATTGGGCGAATTTGCTCCTACAAGAACATTTAAGGGTCACGTTGGAGCTAAAACATCCAGATAATTAAAACAATTTGAATAAAGGCTCGGTACGAACTCCTCGTGCTAAGCTATAAACGAATATGTTTTATGAACTTATATTAAAAAATATAAATCCTAAAACTTGAAAGGAGGATTCCATTTATGGAAGCACGCGCTAGTGTAAAATATGCTCGTATATCATCGAGAAAAGTTAAAATAGTTCTTGACCTTATAAGAGGTAAGGACGCAGGTTATGCAATGGGTATCCTTAAAAATACTCCAAAGGCAGCCAGTGAAATTCTTGAAAAATTATTGAAGTCAGCTATGGCTAATGCTACAAACAACTTTGGAATGGACGCATCAAAGCTTTATGTTGCAGAATGCTACGCAACTCAGGGCCCAACTCTTAAGAGAGTTCAGCCAAGAGCGCAGGGCAGAGCATTCAGAATTTTAAAGAGAACAAGCCATATCACTTTGGTATTGAAAGAAAAAGAATAATCTAAGAAGGAGGTTAATCCTATGGGACAAAAAGTTAATCCGCACGGTCTTAGAGTCGGTGTTATTAAAGACTGGGATTCTAAGTGGTTTGCCGGTAAAAAGGAATTCGGAGACCAGTTGGTTGAAGATTATAATATTAGAAAATTTGTCAAAAAGGCTTGCTATGACGCAGGAGTTTCCAAGATTGTCATAGAAAGAAAGCAGAACAAAGTATACGTTACACTTTATGTTGCAAAGCCTGGTTTTGTAATCGGTAAGGGCGGAGCTGAAATTGATAAGTTAAAGGCTCAGCTTGAAAAGATGACAGGAAGAACTTGTAACGTAAACATTATGGAAGTTAAGAATCCTGATACAAATGCACAGCTTGTTGCTGAAAACATTGCTGCACAGCTCGAAAAGAGAATTTCTTTCAGACGTGCTATGAAGCAGGTTATGGGCAGGGCTATGAGATGTGGTATCAAGGGTATCAAGACTGCAGTATCAGGCCGTGTAGGCGGTGCTGAAATCGCAAGAACAGAGCAGTATCATGAAGGTACTATTCCACTACAGACATTAAGAGCTGATATTGACTATGGTTTTGCAGAAGCTGCAACAACCTATGGTATACTCGGTATCAAGGTTTGGATTTACAAAGGCGAAGTTTTAGCTGAGTCAGCATCCAAAAGAGAAGAAAGACAGCCGAGAAAGCCAAGACCGGAACGTAAAGCGAAGGGAGGCAACAAATAATGTTATTACCTAAGAGAGTAAAATATAGAAGAGTAATGCGTGGCAGAATGAAGGGTAAGGCAACACGTGGCAACGTTGTATCAAACGGTGAATACGGTTTGCAGGCACTCGAGCCATCATGGATTACTTCAAGACAGATTGAAGCAGCCCGTATCGCTATGACAAGATATACAAAGCGTGGCGGTCAGGTATGGATTAAGATTTTCCCAGATAAGCCAATCACACAGAAGCCTGCTGAAACTCGAATGGGTTCAGGTAAGGGTTCTCCGGAATACTGGGTAGCAGTAGTTAAGCCGGGCAGAGTAATGTTCGAAATCGGCGGTGTTTCAGAAGAAATCGCCAGAGAAGCTCTGCGTCTTGCTATGCACAAGCTCCCGGTTAAGTGTAAATTCGTAAAGCGTGAAGAGAAGGATGGTGAATAAGAATGAAAGTAACTGAGTTGAGAGAATTCGCAACAGAGGAACTTCAGACAAAGCTTGCTGCTGAAAAGCAGGAACTTTTCAACCTGAGATTTCAGCATGCAATCAATCAGCTGGATAATCCTAAGAAGATTGCTGAAGTTAAGAAAACTATCGCTCGTATAAAGACCATCATTCATGAAAGAGAATTAGAGGATTCTGCAATATAATGATCGGTATGAGTCAGATACATTTATTTGTATGAAAGGAGGACCTTACAGTGGAAAGAAATACTCGTAAGACCAAAATCGGAAAAGTTATCAGCGACAAGATGGATAAGACAATCGTTGTTGCTATTGAAGAAAGCGTAAAGCATCCGCTTTATGGTAAAGTAGTAAAGAGAACCTATAAGCTGAAGGCACATGACGAAGAGAATGCTTGCGGAATCGGCGATAAGGTTAAGGTTATGGAAACAAGACCTCTGTCTAAGGACAAGAGATGGAGATTGGTTGAGATTGTTGAGAAGGCACAGTAATTTTACTTGCCGAAAGGAGGAAAGAACATGATACAACAACAGACACGCTTAAAAGTTGCCGATAACACAGGCGCTAAAGAAGTTATGTGTATTCGTGTTATAGGCGGTTCTAAGAAGAGATACGCAGCCGTAGGCGATGAAATCATCTGTTCTGTCAAGAAGGCAACACCGGGCGGTGTTGTTAAAAAGGGTGACGTTGTTAAGGCTGTTGTAGTAAGAACAGTTAAAGAAACAAGACGAGCTGACGGCTCTTATATAAGATTTGACGAAAATGCAGCAGTAATTGTAAAGGATGACAAGAACCCAAGAGGTACTCGTATATTCGGACCTGTTGCAAGAGAGCTTCGTGATAAGGATTATATGAAGATATTGTCATTGGCTCCGGAAGTTCTGTAAGTAGGAGGTAAATACGATGAAGAAAATGCATATTAAGCGCGGTGATATCGTAAAAGTTATCTCCGGAAAAGATAAGGGCAAAGAAGGCAAGGTTTTAACAGCTTTCCCTGAAGAAGGAAAGGTTATTGTTGAAGGCGTTGCAATGGTTAAGAAGCATCAGAAGGCAAGAGCTCAGGGCCAGGAAAGCGGCATCATTTCAAAGGAAGCTGCTATTGACGCTTCAAACGTTTTAAGAGTTTGCTCAAAGTGCGGTAAGGCTGCAAGAACCGGTGTTAAGGTTTTGGAAGACGGTTCAAAGGTAAGATACTGCAAAAAATGTGAAGAAGTATTTAACGACTAATTATACGGAAGGAGGCAAAACAGACAATGTCAAGAATGCATGAAAAATATAAGAACGAAGTTGCTCCTGCACTTATGTCAAAGTTCGGCTACAAGAGTGTAATGCAGATTCCAAAGCTTGAAAAGATTGTAATTAACATCGGTATGTCAGATGCTAAGGAAAATCCGAAGGTTATCGAAGCTGCTATGAACGACCTTTCATTAATCACAGGTCAGAAGCCGGTTATCACAAAGGCAAGAAAGTCAGTTGCTAACTTCAAATTAAGAGAAGGCATGAACATTGGTTGTAAGGTAACTTTAAGAGCTGAAAAGATGTACGAATTCTTAGACAGATTATTCAGCATAGCACTACCTCGTGTACGTGACTTTAAGGGAATTAATCCTAATTCATTTGACGGAAGAGGTAACTATTCTTTAGGTATTAAAGAACAGCTTATCTTCCCTGAAATTGACTACGATAAAATTGATAAAATCAGAGGTATGGATATTATCATGGTAACAACTGCAAAAACCGATGAAGAAGCTCGTGAGCTTTTAAGCTTAATGGGTGCTCCATTTGTTCGTAGCTGATAAGGAGGAAAAGAATTATGGCAAAAAGATCTATGGTTGTTAAACAACAGAGAAAGCCTAAGCATTCAACTCAGAGCTATTCAAGATGCAAAATCTGCGGCAGACCTCACGCATATTTGAGAAAATTCGGTATTTGCCGTATCTGCTTCAGAGAACTGGCTTACAAGGGTCAGATTCCTGGCGTTAAGAAAGCAAGTTGGTAATCCGGTTTCGGGATGCTTAAAGCTTATCCCGAGCGGTATATAGGTAAAACAATCGATTCCCGATATATTTCGGAAGGAGGTAAATATAATGCAAATAACTGATCCGATCGCAGATATGTTGACACGTATCAGAAATGCAAACACTGCAAAGCACGAAACAGTTGACATTCCTGCGTCTAATATGAAGAAAGCTATTGCTGAAATCCTGAATAATGAAGGCTACATTAAGGGCTATCAGATTATTGAGGACGGAAAGCAGGGTGTTATAAGAGTAACACTTAAGTATGGTGCTAACAAGGAAAAGGTTATCAGCGGTATCAAGAGAGTTTCTAAGCCTGGTCTTAGAATGTATGCTCCGGCTGATGAGCTTCCAAGAGTTTTGAAGGGACTGGGAATTGCAATCATCTCAACTTCAAAGGGCATTATGACAGACAAAGAGGCAAGAGCTCAGCACATCGGCGGCGAAGTTCTCGCATTTGTTTGGTAAAATAAAATCGTTTTGTGTTATTTCCTGAAAGCACAAAATCTGAAAATTTTTAAGGAGGAAAAACTATGTCAAGAATAGGTAAAATGCCTATACCGGTACCTGCTGGTGTTACGGTTACAATAGGCACTGGCAATGAAGTTACAGTTAAGGGTCCAAACGGCACACTTTCAAGAACACTTCATGCTGATATGATTATTAAGAACGAAAACAACGAAATTATCGTTGAGCGTCCGTCAGAAGAGAAGATGCACAAGGCTCTTCACGGTCTGACAAGAACTTTGATAAACAATATGGTAGTTGGTGTAACAACAGGTTTTACTAAGGAACTTGAAATCAACGGTGTTGGTTACAGAGCACAGATGCAGGGTAAGAAGCTTGTACTGAGCCTTGGTTATTCACATCCGGTTGAGTACGAAGCAGAAGAAGGCATCACAATCGAAGTTCCGGCTCCTAACAAAATCTTGGTTAAGGGTGCAAATAAGGAACGTGTTGGTGCAGTTGCTGCTAAAATCAGAGAGTACAGAATGCCAGAGCCATATAAGGGCAAGGGTATCAAGTATATTGATGAGGTTATCAGACGTAAAGAAGGTAAAGCGGGAGCTAAGAAGAAATAATAGGAAGGAGTGTTCTTAAATGATAAACAAAAAAAGTAGTAATGTTTCAAGACTTAAACGTCACCAGAGAGTCAGAAAGAACATCTCCGGCAGCGCGGAGAGACCTCGTCTGAACGTTTATAGAAGCTTAAATCACATTTATGCTCAGATTATAGATGACACAAAGGGTATCACCTTAGTTAGTGCTTCAAGCCTGGATAAGGACTTCACAGGTTACGGCGGAAATATCGAGGGTGCAAAGGCTGTCGGTATGCTAGTAGCTAAAAAGGCTTTGGAAAAGGGTATTAAAGCCGTTGTATTCGACAGAGGCGGATACATTTATCACGGTAGAGTTGCAGCTCTTGCAGAAGGTGCAAGAGAAGGCGGCTTGGAATTCTAATTAAAGGAGGAAAAACTTGTGGCTGAAAGAATAGATGCATCAACTCTCGACTTACAGGAGAAGTTGGTTGAAATTAATCGTGTTTCTAAGACTGTAAAGGGCGGTAGAACAATGCGTTTCTCAGCATTGATGGTAGTCGGCGACGGCAACGGTCATGTAGGCTGCGGAACAGGTAAGGCTGCTGAAATCCCTGACGCTATCAGAAAGGGTATTGAAGATGCTAAGAAGAATATGGTTACCGTTGCTTTAAAGGATACAACAATTACACACGAAACTATCGGTGAGTACGGTGCAGGAAGAGTACTTTTAAAGCCTGCTAAGGAAGGTACCGGAGTTATCGCCGGCGGTGCAGTAAGAGCAGTTGTTGAGCTTGCCGGAATTAAGGATATCAGAACAAAATGCCTGCGTTCTAACAACAAGAAAAACGTTGTTAAGGCTACAATCGCCGGTCTTGCGAACTTGAAGGAAGCTGATGCTGTTGCAAAGCTCCGTGGCAAGGACGTTGACCAAATCATAGGTTAAGGAGGCCAGCATTATGTTAAAGGTTAAATTAGTAAAAAGCACAATTGGTTGCAAGAAAGACCAGATTGCAACAGTTGCAGCTTTGGGACTAAAGAAGATCAGAGATGTTAAAGAACACAAAGATACACCTCAAGTAAGAGGTATGATAAACAAAGTTTCTCATCTTGTAGAGGTTGAGGAAAACTAAGGTTAAATTGACAAGAAGGAGGTGTAGCAAATGAGATTAGACGAACTTAAGCCAACAGAGGGTTCAAGATTTGCTGTCAAAAGAGTGGGCAGAGGTATCGGTTCAGGAACTGGTAAAACCTCGGGTAAAGGTCATAAGGGTCAGAATGCTCGTTCAGGCGGCGGTGTAAGACCGGGCTTTGAAGGCGGACAGATGCCACTTTACAGACGTTTGCCAAAACGTGGATTTACAAATATATTTGCTAAACAGTATGTTACAATCAATGTTGAAGTTTTAGAGAAATTCGAAAACGGTCAAGAAGTAACAGCTGAAACTTTGAAGGAAGCTGGAATTATTTCTAAGACTCTTGACGGAGTTAAGATTTTAGGACGTGGCGAGCTTACAAAGAGCCTTAATGTTAAGGTAGCAAATTATACTGCATCAGCTAAGGAAAAGATCGAAAAGGCCGGTGGAAAGGCAGAGGTGATCTAATATGTTTAATACAATTAGAAATGCTTTTAAAATTCCGGAGCTTAGAAAAAAGCTGTGGTTCACACTTTTTATGATGATAGTGTTCAGATTCGGTGCACACATTCCTGTACCTTATCTTTCAAGAGAAGCTATGGAAGCTTTTATGGGAAACGGAACAGACCTTTTCTCACTCTTTAATGTGTTTACAGGTGGTGCGTTTGCAAATGCAACCGTTATGGCACTTGGTGTATCACCATACATCAATGCATCAATCATTGTTCAGCTTTTAGCTGTTGCAATCCCAGCCCTTGAAAGACTCTCAAAAGAAGGTCTTGAGGGAAGAAAGAAATTAAACAAAATTACAAGATATTTAGGTATCGTTCTTGCATTTGTTCAGGGTGCGGGACTTTATGTAACACTTCACAACATCGGTGTTGAAAATAGTATTACAGCTATTCAGAACGAAAGTGTGCTGACATTCTTTGTAATCACACTTACATTCACAGCAGGTACTGCTTTCATCGTATGGCTTGGTGAACAGATTACAGAAAAGGGTATTGGAAACGGTGTTTCCCTTATCATCTTTGCAGGTATCATTTCAAGCATTCCGTCAGGAATCGTTACTATCTACAACAGCCTTTTGGCAAGCGGTGTAAGATCAATAGGAAATATCATTCTTGCAGCGTGCATACTTGTAGTAGCAATTTTAGCTATCGTATTGGTAGTACTGTTTGATACTGCAGAAAGAAGAATCCCTGTTCAGTATGCAAAACGTGTTGTAGGAAGAAAGATGTACGGTGGACAGAGCACAAACATTCCGATTAAGGTTGTTATGGGTGGTGTTATGCCAATCATCTTCGCATCAAGCATTATGGCTTTCCCTGCAACAATCGTAAGACTTGCATCAAGCGGAAATCTCCCGACAGCAGGATTCTGGTGGAGAGTTTTAGGATGCTTGACAGCAGGCTATGGCCCAGCTTGGACAGATGCTGTTTACTCAGTAATCTACTTCCTGCTCATTATATTCTTCACATATTTCTATTCGTCAATTCAGTTCAATCCGATTGAAATGACTAATAATATGAAGAAGTCGGGCGGATATATCCCTGGTTACAGACCAGGTAAGCCAACAAGTGATTATATCGCAAAGGTTGCTCAAAGACTTAACTTAACAGGTGCAATATTCCTTGGAATCATTGCGATACTTCCTGTAGTTGTCGGTGCAGTATTCGGAATTCCGGGTCTGCAGCTTGGCGGAACATCACTTCTCATTATGGAAGGTGTTGCTCTTGAGTCTGTAAGACAGATAGAATCACAGATGGTTATGAGAAACTATAAAGGATTTTTAGGATAAAGACAGAAAGGCGGCAAATATATGAAGCTTATACTACTTGGACCACCGGGCGCCGGCAAAGGAACTCAAGCAGAAGTATTAACGAAACAGTTTGGCATTGAAACTATTTCGACGGGTGTAATGTTAAGAGCTGCCATAAGAGAGGGTACAGAGCTTGGAATACTTGCAAAGCAGTATATTGATGAGGGAAAACTCGTACCTGATGAAGTTGTAGTCGGAATTGTTAAGGATAGACTTTCAAAGGACGACTGCAAAAATGGATTTATTCTTGATGGTTTTCCAAGAACTATCGCACAAGCTGAAGCGTTAGATAGTGCAGGTATAGAGATTGACAAGGTTCTCTCTTTGGAAGTTGATGACGAAATAATAGTTGAAAGACTTACAGGAAGAAGAGAATGTAAAACTTGCGGAACTCCATACCACATTAAAAACAAACCGGTTCCTGCTGATGGAAAATGTACGGTTTGCGGTGGAACAGAGATTATTCAGCGTGCTGACGATAATGAGGAAACAATCAGAAATCGCATTGAGGTTTATCATGAACAGACAGAGCCAATAAAAGAATACTACGCTGCCAAAGGTAAAGTAGTAAGTGTAGACAGCTCAAAAACTGTTGAAGACACCAATGCAGCTGTCAACAAGGCCCTTGGAATTCAAAAGTAGGAGAAGCAATGATTACTATAAAATCAAAGTCTGAAATTGAAAAAATGCGAATAGCTGGAAAAATTACAGGCGATGCATTACGATTAATAGAAAAACATATCAAACCTGGAGTATCAACTCTTGAGCTTGATAAGATTGCTTATGACTTTATAAAAAAACAAGGTGCCACACCGTCTTTTCTGAACTATAATGGTTTTCCGGGAAGTATATGTGCATCACCCAATAGTTGGGTGGTTCACGGTATCCCGTCAAAGAATGTAGTGTTAAAAGAGGGCGACATTATAAGCATTGATATGGGAGCCTGCAAGGATGGTTACCATAGCGATGCAGCGAGAACCTTTGCTGTCGGAGAAATTTCCGATGAAGCTAAAAGACTTATAGATGTAACCCGCCAAAGCTTCTTTGAAGGAATAAAATATGCAACGCACGGCGCAAAACTTGGAGACGTGTCTGCGGCAATTCAGGAATATGTTGAAAAAAACGGTTATTCGGTTGTACGAGATTTAGTTGGTCACGGCATCGGCAAAAAGCTTCATGAAGACCCAAATGTTCCAAATTTCGGACATAAGGGCAAAGGCGTGAGGCTTGCAGCCGGTATGACAATAGCAGTCGAGCCTATGGTTAACCAAGGCGAGTATGATATAGTCGTTTTAGAAGATGACTGGACCTGCGAAACAGAGGACGGAAGCCTGTCGGCACATTATGAAAACACAATCCATATTACAAAAGGTGAATGTGAAATTTTAACACTGTAAGAGAGGGTTTCATAATGGATATTTCGAGAGGAAGTCTGGTATATTCAAGAGCAGGCCGCGATAAAGGAACACTGTTTTTGGTAATTGCGACTGACGGCGAGTTTGTATATTTAACAGACGGTGATACACGAAGGGTAGAAAAACCCAAAAAGAAAAAGCTAAAGCACATAAATAAAACAAACACTGTTTTAGAGTTGGATTTTGGAAGTCTTACCGATTCAACGGTGCGTAAAGCTTTAGCAGAATTTTAAAAGACGGTTTGGATATTGTTGGGAGGTAGTAGTTTTGGCAAAGGATGATGTTTTAGAATTAGAAGGTACGGTTGTTGAAACCTTACCTAACGCTATGTTTAAGGTTGAGCTTGAAAACGGCCATCAGATTTTGGCACATATTTCAGGCAAGCTCCGAATGAACTTCATTAAGATTCTTCCGGGTGATAAGGTGACAATAGAAATGTCTCCATATGACCTTACAAGAGGTAGAATCACTTGGAGATCTAAATAAATGTAGAATCCACTTGGAGAAATAAGGAGGATAACGTAAATGAAAGTACGTCCATCAGTAAAGCCTATTTGCGAAAAATGTAAAATCATTAAGCGCAAGGGCAAAATAATGGTAATTTGTGAGAACCCGAAACATAAACAAAAACAAGGCTGATTTCAATTTTAAAATTTACAGAATGACCTAAAGAGGTTATAATCCATAATTTTAAATGAAATCAAAATGTATATGTTTGGTTATCACAATTTTGCAAGACAAGTTATTGTCTGCTTTAAGAAAGTTGTTATCAGCAGCTAAAGTGCGGCTGGCTTAAAAGGTGAAGCTTTAACTGCTTATAATATTAAAAATTGTGAGATTTATGCTAGTGGAGGTGTAATAATGGCTAGAATAGCAGGTGTTGACTTACCAAGAGAAAAAAGAGTTGAAATCGGTTTAACTTATATCTACGGTATCGGTCTTAAGACATCACAGAAGCTCCTTAAGGAGAACGATATTAACCCTGATACCAGAGTTAAAGATTTAACAGAAGAGGAAGTAAACAAACTAAGAGAAGCTATCAACAACAACTATACAGTTGAAGGTGAGCTTAAAACACAAATCTCTCTTGACATCAAGAGACTTATGGAAATAGGTTGTTACAGAGGTGTTCGTCATAGAAAGGGACTTCCTGTAAGAGGACAGAACACAAAGAACAACGCAAGGACAAGAAAAGGTCCAGCCAAGACAATGGCTAACAAAAAGAAGTAAAGGAGGTACTAAGCAATGGCAAAAGTAGCAAAAAGAACTACACGTACAAAGCGTGTAAAAAAGAATATTGAAAAGGGAGCTGCTCACATTCGCTCTACTTTCAACAATACTATTGTTACAATTACTGATGTAAACGGTAATGCACTTTCTTGGGCTAGTGCCGGTGGTTTAGGCTTCCGTGGTTCTAAGAAGAGTACTCCGTTTGCTGCACAAACAGCGGCAGAGACAGCTGCTAAGGCTGCTATGGAACATGGACTAAAGACTGTTGAAGTTTATGTTAAAGGCCCTGGTGCTGGCCGTGAAGCTGCAATTCGTGCACTTCAAGCCGCAGGTCTTGAAGTTACAATGATCAAGGACGTAACTCCAATCCCTCATAACGGTTGTAGACCACCAAAGAGAAGAAGAGTATAAATTCTTTGGTGCTTAAGGTTAAAAGTTAAACGGAGGTGTTTTTTAATGGCAAGATATACAGATGCATCTTGTAGATTATGCCGTAGAGAAGGTTGTAAGCTTTTCTTAAAGGGAAC
>JAZNNI010000058.1:0-1745 GCA_045580145.1 Clostridia bacterium
GTGATACATACTTAAATAGAAAGTGTGCTATAGAATCGGTAAAAAACATAATCAATAAAGTTAAATTAGACAAAACATTTAATATTGATTTTGCTATAGTTTTAGGCTTAATAAAAAAATAATAAGTAGTGTAAAACAAATCCAACTCGTAAAAAACGACAAAACCACCAACAACAGCAATAAGTACAGCACCAAAGCCCTCAAAAATATCAACACCGTTAGCTGGGTCCATATCATAATTATACGAACTTATGGCACCAATAATAGAAACTATTGCAGTAATGAAAATCAACAGCGAAAATACTCCTATAATTATTTTCTTTTTCATATCATCACCGCCTTACGTGTAGTATAGCATAAAAGCGGTGAAAAATCAATGCGGAGCATTGTCTATCGTCAATTCCGCAGGAATTGCATATCATCAACTTCGAAAGAAGTTGTATATCGTCAAGCCGACATAAATACACACTTCGTGTGATGATATACGCCTTCGGCGATGATATACACGACTGCGTCGTGATGATATACCAAGCCTGTCGGCTTGGATAAAAAAAGAACGAAGCAATAGCTTCGTCCTTTTTTTGTCTCTCTTGTACGAAAAAGAACTGGTCAAAAACCGCGGATTAATTATCGTTTTGATTTTGAAATGCAGTTAATTTAACTTTAGGGACGGAGACCCATACCACCCTCAAGTGTAAGGGTTTCACCGTTCATATATTTAAAATCAGGAGAAGCCAACTGAACACAAACACGTCCAATTTCAGTCTCTGAATCACCAAAATGTCCGGCAGGTGGCATCTTTACATTTGCTTTAAATGCTTCGGGATAAGCTTTTTCAAAATTTTCAAGTTGAGCAGTCCAAGCAAGCGGACATACGATATTAGTATTAATACCATCTCTCGCCCACTCGGTAGCAGCAACTCTAGAAAGTCCACGGATACCTTCTTTTGCAGCTGCGTAGGCACACTGACCATAATTTCCAAACAAACCTGCACCTGAAGCAAAATTAATAATGGTTCCCTGAGTTTCCTTAAGATAAGGATAACAAGCCTTCATATAATAAAACGTCGCATAAAGTCCTGAATAAATAGCTAAATCGAACTGCTCGGTGGTATGTTCTTGAATCGTAACACCGGAAGCAGATGCTTGTGCGTTATTGATAAGAACATCTATTCTGCCAAATTCTGAGATTGTCGCTTCTACAACTGATTTTACAGTAGTTTCATTGTCAGAACCTGCTGCAATATCTGCAGAAAATATCAAAGCTTTTATTCCATATTGTTTTTCAAGTTCTTCTTTAGCCTTTTCAAGCTTTGAAAAATTTCTTCCTGTTATCACGAGATTTGCACCTTCTTTTGCATATGCCGTTGCAATTCCATAACCTATAGAACCACATCGTCCATCAGACAAAGTAGCAAATCCCGCTCCTGTAATAATAGCTGTTTTACCTACTAAAAATCCCATTTTAATTCCCCTTTTTCTTATATAAATCTTCTTGTATATTATAGCATAAAAGCGGTGGAGATTCAAGGGTTAGTGAAGTTTCGGCTTTGCCGATGTGACGTTATGACGTTTGCATAATAAAGTTTTGTGCTTCGCACAAAACGATGTTAAGTGTGTCACACACGCCCGCAGGCGCTTTACAATGCATAGCATCACTTCACACACCGAAGGTGTGTTTCACGTGCCGCAAGAGATACTTAGTTGAAAAAGAAAAGACACGCTCTCGCGTGTCTTTCTTTTTG
>JAZNNI010000059.1:0-3147 GCA_045580145.1 Clostridia bacterium
CTTTAGAAAATCGTCTCTTACCCACTCAAGTGTTTCCTTAAAGTGCTTTGGTGTTATGTATCCGCCGTGAGTAAATCCATTCCATGCAAGGTCATTATATCCTTGACAAACAGTCGGGATAACCTTAATCGCATTTATATCACGCTGTGCTTTCATTATATCAATCTGCACATTTTCAATATGACAGGTTCTTCCCCAAGCATATGAGTAAATAGCGTCAAAGCCGCAGCTTGCAGTATGCTGAAGCTGGTATGGTGTTCTGTGCTGTTCATTGCCGATTACAAACACTCCGTCAAAGCCTGCCTCTTTGCAAGCATCGTCCATTACCTTAAAAGCCTCGCGTACACCTTCAGGACTTCCAAAGTTTCCTTCAAGACCTGCAAAGAATGAAATCATCGGCTTGTTGTTGACAAGCATACAGTTTGGGGCAGTAAAGAAGTTTTCTACCCAGAAAGGAACCAAGTAGTCCTTAAAGTCTCTCATTCCGATATTACCAATTCCGCAAACCTGAAGTGCCATCTTCATATCGTTTGAGTATCTTGCATTGAAATAATCTTCATAAAGGCTTGCTTCTCTCACAGGGCCGCCGCAGTAACCATCTGCCGGATACCAGCAAGGCAGTATATATGTAATACCGTGTTCTGCCATCCACTTGATTTCCCAGTCTGCCTTTTCAGGACAAATCCTGTCGTCATAGAAACCAAGGTATGTCTTTCTTTCAGGGTGACACTCAATCTTATCCCATCCAGGACTTTTTCCTTCCTCCCACAAGAAGCAGGTCTGCATACCTATTTTATATTTAGTTTTAGGTTTTACAGGAGGCGCCGGATAATCCTTCGGTGGCTCTGCAACTGCATAAACCTTTATATCATCAATCTGGCAGTTTGCCCACTCTGTTCCCTTTGTCTTAAACTGCACACCATCCACAGAATTGATATTTTCAGGAATTGCAACTTTGCCAAGCTTATTGTTGTTTACAATAAACTCTGCCTCGTGATTATCAAGGTCAGCTATAATTTTAACTCTCTGCCATACATTCGGGTTATACTTTTTTAAAAGTCTGTCACCATCATATATTCCGGAAAGTTTTGCACGAAGGGTTACAGCTTCCTTGTCACCTGACATTAGTGAGAACCCAATACCTTCTTTTTTCTGCTCTGGGTTTGCAAGATTGAAGTTGAATTCAAATACCAATTTCCCTTCCACACTATCAAATGATTTTGAAACTATTGTAGGTGTAGGTGCGCGAAGACCGTCTGCAATAGTTAAAACATGACTATCGTACGCATCATATCCTTTCAAGTATTCAACATAAGCATCACTTTGAAGCGCACCCTCTAATTTCCAATCATATGGAAGTCTTCTCGGTGAGCAGCTCGCAAACTTTTCATATAATACATAGTCCCTGTAAAGTCTTATATAATAAAAATGTATTTCTGATGGCTCGCTTGTTGGAGATGTAAGCTCAATTGTGTCAAACTTGCCCTCGCTATCAGTCAGCGCATAAAATCCGTAGTCTTTTCCATTTACAGAAATTCTTGCCTGTTTTTCATCAAGGTCAACTATCGCCTTATATGCATAGATAACATTATCTTCAACTTCCAGTACAGGAACAAGCTTTCCATTGTCATCAAAGCAGAGATTTTCTCCTACAAGTACCATACTTAAAACTCTTGATTTGCCATTTTTGAGTTCAAATCTAAAGCCGTCGGCACGTTTTTTTACTCTGAATCGGAACTCAAAAGTTACCTTACCCTCGGTCTGCTCCTTAACCTCCTTCCAAAGACGAATTGGAAACGGATTGTCATTATTGAAAAATACATTACATAGGTGTCCGATTGAAGTAACCTTACCGCCTCTGTCATCGACCTCCCAGCTGGCTGCATCTACGCCAAACGTAAACACTTCATCTAATAATATTTTTGGGGTTTTTGCTTTCATAATATTAATCTCCTTAATATACTTTTACCGAATCAAAGGAAATAGAATTCCTTTTTCTTCAGGAACATATTTTGTTTTTACGCCCACCTTTTCACAGATAAACTCAATAGGCATATATGCTACTCTGTCTTTTAAAACAGGTGCCGCTGCAAGCTTTTCTTTCTTGCCATTTACTAAGGCAATATTACTGCCGAATGTAAATGTCATTTCAAACTTATCGTTTGCCACGAACATAGTGTTATCATCATAGTTCCACTTTGTATAAACACCTGTCAAGTCACGGATGTTATTAAGCGATGCAAGCACTACTCCGTTTTCAACAATCGGTTCTATAAAGAATCTACGTTCTTCACCGCCGGCATAAATCCTTGTTGGCTTAACATCATATGCAACAAGCTCGATTGACTCTATATAAAATTTACCGGTTGATACGCATGGGTGGAATCTGAGTCCTGTAACAACATCCTGCCAAGATTTTTTGTTATACGTTTCAACATAACATTCCTCGACAGTTGCTTCCGTTACGAAGTTGCTTACACTCTTTTCCTTATTCCATTCTCCATCAGCTTTAGTAATATAGTCATAGGTATAGTACATATTGATACTATCTGAAACCTTGATTTTTGTGCGGATATATGCAACATTCTTACAATCCATTTCAAATGGAACATTCAGTTCTATATAACCACTTGGGTCGGTTATATCGCCTGCCAGCATTCCATCTTCAATTCGTACATTATCAAGACCCTTTGATGCTGTCCACTGTTTAGCATCCTCAGGATTAGCAAAGTTCCAAGTCTTTACAGGCTTGCCGTTTCTGTTCGGTCTTGCAACCGTTACTTTAAGCGCTTTTCTGCCCTTAGGATAAAGTGTCTGCAAGCGGTCTTGTTGTTCTTCTGTCGGACGAACGTCCTCGTGCGGCTGATTATCTGTAAACACTTCCCTTATCGCATCAAGATACTCAAAGCCGTAAAGCTCTGCAGGACAGAAGAAGTGTCCTTCTCCGTACTCATTCCAGTTATCAAGAAGAACCATATTCTCAATATCACCGCTTGTGATTTCACTCTTTAGAAAATCGTCTCTTACCCACTCAAGTGTTTCCTTAAAGTGCTTTGGTGTTATGTATCCGCCGTGAGTAAATCCATTCCATGCAAGGTCATTATATCCTTGACAAACAGTCGGGATAACCTTAATCGCATTTATATC
>JAZNNI010000060.1:0-1731 GCA_045580145.1 Clostridia bacterium
GGGGCGCCCCTTTTTGAACGAAAGTCAAAAGAATAAAATGAAGCAGGAAAAAGCACTGGTGCATTTGAAATGCCCCAGTGCGGTTAAACACCGACCGGCAGTGCCGTTCGGGGCTTTTAAAACAGGTGCTGTTCGAGGAGGGTTGGTGCTGTTTTGTGTGACAGAATCGAGAAATTCCGCATTGTAACGCATTAAAATCGTGTGAAATCTTGGTGCTGCGTTTTTTACGATTTAATAGAATTTGTGTGCTAAGTACGGATAAACCGCCGTTTGATGCGGTTTGTTCGTGTGATAAATCAAAAAATATTAAGAAAGGAGGAAAATCAATGGGAAGACAAGAAAATAGACACCATATCAGTCTATGGCTTGAAAATGACCTCTATAAAAGATGCGAAAGCAATCGTATGAGAGGCCGTGAAATACTCACCCGGACTGAGTATGTGACAAAGGCTCTTGAATTCTATAACGAGTATTTGAAGGTAAAGGATTCTGAGGAATATATCAACGATAAAATCCTCGGCAGAATGGAAGCCATGCTATCAAATCTCGAGAACAGAATCGGCAGACAGATGTTTAAATCTGCTGTAGAGTCTGCAAAAATCGCTCATGTGCTCGCAAATGAATTTGATATTGAATGGGAAGAACTTAATGACCTTCACGTTGAATGTACCAACGAGGTCAAAAAGATTAACGGAGCAATTACATTCCCTTCTGCAAAAAGAAATTCGAATGAGTGACTTTGATTTCCGCTGCCATAAAATTCTTTTTCAAAAAAGCTCTAAAAATAGTTAGAGTTGAAATTTTTGAAAAAGACACATGGCAGCATTTCCTTCGTAGACTTGTGAGGGTTGTTGTGGTATGCTTTGTCTCGCAAGGAGGTGAAAAAATATGGCAAAGCATACAAATGACTTAAGGCGATTGTTAATTCCGTTTGTGAATTAGCAATCGCCTTTTGAAATTAATAAGCTGAAACATTGACAACAAATTTTCAAAACAGTATTCGAAAAAAATATTCGGTATATAATATTTGAAAAGGAGTTGTTAAAAAATGAATGAAATTACTAAACGCACTATTGAAGAATACAAAAATTATTTAGTCGAGGAAGAAAAAAGTTCCGTCACCATTGAAAAATATATTCGTGACATAAATACATTCGCAGAATGGTCAGACGGCAGAGAAATTACAAAGACACTTGTACTTGAATACAAAAACATATTGGTACAGCAATATGCACCTGCAAGTGTAAACTCTGTACTGTCTTCGCTCAATGGATACTTCAATTACATTGAAAGATATGACCTCAAGGTGAAGAACTTAAAAGTGCAACGACAAATCTTTTGTCAGAGTGAAAAAGAGCTTACAAAAGCTGAATACGAAAGACTTCTCAAAGCGGCAAAGAGTAAAAAGAATGAAAGGCTCTACCTCATCATGCAGACGATATGTGCCACGGGGATTCGTGTAAGTGAATTAAAATATGTGGATGTAAATTCTGTGATGACAGGACAGGCCCAGGTTAGGTTGAAAGGTAAAATTCGAATGATAATCTTGCCGAAAGAGTTGTGTGTTCTTCTAAAAAAATATATAAAGGAAAAGCATATCACTTCAGGCAGTGTATTTGTAACAAGAAAAGGTCAACCTGTGGATAGGCACTCGATATGGAAATCGATGAAACAATTGTGTGAAAGTGCCGGAGTGTCTAAAGAAAAAGTGTTTCCACATAACCTCCGCCA
>JAZNNI010000061.1:0-2798 GCA_045580145.1 Clostridia bacterium
CCCTTGTGTAAAGGGAGGTGGCTCACGTAAGCGAGACGGAGGGATTGTAAAATCATAGAAGAAAGCAAAACAATCCCTCAGTCACCTTCGGTGACAGGGCAGATTGTCAAGCAAGTGCAACACCAAAAAATGCTTCAAAAGGTGAACGCCACCCCAAGCATTTTTTAGGTCTCAGATTAATAGATAAAACAATATTTTGCAAAATTTCATTATCCAAAGAATGAAAATTGTAGCCTTTCGGGAAGAAAAACCTTAAAATATCGTTGGTGTTTTCATTGGTTCCGCGTTGCCAAGGTTTATGTGGTTCCGCAAAATACACCTCGGTATTCAGTGTTTTCTCTAACTCTCTAAACTCAGAAAACTCTGAACCATTATCTAAAGATATACTTTTCACAGGCTTATCTTTAAGCAATAATTCAATCATTTCTCTTGTTTCTGTAGAAGAACGGCTATGGATAAGCCCTGCACAAAGAAACCGAGTTTTCCTATCTACCAGCGTCACAAGCAACCCTTTTCCTACTCCACCGTATACGGTATCGCCTTCCCAATCACCTATTCGGGCGCGTTGTTTGATCACATCAAGCCATTCGGGAATAATACGGTCGGGATGAATTGTATTGTAATTAGAGTTTTGATGACATCTGTGTTTATCTCTGCGGCGAAGGTTGTTCTTTGCGGTTATTTCCGGCAATCTTTTGGCTTTAATCGCTCTGTAAATTGTAGCAACACAAAGTTTTTTGCGTTCAGGATAAAGCAGCTCCCAACGTCCGCATATCTGTTCAGGCGTCCAATATTGCTTTAAATGGTTAACAATAAAATCCCATTCAGGTGTATTGGGTTGCAAGACAAAACGCTTTTGCTCACGTCTACGACGTATATACAGATTTTGAGCACGCCAATGATGATACCAATATTTGTTATCAATTTTTCCTTTGGGTTTATATTTGGCTTTGTTTCTATTAACTTCACGGCTAATAGTAGATGGCCTTCTTTCAAGAAGATCTGCTATTTGGCGAAAACTTAATCCTTCTGATAAAAATTGTTGTAGACATTTTCGTTCTTCTGTGGTAAAATGTTTGTAGGGCTTCATGCTAACCTCCGTTCAAAATGTTTGTGTGGTAACTACATTTTACACCTTGGAAGGCATGAAGTCTATCCTTTTGCCCGAATTTGTATTTTTTCGTTCAAGGCTACGCCTTTCTCTCAAAAATACAAATTCATTATTCTATTGTTTAATCTTTATTTTACGATGGTGTTGCACTTCGTATTATAACATACCCAGCTCCCTCCCGGAGGGAGCCTCTAGACGCACTCGTGCATCTTTAGGGGCGTGGGCTTTGCCCGAATCCTTTTGTAATACAAAGGCGAAACTTGCGATAAAAGAGGTATCAAATGATTTTACTAACTTCAAATGGTTTATCAAGTAATGAATTAATGGGCAGAGTAAAAACATACATCAAAGCAGGTAAGGCTGCTCTTGTTGTTACTGCTGATAACGAATATAAAGAAAAAAACTATCATGTTGAAAGATTAACAAACGAATTAAGAATGCTTGGGCTGTCTGTTGAATGCTTTGACTTTGACAATCAATTACCAACAGAGCTTATGCAATATGACGTGGTAGAATTAATAGGAGGCAATCCGTACTATCTATTGAACTCAATACAAAAAAATTGTTTTTTTGATGTGTTAAAATACTTCGCACAAAATAGGTATTTGATAGGATGTAGTGCAGGCGCACTGGTTCTTACACCTTCTCTTGATTTGATAGATCTTTACTCTCCCGAGATGAACATTGTAGGACTAAAAGATTTATCTGCGTGCAATTTTACAGATATTTGCATACTTCCGCATTACAGTAAATTCTTAAAGAAATACACAGGTTTTGAGGAAAAATGTGCTCAATATGAACATACACTTAATCGTGAAGTAATTCGATTAAATGACGGACAAGGTGTGATTATAAACGAAAGTAACATAGATATTATAAAATAACGTAAGCCCCGACAGACATAAAAAATCTGTCGGGGTTACATATTTGTTTACAGCAGGGCAATTATTAATCAACTGACTATAAATTCTCCGCTAATTTTGCACACCTTTATAAGGAAAGTCTTTTTTTATTTTCACAAGATCCACTCGGGATTCATTTTTGCAAGATACACCGTCTGTCCAAATTTTTCCTCGTAGAGAACGTAGATGAGACCGTTTTTTTCATCCGCGGCTATATCGACGTAACCGCCGCGATCGGCATCAATGGTGCGCTTTATGCTCCAGCTCTTTCCGTCGTCAAAGCTTACGCGCAGGGTGATATTCTTGCGGTCGTGCTCATCGGCGCAGTTCACCATGAGCAGAGCGTATTTTCCGTCAAGGCCGTCGTATTTTATAACGCTTCCGAAGCATATTGGATCGACAAGCTCCTTGCGGGCTTCCATTTTCGACCATCCGCCGTATCCGCTATCACTGTAAGAGATCGAGCGGTAATGCAAAAACGAACGAATGTTCAGCATTATTCTTCCGTCCGAGGTCTCGCAGGCAACGGTTTCGTTTGGATACAAAACGCTTGGGTAATGTATGCCGCCAAAGCCTTTAATGATCTCACCCATAAACCAGGTTTCGCCGTTATCCTTACTGCAAAATGTAGAAATTACAGAAGGCCAATGAGCCTTTAGAGGGACGTTCGCGCTCTTAGGAACCATCCACACGGGAACGATCAGAAGCCCATCCTTTGTGCAGATACCGTGACCGGGTCCAAAAGCGATCACGTTATGAAATTCGGGCATTGTGAACTCGGTGAT
>JAZNNI010000062.1:0-4050 GCA_045580145.1 Clostridia bacterium
TTCTGCCTAAAATGTGTATGTTTTTTAGAAATTCTTCAAATTTTTGGCACACAAAACTAAGCTCGCTGTTTTACGAGCTTTTTGATTTGCCTTTTTGGGTTTTACGCCGCTTTTATCTCATGCAAAAATTGCCCCTGACGATTGGCTACCGTCTTGTTGTGCAATTTTTGTATGTTGTATGCCAGACAAAGAACAAGAATTTCCGTTCTGACATTAGCCGTTCCCCTTGTCAGAAATCGTCGAAATCCCATATCTTCTTTCAGAACTCCAAAGGCACCTTCAACCTGTATCGAACGATTTATTCTAAGCAATATTCCTTGCTTTGTGTTGATTCTTTCAAGCATTTCTTCTCTTTGCTTCTTAAATGTTTTGGATAATTCAAATCGCTTGGTTCTTTCTTCAAGCGGTGTATTGCACCTTGCGTTATGCTTTATGCATTGTGCTTTGTATGGGCATCCTTTACAACTTTCACATTGATACATAGTTTTTTCTGATATATATCCACTTGATGTTTTGGATTTCCTCATACCAACATTAACAAGATTTCTACCGTAATGACAGGTGTATGTATCTGATTTTTCATCATATTGCATATTTTCTGCTCTGCCTATGTCGTTTTTGTACTTTCTTGTTTTTGTCTGTTCATAATTAGCAGGCTTAATGCAAGGTTTTTGCCCGTTGCTTTCAAAATATGTATAGTTTTCTTCGCTTTCATACCCTGCATCTGCAGTTGGATACATATATTTAATACCAAGCTGATTCTTTATCTTTTCCATAAAAGGTACAAATGTATTGACATCTGTTCTATCGTTAAATATTTCCGCAGCAACTATGTATTCCGCATCAACTGCAATTTGAATATTGTATGCAGGTTTAAGTTGGGAGTTTCTCATATGATCTTCTTTCAGATGCATAAAGGTTGCACTTTCATCTGTTTTGGAAAGACTGTTTCTGTCTTTCATTCTGCGAAGATAGTACTCATACTTTTTCTCACGTTCATACCAATCTGAAAGAAGTTCGTAATCTCTTTGAAAAGCTGTTTTGTGTTTGCCTTTTCCATTAGAAAATTCAATGTTGGAAATTGCTTTGATTTTATCCAACTTGCCAATGAATTTTTTTAACCGTTTAGCCTTGATTTCCTCTGCCAGATACATTTTAAATTCATACTTAGCAAGAAGTCCGGGCAATTCTTTGTGCATTTTCTCTTGTAATTTTGCCTGATTCTTTAGTATGGATTTTTTCCACACAAAAGTATATTTATTTGCATTTGCTTCTATCTTTGTACCATCTACAAATAGATTTTCACAGGACAATTCTCCGTAATCTTTAAGCAGATGCACAACCTGATCAAACAAACCATCTACAACATTTTTAAGCCTTGAGCTTCTGAATCGTGCTATTGTATTGTGGTCGGGTGCTTTTGCACCTTCCAAAAGATACATAAAGTTAATATCTCTTTTGCACGCAGTTTCAATTTGTCTTGATGAATATATGTTATTCATATATGCGTACACAAGGATTTTAAAAAGATTCTTCGGTGACACTGCAGTATTTTTCTCTTTTCGAGAATACGCACCATACAACTCAGTGTAATCAATTTCCTCCAATACATTGCTTAGCAAGCGTACCGAATCATCTGCCGGAATATTAATTTCAAAATTAATTGGGAAAACCAGTTGAAAATTTCTAGTTTTTGTTGTATAATCAACTAGTATTTTTGAGTGTTTGGTCATACTTAAATTATACCACAAATGCCGCTAAGTTTCTATACTTTGGCGGCTTTTTGTGTGCAAAAATTTAGGGCTGCCTCACTTTTTTAGTGAGACAGCCCCTTTTTACTTTCCTGTTTCAGGCACATTCTGAAAATTTTTTCACCATTTTAAAAACAATTATAAACATAAGCGGGAAAATAACATTCACCAGAAGCCCCGCCTTAAGACTTACTGCCGATGCTACAAGCCCCGTGATAAAAGGCGCAATCGAGCAGCCCACATCTCCGAAAATTGCTATCAGTCCGTAAAGAGATCGGCTTCCGTTCGGAAATTTCTGTGCCACAAGAGAAACAACTCCGGGCCACATAATGCTTACCGCATATCCGCAAATTGAGCACCCTGCGAGTGCTATATAAGGATTTTTTGAAAAAACCGCTGTTACATAGCATAAGATGCACAAAACGCTGTTTAAATACATGTGAAGCTCATAATTAAGCTTTTCGCCCCATGCACCATGCACCGTTCTCCCTATCCCCATAAAAAGTGCGAAAAGGCAAGGACCGAGGATATCTCCTAAAGTTTTATCAACCCCAAGTGCATTTTGTGCAAAGGTTGATGCCCATTGAGACATGGCAAGCTCGGCACCGCCTGCGGCAATCATGAGGACAAGAATACATATAAAGACCTTGTTACTTATAACAGCTCCTGCTTTTTCTCTTTTTTCTTCCACCGCCGGCAAGGTCATAGGCACTTTTGTAAACATAATTCCGTTCACCAGCGGGATAATCCCCCATAAAGGAGCAATAAAAATCCATGAATTCTCTCCGAACACACGCAAAAAGAGAGTTGATAAAAGCACAACTGTAAGCTGCCCCCACGAATAAAATGAATGAGTAAAAATAAGGCTTCCTTCATTCTTTTGCGGAAGCGAGGCTGAAATAGGATTTATAACAACCTCAATTAAACCTGCACCGATTGAATAAAGAATAGTTGCTATGCATATGCCCGTATAAGCATCAGGCAAAACCGCAGGCAGTACAGGAAAAAGAGCAAAGCCTGCAGCACAGCAGAAATGTGCTGAAACTGCAGCACGCCTGAGTCCTATTTTATCAACCATGAAAACAGACAAAACGTCAACAAGCATCTGCGTCAGAAAATTAATAAAGACAAGCGTGCCGATAAGAGCATAGCTTATATTATAGCTTTTATGAAACACAACAAAAAGAAGCGGTGCAAAATTAATTACAACAGCCTGTGTAACATATCCTATATAGCAGCATACTGCAGTGGTTTTATACGTCATTTCATTTATGCCTATGCCGTCAATTCACTTTTACGAATGAATTTCGGTTTTTCTCCTTCAAAAGTTTCTTTGGTAAATATAGCCTTAACAATATCCTTATCGGACGGAATCTCGTACATTGCATCTGAAAGTGTTTTTTCAACAATTGCACGAAGGCCTCTCGCTCCCGTTTCCCTTTCTATCGCATTTTTCGCGATATACAAAAGAGCGTCTTTTGTTATTTCAAGCTCAACTCCGTCCATTTCAAAAAGCTTTTTATACTGCTTTATAAGAGCATTTTTAGGCTCGGTAAGAATATTTACCAGAGCAGCCTCATCAAGAGAGTCGAGTGTTACCAATACGGGAACACGGCCTACAAGCTCGGGAATAAGACCAAACTTAAGTAAATCCTGAGGCTCAACAAATTTAAAGCTTTCACCAACATCACGGTTCTTTTTACTCTTCACCTCAGCACCAAAGCCTACGCCCTGCTTACCGATACGTTTTTCAATAATTTTATCAAGTCCGGAAAAAGCACCGCCGCAAATGAAGAGGATATTACTTGTATCAATCTGATAAAACTCCTGATGCGGATGCTTTCTTCCACCCTGCGGAGGAACAGAGGCAACAGTGCCTTCAAGAATTTTAAGAAGTGCCTGCTGAACGCCTTCACCGCTTACATCACGGGTGATTGACACATTCTCGCTCTTTTTGGTGATTTTATCAATTTCATCAATATATATAATTCCGCGTTCTGCCTTCTTGATGTCATAATCAGCCGCCTGAATAAGTTTTAAGAGAATATTTTCAACATCTTCACCCACATAGCCTGCTTCTGTGAGGCTCGTAGCGTCAGCAATGGCAAACGGCACCTGAAGCATTTTTGCAAGGGACTGTGCAAGAAGTGTTTTTCCGCTTCCAGTAGGGCCAATGAGAAGAATGTTACTTTTCTGAAGCTCCACACCCTCCGTATCTACCTTTGAATTAATTCTTTTATAATGGTTATAAACAGCTACAGCAAGGCTTTTTTTAGCTCTTTCCTGACCAATAACATAC
>JAZNNI010000063.1:0-1565 GCA_045580145.1 Clostridia bacterium
AAAGTGTGGAATAGTGTGGAAAATGTAAAAAAATATACACTTATAAATAAGTTCCTGACTTCGTCAATGCGTACCCCGAGGGTTTTCATCGAATAATCTTTCGCTAAACAAAATTGTACAGACGTATCAAAATTCTTTAATCCTAAAACAACATTATGAAACAGCAAATTACTGCAAGAATTTTGATGCGTCTCTACTCGCTCAAACAGCTTTTTGTTCTTTACGCTCCAGTCTCATAATTTCTTAACGCTATTTATCCGAGGCGGCAGGGTGACGGCTTTGACTTAAGATTTCGGGGAATATAAAAATGTAATTATTGGCTAATGACGAATTGAAAGTTTAAGGTCGCAAGGTCGCAGAGTCGCAAGGTCGCAAAGTCATAAGGTGACGGTCTTTATGACTCTGAGGAACTGCGACTTTTATTTCCTAACTTTAAGTCTTAAACTTTAAACAAATAATGTGGACAAAGTCTGTTGTCTGTTGTCTATTGACTATTGACTATTCTCAGATTCTCAGATTTAAAAAGATTACTTATCCGGCAAGTGTATTATGTCTTTTGCATTTTTGGACGATATGACGGATTTCCCTATTTTGGATTCTAATTGTTCTCTGGCAATTTTTGCGACTTCTCCTCCTTCTTTTGCAACCACCTTGCTTTCTTCAAATCCTGAAGGGTCTTTCTCCTTGGATATTTCCGTCGTTGATGCTTCTGCCAATATATTCAGCGCCAGCTCTACATTAGTCATATTATCACGGAGACTTTCCTTTTTCAATCCTTTGAATTGTTTGTATTCTTTCGTCTTGTATCCGCTCCATTCTTTGGTGATAATATCCGTAAGCGTTGCATATTGATAAGCTTCCTCGACTCCTGTACGATTCCATTCGTCAGTTAGTTCCTTGCGTATCTCTATGCTTTTCAGCCGTTGGTTTATCCACGAGTCTGAATAACCAAGGCGTTTATAGTCGAGCATCGCTTGTTCTATCGACAGTTCCGGGTCTTGCATCTGATCGATGCGAGTGCTTGCCACTTGCGACATCCATATCTTGAAAGGTTCTGCCTTAGGTGATGGAATCGATTGAATCAGACGGAATAGTTGTTCGGTATCAGCGACATCCGTCAGTCGCATCTTACCGTCAGCTGCTTGCAATTTGAACTGGTGACAATTTGTCACCGTTTCATTTCCTTCCTCTTTTAAACGTTGTTTTAGTTTGTTCCAGTATTTACGAGATTTCAGATAATCATCTTGTTCTGTCAAAACAGCGACAACATCAACGATTGCGAAATACCATTTTTCTTGTTCCTCGTCCCAGATTGTGCGGACTTTCTTCTGCTCAAATAATTGTAATGCTTGTTTCTTTGTCATAAATTTTGTATTTAAAGTTACTTTGCAAAGATACAGTCTTTCCTTCTCTCTGTCAAGAGAAATAAAGTTAATCTTTTTTAACAAAAAATTATTTTCTTGGACAACATGATTTTTCAGTGATAAACCGACTGACTTATTTTAGTTTAGGGTTTTGCTTTGAGCTTCGAGCATTGAACACAGAGCAAATAAACTTTAAAACTT
>JAZNNI010000064.1:0-2885 GCA_045580145.1 Clostridia bacterium
GTTGAATTGGTTAAATTCACCAAACCGGAAGAATCTTGGGATGAACTTGAAAGACTCACCCTCGACGCAGAAGAAGTACTGCAACTTTTGGGCTTGCCCTATCGTGTAGTTCGTCTGTGCACCGGCGACCTGGGCTTTAGCTCTGCAACTACTTATGACTTGGAAGTATGGCTGCCGGCAGCAAACTGCTACCGTGAAATTTCTTCCTGCTCCAACTTCTTGGATTTCCAAGCTCGTCGTGCTAACATTCGTTTCCGTCGTGATGCGAAAGCAAAACCGGAATTTGTACACACCCTCAACGGCAGTGGCGTAGCAGTTGGCAGAACTGTTGCTGCTATTTTGGAAAACTACCAACAAGCTGATGGTAGCGTTATCGTTCCGGAAGTATTGCGTAAATACATGGGCTGCGACGTAATTCGCTAATTTCATAATAAAAATTAAGGCATCTCGTTTTCGAGGTGCCTTTTTTATGTGCTTGCCTATTTCCCGAAAAATAAAAAATCTTGATTTTGGGAAATAGGAATTTTATAATGATTATAGGTAGGTGATAGTATGAAGCTTATTGATAGAAATATATATCTTGAAAAAATGATAAATCTAATTGGTACACCAGATATAAAAGTTATTACCGGTGTTAGAAGGTGTGGCAAGTCTAAATTATTAGAATCGTTTAAGGAATATATTGAAAGTACTGTTGAAAAGGTTAATATAATTCATATTAACTATAATTTAACTAAATTTGAAGAATTTAAAGATTATCATATTTTAAATGAGTACATAGAGACTTCCTACAAAAAAGGATGCGAGAATTTTGTGTTGATTGATGAAATTCAGATGTGCCCGAATTTTGAAGTTGTTATAAATAATATCCACGCTTTAGAAAAATTTGATATTTATATTACTGGTTCAAATGCTTTTTTATTAAGCTCAGATTTAGCTACGTTGTTTACTGGCAGAACTTTCGAAATTAAGGTGTTCCCCTTTTCTTTTAAGGAATTTTTGAAATACTATAATTTAGATGATAATTATTCTGCCTTCGATCGATATTTGAAGGAAGGTGGAATGGCAGGTTCATATTTGTATAGGAATCAAGAAGATAAATATGATTATATTGCTGATGTTTTTGATACTCTTATAGTTCGTGATATAAAACAGAAATATAAAATACGAAATCCAATACTGATGAATAAGATTGTAGATTTTCTTATGGATAACACGTCTAACCTGACATCTGCAAGAAATATTGCTGATTCTTTAACAAATCAAAAAGACAAGATTAACCATAAAACAGTAGGTAGTTATATAGAATATTTATGTAATGCTTTTGCGTTTTATAAAATACGTCGATATGATATTCAGGGGAAGAAGTATCTTGCTTCTAGTGATAAATATTATCTTAGCGACCATGCTTTCCGTTATGCAAAACTCGGTACGAAAAATATGAATCGAGGTCGGACTATAGAGAATATTGTTGCTGTTGAACTTTTGCGTAGGGGTTATGAGGTATATGTTGGAGTTTTGTATAAAAAAGAAATAGATTTTGTTGCCATTAAACGTAACGAAAAAATTTACATACAAGTATCTGATGACATTAGTGAAGAAAAAACTTTTGAGCGGGAAGTTGGTCCTTTGCTTCAGATTAAAGATGCTTATCCTAAGATGTTAATTGCGAGGAATAGATGCGAAGAATACCAATATGAAGGCATTCGAATTGTGGATATTGCGGATTGGTTATCTAATAGTTAAATTCTAATTCCCAAAAACAAAAAAATAATGATTTTGGGAATTTGAAATGTTTAGCGCTGCTTGCAAAGAGCAGCGCTTTTTATTTTCGTTTTCCTATTGTACTTTTCGTTGACGGTGGTATACTTATATCAACAAAAAATATACTATTGCAAGGGGAGAGTGGATATGAAGAAAGATAAAGTTTTCCAACTCAATCAAACTGCTGTAGAAAAATTGGCAGAGGAATACGGTACCCCGCTGTTAGTTCTTTCTTTGGATCAAGTAAAAGCAAACTATGAATGTTTGAGAGAATATATGCCTCGCGTAAAGGTGTTTTACGCAATTAAGGCAAACCCCCATCCGGAAATTTTAAGAACCATGATTGATTTAGGTTCTTCCTTTGACGTTGCTTCTGCTGGCGAAATCCGTGCTTTGAGCGAAATGGGTGTTACCGGCGAACGTTTTATTTATGCAAACCCCGTAAAAACTGGCGTTGGCTTCAAAGCTTGCCGTGATTGCGGTGTAACTAGAATGACCTTTGATAGTGCCAGCGAAATTGCTAAAATTCAAAAAGAGCTTCCCGGTGCTACCGTACTTTTGCGTTTGCGCATCGACAATTCTTCTGCTCACGTAGATTTAAACAAAAAGTTTGGTGCTGGCAGGGAAAACGCTGTGGAATTGATGCTTAAAGGCAAAGAAGCTGGTCTTGATATGGCAGGCATTGCTTTCCACGTTGGCAGCCAAACCATTTTAGCAGATCCTTATCTGCAAGCGTTGGATATTGCTCGCGAAGTTTTTGAAGAAGCTAAAGAAGCAGGTCTTGACCTGCGTATTCTTGATATTGGCGGTGGCTTCCCCATTCCCACACCGTCCATGAAATTCAACTTGCCTGAAATGCTCAAGCAAATCAGCGCTCGTCTTGACGAGGATTTCCCCGGCATCGATATTTGGGCAGAACCCGGTCGTTACATTTGCGGTACTGCGGTTAATCTCATTACCAGCGTTATCGGCGTAACTGAACGTGGCGGTCAACCTTGGTACTTTCTTGATGATGGCCTTTACGGAACTTTCTCCGGTGTAATTTTTGACCAATGGGATTTCAAACTCATTAGCTTTAAAGAGGGTGACGAGCGTGTGGCAGCAACCTTTGCAGGTCCCAG
>JAZNNI010000065.1:0-3016 GCA_045580145.1 Clostridia bacterium
GGGGGTGGGACTTGAAAGGCCCTTTCCTCGAAATAGTCGTCTTGGCTCGCGCGCTTGCCAATACTCCTTTTCTCGTCCAAACTGCCCCTCGCTTCTCCTCGCACTGCGAGCGCTCGCGTCAGTTTCCCACTCCCTCCGGGAACCCGAAGGTAAAAAGTTAAATTCTATTTCTTAATAATCTTTTTATATTACTTAATCTCTTGTCCGCTCGCGGTTCCCAAAATCTGCAGTCACTCGCTTTCGCTTGTTGCAGATTTTGACCTCTGAGCAGAACTCGCCTCGTTGTTTCGTCCACCGGACGCACTCGGCGGCTTCTCCCAACGAGCCACGCTCGTCGAACTCATAACCAAAGGGGTGTGCGATTAAAATAGCATCTCATAGCCAAAAATAAAAACAGACACTTTGTGTGTCTGTTTTTATTTTTGGCACGTAGCACCGAAAAAGATATTTCCTTAAAAATCATTTTTCAGTTGACATTTCGCTAAATACCTTTGTGATAATTTCAGGGAACAGGTTGTTTCTTACGAATCTGCGATACTTCATATCATTTTCAGTTCTTCCGCTAATCAGCGATTTGTTAGTTAAAGTATTATCCGATACACTAAAAATAGCCGCCAATTTTAAATTTGCAATTTGTGCCGCTCTAAAGGCTGATGCCGTCTCCATTTCGATAACATTACAGCCCATATTCAAAATCTCATCAATATGCGCATATTGAGCGAATACCGAATCAATACTAAATGCTCTGCCAATGTGAAATTTCACATTGTTTTTATTACACACATTTTCTGTAATTCTGCACATCACATCAAATATGTTCTTATCAGGTTCTACCTTTGTCCCAAATACGTCTTTATTTCTTAGTGTATCTGAGGCAATGTATCGGCTTGCACCATCACCACAGATGCTATATTGAGGAATGACAATATCTCCTATACTTATATCTTCGTCCAAAGAACCAACAGAACCTACAAAAATAATATTTTTGCATTTTGTTACGCCTAAGGCCAAAAGAGCATCCATAAACACAGGTGCGCCAATGCCGGTTTTTATGTAGGTTATATCACAAATTTCGCTTTTTACATTCCATACTTTTATGGCAGAAAACTGAGACTCACTCAAGTACTCCGCATCGCCAAGAAGCGCCAATGATTTCGGTTCCCACCAAGGTGCAATAACTACATTTGTATTTATTTGTTCGGGCACTACACCAAGACAATGACGGCATATATCTGTTTCGGTCGACTTGTATTTTTTCATTCCGTCTATCAATTGCCGATAATTCATAATTGCTCCTTTTGTTATACAATCAAATTTTTATATTGTTCTATCTTATTTGGAAATTCTGCATCAAAAATTTTCTTTTCAATAATGAGTTGCGCTCTCTGTAATATTTGCAAAATTTCAAAATTGTCTCCCGTTCTTCTCAAATCTGCCATAGCCATAATGATTTTACCGCGAACAAAATACAGTATTTTCAAGTCGCATTCCATGTAATCTGCCGCCTTTCAAACAACAGATTATACCGAAAGATTTTCAAAAGTCCAGCGTTATTTTTCGGTGTTTTGTTTAGCGGTGTTGATGGATGAGATTAAAATTCGCTTGACCTCGGTACATTTATCAAGCAAAGTTTTATCGTTATAATAACCGCTTTCTAGAATTAACTCAATCCAATATTCAGTTTCAGAGCACTCTTTTAATGCAATTTGCAATTTTGCAACAAAGTCTGCTTTTCCGTGAGCATAAAAAGCTTCTCTTATATTTGCTCCAATACTTGTTCCCGAACGTAAAAATTGATTAATTAGTGCAGACTCGCACTTTGCTACTCTTAACTCCTTGCATACTTTTATAACATCAAGCGCGAACGCTTTCGATTTTATCATTAAAGGACTTTCTTTCACCACTTTCACCTCTTGTCATTATTTTATCACTAAAAAGTAAAAAGCGCAAGGCAAAGCCTTGCAAAATACTTCTTCACTATTCACTATTACTTATTACTTCCAAAAACCTTCTTGGACGGATTTAGTGAAAAGTGAAGAGTGAAAAGTGAAAAAGTAACACCTTCCCGAACTTCGTCCGAGAAGGTTTTTGGCACGTCGCACCGAAAAAGATATCGGAATAATCTTTTTGCGTTATTCCCTCGCAAGTTTATATATGAGATCAAATGCAAATTTCAAGTCCTCAATGGAACAATGATTCTGTACGAAATGGGTCGTACAGCAGATCCACCGTTTCCCCTTAAGAAGCTCAAACACACGGCGTATCTCGGATTCCAACTTCTCCTGCGATACGAGTCCCAGCGCCGTTTGTACGCAAACGCCGCCGAGAATCGCGAATTTATCCGCATATTTTTCAAGATATGCATCGTATGACATTCCCGCGCTTTCCTGCCAGGGATGCAGCATATCAATTCCAAGCTCCGCAAGGTCATCAGTTACCGACTTTATACATCCATCCGAATGCAGACTTATAAGCCCACCCTTTGCATGCACGTGATCAATAACACGCTTAAGATTTGGCTTTATAAGCTCGCGCCACAGCTCCGGGCTGAACATCAGATCACACTGAGATCCCCAATCGTCTGAAATATGCACGCAATCTATCCCCATCTCAAGACAACAATCGGCATACCCTATGATCCAATTAGCTTGTCTGGAGTAAAGCTCGGAAAGTTCGTCGCGGTACAGTATCAAATACATAAGCTGGTTCTCGATACCGAACACTTTGTTAAAAAATTCAAAAAAACCAGGTGTCTGCATATAACAGAATCTATTGCGTTTTCTATGATGCTCCATTGCTTGCCTGACCTCTGACCAATCTTGATCGGCTGCAGGGAAAAAGAATTCTTCATTCAGAAGAAGATCGGGAGTAAGCTCGTCATAGCGAGCCTTAAGATCCCTAAGATATGCGTTGCTTTTGTAAGGCGAAAGATTGCCAAAAATATGCGCCGCATCAAATTCATAAAGATCTTCAAAGGCTTCAACCGATCCGTATTTTTCTTCAATCTCATCCTTTA
>JAZNNI010000066.1:0-11235 GCA_045580145.1 Clostridia bacterium
GATATTGATTGTTGATACAACAGAAAAAGATATTTTCGGCGATAGAACATCATCAAATCTTTTGAAGAATGCACTTGAAAAGAGAGGAATTAAGGTGGATGTCAGAAGAGATATTTATGACGAACCATCATGGGTTGTATGGCAGGAAGATGTTGATAAGATTTCGGCAGAATATGACCTTGTAATCTTTAACTTGAATGCACAGTATGCTTCTGAATGGAGTGAACCACACATTCATATCTGGGCATCACACCTATTCAAAAAGGACAAAAAGTTATTCATTAACTACTGTTCTCCTTACTGGGCTTCAGAATATTTGCCACAAGACCCAACTATTATCGAAATGAACTGCAGTGCGACAGAGGAAATAGTTGATTATCTTGTTAAAGGATTATTCGGTGAAGTTGAATTCACAGGACATTCAGTTTTGACAAAGGTTAAAGACTGGCAGTTCTAATTAAAAAATAAAGGACTGAACTTTCGTTCAGTCCTTTTTATTATTTAAGGTTATTCATATCTTCGATGCTCTTTAACACCTTTTCAAGCATTTCTTTATACTTAACGCCTTTTTCTCTTTCTTCGTCGATAACCTTTTGCGGAGCTTTTGCAACGAAGCCCTGATTATTGAGTTTTCCCTCAACTCTCTTGATTTCGCCTTCTAATTTCACTTTTTCTTTATTTAGTCTTTCAAGCTCTTTTTCTTTATCAACAAGCTCGCCCATAGGAATGAAAATTTCACAAGCTTCAACAACTATATTCACTGCATTTGAATCAATATTTGATTTATCTTTCGTAATTACCGTTTCAGATGCTGATGCCAATTTTTCAAAGAAAGCTGTACCTTTTTCAAATACGTCCGCTTTTTCGGTAACAAGAATTACCTTTGCTTTTTTAGAAGGTGGAACATTCATTTCGCTACGTCTGTTTCTTATTGCAGAAATTGCACCCATTATAAGCTCCATATTCTTTTCATCCTCTGGGAAACAAAGCTCAGCAGAAAACTTAGGATAATCGCTTATAACTATGCTTTCACCTTCGTGTGGAAGATGCTGCCAAATTTCTTCTGTTATAAATGGCATAAACGGATGCAGAAGCTTCATTGTATTTGAAAGTACATAAGTAAGTACATACTGCGCTGTCTTTGCTGTCGGATTTTCCTTGTCAAAAAGACGTGGTTTTACAAGCTCAATATACCAGTCACAGAAGTTATCCCAAATGAAATCGTATAGCTTTGAAACAGCAACACCAAGTTCGAAATTGTCGAGGTTGTCGGTTACTTGGCGAACAACTGTATTGTATTTTGACAAAATCCACTTATCCTCAAGCTGAAGCTCTGAAAAATCAGGAAGCTTGTTTTCAGTAATGTCAAGGTTCATAAGTGTAAAGCGTGATGCATTCCAGATTTTGTTTGCAAAGTTACGGCTTGCCTCAACACGTTCCATGTAAAAACGCATATCGTTACCAGGTGCGTTACCTGTTGCGAGAGTAAATCGGAGAGCGTCAGCGCCATACTGGTCAATAACCTCAAGAGGGTCAATCCCGTTACCTAAAGATTTTGACATTTTTCTGCCCTGTGAGTCACGCACTAAGCCGTGTATGAATACGTGTTTAAAAGGTGCTTTGCCTGTGTGCTCTAAGGCTGAGAAAATCATTCTTGATACCCAGAAGAAAATGATGTCATATCCTGTTACTAAAACACTGGTAGGGTAGAAGTAGTCAAGGTCTTTGGTCTTATCAGGCCAGCCGAGTGTTGAGAATGGCCAGAGAGCTGATGAGAACCAAGTATCAAGTACGTCCTCATCCTGCTTAACCTTGCCGCCACAATGCGGACAAACAGTTATATCTTCTTTTGAAACGATTGTTTCACCGCAGTCCTGACAGTAGAAGGCAGGAATTCTATGACCCCACCAGAGCTGACGTGAAATACACCAGTCAAATACGTTTTCCATCCAATTCATATATGTTTTTGAGAAACGCTCTGGTACAAACTGTGTGTCACCATCTTTAACTGCCTTGATAGCAGGCTCTGCAAGAGGCTTCATCTTAACGAACCACTGTTTTGAAATAATAGGCTCAACAGTAGTTCCGCAGCGATAACAGGTTCCTACGTTGTGCGCGTGGTCTTCAACCTTAACCAAAAGTCCTTGCATCTCAAGGTCTTTTATCATTGCCTTTCTGCATTCATAACGGTCCATACCTTCGTACTTACCTGCGTATGAATTCATTGTGGCATCATCATTCATAACCTTAATCTGCTCTAAGCTGTGACGCTGACCTACTTCAAAGTCATTAGGGTCGTGAGCAGGTGTAATCTTAACGCAACCTGTACCGAATTCCTTGTCAACATATTCGTCTGCTATAACAGGGATTTCTCTGCCTACAAGTGGAAGAACGAGCATTTTGCCTACTAAATCCTTGTATCTTTCGTCTTCGGGATTTACTGCAACAGCAGTATCGCCAAACATTGTTTCAGGACGTGTTGTTGCGATTATAACAAATTCATCGCTATCCTTTACAGGATACTTGATATGCCAGAAATGTCCTGCCTGTTCCTCATGCTCAACTTCAGCATCAGAAAGAGCTGTGATACAGTGCGGACACCAGTTGATAATTCTTGAGCCTTGATAGATAAGTCCTTTGTTATAGAGGTTAACAAAAACTTCTCTGACAGCCTTTGAACATCCCTCGTCCATTGTAAAACGTTCTCTGTCCCAATCACAAGAAGAACCTATTTTTTTAAGCTGATTAATAATTCTGTCGCCGTAGAGATTTTTCCAATCCCAAACACGCTCTAAGAATGCATCTCTTCCGAGGTCATAACGGGTAAGACCTTCATTAACGCGCAGGTTTTCTTCAACCTTAATCTGTGTTGCGATTCCTGCGTGGTCGGTTCCGGGTATCCAAAGGGCGTTGTAGCCCTGCATTCTTTTATATCTAATTAAGATGTCCTGCAAAGTTTCGTCGAGTGCGTGACCCATATGAAGTTGTCCCGTAACATTTGGGGGCGGGATAACTATAGTAAACGGCTCTTTGCTCTCGTCCACTTCTGCATGGAAGTATCCTTTTTCCACCCAGTTTTTATAAAGCTTGTCTTCAAACTCGGACGGATTATAGGTTTTTGCTATATTTTTATTGTCTTCCATCTGTGTTCCTCCTGATAATAAACATAATAATTCAAAATACATTATCGCATTTTTTTCAATATTTGTCAAGCAAAAGAGTAATATTCTTTGAGGAAAGTGAATAAATATAATTTATGAAGTGAGGAGGAATAAGAAGATGGAAAACTATATTGCTAATAATCGGGCAGAGGTAATAGGTACAGTTTCGGATGAACTTGTTTTCAGTCACGAAATCTATGGTGAAAAATTCTACACATTCACACTTTCTATACCGCGTCTGTCTGGAATAAGCGATAATGTCAGAGTAATGGTATCCGACAGGCTCCTACCCGATATTACACTAAACATTGGTGATGAAATCGAGGTTGTAGGGCAATTCAGGTCATACAACAGCTATGAAAACGGAGACAACAGACTTATTCTGACAGTATTCGCAAAAGACATTTCTTACGCAGATAAAACAGAGGAGAAAAATCCGAATTCGCTTTATCTGAATGGCTTTATATGTAAAGAACCGGTTTACAGAACAACACCATTTGGCAGAGAGATTACTGATATTCTGCTGGCTGTCAATAGGAGCTATAATAAATCAGATTATATACCTGTAATAGCGTGGGGAAGGAATGCAAGATTTTCAAAGAGCATAAGTGTGGGAGACAACATAAAAATATGGGGAAGAATACAATCCCGTGTTTATCAAAAGCATATTTCAGAGGATGAGGTTGTTGAAAAAACTGCATATGAGGTTTCTGTCAGCAGGATGGAGCTTGCATAAAATTTTTAATTAACTAAGGAGGATTTAAAAGTGGAAGTAAAACTGCTCGGAGATAAAAAGGCGCTTTTGGTTAAGGTTAAAGGAGAGCTTGACCATCATTTGGCGGCCAAGGTAAAAGAAGAAGTTGACAATAAAATGCGCTCAAGCAACGCAATAAACATTATTTTTGATTTTTCAGAGCTGACATTTATGGATTCATCAGGAATTGGAGTCATTATGGGCAGGTATAAAAAGGTGCGTACCTTGGGTGGACGCGTAGTTGCCTCTGGTGTGAATGCACAAATTTTGAGGATTTTAGAGATGTCTGCAGTGGATAAAATTATTAAGCTAACGCCGAATCTTGAAAAAGCTTTGCGTTTTCTTGATAAGTAGAAAGGAGAAGAAAAGTGGATAATGTAATGTGTCTTGAGTTTTTAAATAAATCAGAAAATGAAAGCTTTGCGAGAATTGTGGCGGCTGCATTTACTGCGGCGCTTAACCCGACAGCGCCTGAAATTGCAGAAATTAAGACAGCAGTTTCTGAAGCTGTCACCAATGCAATAATTCACGGTTATGAAAATTCAGTAGGTATGATAAAACTGGAGGGAAGAATCAGGGGCAGAACGGTTGAATTTACGATAACTGACGAAGGTTGGGGAATTGCTGACGTTGAAAAAGCGCGTGAACCGCTATTTACAGGAAAGCCTGACTGTGAAAGGTCGGGAATGGGATTTTCAATTATGGAAAGCTTTATGGATAGAGTTGAGGTGAAAAGTCGTATCGGAGAGGGAACGCAAGTAAAAATGAGTAAGACAATAGGATTGTAGGCAAAGGTATGGACAAAAATTCAATTTTACTAAAAAGATATAAAGATGGTGATTTGTCGGCAAGGGACAGGCTTTGCGAGGAAAATATGGGACTTGTATGGAATATTGCAGCCAGATTTGCAAAAAACGGTGTTGATGCAGAGGACCTTGCACAAACAGGAACGATGGGACTATTAAAGGCTATCGACAATTTTGATTTTAAATTCGATGTAAAATTTTCTACATACGCAGTACCTATGATTATTGGTGAAATACGAAGATTTTTGCGTGATGATGGACTTATCAAGGTATCAAGAACACTTAAACAAAGCGCATATAAAGGATATCAAGCGAGGGAGGAGTTGGCAAAGATTTTAAACAGGGAGCCTACCTTGTTTGAAATTTCGCAAAAATGCGGAATTGGTACGGAGGAATTGGTGGAGGCGTTTGAGGCGACTTCGCCGCCTGATTCCATAAACAGAGAGATATATTCAGATTCGGATGAGGAATTTGCAGATACATTAAAATCTGATGACAGCGAAGAAAAGATAATCAACAAAATCGCTGTTCAAAATATTTTAAAAATGTTAAAGCCGCGGGAGCGGCAGGTGCTTGTCCTGAGATACTTCAAAGGCAAGACACAGGCGGAAATTGCACCGATTGTCGGAGTTTCTCAGGTTCAGGTTTCACGTATAGAAAAAAAGGTGCTTGAAAGAATTAGGGATGAGGAACTGATTTAAAATTGAAATCTGTATCAAAAACCTCAAGCAGATGCCTATTTTCCGGCATTATAGATAGCCAGCTGTCAAAAATGAGTTTTTCGCGGCTGTCAAAAATCTTTATAGCTATGCTTCCTGCATTAATGTATTTACATTTGCTTCTTTGTCTTGGCAAAAGGAAGGAAAAAGGCTCGTCATCAATATGAACAGATATTGTGCGACTGCTTGAATTTATAACAGACATACACGCGTTCATTTTTTTCACCTCCATACTTTATAGTATGTGGTTAACATAAAGTTGCGACAAAAAAGACGGCCTTTTCGTGCCGTCTTAATTTATTAATTTAAAAACCCCACACAGACCGTAGACAAGACCTGATTTCTTACCTGCATAACGCAGGTGGGTTATCTCCTTCTTGCATTATATGTCCACTGGCAGTTCCATAAGGAAAAGGAGGCGTATACGCCGCAAAAAGAGCCGAAATCCCGTATAAGAAGTGTTGGTAAAAAATGTAGGCTCTATACGTGAATTGCAGGGCAATTATCTTACGAATCAATATTATCACATAGTAGTGATAATATCAATAGCTTTTGTGCAAAATTTATTGGTAAATTATTCCTCGTATGCTTCTTCGTCGCGACGTACGAATTCATCAAAGGCTGCCTGAAGCTCGTTTTCATCTTCTACCATTACAAGCTCAGCATCATCGCCTTCAATATCACCGATGACCTTCATTATAACTACTTCGTCAGATTCCTCGATGCTTCCTTCGACTACCTCAACCATAGCAAAATATGTGTTATCATTGAACTCGTAAACATCAATTACCATAAATTCGCACGGATTTCCGTTATCGTCTTCTAAAATTAAAATATTTTCGTCCATTTTTTTCTCCTTACCGCTTTAATAGTATAGTTTTGAATGTATTAATTTATTCCATAATTTTATTTTAATATAAACAGGGCAGGGTTGTCAACTATTTTTTCAAACTGTTTAAGTATCCTTCAAGGATTAAGCACGCGGAAACTGTATCAATTACATTTTTTCTTGATCTGCCGCGTGTATTTGTTTCATTTAAAAAACGTGATGCGCCAACAGTTGTCAGCCGCTCATCCCAGAAAATTATTTCCCCTTTAAAAATTTCTTTCAATTTTTCGGAAAATTCATAGGTTGCCTCTGCACGAAAACCAAGACTGCCGTCCATATTTTTGGGAAGTCCCAGGACAATCTTTTCGGGATTGTATTCATCTAAAACGGCTGTGAGGTCACGAAGCAGATTTGAATAGCCTTTGTTTTTGTATGTTCCGACACCTTGCGCAGTCCAGCCCATTATGTCACTTACTGCAACGCCTACTCGGGCATCGCCGTAGTCTATACCTAAGATTCTCATAAATTACTCGCTCCTTTGTTTAGAAAGAGCATATCACATATACCTTTAAATTGTCAATTACCTTTTAAAACACAAACAAAATCAAAATAAAACAAATAAAAACAAAAAAACATAAAATTCCTATTGAATTATTGTACTATATATGTTATAATAATTCTAACTATGGTTTTGATGTATAGACTGAATTTAAATAAATGAAAAAGAGGGATGAGATATGGCTGAATTTACAAGTGGCGGAATACCGATGACGGATAGAATACGCAGACTTATTGATAATTTGTTTGCAGAGATGCCTCAGATTGAAACAGAGAGAGCTGTGCTTATTACAGAGAGCTATAAAGCAACTGAAAATTTTCCTGTTATTAAAAGAAGAGCGCTTGCTTTTCGTCATATACTCGAAAATCTTCCTATTGTCATAAGAGATGATGAGCTTATTGTCGGTAGCAATACAAAAAAACCGAGAAGCTGCCAGCTTTTCCCTGAATATTCATATGAGTGGTTAGAAGGTGAACTTGATACCGTTGAAACAAGGAGTGCCGACCCATTCTATATTTCAGAAGAAAGCAAACAGATTTTAAGAAAAATATACCCTTATTGGAAGGGAAAGACCAATTCTGACCTTGCTCTTTCATATATGGCACCTGAAACCTTGCGTGCAATGAAGCATAATGTTTTCACACCGGGTAACTATTTCTACAATGGTATAGGTCACATTACAGTTGACTACATAAAGGTTTTGAAAATAGGATTTAAAGGTATTATCCGCGAAGCACTTGACGAAATGGAAAAGTGCAAGGTATATATGGCAGAGTATTCTAAAAAGAATGAGTTTTTGGAATCTGTTATAATCTGTGCCGAGGCTGCAATAAATTATGCAAAGAGATATTCGCGGCTTGCAAGTGAAATGGCAGATAAGTGCAAGGATTCAAGAAGAAAACAGGAGCTTTTGTGGATTGCGGAGGCTTGTAATAACGTACCTGAAAATGGTGCTTCTAACTTCTACGAGGCTTGCCAGAGCTTTTGGTTTGTGCAGATGCTATTGCAGACAGAATCAAGCGGACACTCTATTTCACCGGGACGTTTTGACCAGTATATGTATCCGTTTTATAAGGCTGATCTTGATGCAGGCAGAATTAAGCCTGAATTTGCGCAGGAGCTACTCGATTGTATATGGGTCAAGTTCAATGATTTGAATAAAGTGCGAGATGCGGCATCTGCTGAAGGCTTTGCAGGCTACAGCCTTTTCCAGAACCTTTGTGCCGGTGGACAGGATAGGGAAGGAAAAGATGCAACTAATGATCTTTCGTATATGTGTATTCAGGCTTCTATGCATACACAGCTTCCTGCACCATCTTTCTCAGTTCGTATATGGAACGGCACACCAAATGAGTTCTTAATTAAATCTATCGAGCTTACAAGAACAGGTGTCGGCTTGCCGGCATACTACAATGATGAAGTAATTATCCCGTCTATGATGTCAAGAGGAATAACCCTTGAGGAAGCAAGGGATTATAACATAATTGGTTGCGTTGAGCCGCAGATTATGGCTAAAACTGACGGATGGCATGACGCTGCATTCTTCAATATGTGCAGACCTGTAGAGCTTGTATTTTCTAATGGTGTTGACGATGGGGAACAGGCGAGTATAAAAACAGGCGAATTGTCTGATTTTAAGACCTTTGATGATTTCTTTAATGCTTATAAAAAGCAGATGGCATATAATATCGGACTTATGGTAAATGCAGATAATGCTATCGATGTTGCGCATAGTGAGAGATGTCCACTTCCTTTCCAGTCTTCAATGGTGGAAGATTGTATCAGTAGAGGAAAAAGTATACAGGAAGGCGGCGCTGTATATAACTTTACCGGCCCGCAGGGCTTTGGTATCGCAAATATGACAGATGCACTCTATGCTGTTAAAAAGCTTGTATATGAAGATAAGAAATACACTTTATGTGATTTTAAGGCAGCGATGGATAATAACTTCGGTGAACCTTATGACCCTGCCATCGCTAAAAGAGTAACTACAAAAGCAGTTTTAGAACTTGCAAATCAGGGCAAGAAAGTGACAGAAGCACAGATTGAGAGTATTTTTAAGAAATCCCTCGAAAATCCCTGCTCTGTTTCTGATAAGAAAAAGTATGGACAGCTAAAAAATGATATAGAGGCACTTCCTAAGTATGGAAATGATGTTCCTGAAATTGATTTGTTTGCAAGAGAAGTGGCATACACTTATACTAAGGAAGTTGAGAAGTATAAAAATCCACGCGGCGGACAGTATCAGGCGGGGCTTTATCCTGTATCTGCGAATGTTCCGCTTGGTCAGCAAACCGGTGCAACACCAGATGCAAGGCTTGCGGGAACGCCGATTGCAGATGGTGTGGGTCCGTGTTCGGGACGAGATGTTAAAGGTCCTACTGCGGCTGCAAATTCAGTTTCAAAGCTTGACCATCTAATTGCCTCAAATGGAACGCTCTATAACCAAAAATTCCATCCATCAGCTTTGAGCGGAATGGAAGGTATGCAAAATTTCGCATCATATATAAGAGCATTCTTTGACCAAAAGGGTATGCATATGCAGTTCAATGTAGTAAGTCGCGAAACACTTTTAGACGCACAGAAGCATCCTGAAAATTATAAAAATCTTGTTGTCCGTGTTGCAGGATATTCGGCACTGTTTACGACACTTTCACGCTCACTTCAGGATGACATTATAAATAGAACTGAACAAGGGTTTTGATAGGTAGGTTTATATGGAAAATTACTTAAATAAAGTAGGAAGAATTTTTGATATACAAAAATACTCCATTCATGACGGACCGGGAATAAGAACCATAGTATTTTTAAAGGGTTGTCCTTTAAGATGCAAATGGTGTTGCAATCCTGAAGGTCAGAAGTTTGATATACACGAAATGGAGTTTGCTGGAAAAAATAAGATTGTAGGCGAGGATGTAACTGTAAAGGAAATTCTTGATGAAGTTAAAAAAGATATGCCTTATTATTTGCGCTCAGGAGGTGGACTTACACTTTCAGGAGGTGAATGCTTGTGTCAACCGGGTTTTGCAACAGCACTTTTGTATGGCGCGAAAGCAAATGGTATTTCAACTGCTATTGAAACGACTGGATTTGCTGAGTGGGATATAATAAAAGAGTATCTTAAAGTTACTGATCACGTGCTTATGGACATTAAAAATATTGATAATGAAAAGCATATGGCCTTTTGCTCGCAGTCCAATGAGTTAATTCTTGAGAACGCAAGAAAAATTGCCGAAAACCATTCTGACCTTACGATAAGAGTTCCTGTTATACCTACATTTAATGATACTGAACAGGAGATAAGAGCTATTGCTGATTTTGCAAAGAGCTTACCGGGTGTGAAAAATTTACACCTTTTACCGTATCATAGGTTAGGAGCGGATAAATATGCAGGTTTGGGGCGTGAATATACCCTCGCATCTCTTGATTTGATTCCTCAGGAGAAGATGGAAAAATTACTGGAAGTTGCAAAAAAATCAGGACTTGATTGCCGAATAGGCGGTTAAAAAATTAAAAAGAGGTTTTTATATGAAGATTAAAGATGGATTTATTTTAAGACAGGTTGCCGGAAACTACATTGTTATAGCAGTTGGCGATGAAGCTGTTGATTTTAATGGAATGATTACTGTTAATGAAACAGGAGCTTTTTTGTGGAAGATACTCGCAGATGGGGCAACTAAGGAAGAAATGCTTGAAAAGCTTTTAACTGAGTATGAAGTGGATGAGGAAACTGCTAAAAAAGATATTACTGATTTTTTGATAAAATTAAATGACGGAAAGTTGTTGATTATAAATGAGTAACATAAATTATGTAACTCTTGCTGAAATGTGGCCTTTTATGGAGGAGCAGATTAATGCCGGAAAAACTGTACGTTTTGCACCGAGGGGTACCAGTATGCTTCCGATGCTCAGACAGGGTATAGATACGGTTGTTTTAAAAAAAGCACCGGACGTGCTTAAAAAATATGACTTGCCTCTTTATTTGCGTGAAAATGGTCAATTTGTATTGCATCGGGTTGTCAGGGTGAAAAAGGACAGTTATGTTATGTGCGGAGATAATCAATGGATTCGTGAATGTGGTATTAAAAATAAAAATATTCTTGCTATTGCTACTGGCTTCTATCGTGAAGATACTTTTGTGTCGTGCGATGACCGCGACTATAAAAAATATTGTATAAAAGTGGTAAGAAAGCAAAATATTAAGAATGTAGTTGTGAAAATTAAACAGATAATTAAGAAGATTCTCTGTATTAAATAATCGCAATGACAATTTTTCAAAAAAGTATTGACAAAAACGGTTGGTATATGATAATATTAACAAGCTGTCTCACGGGTAGTGAGAGAGGGAAGCTGATTTAAAAATATTTTAATGCTACATTGAGTAGTTTTAAAAAAAAATTAAAAAAG
>JAZNNI010000067.1:0-14502 GCA_045580145.1 Clostridia bacterium
CCTGCTGAAAAGGCAGGAATGAGGTCAGGCGATGTGATTTGTGCGATTGACGGTGAGGTTTATGAAGCAAATCGCCTGTCAGATGCAGCAACTTACCTTAAAAATGGTGATGCTGGAAGCTCTATTACAATTACCCTTGAAAGAGAGGGAAAAGGAAGATTTGATATAACTGTAACAAGGGAAGAAATCATCAAGAAAAGTGTAAAATCAGAGATGTTAGAAGATGGTGTTGGGTATCTTAGAATTACGGGATTTGAGTCCAAAGCAAGCAAAAACTCAAAGACGACATATGATGAGTTTTGTGAGCATCTTGAGGCACTTAAAGTGGCAGAGATGAAGAGCTTGGTAATCGATTTAAGGGATAATCCTGGCGGTGATTTAAATGTGGTGTGCGAAATTGCAGACCTGCTTGTTCCCGAGGGTATAATAACATATACAGAGGACAAACGCGGAAAGCGTATGACAATAAAGTCCGACAAAAATGAAATTGATGTGCCTATGGCGGTGCTTGTGAACGGCGGAAGTGCATCAGCATCTGAAATTTTAACAGGAGCATTAAAGGATTATAAAAAAGCGACTGTTATCGGCACGAAAACCTTTGGAAAGGGAATAGTACAGACTGTCTATCCTTTTACCGATGGTTCGGGAATTTCGATAACAACCGCAAAATATTATACACCGTCAGGTGTGTGTATTCACGAAATAGGAATTGAGCCTGATATTAGAGTGGAGCTTAATTCCGATAAAGCAATTTCAGAACTTGAGCTTTCAGAAGACACGCAGCTTAAAAAGGCTATTGAAGTTTTGACAAAATGATTATTTTCTGGTGCGCATATTCAGGACAGCAACTGCTGAAAGCACGAGGATAATTCCAATGATGCCGATAATGGTTATGCTTTCACCGAAGGCGATTATTCCGGCTAAAGAGGCAACAACAGCCTCAAATGTCGCCATAATCGAGGCCTTTCCGGCATCTGTGTATTTTAAACCCTTTGTATAAAACACATAAGGAAGAACTGCGCTTACAATGGTAAATACCAAAGTAAGAAATATAGTCTCAGGATTTTTGCTCATAACCGAATGGATTTGCCTAAAATCTGCAATAAAGAGGCTTCCTATTGAAGCAAATAAGAAAGTGTATGCAGTAACGGTTAGCGAGTCATATTTTTTGAGTGCCACACGGCCGAAAATACTATAAAGAGCATAGCAAAAACCTGACGAAACACCTGTAAAAATAACGAACGGTGTAAGTGTAATATTGTGGTCAGTACCGCAAATCAAAATGCACCCTGCAGCAGCCATAAAAAGTGCAATCACTTTGGCTGCTGTTATTTTTTCTTTAAAAAAGATTGATGCCATTATCATAACGAAAAATGGTGCAGTATAAAGAAGAATTGCCGCAACCGACATTGATGCGTGACTGATTGTATAAAAATAGCAAAATCCGAAAAGAAGGAAGCTCAAAATTCCTGTTCCAAAGAAATACCACCAGTCTTTTAGGGCTATCTTCATTTTACTTTTATCGCTTATAAGAAGATAGAACGACATAACTGCAGCGGTAACCACGCTTCTGAAAAATAAAAGCTGTATATTGTCAAGCCCCTTGCTGTTTAGTGCTCTTACAAAAAGCCCTGTAAGCCCCCAAAGTCCGCCAGCTAAGAGTATTGAAACTGACGGGAATTTTTTAAATATATTCATTTTACTTATCCTCCAAAGTGTTAAATTCGGCTATTGACCTGAGTTTTTTTGAAAGTCCTGTAAATCTCAATCTTTCGTCATTATTGTTTACCATTTCCTTTAGCGCAGACTTAGTTCCCACTAATATTACCATTGTTTTTGCACGTGTCACAGCAGTATATAAGAGATTTCTGCACATAAGCATTGGTGCAAATCGACATATTGGGATAATAACTACAGGGAATTCGCTGCCTTGACTTTTGTGAACTGTTGTTGCGTATGCAAGGTCCAGCTTGTCAAGGTCGTTAAAGCTGTATTCTGTTTCCTTGTCGTCATCGAAGATTACAGTCATAATTCTGTCTTTAACAGATATGCTGTCGATAATCCCAAGGTCTCCGTTAAAAATACCTGTACCGATTTCTCCGTCAGGTCTTGTCCATATAATATCATAATCATTTTTAATTTGCATCACTTTGTCGCCGGTTCTGAAAATGGTTTTTCCATACAGGTATTCCTGCTTTAACATATCCGGCGGATTGAGTGCCTTTTGAAGCTCGTGATTTAAGTTGATAGAGCCTGCTACACCTTTTTTTGAAGGCGAAAGAACCTGTATTGACGAAATAGGATTTATGCCATAGCTGTTGGGAATTCTGCTCCTGTATAAATCAATAATAGTAGCAGCTGTGATTTCACTGCTTGTGCGCGCGAGGAAAAAGAAATCCTTGTCGTGAACCGAAAGCTCAGGCATCTCGCCCTTGTTTATTTTATGCGCGTTCATAACAATAAGGCTTTCCTTTGCCTGACGAAAGATTTTGTTTAACTTTATTACAGGAACTACGTTGCTTTCAATAATATCCTTTAAGACATTACCTGGTCCTACGGATGGAAGCTGATCACTGTCTCCGCAGAAAATGATTTTTGCACCGCGCTTTACGGCTTTTAAGAAAGCATACATTAGTTGTATATCAACCATACTCACTTCGTCTATGATAAAAACATCTTGTGGGAGCGGGTTGCTTTCATTGTAGGCAAAACGTTGAATTTCATTGTCAGCACCCGGTTGCATACCTAAAAGGCGGTGGATTGTTTTTGCTTCAATTCCGGTAACCTGACTCATTCTTTTTGCTGCTCTTCCTGTTGGTGCGGCAAGTGCTATTGAAAGCTGCATAGCGGAGAGTACTTTGATAATCATATTTATTGTGGTGGTTTTTCCTGTCCCTGGGCCACCTGTTATAACCATACAACCGCATCGGGTTGCCTCAAGAACAGCACGCCTTTGTTCTTCATCAAGACTGATTGAATTTTCCGACTCTGCCACCTCTAAGGCGGAGCCTACTTCTGCTTCGGTTAAAGAATATAAAGGAGAGGAAAACGTAAGGGCTGTAATTCTGCGTGCGACATATTGTTCGGCTGTATAAAAACAAGATAAATAGCACATTTCCCCATCTTCAGAAATGTCACAGTAGACTTCGTGTAAAAGTTCAAGTGAAGTTATACCATTTTCTGCTTCTTCTTGAGAAACAGCGAGCAGGGTAGAGATATTTTGTATAAGGATATCCTTTGGGAGATAAGTATGTCCCATATTGTAAGCGGCAGAATTTAAAATATATTTAATTCCTGATTTTATTCTAAGTGGTGAATTTTTTGGAACACCGCGAAGATGCGCAATAGCATCACAGGTTTTAAAACTGACACCATCAACTTGATCGGCTAAAACATACGGGTTGTCTTTGATAATATTGACCGCATCCGGACCAAGTGCCTGATGTATTTTAAGCGCGAGATTGGTCGAGATGTTATATTGGCGCAAAAACATTAAGATGCTCTGCATCGATTGAAGCTCAAGATAAGACTTTCCTATTTTTTCAGCCCTTGACTCAGAAATTCCTTTAATTTCTGCAAGACGCATTGGCTCAGTGAGTAAAATGTTTAAGGTATCTGCACCGAATTTATCAACAATTTTTTTTGCGGTTGCAAGGCGTACCCCATAGACGATGCCGGAGGAAAGATAATCAAGGATTGCGTCTTCGTCTTGCGGGAGAATTGTCTCATAATATGTAACTCTGAATTGCTCTCCGTATTCAGGGTGGTTTCCCCACGTGCCTGTTATTGAAATATTTTCGCCCTCGCCAAGATAAGGCATATATCCTGTTGCGGTAAAAAGCCCATCTGTGGGGGAATCAATTTCGCAAACGGTATAGCCATTCTCACTGCTTTGATATATAATTTTGTAGACTGTTCCTGTTAAAATTATATTTTCATCCATTGGCAAGCCTTCCGATAAAATTAAAGTTTTACTTAGCTTATTGTATCATATTTTTTAGTTGACTACAAGAGTTTTTGGTGATATAATCAATATGTATGAGCTTTTATAAAAGTATCAAGAAAATAAGCAAGGTTTGGAGGTGAGTTCCGATGAAAATAATTGATTTACATAATCATACTCGTTTTAGCTATGACGGTCAGAATACCGTGGAGGAAGTAATTGAAAATGCGATTAAAAATAATGTAGATGTCATTGGAATAACCGACCACCAGTTCAGTATAGGGGATAGGATAGGCGAATATATTTATACTGTAAAAAATGCAAAGGAGAAATACAAAGAAAAAATTTGTGTGCTGTGTGGTCTTGAAATTGGTACACGCCCAAAGCCGCACGATTTTCCTGCACATATAAGCAGTAAGCTTGATTATTGCCTGTTTGAAAGCCTTGATGATGATAGAAGTATGGACCTTTACGAATTTTTTGAATGGAAACGTCTCTTTGATTGCAGGATAGGTCTTGCCCATACCGATATTTTCAAGCTATGTGACAGGTATGGCGTAGATATGCTCAAGGTTTTAAAAAGAGATGATATTTTCTGGGAGATTAATTTTTCCGGTAATTACACATACTATTTTGATTTTATATCAAACAAAGAAAAACAACGTCTTGTTAAAGAAAGCGGAATAAAACTCAGCGTCGGCTCAGACCTGCATTGGACAGGTGATTTTAATATAAATAAGCTGGTGCAGACAAATGAGATGGTAAGGCGTCTTAAAAATCCGCTGGCACTTGGCATAACGGACTAAGAAATGGGAAGGTAAAAGTAATGAAAATTGTTGCAGCAACCAAAAACCAAGGTAAAATACGTGAGTTTCAGGAAATTTTAGGAAAGCTCGGATATGAGGTTGTGTCTATGCACGACGAGGGCATTGATGTTGAAGTAGAGGAAACGGGAGCAACTTTTGCAGAAAATGCACTCATAAAAGCACGTGCCGTAGCACTGCTTTGTGATCATCCGGTTATTTCGGATGACTCAGGGCTTTGTGTGGATGCGTTAGACGGTGCGCCTGGGATTTATTCTGCAAGATTTGCAGGAGAGGATGCAACGGATAAGGACAGAAATATAAAGCTTTTAGAGGTAATGAAGGATAAAGAAAATCGCAACGCTCAATATGTTGCAAGTATAGCCTTTATTTCTCCTGATGGACGCGAGATAACAACTGAGGGAATAGTTGAAGGAGAAATACTTACCGAGGAATATGGAACAGGCGGATTTGGATATGACCCCTTGTTTATGTGTACTGAAATAGGGAAATGCTTTGGTGTAGCAACACCTGAAGAAAAAAATGCAGTGAGTCACAGAGGAAGAGCATTAAATAAACTTTATGAAATTTTAAAGAAAGAGGAGAATTAAAATGGATATCTTTTGCGAATATATGGTCAAGCATAAAAAGTCGGGGAAAGACTATCTTGTACTGGCAGGAATTGTAGTAGGAGCAATATTTTTAAGTACGTTTTCATTTGCATTATTGTTTGGAAGGCTTCTCGGCTTTGAAGTTTTTGTTTTTGCAGGGATTTGGTATGGTGCATATGTACTGATTGGAAGGACTGAAATTGAGTACGAGTATATTCTTACAAATGGAATTCTTGATATTGATAAAATTATGTCAAGGCGTACAAGAAAGAGAGTCATAAGTATTGATTTTAAGAGTATTGAAGTATGTAGCTCTGCAAAAGGGATAAAAGGAAGTAACAATCCTGCAGTGAAGGTACTTGACCTTACCGGCGATATAAATGCAGGGAATGTATATTATGTAGATTTTTCAAAGGATGCAACGATGTATAGAGTGTTTTTCCAACCTAACAGCAAGATGCTAAATAATTTAAAGCTTGCAAACCCACACAAAATTACAATAGATGAGGAAGATATAAAATGATTATCGGCATTGGCTGTGATTTGTGTGCAATCGACAGGGTTGCAGATGGTGGAGAACGGTTTTGCAGCAGATACTTTACCGAAGCAGAACAGGAACTTTTTAACAAGAAGAAAAATAAGCCGCAGACAGTTGCGGCTAATTTTGCTGTAAAAGAGGCATTTTCAAAAGCATTAGGAACGGGTGTAAGAGATTTTGCACTTATGGATGTTGAAGTCTTGCGCGATAGTCTCGGTAAGCCATATATAAATTTGTATGGGAATGCAGAAAAAATTTGTAAAAATATCGGGATAACAGGTATATTTGTTTCAATATCGCACGAAAAAAATTTTGCTATGGCATATGTTGTTTTGGAAAGGTAGAGGGATATGAAGGTTTGTTTTTCTCACGAGATGAGGCAAATTGATAAATTAGCATCTGAAAAATTTAATATCCCAGGTATCGTCCTTATGGAAAATGCCGCTATTTCGTGTGTTAATGAGGTCAAAAGCTTTCAAAGCTTTACGATTTTAGCCGGAAAAGGAAATAATGGCGGCGATGGACTCGCTATTGCCAGACATCTTTTGAATATGGGGAAAAAAGTAAGTGTATACCTTGTTTTAGGTGATGATTTTAAAGGCGATGCACTTGCCAACTATAATATTTTAAAGGAAATGGGTGTAAGCTTTAAGTTTCCTGAAAACATTTTTGAGCTTGAGCGCGATATTGCAGCCGCTGATTGTACGATTGATGCGATTTTCGGTACAGGAATAAGCGGAGAAATTAAATCACCAGCTTTAGAGGTGATTGAAGCAATAAACGCATTCGGAAGATATATACTTTCTGTTGACGTGCCATCAGGTATAAATTCTGATACGGGCGAAGTGTCATCAGTGGCTGTGAGGGCAGGTAAAACGGTGACTTTTGCAGCATATAAGACAGGACTTTTGCTTTTTCCTGCGGCAGATTTTACCGGTGAAGTTATATGTGCTGATATATCGATACCGAAAGCGGCATTTGACGATATAAAAATTAATACTATTGATAGTGAGGATGTAAAAGCCTTGATGCCAAAACGCAAGGCAAATTCGCATAAAGGTGACTATGGAAAGGTTTTTGTGATAGGCGGAAGCATTGGAATGGAAGGTGCGGTAGTCCTTGCCTGTGAAGCAGCATTTAAGGTTGGAGCGGGGATTGTTACAGCCTGTGTGCCAAAGGAAATAAATGAAACAGTAAGCACGTCGTGTGTTCACGCAATGACATATCCTGTCAAATTTTCAGAAGATGCAGAAAAAATCATAGAAAAAATGCCTGAGTATGATGCTATTCTTTTTGGAAATGGAATTGGGCGTGGAAAAGAAATAGTTTCACTTTTAGAAAAAGTTTTAAAGGCTTCCAAAGTGCCGGTTATAATTGATGCAGACGGTCTTTATGCATTGTCTGTAAAGCCGGAAATGTTGAAAGAATGTAATTGTGAAGTTATTTTAACTCCGCATTCACAGGAGATGGCACGCATTTTGGGAAAAACTGCGGAGTTTGTTGAGAAAAACAGAATTTTGGTTTCGACAGAATTTTCAAAGGAATATGGAGTGACACTTGTTTTAAAGGGAAATCATAGTATAATAACAGCACCTTGTGGAGAGCAGTATATTAATATGACAGGAAACAGTGGTATGGCGACTGCGGGCAGCGGCGATGTACTTGCCGGAATGACAGCAGGACTTATATGTATGCAAAAACCATTTTTAATGACGGCGCTTTCTGTGTGCCTTCACGGTGCGGCGGGGGATAGGGCGAAAGAGCACCTTGGCGAGTATTCACTTACTGCGCCTGATATTTTAAATGCAATCCCCCATATATTACCTGTGGAAAAGACCTTGAAAGTATGATAAAATAAAGAGGAATTAAAAGATGAGCAGAACGTGGGCAGAGATAAATATTGAAGCATTAAAGTATAATGCGGAAAATATAAGAAAAATCACAAATCCTAATTCAAAAGTTATGGCAGTAGTAAAAGCTGATGCATATGGACACGGATATTTGAGGTGCTGTAAGGCACTTTTAGAAAGCGGCATTGACTCTTTTTCCGTTGCTATGGTTTCGGAGGCTGTGCAGATAAGAAAAGCTGGGTTTACTGTGCCTGTGCTTATTTTAGGTGCCACACCTGATGAGGAAGCAGAAGATATTGTTAAATATGACCTTATGCCTAATGTCTATAACTATAAGTTTGCAAAATGTCTGTCAGATGTTGCAGTTTCCAAAAATAAAAATGTAAAGATTCATCTTAAGATTGATACAGGTATGTCAAGACTGGGATTTGTGGCAGGTGATGACAATAAGGATGTTATAGATGAAATTATAAGGATTTCAAAGCTTCCGAACATTGAAATTGAAGGTATATTTTCTCATCTTGCTTGTTCGGATGAAAAAAATCCGGATTATACCTATGCTCAGTTTAATAAGTTTATGAAGCTTATTTCCCAGCTTGAAGAAGCAGGAATAAAAATACCGTGCAAGCATATTGCAAACAGCGGTGCGATTATGATGTATCCCGAAATGCATCTTGATATGGTACGTGCAGGGATAATCCTTTATGGATGTTATCCATCGCACGAGGTTGATAAAAAAATACTCCCGCTAAAGCCTGTAATGACCTTAAAGACTCGTATAACGCACGTAAAGGAAGTGGAAGAAGGCGTTGGGGTAAGCTATGGAAAAACGTACATAACCGAAAAAAGAACAAGGATAGCAACAATTCCTATCGGTTATGCAGACGGATATTCTCGATGCCTTTCACATAAGGCAAAGGTAGAAACAGGTGGAATGCTTTGTAATGTAATAGGCAGAATTTGTATGGATCAATGTATGATTGATGTCACAAATGTCAATAATATAGATATAGGTGACGAGGTAATCTTATTTGGCGACGGAAGAATTACTGCTGATAGCGTTGCAAACTGGATGAACACAATTAATTATGAGGTTTTGTGTCTGGTATCGAAACGTATTCCGCGAATATACAAAGAGAATGGGAGGGAAACAGAGGAACTTAATTATTTAGAAAAGATTTAAAAAAGAAATGAACAAACAGGGGGCCTGATTGCTTTGTCACAACTAAAAAAGGTCATGTCCGGTCTTAGTTTTAATAAGGATAAAAACAAATCCCTTTCCGGAATTTACAAGGCAGAGAAAAGGAATGAATTACTAAAGCAAGGATATAAGGAAATGGCTTCTCTAAATTTAACGCTTGCCCAGGTGTGTTTTGAGGCAGATAATGAAGCAATGTCTGTCTGTGAGGAAAAACTGACGGAGTGTGAATAGTGGTGATTGTAAAACGAGGAGATATATATTACGCCGATTTAAGTCCCGTTATAGGGAGCGAACAAGGCGGAATAAGGCCTGTTTTGATAATCCAGAATGATGTCGGAAATAAATATAGCCCGACTGTTATTGCTGCGGCCATAACGTCCCAGATAAATAAGGCAAAAATGCCGACACATATTGAATTATCGGCTTCTGAATACGGACTTTATAAGGATTCCGTGATATTATTAGAGCAAATCAGAACCATAGATAAGAAAAGATTGAGAGAAAAAGTAGCACATTTAGATAAAAAGCTTATGGGAGATGTGAATAATGCACTTTCTGTAAGCTTCGGACTTGGAAATATTTAGCCTTTTAAAGTATAGAGAAGATTTAGGAGGTTATTATGTATAGAAATTAATGTAGCAGACTTGCTACATACAAGTTAAAGCCGATGCGTAAAAGCGTCGGCTTTTTGTATTTTTTTGTTGTTTTTAAGCGAAAAAGACTGTAAAAAATATAAAATTTATATTTTTTTGTTTAAAAGTATTGATTTTTGAATAAATATACACTAAAATTATATTGTTTACACGAAAAAATAGAATTGGGGGTAGATAAATGCAAAATATTGTCAGCTTGAAGGATGTAAATGTGGCCTTCGACGGAGAAACGATATTGAACAATATCAGTCTGGACATAAAGGATAAGGAATTTGTGACATTTTTAGGTCCGTCAGGATGCGGAAAGACAACGACTTTAAGGATAATCGGCGGATTTTTAAATCCGGATAGCGGAACGGTAAGCTTTGACGGAAAGGTTATCAATAATGTACCGCCTCATAAGCGAAATGTAAATACTGTTTTCCAAAGATATGCGCTTTTCCCACACCTTAATGTCTATGAAAATATTGCTTTTGGATTAAGGGTTAAAAAAATGCCTGAAAAGGAAATACAAAAGCGCGTAGCCGAAATGCTTGAAATTGTAAACCTTCGCGGATTTGAGAAAAGAAGTGTAAACCGTCTGTCTGGAGGTCAGCAACAGCGAGTAGCGATAGCAAGAGCACTTGTAAACAGACCTAAGGTACTACTGCTTGATGAGCCTTTGGGAGCATTGGACTTAAAGCTCAGAAAGGAAATGCAGACAGAGCTTAAAGCAATACAGCAGCAACTTGAGATAACGTTCATATATGTAACTCATGATCAGGAAGAAGCCCTGACTATGAGTGACACAGTAGTTGTAATGAATAAAGGAGATATCCAGCAAATCGGAACTCCTGTTGATATATATAATGAACCAATAAATGCCTTTGTTGCAGATTTTATCGGTGAAAGCAACATTTTAGATGGTATAATGCGCCGCGACCTATTGGTGGAAATCTGTGGACGTGAATTTGAATGTGTCGATAAGGGATTTGGCGAGAATACCCCTGTCGACGTTGTGGTTCGTCCTGAGGATATAAAGCTGATTGATGCAGATAGCGCAAAGATAACTGGTGTTGTCGAATCAGTTACCTTTAAGGGCGTGCATTATGAAATGGTAATTGAATCATATGATTTTTCGTGGCTTGTTCATTCTACAAAGGCAGCCGAGGTGGGAAGTACAGTCGGAATTTCCTTTGACCCATACGATATCCATATAATGAGAAAGATGGGGAAAAAGTTATGAAGAAAACCCTGATTTCAGCGCCATATCTTGTCTGGATGGCGGTGTTTATTGTTGTGCCGCTTGCAATGGTTGCATACTTTGCATTTACTGACGGAAACGGCAACTTTACACTCGATTATATTGCGGATGTTGCACAGTATACAGATATTTTTACCCGTTCAATCTGGCTTGCGGCGATTGCAACGGTTATTTGTCTTGTGATTGCATATCCGGTTGCGTTTATTTTGTCCACTATGAGCAAGCGTCATCAAAGTACAATGCTGATGATTGTGATGTTGCCGATGTGGATGAATTTCCTCTTAAGAACATATGCGTGGATGACACTTCTTGGAAATAATGGTATCATAAATACAGTTTTAGGATATATAGGACTTGGTCCGTATAAGATGCTCAACACTCAGGGAGCGGTGGTTTTGGGAATGGTTTATAACTATCTTCCTTATATGATTCTGCCACTTTACTCTGTAATGGTGAAGATTGATAAAAGCCTTTTGGAAGCGGCATCTGACCTTGGCTGTAACAGTAAAAAGGTTCTTTTCAAGGTGGTCTTTCCACTGTCACTTCCGGGTGTGACATCGGGAATTACGATGGTTTTCGTGCCGGCAATCAGTACATTTATTATTTCAAGAATGCTTGGTGGCGGAAGTAACCTTTTAATTGGCGACCTTATTGAAATGCAGTTTTTGGGGAACTCCTATAACCCAAACTTAGGCGCAGGAATTTCGCTTGTTTTGATGGTAATTGTCCTTTTGATTATGACAATAATGAATCAGTTTGATAGCGATGATGAAGACAGAGTATTAATTTAAGGAGGATGCATATGAAAAAGATTTCTAAAATTTATATGGCACTCCTTCTAATGTTTTTGTATGTGCCGATATTTGTGCTTATAGTTTTTTCGTTTAATACAACTAAGAGTAGGACTGTGTTTGAGGGCTTTACATTTGATTGGTATATAAAGCTTTTCCAGAACGAGCTTATACTGACTTCGCTTAGAAATACGCTGATAATTTCTGTGCTTGCGGCAGTTGCATCTACAATATTGGGTACTGCTGCGGCTATTGGTATCAATAATATGAAAAAAGGTCCGAAAGCGGCCATAATGAACATAAACAATCTGCCGATTATCAATCCTGAAATCGTGACAGGTGTATCGCTTATGCTCCTTTTCGTGTTCTTTGCGGCAAGGATGAACTTCAATTTTGGATTTGGTACGCTTTTGATTGCTCACATTACATTTGATGTGCCATATGTGATTTTAAATGTAATGCCGAAATTCCGCCAGATGAATCCAAATCTTTATGAGGCGGCACAGGACTTGGGATGTAACCCTATTCAAGGGTTTTTCAAGGTGGTACTTCCTGAAATTATGCCGGGTATAGTGTCGGGATTTTTGATGAGCTTTACATTCTCGCTTGATGATTTTATTATCAGTTACTTTACATCGGGTGCTACTTCTCAGACCCTGCCTATCACAATTTACTCTATGACAAGGCGAAAGGTCAGTCCTGAGATAAATGCACTTTCAACAATAATTTTCCTTGTTGTTGTGATAGTGCTTATTGTTAAAAACATTATAGAAAATAAAAGCATCAAGGAGGAAGTAAAACGATGAAAAAGATACTTTCTCTTGTTGCGGCACTCTTGGTTTTTATGATGTCTTCAGGTTGTCATTATCAGCATATCAATGAGGATATGGAGGGCGAGGAGGCGCAGACACTGACAGTTTCTGATGCCGCGTATTATGAACGGTTTAAAAATGACGGAAAGTCCATTAATGTCTATAACTGGGGTGAATATATTTCGGACGGCTCTGACGGACTTTTGGATGTAAATGCTGAATTTGAAAAGCTTACCGGAATAAAGGTCAACTATTCTACCTATGCGACAAATGAGGAGCTTTATGCAAAACTAAAAGGCGGTGGCTCAACTTACGACATCATTATCCCGTCTGATTATATGATTGCAAGAATGATTAAAGAGGGAATGCTCAAAAAGCTTGATTATTCAAATATCCCTAATTTTGCAAATATAATGGATAAGTTCAAAAGCCAGAACTACGACCCGAATGATGAATATTCTGTTCCATACACGTGGGGAACTGTCGGAATAATTTATGACAATACTGCCATTGACATTCCACAGGATGAAATTGACTGGGATATTCTCTGGGATGAAAAATATAAAGACAGCATTTTGATGTTTGATAATCCACGTGATTCATTTGCTATTGCGGAGCTGCTTTTGGGATACTCAATAAATACTGAAAATTCTGATGAACTAAAGGCTGCGGCGGATAAGCTGAAGGAACAAAAAAAGCTTGTTCAGTCCTATGTTATGGACGAAATTTTTGATAAAATGGGTGCAGGGGAGGCGGTTTTGGCGCCATACTATGCCGGTGATGCCGTGACTTTGATGGATGAGTATGACCATTTGGGCTTTGCAGTTCCCAAAAGCGGAACAAACCTTTTCATTGATGCAATGTGTATTCCATATTGTGCTAGCGAAAAGGAAGCGGCGGAAATGTATATCAACTTTATGTGTGAGGCGGATATTGCATATGCAACCACATCATATATAGGTTATTCCACACCGAATCAGCCTGCGTTTGATATGCTTGATGACGAGGTGAAAAATGACGGAATATCCTACCTCTCTGATGAGTATATAGAGGAAAATACCACTGTTTTTGCAAATCTTTCGGATAAGGCAAATAAGGAAATGCAGGACCTTTGGACTGATATGAAATCGACGCAGGAAAATGAGAAGAATAAATGGCTTGTGCCGGCATTCCTGCTTGCGTGTATCGCACTTTCGGTCGGAATACTTATAAAAAGATACATTAAGAATAAAAAGGATATTTTTTAAGGCGAGTGTAAACTCGTCTTTTTTTGTATAAAATATAGACAACTTTGAAACAATATGATATAATAATCTTGCGACATAATAGAATATTAATTGGATAACTATGTGTATTTTTATTTCGGTAAAAATGCGTGTTTTTTGCATATAGTTGTCCAACTTTGCATTCTATTGTGTCGCAAACAAATAGACGACATGCATTTTTCGGTGTGTGTCAGCTATTGATGCACACTTTTTTAATTTGCGAGGTGAAACCAATGATAGTTGCTACATAAAACGCAGTAACAAAGAAGCGCGAATCACACTATAACATATCAGGAAAAATACCCCTTTTTAAAAGAGGGGTATTTTCATTATTTATAGACGTAAAAGCCAAGACCAAAAATCTTTTCTGACTTAATAAATATAATAAATGCATTTTTGTCAGAGTCGGTAATCATTTTGTGAAATTCGGGGAGCTGACGGTTTTTAAGAGCGCATATGAGAAGCTTTTTCCTTGCTCCCGAATATGCACCCTGCGCATTTAGGACTGTAACCCCGCGCTGGCTTTTTTCTATAATCATCTTTGAAATCTGCTCGCCCTTGTCAGTTATTACAAAGGCGAGCTTTGAGGAATTTAATCGGTCAATCAGATAATCTATTGTAAAGGTTGAAATAAAAAGTCCGAAAAGCCCATAGAATGTAAGCTCAATATCTTTAAAAACCAAAAGAGAAATAAAGATTATAATCCCGTCTATTATTAAAAGAAGCGAGCCTATCGGGAAATATGAATATTTTGACTGAATGAGTCTGCCTATAATATCCGTACCGCCGGTG
>JAZNNI010000068.1:0-4407 GCA_045580145.1 Clostridia bacterium
CAAACCTGTCTACGTGCATTGCCATTCGGGACTTCGTTCCTACCTTGCTTGCCGTATTCTTATAGGCAACGGGTACGACTGCTATAACCTTGCAGGCGGATGGCGGCTCTATGAATCGGTCATAAACGAGCGCACCGTCCCTGAATACTCTTGCAAAGACTGTAAATAAGTATGACTATGATAAAAGCCGATGGGAAATCTTGCGATTCCTCATCGGCTTTTTGTTTTTACTCAAAAGAAACGGGCTTTGCATCACCCGTTGCAAAAGCGTTTGGACCGGGGTCCGACATTGAGAAATACATTTTAGCAGCCTTTGTTGTGCCGAAATCTCTGTTAGACCCGGAGTTTTGCACCTTGTTAAAGACATCACGGAACATTTGATTGTGCGCTTCCTCACGGTTTAAGAGGAAGTCAATAGTCTCTCGCACCTTTTTATCGTCAATCTGGCGGTAAAGGTATTCATAAACCACCTTTGCTCGCTGTTCGGATGCGATATTGCTTAAGAGGTCTGCACAGAGGTCACCCGTAACCGTTACATAGTCGCCCGTCCAAGAGTAACCCGATGCGTTAATAAGTCCGGGGTTAAGACCTAAAAGCACGTGGGACTGAATCTCGCCTGACGGCACCTTATCGGCATCAACATCGTGTCCGTTTAGTAGGTTGATTGTCTGCGCCACCATCTCCATGTGACCGAGTTCTTCTGCGGCAATGTCAAGAAATAAATCCTTAATTTCAGGGTCTTTAATTCTAAAACTCTGCGACATATACTGCATAGCCGCCTTAAGTTCACCATTACCGCCGCCAAGCTGTTCTTGTAAAAGCGCCGCATATTGCGGATTCGGTTTTTCTACCGCTACAGGATGAAAAAGCATCTTTTCGTGTTTAAACATAAATTTACCTCCGTTTACTTTCTATTAACTATTCTTACCAATTAGCAAACGGATATGTAGCAATTTTAATATTTATATGGTATAATCAATTTAATAGATAAGAATTAACGGAGGAAATTATGCTAGAATTTATTGTTACCTTTCTTGTTGGAGTTATATTGATTGTTCTCGGTATTTCAAATATGCGAGGAAATATTTCGTCACTACATTCTTATCACAGACATCGAGTTTCCGAAGAAGATAGAATTCCTTTTGGTAAAAAAGTGGGACTTGGAACAATTATTTGTGGTTGTGCTGTTATGGCGTTTAGCATTTTGTCTGCTGTAACCCTATATACCGAAAACAAAGTTTTTATGATTGTGGGAACTGTGCTTTTAATAGCAGGACTTGTTGCAGGGCTGGGCTTGAGTTTTTGTGCGATGATTAAGTATAATAAAGGAATTTTCTGATGAATTCAATTTATAGAGAGGTATGCCTGTATGAAAAAGAAGAAATTGTTATTTGCAATATTATGTGCTTTGGGTAGTGGAGCAGTAGGATTCTTTGCAAACCAGTTAACCGAGGTATATGGTTGTGTATTATTCGGTATCGGTGTTGGCCTAATGGTCTATTCAATTATAAATTTGAGTAAGTGAATAATATATCGAACTGATACCAAAATCAAATGTTTTTAAGGAAAAATTTATGAAAGACGAATGTTTAATTTGCGGAGCACCGCTTACATATTTTGAAAATGAAAAGCAAATGGAATGTGCTCTCTGCCACAAAAAAGAAAATAGCAAAACTGCTTGTGAAAACGGTCATTACGTATGTAACGATTGCCACACTAAAGGTTTGGATAGCATTATTGGAATTTGTACTCTTGAGACCTCAAAGAACCCGATAGAAATTATCCAAAAACTAATGGCTATGCCGTTTTGCCATATGCACGGACCCGAACATCACGTTATGGTTGGCTCTGCCTTGCTTACTGCCTATAAAAACGCAGGCGGTAATATTGACTTACATAAAGCACTTGTGGAAATGCAGTCACGCGGTAAACAAGTCCCCGGAGGTGTTTGCGGTTTTTGGGGCGCTTGCGGTGCAGGTATTAGTACCGGTATGTTTGTTTCTATCATTACTGGCTCAACACCTCTTGCCAACGAAGCGTGGGGCTTATCTAACAAAATGACATCATCTGCTCTTGGTGCTATTGGTGAGGTCGGTGGACCTCGCTGTTGTAAACGTGATTCTTACCTTGCTATAACTAAAGCGGTGGAGTTCGTAAAAGAGCATTTTAGTATAGAAATGGAGCTTGGCAAAATCAAATGCATCCACTCGGCGCAAAATAACCAATGCATTAAAGAGAGGTGCCCGTTTAGATGAAGAAAATAGCCTTTCTTTGCGTTCATAATTCATGTCGCAGTCAAATTGCCGAGGCACTAGGTAAACACCTTGCGGGAGATAAATACGACTTTTACTCGGCGGGAACTGAAACTAAACCGCAAATTAATCAGGACGCCGTTAGACTTATGAAACAACTCTACGGAATCGATATGGAGCAAACACAGTATAGCAAAACTATCGACAAAATACCCACACCTGATTTGGTGATTTCAATGGGTTGTGACGTTGGTTGCCCCTATATAGGCAGAGCCTTTGATGATAATTGGAACCTGCCCGACCCCACAGGACAAAGCGATGAAGTATTCAAATCTGTGATTGCCGAGATTGAAAAACGGATACACAGATTATAAAAAACAAAACGGAGCAAATACTATGAAAAAACTTAAAGGATTGATTATAATGCTTTTAATATCACTCTCGTTGTTTGGAATGACCGCTTGTGACGGCGAAAATGGAAAAACATCAACCTATGAACAGATTACCGCCGAGCAAGCAAAAACTATTATGGACACCGAAAAGGATTATGTAATTATAGATGCACGCACCGAAGAAGAGTTTGCCGAGGGGCATATCGAAAACGCAATTTTAATTCCTGAATACGAGATTGCGGAGCGTGCCGAAAAAGAACTGCCCGACAAAGAACAACTTATCCTTGTCTACTGCCGTAGCGGTAGAAGAAGTAAAATCGCATCCGAGGAGCTTGTGAAACTCGGCTACACCAACGTAAAAGAATTCGGCGGCATCATTGACTGGCCGTATGAAACAGTAAAATAACCTATACAATAGGAAAACGCTCTGCCTCGGCAGAGCGTTTTTTCGTTAATAGAGTCCTATTTAATTTCCTATTCTATATCATTAAAAATGAGATGAAATCACCCTTGATTACGCTATAAAATACAAAAAAGAGCTAATAATACTACCTCTGTAGTAAAAATCGTTCCTGTTTTCTAAAATGGGAACGATTTATTTGTTTTTTCGTCTTAAAAACTATTGCTATCGTTCCTAATTTGTGATATAATACATCCGTATAAGTTTAATTTCAATTAGGAGGCAACTCTAATGAATTATATCAAGGTATCGAAAGCCGCTGAAAAGTGGGGTATTTCTGCACGTCGTGTTCGTTTGCTTTGTGCAAACGGCAAGATTGATGGTGTTATTCGTAAGGGTAATCTTTATATGATTCCCGAAAATGCGATGAAACCACTCGACGGCAGAACTAATAAGAAGAACATTCTGCTTGATATTCAGCGTAAGCGAGAAAGACTTTCTGAAATGCGCCCTTTGACACAGGGCGAGGTTGAACGTCTTGCTGAGGAGTTTATGATTGATTTTACCTACAACTCCAATGCTATCGAAGGTAATACCTTAACACTTAAGGAAACGGCACTTGCTTTGGAAGGTATGACTATTGACCAAAAGCCACTTAAGGACCACCTTGAGGCAGTTGGTCATAGAGATGCGTTTTTATATGTTCAGGATGTTGCCAAACAGGAGCTTCCTTTGAGTGAAACAGTTATAAAAAATATTCATGCACTGGTGCTGATGAACCGTCCCGATGATAAAGGCGTATATCGCCGTATTCCCGTACGCATTATGGGAGCTTATACCGAACCGGTACAACCATATATGATTGAGCCGAGAATGACTGAACTTCTTTCTGTCAACGAAGAACGTAAAAACACAATGACAGATATTGAGCGTATTGCTCTCTTCCATCTTGAGTTTGAGGGAATACATCCCTTTATCGATGGAAACGGAAGAACAGGACGTTTGATTCTTAACCTTGACTTAATACGCAACGGTTATCCACCAATCAATGTTAAATTCACCGACCGCAAACGTTACTATGATGCATTTGATGCATTCTATAAAGATAATGACTCCACACCAATGACAGAGCTTATTGCAGAATATATCGACTTGAGATTTGATGATTATTTCGCAGTGCTAGAGAGAACTATAGACTAACTTATTTTGCACTTTATTTACTAAAAAGGAGGATGAATATGCAACAAACACCTTTTCATGCGTATTATACTGCACGTATGTTAGATGCAGCTATACAAGACATCGATTTTGCACCCGTGTTTGCATCCTCCGGAATTGAAATATATCCGTTTCAAATTGCGGC
>JAZNNI010000069.1:0-9343 GCA_045580145.1 Clostridia bacterium
TCATTCATAAGCTCGCCACAATTTTTACAATACATAATTATACCCCCTCTTATTTGGTAGTATAATTATAACATATCACAGAATATACTGTCAACAAAATTCTATGTTATACCACTTTTTTCGACATAATTATTTTAACAGTTCATCATATGATGTATCCAGAATTTCTTTTATAGCTTTTAACTGTGTTGCGTAAATGTGCTGAATTCCTCGTTCAATTTTTACAAAAGACTCTCTTGTAATATCAATTCCCATTAGTTGCATTTTTCTCACAACATCAATTTGTTTTATCTTTTTTTGCTTTCTTATAGTTTTTATATTCTTTCCAATAAAAATATTATCCTGTTTAATCTTTTGTTCTATCATAACAAATATCTCCCCCAAAAAAACGAACCAAAATAAGTACTTTTTTCTTGATTATATATTTATTATGTGATACAATGGGACTAATATTAGTCCTATTATAAGGAGGGAATTTTATGATAATAGATGTAACAGGAGTAGAATTAACCCCTGGTAATAATGGAAATGATTGCCTTGGAAATGGCGAGCATATTGACGAAAACGGAGAAATAATAGAATGTTGTTGCGATGAGTGCGATTACATGATATGTTGCTTCTGTATGAATGACTTTGATGATTGCAAGACCTGTAGTGACGAAAACTGCCCGAGAACTTTAACAAATCGCACGTAACAAAAAAAACACATTCTGACCAATTAAGAACAGAACGTGTTTTTTTAATTTTCAATTATTTCATTGCTTCTTCAATAGCAACAGCAACTGCAACAGTCATACCAACCATTGGGTTGTTACCTGCGCCGATAAGTCCCATCATTTCAACGTGAGCCGGAACTGATGAAGAACCTGCAAACTGTGCATCTGAGTGCATACGTCCCATAGTATCTGTCATACCATAAGAAGCAGGGCCTGCAGCCATATTGTCAGGGTGAAGTGTACGTCCTGTACCGCCGCCTGATGCAACTGAGAAGTACTTTTTACCCTGTTCAATACATTCCTTCTTATATGTTCCTGCAACTGGATGCTGGAAACGTGTTGGGTTAGTTGAGTTACCTGTGATAGATACGTCAACGCCTTCCTTATGCATAATTGCAACACCTTCACGAACATCGTCGGCACCGTAGCAACGAACCTTTGATCTTTCTCCGTTTGAGTAAGCTGTTTCTTTTACGATTGTCAGCTCACCTGTGAAGTAGTCAAACTTTGTCTGAACATAAGTAAAGCCGTTAATTCTTGAAATAATCTGTGCAGCGTCCTTTCCAAGACCATTTAAGATTACGCGGAGGTCTTCCTTTCTTGCCTTGTTAGCTGATCTTGCAAGACCGATAGCGCCTTCTGCTGCTGCAAATGACTCGTGACCTGCTAAGAATGCAAAGCACTTTGTTTCTTCACGAAGAAGCATAGCGCCAAGATTTCCGTGACCGATACCAACCTTTCTGTCATCAGCAACAGAGCCAGGGATACAGAATGACTGAAGACCTACGCCGATTTTCTCAGCAGCATCAGCAGCCTTTGTGCAGCCGTCCTTGATTGCGATTGCAGCACCTACAATGTAAGCCCAGCAAGCATTTTCAAAACAGATTGGCTGAATACCCTTAACTATGTTATATACGTCTATACCCTTATCATCACAGATTTTTTTAGCTTCCTCGATTGAAGAGATACCGTGTTTTGCAAGCTCTGCGTTGATTTGGTCAATTCTTCTTTCATAACTTTCAAATAATGCCATAATCTTCGTACCTCCCCTTTATTATTCGCATCTTGGGTCGATAAGCTTTGCAGCATCATCAACTCGTCCGTACTGACCTGAAGCCTTAGCGAGTGCTTCATTTGCGTCCATACCCTTGCCAATCATTTCCATCATCTTGCCGAGGTGAACGAACTTATAACCAATAATCTGATTTTCGTCGTCAATCGCAAGCTTTGTTATGTAACCTTCAGCAAGCTCCAAGTATCTTGGGCCCTTTTCAAGTGTTGCATAAGTTGTACCAACCTGTGAACGTAGACCCTTACCCAAATCTTCAAGACCTGCACCGATTGGAAGACCGTCTTCTGAGAAAGCTGTCTGTGTTCTTCCATATACAATCTGGAGGAACAATTCTCTCATAGCGGTGTTTATAGCATCACAAACAAGGTCTGTATTTAATGCTTCCAAAAGTGTCTTACCAACAAGGATTTCTGATGCCATAGCAGCAGAGTGTGTCATACCTGAGCAACCGATTGTTTCAACAAGTGCTTCCTGAATGATACCTTCCTTAACGTTTAAAGTAAGCTTACACGTTCCCTGCTGAGGTGCACACCAGCCGATACCGTGTGTAAGACCTGAAATGTCTTTAATTTCTTTAACCTGTACCCACTTTCCTTCTTCCGGAATAGGAGCAGGACCGTGATATGCGCCTTTCGCTAAAGGACACATTTCTTCTACTTCGCGTGAATATTTCATGTAGATTTCTCCTTTCAGAATTTGCTTTATTTATAGCATACTATGTTAATTATATCACAAATCTCATAATATTCAAGTCAAAATCCAACATTTTTTTCTTTTTTATGTAAAAAATAACCCCATAATTGCACTGCATTTTTATTTACTTTGACATCAAAAAAGCGCCGTACTTGATGGCGCCTTTTCTTAAAGTCCTATATCAGCAGGATTTCCGCCGAAATATTCATACGCATACTTTAGTTGTTCATCATAAACCTCGTCAAGCACGTAAAATGTGTTTTCAATTCTTACCTTAGTAATAACGTCAAGATTTCCCGTTGCTGAGAGTTCATTATCTGACTGAAATTTTTTAACCACTTCCGCAAATGACTCGTCTAAGATATCATCTATCGTAGCACTGTAGTATCCCAAAATGGCAAGTCTTTCTTTTGCCGCCCTTACATTGACCGAAGTATCTCCCAACACCTGCTCGGTTTTATAATCAAACTGTGCATACCTTGTAGTATCAATTCTTCGGATAGTGTTTGAAATATGCTCGTCCGGCTCAACTCCGTTTCCGTGAATATCGTGTCCTGCTCGTGTAAAATATTTTCCTGTTGTAATTTTAAAAGCCGTTCCGTCCCACATCTGGAACATCTGCTGAATTACACCTTTTCCGTAGGTCTGCTCACCTATAACTATTCCGACACCGCTGTCGCCCATCGCACTGGCAAGTACCTCGGCTGCCGATGCAGTATTTTCGTTTACAAGCACCGCAAACTGAAAGCTTGGGTCTTTAAGGCTTGAATATACAACCTCATTTTCCCACTCATTTCTATACACTGTGCTTACAATTACTCCCCTTGGCACCGTGACCTTTGCAATCGCTATTGCAGACTCTAAATACCCGCCCGGATTATCACGAAGGTCAAGTATAATTTTTGTAACACCTGCAATCTTAAACTGCTTTAAAATTTCATTAAATTCATCTGCAGTGTCTACTGCAAAATTTGAAATTATGATATATCCTATTCTTCCCTCTAAGATTTCACCGGCAACAGTTGTACCCTTTACTTCCTGTCTTTTAATTACTTTTTCAAATTCCTCATCACCGCGAAGAAAAGTGATTGTGACCTCGCTATCGATTTCACCTACCACCAAATCCTGCACCTTTTCTACACTATATCCCTTAACATCTATGCCATCCACCTTAGAGATTCTGTCTCCGCTTAAAACGCCGGCAGCCTCAGCTCCACCTCCACTTGTGCAGCTCATTACAGTAACATAATCCCCAATCTGTTGTATAATGACACCGATACCATAGACAATATGATTTAAGTTCCTGTTGAACAGCTCAAACTCCTCTTTTGTATAATACTCAGAGTATTCATCAAGGCTTTGAAATCCCGCTTTAATCAGTTCATTCGCAAGCTCAGGCTTGTCCTTCAAAACAGTTCTCAATGCATTTTCCATAATATGGTCCGCAGTAATCGTTTCATCTATGTAAAGGTCTGACGCATAACCTGAAAGTCTCTCAAATTGGTCATATTCAATACTCTCAAAATCAGCAAAAACAGGCATCGTAGTCAGCATTACTATCGATAGCACCAATGATAAAATTTTTATTTTCTTCATAGTTATTACATCTCCGTTTTAACGTAAATCTCTATATCCGTCTGTGTCACAGCTTCCCCCGAATATAGCATATAGGAAAAAAATAACCTTCCCCCATCTGCTTTTAAAGAGTTAATAATACTCTGTGTTTTGATTTTCATATTAAGCTCACCAAACGGCACTTTATAGCAAAAATCCGTAATCTCGCCTTTTTTATAGACCATAACAGTTGCAAAGTCACCCATACGGCGCATCGTTACAGCTTCCGGCTCAATTTTTAGCAAAACTCTCGAATCGCCCATTCCCATATCGGAATGTTCGCTATAGGTTACGAAAAACTTTCCGTCTTTCTCGTAAAAACCACCCGCTGTTGTAAACTCAAGCTTGTCCTCGTCACCGTCCGAAAATTGTTTGCTTATTAATGTTATTGTAGCATTTTCTTTAGAATTTTTCAATGTCAATCTTCTCCACCTGACCATTTATTTGCTTTTCCAAAAACAGTCCGCCTAAATTTTCAAAACCATCAATATTGTCGCTTACATAATACTGATACTGATTTTCATCACGGACTAACTCGTGGCGGCTTTCTTCGTCAAAATATTGTTTTAATGCCCGTGCAACCTCAGCGCCGGCATCAATTAATGTTACACCATCACCCATAAATTTTGCAATCGTTTTTTTAAGCAGAGGATAATGAGTACACCCAAGAATCAGCGTGTCAACTCCTGCTTCCTTTATTCCGGCAAGGTATTCCTCCGTAACAAGCCTTGCGACCTCAGTATCAAAGTGCCCGTTTTCTACAAGCGGAACAAACAGCGGGCAAGCCTTGTTAAAGGTTTTAATCTCAGGATTTTCTGCCTTTATAAGTCTTTCATATGCACCGCTTTTTATTGTCCCCGGAGTACCTATAATACCGATTTTTCCATTTTTCGTAGCCGCAAGTGCTGCACCCGTTGCCGCATCGACTACCCCCACAATAGGTATCTCATAATCTTTCTTTATTACAGGAAGTGCCACCGAGCTGGCTGTCCCACACGCAACAACAATAACCTTTACATCCTTACTGATAAGAAAATTTATATCATTTTTTGAATACTTGATTATTGTTTCATTAGAACGCGTACCATAAGGAACTCTGCCCGTATCACCAAAATAAATTATATTTTCATATGGCAGTTCTTCCATAATCTGCTTGACAGCCGTAAGCCCGCCAAGTCCGGAATCAAAAACCCCGATACTTCTATTATCCATTATTTAACCCTCTCAAGTCCAAGTTCAATCAGTTTATCCAGAAGCTCCGAATATTTAATTCCTGCCTCAATCCATAGCTTTGGATACATACTGATATTTGTAAATCCCGGCATCGTATTAATCTCATTTAAAACAATCGAATTGTCGCTGTACTTTACAAAGAAATCAACTCGTGAAAGACCCATTCCATCCATCGCCTTAAATGCCTTTACCGAATATTCACGGATTTTTTCATAAATGTCTTTTGGAAGGTCTGCCGGAATATGAAGCTTGGTCGAATTATCATTATATTTTGCATCAAAATCGTAAAATTCAACCGTCGGGACAATTTCTCCTACAGCCGCTGCCTTTGGGTTGTCATTACCCAAAACTGCACATTCAACCTCGTGTCCGTCAATATTTTCCTCGACTAAAATCTTTCTGTCAAATTTAGCCGCCTCATAAAGAGCAGAGATAAGCTCGCTTCTATCGTGTGCCTTTCCCACGCCAACAGACGAACCCGTCCTGCACGGCTTTACAAAGCACGGGTATCCGAGCTTTTCTTCTATTTCAGGTATGTAGTTTTCAATAGCTTCTGATGTCTTTACAACTACCCAGTCAGCTTGCGGAATACCCTCATTTTTAAGAACCAGCTTGGTATATGCTTTATCCATACCATTTGCAGAGGCAAGAACTCCCATACCGACATATTTTATGTTTGCAAGTTCTAAAAGCCCCTGAATTGTTCCGTCCTCACCATACTCCCCGTGAAGAACCGGGAACACAATGTCAGGGTGAATTTCCTCAATTTTATTTTCTGAAAATACCAAAATCGCTTTCTGACCGGCATCTGGAGAAATTATCGCCCTCTTATTATCCGCCTTTTCCCATTCTCCGCCCTCAATTTTAGAAATATCGCCTTCATACAAATACCATTCTCCGTTTTTAGTAATTCCTATCACAGAAATTTCATATTTATTTTTATCAAGATTATTCAAAACTGAAGTTACCGATTTCCTTGAAACCTCATGCTCCGGAGACTGTCCTCCGAAAATTACACATACCTTAAGCTTTTCCATAGCGGCAATCACACCTTTCTCAGCTTATTTAATATTTCTTCAAAATATTCCGGCAACTCAGCCGAAAATTCCATATATTCTCCCGTCCTCGGATGAACAAAGCCAATAGTCTTTGCAAACAGAAGCTGTCCATCTGTTTTTATCTTTTCCTTTGCAATTCCGTAAGCTCTGTCGCCAACAAGGCTATGCCCTATTGATGACATATGCACTCGTATCTGGTGAGTTCTTCCCGTTTCAAGCACACACTCTAAAAGTGTATATTGACCGAAATTCTCAAGGACACTATAATGCGTCACAGCTTCACGTCCGCCTTTTACAACAGCCATTTTTTTGCGGTCCTTAGGATGCCTGCCGATAGGCTTATTTACAGTTCCGCCCTCAGTAACATTTCCGTTTACCAAAGCATAGTATCTTCTCGATGCTTTTCTTTGTTTCAGTTGTTCGGAAAGTGCCAGATGCGTCTCATTATTTTTTGCAACAACCAAAAGGCCCGCCGTATCCTTGTCAATACGATGCACTATTCCCGGCCTTATCACGCCGTTAATCGCAGACAAATTGCTTCCAGAATGATATAAAAGTGCATTTACAAGAGTTCCTCTCAAGTTTCCTGACGCCGGATGAACAACCATTCCCTGAGGCTTATTTACAACAATGACATCGTCATCTTCATAAACAATATCAAGCGGAATATTCTCAGGCTCTAAGTCAAGACTTTCTGGCTCGGGCATATTTATTTCGACAATATCTCCCTCTTGCGGCTTATCTTTCTTACTGGCTACCTTTCCGGAAATCATCACTTTTCCGCTTTCGCACAGGCTTGCCGCATAAGACCTTGATATGTCCTCAGTATTTTCTGCTATATATCTATCAATACGCAGGTTTTCAGGATTTGATGTCAGAAGTGTTATTTTCTTCATTTTTCACCTCTTCTTTATCAAAAAAAATCATATAAACAATAAGAAGTACTGCACCTACAGTTATAGCAATATCTGCTATATTAAACACAGGAAATTGCATAAAGGCAGTGGATATAAAATCAACTACAAAACCTCTAAACACCCTGTCTATGGCATTTCCAAGTGCACCTGCAAATAAAAGTGTGAGGGATGCCTTGAAAAGTCTGTTTTGCGGCTTTTTTACGTACCAATAAACACCCACGCCAACGCAGAAAATCACCGATATGGCCGCTAAAAGTGCAGTACTATCCGACAAAATACTAAATGCCGCACCCGTATTTTTTACATACACAAAATCTATAAGCCCCGGAAGAAAATGAATACAATCAGTATCCGAGAGATTAGTCATCACAATAAGTTTACATATCTGGTCAACGGCAACAGTCACCGCTGCAATTATTATCCAAATCAACATTTAAGCACCTCTATATAAATATACTATATATTGTATCACAAATATCAAAAAAAGAAAAGGCTTTTAAAACCTTTTCTTTAATTTTTTTATGATTATTTTGTAAGCTTTCTTACACAGTCGGCACAAATTCCTTCAAAGCCCTCAACAGTACCTACTGTTTCTGAACGAACCCAACATCTGCCGCACTTTTCATACTCGCTTGCTTTTGCAACAACACTTACTACTTCGCCTGAAAATGCATTTTCAGGAGCTTCACCGTCTATAAACGTTGCCTTTGATGTAATAAATATTTCTGCAAGCTCTGCTTCCATACTCTTTAATACCTCAGCCATTTTACCGCCTTCTTTTGCGTAAACTGTAACCTCGGCATCCAATGACTTACCGATAATCTTTTCATTACGCATAGGCTCTAATGCCTTGTTTACGTCATTTCTTGCAGCAATAATCAAATCCCATTTTTCTGAAAGCTCTGAATTATCATATTCAGCTTTAGGAGTAGGAATTTCGTTAAGCATTACGCTTACACTATCCTCACCGTCAATATGAGGCATAAACTTCCAGATTTCTTCTGAAGTATATGCAAGAACAGGAGCCAAGAGCTTAACCAAAGAATCTAAAATGATATACATAGCGCTCTGTGCAGAACGTCTTTCCTTACTGTCTGCCTTTTCAGTATAAAGTCTTGACTTTAGCACATCAAGGTAGAAGTTACTCATATCAACAATGCAGAAGTTAAGTATTGCAGAATAGAGTGTGTGGAATTCATAATCATCATATGATTTTAGTGTCTTTGCAAGAAGTTCATTAAGCTTTAAAAGTGCCCATTTATCAATTTCAAGCATATCAGAGTATGCTACCATATCTGTATTTGGGTTAAAGTCATTAATGTTTGAAAGGATATAACGAGCAGTATTTCTTATCTTTCTATAACCTTCAGAAAGCTGCTTTAATGAATCCTGACTCATTCTCATATCTGTTCTGTAGTCAGCAGAAACCACCCACAAGCGAAGCACATCTGCACCCCATTTATCAACAATTTCCTGTGGGCTTATGCTATTACCCTTTGACTTGGACATCTTTCTGCCTTCGCCGTCCTGAATCATACCGTGAGTAATTACAATCTTATATGGTGCCTGCTTTCTTACAGCGATACTTGTTAAAAGTGATGACTGGAACCAACCTCTATACTGGTCATTACCCTCAAGATAAACATCTGCCGGCCATACAAGGTCATCTCTTTCATCGCATACTGCCATATGCGAAGAGCCTGAATCGAACCAAACGTCCATTATATCCTTTTCTTTTGTAAAGTCACCACATCCGCATTCACATTTTGTTCCCTCTGGAATTATATCATTTGCATCAAGCTCCCACCACTTATCAGGGCCTTCTGTACGGAACAATTTAGCAACCGCATCAATAGTTTCACTTGTAATAATTTCCTTGCCACATTCCTTGCAGTAGAAAATCGGAATAGGGACTCCCCAGGTTCTCTGACGGGAAATACACCAGTCACTTCTGTCAACAACCATTGACTTAATTCTGTCTTCGCCCCACTCAGGAATCCACTTTACACCTTCAATCGCTGAAACTGCATCATCCTTTAA
>JAZNNI010000070.1:0-3404 GCA_045580145.1 Clostridia bacterium
GTTTGTATGATAGTTCCTGTTATTATCGGCGCAGTAGCGATGCTTATTCCTGCATAACAAAAATAAAACTGATACTTAAAAGAGCTTCCCTAAAGGGGAAGCTCTTTTGCTTATGAAAAATTTTTCTATATAACAAAAAAAAAGACCTTTTACAAGGTCTGTTTTCTATGCGGATGAAAGGACTTGAACCTTCACGTCGGGGACACTAGATCCTAAGTCTAGCGCGTCTGCCAATTCCGCCACATCCGCATATTCGGTTGTATTGCTTAACAACAGAAACTATTATACCAAATAATAATTCAAATGTCAAGCCTTTTTTTATATTTTTTTAAAAATAAATAAAACTTTTTAAATATTTGCCGTAAATAAATGCAGTACTGCTAAAAACAGTTGAAAAAAATGTCGAATTATGGTACAATAGATATATTAATATTATTTATTAAGTTTGCTATAATTTATATTGGAGAGGAAAATTCATATGAAAAAAATATCAAACGTTTCAATTAGCATAATCCTTGCACTGACGCTTTGTATGCTTTGCATATCTTGTGGCGGCACTAAAGAGGACAAGGATATCTGGGAAACTGCAATTTATACAGAAGATACAAGTGTAGGAAGCGGCTCAAAATCTGTTATAGTACAGGTGGTGGCAGAAGAAAAATCAGTAACCTTTACAGTTAACACAGACGCAGAGACTGTGGGAGAGGCACTTTCCGAAAACGAGCTTATCGCCGGAGAAAATGGACCATATGGTCTTTATGTAAAGGAAGTTAACGGAATTATAGCTGACTATAATGTAAATCAAAGCTATTGGTCGTTTTACAAAGACGGCGAATATATGCAAACAGGTGTAGACAAAACAGAATTTTCAGATGGTGAGCACTACGAATTAGTTTATACAAAATAAAACAGGGGTGATTTTTTTGAGAAAATGGGGAGACAGATACGATGCATATCGTGTCAGGGATATTGACGGAATGCATCACTATATGGCATATCTTATGCCAAAAAGATGTGATGCGGAGGTTTATATCAACGAAAAAATAGATGTAACCGAGCTTATGGAATACATAAAGGAAAAGAATGCCTCGGGCGAGCGAAAGGTGACAATGTTTCATTGCATGATTGCCGCAGTGGCGAGAACAATCAAAATGCGCCCGCTGCTTAACCGATATGTTTCGGGAAAGCGTTATTATATGCGTCACGAAATTTCTATGGGCTTTACAATCAAAAAGCAGTTTATAGACCATGCAGAAGAAACACTTATGATATACCGTCCCAAAGATAGCGAAAATCTGTGCGCTATAACCGACAGACTTTGTCCAAAGGTCAAAGAAGCTAAAAAGGAAAAAAGCGGACAAAGCGTAGATGATATTTTAAACATTGTCAAAAAGCTGCCAAAGCCGATTATGAGTCTGTTTATGGCGTTTATAAACTTTGTAGACGTTCATGGCTGGATGCCCAAGTCTTTCAGCAGCGTAGACACCAACTATTGTACTGTCCTTTTGTCAAATTTGGGCAGCATCAAGTGTGATGCGGTGTATCACCACCTTAACAACATGGGCACAAACGGAATAGTAATCACAATTGGAGAAATACACAAAGAGCTTATGCTAAACGAAAACAACGAACAAGTTGTCAGAGATGTGATGAGCATTGGTGTAACCTTAGACGAGCGTATTGCGGACGGATTTTATTTTGCGCGATCTTTAAAACTTATCAAGCATCTGTTCAAAAATCCGCACTTACTTGACAAAACATTAGGGGAGGAAATAGATTTTGAGTTCTGAGGCAAGATGGTTTAAATATTACGGAAACACGCCGCATACATTGAATTATCCTGATATTTCGATGTATGAGCTTATAAAAAATACCAAGGACGAGTTTCCTTCTTACATAGCCTATGATTTTATGGGCAAGGCCGTAACTTATGAGAAATTTATAGAGGAAATTGAAGTTTGTGCAAAGGCGCTCAAGGCCCAGGGAGTTAAAAGCGGAGATGCGGTAACAATCTGTCTGCCAAACGTTCCACAGGCTGTTATTATGTTCTATGCCCTTAACAGAATAGGTGCAATTGCAAGCATGGTACACCCGCTTTCGGCAGAAAATGAGATTATGTTCTACATTAACGAGAGCAAGAGCCGCCTTGCCATAACTCTTAGCCAATTCTATAACAAGTTTGAAGCAATAAAGGGCAGAACTCAGCTCGAAAAGGTTATAGTTACCAAAATAGCCGAGGCACTTCCTGCTGTAAAAGGTGTGCTATACAAATTTGTTGGAAAAGAGCCGAAGGTGGAGAATGATTCGTGGGTGCTCCCGTGGCAGGAATTTTTGAATAGTGCAAAGAACTACACTCAGGACATAGACTTTAAAGGTGTGGGCGAGGACTCTGCCGCAATACTCTTTAGCGGCGGAACAACAGGTACATCAAAAGGAATACTTCTTACAAATCTTAACTTTAATGCTTTGGCAATGCAAACTGCAGCTTCTGCAAATTGCAATATTTCGGGAAGTGTAATGCTTTCTATAATGCCTGTCTTCCATGGTTTTGGTCTTGGTGTGGGAATACATACAATACTTGCCTTTGGAGGAAAGTGCGTTCTTGTTCCAAGGCTTAATGTGGAGGAATTCCCTGCTCTTTTCAAAAAGCACAAGCCTAATTTTATGGCAGGTGTTCCTACATTGTTTGAGGCTATGATGCGTAATAAGGGAATGCAGAGTGTTGATTTGTCATCGCTTAAAGGACTCTTTAGCGGCGGCGATTCACTGTCGATTGAGCTTAAAAAGAAGATTGACGCATATTTGAAAGAACATGGTGCAACAATTCAGGTGAGAGAAGGCTACGGAACAACTGAATGTGTTACTGCAAGCTGCCTGACTCCTGCTGAGTATTATCGTGAGGGAAGTATTGGAATTCCGTTCCCCGATACCTTTTACAAAATTGTAGTTCCAAATACAAATGAAGAAGCCCCCCTAAGAGAGCTTGGTGAGATTTGTATTTCGGGACCTACCCTTATGAAGGAATATATAAACAACCCCAAAGAAACCAGCCAGACACTTCGTGTTCACGATGACGGCAAGACGTATCTTCATACGGGAGATTTGGGCTATATGGACGAGGATGGATTTATCTATTTTGTGCAAAGGCTAAAGAGAATGATTGTAACCAGCGGATACAATGTATATCCATCACAGATAGAAAATGTCATCGACTCTCACGAGGCGGTAATGTTCAGCACAGTTATAGGAGTAAAGGACGATTATAAAATGCAATGCGTGAAGGCATTTGTAGTTTTGAGACCTGAATTTTCGCCGACTGATGAAATCAAGGAATCAATCAAGGCACATTGTGCAAAGAGCATTGCAAAGTATGCTATGCCGAGCGAATTTGAATACCGCGACAG
>JAZNNI010000071.1:0-4084 GCA_045580145.1 Clostridia bacterium
TGAATAGTCATTTTAAGCGGATTTTCCAATCCGCTTACTTGTCATGCCCAAATTGCAGAAAAAGTGCATCCGTCGCCGGATGCACTCATTCTTTTTTGGTGCCACCCTACAGGTAATGCCACTAACTAAGTGACATTACCCAATTGGGTGGTCTTTTTTGGGGGATCGACACTAAAAATGGAACTGGTCTGAAAACCTGATTTTCTTTTCACCCACAACTTAAAATACTTATAAAGCATGAAGATACTCTTGTAATCTATCTGGAAAGTTCACAGTCATACCGTCAACGCAAAGCCCGCACATTTTCTTCATAAGTGCTACATTGAAAACTCCCCATGCTCTCACACCAAAACCCGCTTTTCTGCACTTTTCCATAAGTTCAACTGAGAGCAATTCAGCCTTGGGCGCAATTTCTTCACCACCGATTTGCAATAATTGTTCTATTGTTTTATCATTTATGGAAGAAACAAGCCAACCAATCCGAGCTGTTTTGTCAAGCTGTTTAATCTTCTCAATATATTGAAAATTAAAGCTGGTAAAGGTAGTTTTATTCATAATACCAAAAGCCTTTACCATTTCAAGTGTTTCACTTTCAACATCCGCACCTTTTAGTTCAATGGCAAAACTGATATTGTAACGAGAGAATTTCTCTAAAAACTCCTTGAGAGTAACAATTCTATCATAAAATCCCGTGGTGCAATTACCATAAATTTCGACATCTTTAAGTTCATCCCATGTGTAATCGCAAAGTCTACCTTGCTTGTTAGAAACTCTATCAAGCGTATCATCGTGAAACAGCACCAATACACCGTCTTTGGTTTTTTGGACATCTGTTTCGATGCCATTTGCACCTTGCAACAATCCCAGATAGAAAGAGGACAGGGTATTTTCGGGAGCATACTCACTTGCTCCTCTATGTGCATAATTGATCATAGAATCATCTCCTGGGCACATTATAGCACAAAAAATTCAAACAAGCAAGGACAGGGCATTGATACCCGTGGCAATCCCTTCGTATGGGCGAGCTGCGTTCGCCTGGCATATAAAACAACTTCTATCTATTACGCATAGTGTCAATCAATTCAATTAAAAGATGTACCTGCCTTGGTTGTAAGCCTTCAACGCTAATCGCTGCCTGCTGTGATTGTGTATCCCGTCCTAATAAATAATCCGTACTGCAACGATACAAATAAGACAGTGCCAGCAAATTTTCTGTGCTGGGTGTTCTTTCCCCTGTTTCATAGCTGGAAATAATTGACGGGGAAACATCCAGCCGTTTTGCAACTGCACGCTGGGATAATCCATTTTTTACACGCAGATCACGAAGTCTTTCTGACAATCCTTGAATCATATGTGTTCACCCCCAACACTTATTGTAGACAACATTTGTGCACTTTAGGCGTTTTTATTGTCTACTGTTTGTGTTGACACGCACAACGCAAAGTGATATTATAGCATTGTCTGTAAAAACAGTGCGAATTATAAATATTATTTGCAGAAAAAACTATTTCTTAAGCAAACTTAAGGTTTCTCACTGATAAATATTAAGAATTTTATTGTATGATATTGGTGGAGGTAAAAAAGAAATGAATAGCCAAATCAGAAGGAGATAGTCATGTTGCAAGTCGCTTATTATATATTATTTTCTATTGTTCTCTTGTTTAGTTTGTACTTTGCACTGCTGGCAATATTTGCGTTTGTCAAGAGAAAAAGTCCGATTAAGCAACACGACGCTAAAACAAAATTTGCAGTGTTAATAGCAGCGAGAAATGAAGCTGAGGTAATTGGCGATCTGATCGAAAGCCTCAAAGTTCAAAAATACCCCGCTGAACTTTATGATATTTACGCTCTTGTCAACAACTGTACCGATCAAACCGAGCAGGTAGCACGAGATGCCGGAGCTAAAATAATGAGTATAGATGTTCCGGTTAAATGCAAAGGCGATGTTTTGAAGTATGCCTTTGCGAAACTGAAACCTTGTGATTATAATGCATATATTATTTTCGATGCGGACAATGAGGTTCATCCCGATTTCTTGTCTCATATGAACAATGCTTATCAAAGTGGTTATTTGGCTGCACAAGGACGAAAAGACAGTAAAAATATTGAGGATAATTGGCTTAGTGCGAGTTATTCGCTGTTTTACTATCTGCAAAATTTTTTCTTTAATAAGGCAAGAATGAAGATAGGTCGTTCCTCTGCCATTAATGGTACGGGATTTATGATCGACAAAGCTGTTGTCGCAGAAAGCTTTGACCCAAAGACTTTAACCGAGGATGTAGAGCTTTCTATCGTATGTGCGATAAGAGGAATTAAAATAGCCTATGTTGAAGAAGCAATCACCTATGACGAGCAGCCAATAGATTTTATGACCTCTTGGCATCAGAGAAAGCGTTGGAGTCTTGGAATGATGCAATGCGGAAGGCTCTATCGTGGCAAATTGATACGCGAATTCTTTCACAGCGGGGAACTGTCGTGCATTGATAAATTTATGTTTACCCTCGGTCCATTTATGCAGGTGCTTTCTTTCCTGCTAAGCATTGTTGTAATCATATTCAAGTATACAGGGGTAGAGCTTCATCCGTTATACATAAAGTTCTTCTCGCTTGGATTTGTTGGTTTTACGCTCACCTATATTATAGAGGTTCTAATAAATGCTTTTGTTGTCGGCTTTTACAGAAGAAACATCTTTAAGTCTATGCACGGCATATTGCTTTTTGGAGTATTTATAGCAACTTGGATTCCGATCAACATCATTTGCTTGTTCAAGAAGAATGAAAAATGGGTTCCCGTAAAGCATACAAGTAAATCGAACATCAAAAATATTATGATGGAAAACAATAAGAACTGATAATAACATAACAAGAAAATATTGTAAAATTTGATTATCTTAAAGGCACACTATTGGCAAACAAGGAGTCTGTCTTATTGTTGCGGTGCCCGAAAAAATCATCGGGCTTACGCTGATCCTCGATTTTTTCGACCGCGGCCACTCGCTCAGGTCGCTTCATCTGCCACAGGCGGCGGTCGGGTCGCTCCCTGTTGCGGTGCCCTGTGTGCGTCACGAAAGCAAAAAGCCACCCGGATGGGTAATGTCACTTAGTTAAGAGGAAAGTCCTCTGTGTCACAGAAAATGTGATACAGGGGGCTTTTTTCTTAGGAAATTTTAGAAAAAAACACTTGACAAATAAAGAAAAATCGGACAAGCCGCCTTGAAAGCATTTTTTGAGGAGGCCTACCGATGAAAAATTACCCTAAGCATATTAAAAATACCTTGCACTCTGTAATGCGAGATATGGCGAAACATCCGGAAGATTTCTGCTATTGCCCGGAAAAAGACTTTACCCGTAAGCGGAAGCTCCCCTTTGAAAAGGTTCTGACCCTTTTAGTAAAAATGGGGGGACATTCCCTGCGGGACGAAATGCTGGATTGCCTGGATTTTAAGGAAAAACCCGCATCGGTATCTGCGCTTGTTCAGCAACGAAGCAAAATATTACCAGAGGCTTTGGAATACCTGTTTCATAAGTTTACAGATTGTTGTCATAGACCAAAACTGTACAAAGGATATCGGCTTTTGGCTGTGGATGGTTCAGATTTGCAATTTACTCCTGATCCTAACGATCCGTTATGCTATTTCCCTGGAGCAAACGGGCAAAAACCATATAGTTTCCTGCATTTGAACGCATTGTATGATCTCAACTCCAATTTATATCTGGATGCAGTCATACAAAAAAGAAGAGCAGCAAACGAAAATGCTGCTCTCGTAAATATGGTGGAACGCTCCCGGATTGCAGAACCGGTCATTCTGACTGCTGACAGAGGGTATGAATCCTATAACACACTGGAGCATATCGCCCGTAGAGGATGGAAGTATCTCATCCGTTTGAGAGAATCCAGAGGAATCCTTACCGGTATTTCTCTTCCTGACGATGATTTCGACATAACTGTACACCTGCTTTTAACAAGAAAGCAGAACAAATCTGTAAAAGAACTACAGAAACAATATCCTGGTAAGTATCGTTTCCTTCCAACAAATGTGAATTTTGACTATCTTCCTATAGGCGCAGAAGAATTCTATCCCATC
>JAZNNI010000072.1:0-3949 GCA_045580145.1 Clostridia bacterium
GAAAGAAGTTCGTTGTGCCATTTATACCCGAAAATCAACCGAAGAAGGGTTGGATAAAGAGTTTAATACATTAGAAGCTCAGCGTGAAGCCGGTGAAAATTATGTATTAAGTCAGAAACATCAAGGTTGGAAAATCATTCCAGAACATTATGATGATGGAGGCTTTTCCGGCGGTAATATGAACCGACCTGCCTTAGAGCGCCTGTTAGAAGACATCAACGCCGGCAAAGTTGATATGATTGTCGTTTACAAAATAGACCGCTTAACCAGATCATTAACCGACTTTTCCAAAATGATTGAGATATTGGAAAAGAACAACTGCTCATTTGTATCGGTAACGCAAAATTTCAACACCGCTGACAGCATGGGCCGTTTGATGCTAAATATTCTGCTTTCTTTTGCACAGTTTGAACGAGAAGTCAGCGGTGAGCGTATTCGTGATAAAGTCGCCGCGTCTAAAAAGAAAGGTATGTGGATGGGTGGTGCTGTTCCGACCGGTTATGTTGCCATCAACAAAAAGCTTAAAATTAAACCGGAAGAAGGCGAAATGATACGCTTTATGTTTGAAAGTTATCTAAAGCATAAATCCATTACCGCCGTCTGTAAGTTAGTCAAAGATAAATACGGTATAGAATACCGCCGAGAGATGATAAAACGATTACTCAAAAATCCGGTTTACCTTGGCAAAGTCAAACACAAAAATGAACTATATGACGGACAACACCCGGCCATTATAGATCAAGACACATTTGATAAGGTTGCAGAAATCAGAGCCTCCAAAGATGTGGCCAAACGCTCTTGCTTATACAAGAAAAACGAAGTCGGCATTTTGCGTGGTATTTTAACTTGTGGTTGTTGTCATACCCGAATGACACCAACGGTCAGTATGGGACATGGTCGCAGACGCTATTATTACACCTCAACCAAAGCCAAATACTACGGCTATCATACCTGTCATAATGGTTCAGTGGCGGTGGCTATCCTTGATGAAGCGATTATACAAATCATCACACCCATGATAAAAGATGCCCATATACTAAACGGACTTATCAAGCAAATTGCTCCCGATAAAACCAAAGAGCTGTTCAAGATTATGCAACATCCCGAAAAAGTTTTAGCAAAGATGAGCGAGCTTGATAAATCGCTTTTAGTCAAAGAGTTAATCGAAAACATTACGGTTCAATGTGATAATTTGGAAATCAAATGGACTGCTTTGGCGCTGGATATTTTGCCTGATAAATATGCCTCTCAAACCAAGGACGGCATTATGACGATAGATGTCCCTCTTTCCAGAACGCATGGGGTATTGCAGGTGACAGTTCCGGAAGCGTTAATTCAAAACTCTTGTCCGAATAAAGAGCTTATCAAAGCCCTTTCCAAAGCGTTTAAATATCAAAAGATATTGACCTCCGGACGAATGACTATTGCCGAACTATCGTTACATGAAGAACTGGATGCCGGTTATTTGGGACGTATTCTTCGTTTAACTTCATTGGCACCGGATATTATCAAATCCGTTTTGGCAGGAACTCAACCGGCAGACTTTATCTTAAAACGTCTGATACGAGAGGAAATTCCGCCAATTTGGGCCGAACAACGCAAAAAATATAACTTCCCGGAAATTTAAGACAGGAGTTTTCTCATGACAGATATGATACACCATAAGTCTGACAATACCTCTTTGTCTTCTCACAAAAAGGAAGTTGTCAAAGGCGGATTTATTAAGTTTTACCGCGATTTTCAAGATTGGCATTGGTATTCGGACGCAAATGTTTTGCAACTCTATCTCCACTTGATGCTGACGGCAAATTTCAAAGATAAGCCCTTTAAGGATATTATCGTTCATCGGGGTGAAGTCGTCATCAGCCACATGCGGTTAGCTGAAACTTTGGGTAAATCCAAAGACCAAATCAGGCGATTGCTCAATAAACTGAAACGCACCAATGATATTACAACAACGCGTATCGGATGCGCCACTCTTGTTAGGCTCATTAACTATAATAAATATCAGGGCTTTGAGGATATTACGCCAGACCCCACCGCCACTTGTCCGCCGGATGAAAGCCGTTTAATCGCCGATTATCCGCCAACGACTGAAGAAAGAAAACAAGGTAATAATGTAAATAATGAAAAGAAATTAGCTGAGCCGGCGATTTTTGAACAAAAACGAACCGGCGGGGGTTTGGTTGGGCTTGGTGATGTTTTGACTCGGCAAGGATTAGGAGTGGGCGCAAAGTTCAAGTATCACTTTACACAACTGCCACCGGATTGGACAGAGTTAGAACGGTATGTGGACGAAAAGAACATCCATATCAACTTGGAAGGCTTTTACAGTTATTATGAAGCCAACGGCTGGTGCGAAAGAAGTGGTAAGAAACTGGACGGCTGGCACTTTGCCCTGTGCCATACCCACAAAACCGGCGAATATTTGTAAAGGAGGTGATAAACAAATCTACCCTATTCTCAATACAAAATGAGCGGTGGTTTCTAGAATTAAGGATAGTATGATACTAACAAGATAGTATCTCTGGTTTTTCGACAAATTACCGGATACTATCATAGTATCTACATACTATCTCATATTTTTCTCGATTTTGGCAGATAGTATCATACTAACATGACCATAACTGCCGGTTGAGTATGGTGGGCCAGTCCTTTTTAGGGGGTAAAGGTGCCAACGGGTCCTTCCTGGCGATAATTCATATGCGGGGACGCAAGTCGCGCCATATTTCTAGCGAAACAGAAAAATTCTGGGTGGTCGGGTATATCCCAAACCCCAATAAACACAAGGGTTATAATGGGGTATAAAAAATTCTGGCTGGTCACTGGTCACTTCTGGCTGGTCACTTTGAAAAAATATGCTCTATTTTATGTATCTGAAATCATTTAGAAAAACTAAATCCACTCTCTAAAACAGAAAAATCATATTAAGACAATAGGTTAGAAGCACTCTCCAAAACTCCCTTTACCCTCTTGATTTTTCTGATTTATTCCTTGCTTTTTGATTTCGTATAATATAGAATAACATATATTCTGACTAAAAAATAATGAGCAACTAATGACAAATAAAGATACTACTTCTGACAATCTGACCATACGCCCGATACTTTCGGTGTTTCTTTCTTCCCTGAGAGATATAGGATATTCCTTTGAAACTGCTTTAGCAGATTTAATTGATAACAGCATTTCTGCCAATGCTGAAAACATTAAAATATATGCGTTACCTTCTACTGATAAACTCGTTATTATTGATGATGGAACAGGCATGTCGGATGATATGCTTAAGGAAGCCATGCGTTTAGGAACACAAAAGGAAACCAGGGCTAAAAATGATTTGGGGCGTTTCGGTTTAGGGTTAAAAACAGCTTCTTTTTCGCAATGCAAGCGATTAACGGTGTTTTCAAAATGTGACCAAACAATTTCGGGATATACGTGGGATTTGGACTTCCTTTCTCAAAAAGATGACTGGTTGTTACAAAAAGCATCCGTTGATGATTTAAAATCCAAACTGGATGAAATGAGCCCGCAAATATTTGAAGAATTTTATTCTACACAGCATGCTTCACTGATTTTATGGGAAAAAATAGACAGGTATTCTGAAGAAGAGTTTGATGAAGAACTGAAAAATGCCAGGAAGCATTTGGCTTTAACTTTTCACAGATATTTAGGTTTTCCCGGATTTAACGGTCAAATGGTTAAATTGTATTTTAATAATACAAAAATTGACCCGTTTGACCCGTTTACATCCAGGGATAAAAATATAGCCAGAGCTGGAATGCAGGCACAAACAGACGAATACAAACTGTCAAACGGTACAAGTATTTCCGTTACTCCGTATATATTGCCTCCGTTGAACAAATTGTCTCAATCAGAGTATAAAGAACTTGCGACAACCGAAGGATTTACACGCTCTCAAGGTTTCTATTTGTACAGACAAGGAAGATTATTG
>JAZNNI010000073.1:0-13015 GCA_045580145.1 Clostridia bacterium
GCCACCTTTTCTTCGTCCACTTCAAAGAGAGAATAGTCAGAAATCATCTTTTTTACGGCTGAAATTTTTTGCATTGAGCGTCCCTCTGTCTTTGCTCGCATAATATCACGAGTTGCATTTGTCATAAGGGAAGTTACCAATGCCGTTATTATAACTGTCAATATAAAGCTTTTTTTACCGCTCATATCAAAACCTCCATTGCCATATATTTTATCTTATGCAATTTTTTTCATAATATTATAGGGTGACACTCGCCACCCTATAATATTTCATTTTTATTTGTATTTATCACAGATACCCTGCAGGATTTACAGCCTTACCATTCACCTTTACTTCAAAGTGTAAATGGTTGCCCGTAGAGTTCCCTGTAGAGCCGACCTTCGCAATAGTTTGTCCTTTTTTTACAGTCTGTCCGGCACTTACCAAAAGCTTACTGCAATGTGCATAAAGAGTAACATATCCACCGCCGTGGTTTATGGTAACAGTATATCCATAACCATTTATCCAGCCTGACGTTAATACTGCTCCGTCCTCTGCTGCATAAATCGCTGTCCCATGCGGTGCAGCATAGTCAATTCCTGAATGCAGCTTTCTTGTTCCTGTTATCGGGTGTATTCTATAACCATACGGCGAAGAAATCCTTGTGTAATTTGCAAGCGGGAACAAGAATTTTCCATTACCCGTATATTTCACATTTTTCTGAGATGATGAATTAAGTGCCGCATTAATCTGCGCCTGAATTTGCTGCTCTGCCCTCTCCATTTCAGCTTCCTGACGCTTCAGTTCATTTATATCTGCATTTAACTCATTTATAAGTCGTTGCTGTTCTGCCTGTTTGGCTTTAATCGTATTTTGCTTACTTTCTAATATTTCTCTTGCCTCAACCTGCTCATTCTTTTCGTTTTCAATAAGTGCTTTTGCCGCCGCAATCTGTTCAACCTGCATTTCATATTCGTCAATGATTGCATTATCGTGCTTTAATATGGACTCAATGATGGAAATTCTTGTAAAGAGATCAGAAAGACCTTTTGACTTCAAAATCATCTCAAGGTATGAGACCGTGCCGTTTTCATACATAATCTTCATACGTTTTTTGAGTTGCTTATCCGTCTTTTTAATTTCTTCATCAAGCACTGCTATTTCGCTGTTTTTTGCGTCTATTTCTGCATTTTTTTCATCAATCGTTGCCTGAACCTGATCAATATCGTCCTGAAGTCCGGAAATTTCAATATCAAGCGCCAGCTTTTCTTTTTTCTTTGCACTTTGCTCTGCCTGTTTATTTTTTAATTCTTTTTTTGTGCTTTCAACCTTTTTCTGGTTTTCCGAAAGCTCTTTTTTTAAGTCACTTACACTTTTTGCAGCATTTACAGGCATAGCACTTGTAAATGCAAGTATGGCAGATATAATCAAAGTAAATAATCTTTTTTTCATAGTACCTCCTTTAGACGTGAAGATGCTTCCTCATAGATATCGCACTTCCTACAACACCTATAAGGCTACCGAAAATCACGAATATCACAGCTATAAAAGGTGTAATTCCCCAAATTCCAACAAACTCAAACACATTAAAGTGGATACCTTCCATATATTTCAAAATCGCAAAATATCCCCAGAATACAACCAAAAATGCAACAACTGCGCCTAAAAATCCGATAATCATTCCTTCAAGCACAAACGGAATTCTGATAAATCTATCTGTTGCGCCGATATATTTCATTATGTTTATTTCCTTGCGTCTGTTAAACACAGTAAGCTTAACGGTATTTGAAATAATTACAATCGCAACCATTAATAGTATTATCATTATCACGATGCTGAACTTCTTTATTGCACCGGAAATAGAAATTACAGCGCTTACAACATCCTGTTTATTTACAACCTTTTCAACATCTGGTATTGACTCTAAGGTTTCGGCAGTTTCCCCTGTTTTCTCAATATCGGAAAGTACAATTTTATATGAATCAGAAAATGGGTTGTCCTCTCTGAATCCCTCAAGCATTGTTTCGTTTCCGTCAAACATATCATTTATTGCATAATCAAGTGTTTGTTGCTTCGTAAAGAGTGTTACTCCCTTCACATTTTCTATTTTCTCAATTTCCTGTCCTATTTGAGCTACACGTTCCTCGGTTGCATCGGTATTTATATAAAGCTGAATTTCGCACTGGTCCTTAACTTGCTCGGTAATAGAATTTACATTCACAGATAGGATTGCAAACACACCTAAAATTATAAGGCAGCTTGCGATGGTAAATAGCGATGCAACACTCATAAGCCCGTTTCTTGTAACATTTTTTTTAGCTTCAGAGAATGAATATTTAAGCTTCGACAGATTCAAGATATTCACCTCCAACTTCATCTCGGACGATTTTTCCGTCCTGAACCTCAATTACTCGTTTTTTCATTATATCAACAATATCTTTGGCATGGGTAGCCATAATAATTGTTGTTCCCATACGATTAATTTCCTCAAAAATTTCCATTATCTCCATTGCCGTCTTAGGGTTTAAGTTTCCCGTCGGTTCATCGGCAAGAAGAATTAGCGGATGATTTGCCAATGCTCTTGCAAGCGCGACTCTTTGCTGTTCACCGCCGGATAACTGCCTTGGGTACATTTTTGCTTTATAATTAAGCCCTACTTCGTTTAAAACCTCAGGCACTCGTCTTCTTATTTCTTTTTTTGATGCTCCTACCACACGCATAGCAAACTCTACATTTTCATAAACAGTTCTGTCCTCTAAAAGACGGAAATCCTGAAAAACAACACCCATTTTTCTTCTTAAGAACGGGATTTCGTTATCCGGAAGCTTTGTGACATCAATTCCGTCTAAGTATACTTCACCTTCCGTAACATTGGTTTCTCGCATAAGAAGCTTGGTAATTGTAGTTTTGCCCGCACCACTTGAGCCTACAAGAAAAACAAATTCTCCGTTTTCAATCTTGAAGCTTGCATTCTCAAGGGCAATATTTCCGGCATCTTCAAATTGTTTGGTAACATTTACAAATTCTATCATTTTACTATACTCCCAAATTTCACTAAAAAGGTGCGGCAAAAAATACCGCACACTTTACTAAAACCTATATTTTCATAGGATTTGACGACAGATATTTATGAACCATCATAGCAACCTTAAATACTATTGCCTGGTCAAACTTTCTGAGGTCAAGACCTGTGAGCTTATATATTTTCTCAAGTCGATACACAAGAGTATTTCTGTGTACAAAAAGCTGTCTTGATGTTTCTGAAACATTAAGATCATTTTCAAAGAATTTATTGATAGTAAGAATTGTCTCTGTATCTAAAAGAGAGATATCTCCTTTTTTAAATACTTCATGAAGGAATAGCTCGCAAAGCTTTATAGGAAGCTGATAAATAAGTCTTCCGATACCAAGACTATCATAGTTTAATATCGACTTTTCTTCGTCAAATACCTTTCCCACTTCAAGTGCAATCTGTGCTTCCTTATATGAATTATTGAGTTGATTGATATTCTCTGCAACTGTACTTACTCCGACAAGTATGCTCATCATAGTTTCTGAATGAACATTGTCAAGGATAAGCTTTGCAATATTATTTATTGTCTCCCGTTCTCTTCCATCTCTAAGCTCTTTAATCAGGACAATATTATTGCTGTCTATATTAATAACAAAATCCTTTTCTTTATCAGGAAACATATTTCTGATAACTTCATATATGCCAACTTCACCCTTTTTGAGTACCTTAATATAGAACACTGCACGTGGAACCTCAATATCAACGTGAAGCTCCAATGCCTTTTGATGCAAATCAAAGGCAAGCATATTGTCAAATATTATATTTTGCATAAATATAGTCTTATCATACTTTTCGTCATAATAATGGCGCACATTATTCGCAGCGACAGTAATACTATTACAGCAATAGCGCGCAATTTCATCAGTTCCTTCAACGTAAACAATATATTCAGGATAAGGTCTGCCATCAATTAATCTGGCAGTGTAGCCCTCTCTTACGAACATTTTATCATTTTCTGTAGCAACATCAATTAATTCCAGCACAACATCTTCGGAAAGTTCAGGTCCGTTTGAAGCTAAAACAAGACCTGTGGCATCAGCAATACCAAATTTCTTCGGGAAAACCTCTGCCATCTGAGAAACAATGTCCTGAAATGCTTTACTTATCATAATAAATTCCATAGCCTTTCTTCCTGCAACGTAAACCAAAGCACCCTATCTGCAGGCTGATAGGGCAAAGAACGAAAAAAATTCGCCTAAGGACCGCTTATTTGGTCATAAGTACCAATACTCCTTTATATTATAACATAAATTTTCACAAATGTATAGTTTTTTTTAATATTTTTCAAAAAATGTTACATTTTCTTAATATTTCTGCTATATTGACAACAATAAACATTTCTTCCTTCAAGGCTCTCTTTTTATATGCTTATTAAATTTTAATTGACTTAGCATTTTATTTATACTATAATAAATAAAGAATAATTTTTAAGGAAATATACTATGAAAGAAATTTTAACAAATGGATTTAAAGAACTCAAGCTTGATATTTCAGATGCGCAAATCAATCAACTTATAACCTACGCAGATTTGCTTGTAGATTGGAATACAAAAATCAATCTTACAGCCATATGCGATGACGATGGTATTGCAAAAAAGCATTTTTTAGACAGTGCCACTGCGCTTTTGACAGGTTATGTAAAAGGGAAAGTGATTGACGTAGGCACAGGCGCCGGTTTCCCAGGGCTTGTACTTAAAATACTAAATCCACAAATCGAACTTACATTGCTTGATTCTTTAAACAAGCGCATAAATTTTTTAAAACTTGTAGCAGAGGAAATAAATGCTGATGCTGAATTTATCCACGCGCGTGCCGAAGATGGCGGGCGAACTCATCGTGAAAAGTTTGATACCGTTGTTTCACGTGCAGTTGCAAATATGACGCTTTTATCAGAGCTTTGCCTTCCATTTTTAAAGGTTGGCGGATATTTCCTTGCATTAAAAGGGCCACTTGCAGACGAAGAACTCGAAGCAGCAAGAAAAGCAATTCACATCCTCGGAGGTGAGGTAGAAGATATTTTTTCTGCAAAAATCCCAGGCACAGACCTAGACCACAAGATAATTATTATAAAAAAAGTACGACATACTCCGCAACAATACCCCCGAAAACCCGGAATTGCTACAAAAAATCCAATCGGGTCCTGTTATAATTTGAAGAAAAAGCCGACTAATTAAAAAAGTCGGCTTTTTTTGACGAACGATTTTTCTTTTCATCCTGAAAATTTATGCTATAATTCAGTTAGTAAGGCGGTTCGGTAACACTATATGTATATGTGTATAAGCTCCCAAATATGTGCACATCTACTTCCCCCTAAATCAAATTTTCGAGCTGCCTTACCACCTTCCATTATATCATACGAAAGGATAATAATTATGCAGGTATTTAAATCTAAAGAAAAAGAAAATATGAAGGTTGTGAGTCTGCCAATTCACAGCATTTTCCCCAATCCGTCACAGCCGAGAAAATATTTCGACACACTCAGCTTGGAAGAACTTACTTCTTCAATAGAAGAATTCGGTGTTCTTCAACCGATTACTGTCCGAAAAATTCGTGGCGGATATGAAATAGTTGCAGGCGAAAGACGTTTCAGGGCCGCAGAGAATGCAGGGCTTGATACCATACCGGCAATCATTATAAATGTAGACGAGAAAAAATCTGCACTTTTAGCCCTACTCGAAAATCTGCAGCGCGATGATTTGTCCTTTTTTGAAATCGCAGAAAGCTACCAAAATTTAATTCGCACGCAGGGAATGACACAGGAGGAAATTGCAAGAAAATTAGGGAAATCACAGTCTAACATAGCAAACAAGCTACGTCTTTTGCGCCTGTATCCCAGAACAAAACGACTTATAATTGAATATTCACTTTCAGAGCGCCACGCACGTGCTCTTTTGCATCTGACCGATGAAGAAGCTCAGCTTTCTGCTGTCAGAACAATAAATGAAAAAAAACTGAATGTTTCACAAGCAGAGGAACTGATAAAAAAAATGCTTAAAACCAATTCACAATCTTCCCAAAAACTCAAATTTAAGAGTTTTCAGGACATCCGTGTTTTTACCAACACCATAAAACGCGCTCTTGATATAATGCGGGATGGTGGCGTCAATGCAGATATGGAAACCAACTCCTTTGACTGGGGTATAGAATATATTATCAAAGTAAAAAATGAATAAAAAAACTGCGTTAAAATTTTTATTTTAGCGCAGTTTTTAAATGCAGAAAATTGTGTTCCGCTAATAGCGGAATAACAAAAATGCTTCACAATTCCTAGGTCTGCAGACGGGACTTATATCAAAGCTTTTTTACTTCTCCAAAATATTAAAATTCCTTGCAAGGCTTGTGACCTTTTCCCCCGCTACAATAACGTGGTCAACCAATCTTACATCAACAAAGTTTAGTGCAAGTTCTATTGTCTTAGTTATTTTCAAATCATTAGGCGACGGCACTGCACTTCCATTGGGATGATTATGAGCAAGAAGCATATAAGGATATTTCTCATTCACTGCAAGCTTCACAACCTCACGTGGATATAGCGGAGTCGCATTTACCGTTCCAACCGACAGTTTCTTTACCTTTTTCACATTACAGTTACTATCTAACAAAACAGCATACGCAACCTCTCGCGTATGACCATAAAAGAGATTTTTGATATATGTATTTATATTAAGCGGTGTAAGATTGACATTGGCAATATCATTTTTATCATTAATGTACTTATTGACACATTCACGCATAAGCTTGAACATTGTCGCAACACTTTCTCCCACACCTTCAATTTTTATAAGACTCTCTTCATCTGCATCAAATATGTTGGCAAGGTTTCCATATTCCTTTATAAGTCTATGTGCTGTTTCATTGGTATTTTTTACAGGTATCGCATAGAACAAAAGAAGTTCAATTATCTCGTGATCTGTAAGTCCGTCAATTCCTACCTTCATAAACTTGCTTCTAAGTCTTTTTCTATGCTCTTTGTGAAGATTTGTATTCATTTCTGCCAATTAAAGCACCCTTTCAGTTTTTTTATCTCAATACAATTATACCATTAAAAGCATACCTTGTAAATATTGAAGGCAAAAAAAGAGAACCATTGGGTTCTCTTTTTATCAATCAGTTAATGATTGTCATTTCAGTTTCTTTATCGAACAGATGAATCTTGTTTGTATCAAATGCAATCTTAATAGTATCGCCACGCTTAGCAGTAGTTCTTGGGTTAACTCTTGCAGTAAATGCCTTTCCTGCAACTGTTAAGTAGAGATAATACTCAGCACCCATCATTTCTGTTACATCAACGTAAGCTGAAACTGTTGCTTCTTCCTTTGTAGCAATAAATGCTTCGTCATCGTGAAGATCCTCAGGTCTGATACCGATAACAACTGTCTTTCCGATATAATCGTCAAGTGCCGGATTAGCAGCCTTTCCTTCAGGAAGTTTAATCTTCTCACCTTCAAACTCAAGGTATACACCATCTGAGTTCTTTGAAAGAACTGCATCAACAAAGTTCATTTGCGGGCTTCCTATAAATCCTGCAACGAACATATTACACGGCTTATTGTAAAGATTTACAGGTGAATCAACCTGCTGAACTACACCATCCTTCATAACAACGATTCTTGTACCCATTGTCATAGCTTCTGTCTGGTCATGTGTTACGTAGATAAATGTAGTTTCAAGTCTCTTATGAAGCTTGTTAATCTCGGTTCTCATCGCAACTCTTAGTTTAGCGTCAAGGTTTGAAAGAGGCTCATCCAAAAGGAATACCTTTGGTTCTCTTACGATAGCACGACCAAGTGCCACACGCTGTCTCTGACCGCCAGACAAAGCCTTTGGCTTTCTGTCTAAAAGATGCTCAATATCAAGAATCTTAGCAGCTTCGTGAACTCTCTTATTGATTTCATCCTTAGGAGTTTTTCTAAGCTTCAAACCGAATGCCATATTATCAAAAACTGTCATATGAGGATAGAGCGCGTAGTTCTGGAAAACCATTGCTATATCTCTGTCCTTAGGGGCAATATCGTTTGAAAGCTTACCGCCTATGTAAAGCTCACCATCACTGATATCTTCAAGACCGGCAATCATACGGAGTGTAGTTGATTTACCACAACCTGACGGTCCTACAAGAATTATGAATTCTTTATCTTCGATATCCAGGCAAAAATCACTAACAGCTGTAACACCACCCGAATACTTTTTGTAAATGTGTTTTAATTGCAAATCTGCCATAACTTTTATCCTCTCTTCCAATAGTTATTCTTAAATTTACAAAGATATTTTAACACATAATTCTTCCAAAAGAAAGATATTATTTTAACAAAAAACAGAAAACATTTTAGTCACAATGTATAAAATATCAACAACACTACTATATTCGGCTTTGCGCATCACTTATCACTTTCTCTGCTACCTGCTGTGGAGCCGGATCATATCTTACAAATTCAAATTCAAAAATTCCTCTTCCCTGACTCATTGACCTTAGGTCTGTTGAGTATTTAAACATTTCTGATACAGGCACCTCTGCCTCAACAAGATTTAGGTTTTCCTTTTCACTTTCGCCCATACCCATAATGTGACCGCGGCGCTTATTGATATCGCCGATTATGTCGCCCATTATACTTTCAGGGATATAAACCTTTAAATATCCAATCGGCTCCAAAATCACAGGATTTGCCTGTTTTAAGCCTTCGCGATAAGCAATCTGAGCAGCAGTCTTAAATGCCATTTCCGAAGAGTCAACAGGATGGTAAGAACCATCAAGCAAGGTAGCCTTCAAGTTAACAACAGGATACCCTGCCAAAACTCCCTGTTTGCACGCATCACGAAGTCCCTTTTCGACTGCCGGGAAGTAGTTTTTCGGCACGCTTCCGCCAAATACCTGTTCTTCAAAGGTCATATCCTCGGTAATACCCGGTTCAAATTCAATCCACACATGACCATACTGTCCGTGTCCGCCCGATTGCTTTTTGTGCTTTCCTTCTACCTTAACCTTTGAACGTATTGTTTCGCGGTAAGGAACTGTCGGTGCTTTCAGACTCACATCCACACCATATTTTGCTTTAAGCTTATTAATAAGTACGTCAATATGCTGTTCACCCTGACCGTTAATCAAGGTTTCTTTTGTTTCAGTATTAGCCCCTATATTAAAGGTCAAATCCTCTTCCATTAATTTTGTTAATCCCGAAACAATTTTTTCTTCATCGCCTTTTTTAACTGCCTCAACAGCCATTGAAAGTGTAGGTGCAGGGAATTCAATTCCTGTCAGAATTATATTCTTGTTTTCTTCACACAAAGTATCGCCTGTACTTGTATTTTCAAGCTTTGTCACAACACCTATGTCACCTGCTTCGATTGTTTTTGCTTCAATCTGTTTTTTACCGCACAGATAATAGATTTTACCTATACGCTCCTTTTCTGCCTTATTGGCATTATAAAGAACACTATCAGCCTTTATGCTACCCGAATAAACACGGAAGAAAGACATTTTTCCCACATATGGGTCTGCAACAGTTTTAAATACTATTGCTGAAGTTGTGTCCGTAACCTCCTGAACAACCTCCACAGGTTCTCCTGTCTTTGCATCATAAGCAACCTCTGTAATTTCATTTGGTGCAGGCAGGTATTTGCCGATCCCGTCCATAAGACTGCGGATACCGATATTATTCATACCTGAGCCACAGTAAACCGGATAAATACTTCCGTCCTTAACACCCTTTCTGATTGCCTTTTTAATTTCATCAAAGGTAAATTCTTCGCCGTTAAAGTATTTATTCATCAGCGCATCATCAGTTTCAGCAATAGCTTCCATAATCATATCACGAAGAGGTGCAATAGTTTCTGCCATTCCTTCAGGAACCGGAATATCAACTCTGTTTTCGCCCTCATATCGACGGGCTGTCATATCGACAATATCAACAAAGCCTTTAAATTCCTCACCCTCTCTTATCGGGTATACGAATGGTGTTATCGCCTTGCCGAATTTTTCCTTCATTTCTTCAAGTGTTCTTTGATAGTTCCCTCTTGGGTCGTCAATTTTGTTTACAAAGAATACAATGGGAACTCCTTTTTGCTTTGCAAACTTAAACGTCTGTTCTGTACCAACGGAAACACCGCTCCTTCCACTTAAAACTATAAGTGCGGAATCTGCCGCCCTTATTCCCTCCTTAACCTCGCCGACAAAGTCAAAATACCCCGGAGTATCGAGCATATTGAGCTTATTTTCCTTCCACTCAACAGGCGCGATAGATGTTGAAATTGACATTTGCCTTTTTGTTTCTTCTATATCAAAATCAGAGGTAAGAGTACCTTCTGAATTCTTGCCTATTCTATTAATTGCTCCGCTGTTAAAAAGCATTGCCTCTATAATGGAACTTTTACCGCACTTTCCGTGCCCCATAACCGCAACGTTACGGATATTTTCCATTTTATAACTGTTCATTATACATCCCTCCAAATAGTGTAGTAATATATATTTACCCATTATGTGTTTTCTTGTAACAAAAAAACATCCGACAAGTTACACAAACTTATCGAATGTTTTTTGTATATTATTTATTTAAAAGTCTTTCAGTATCAAGAGCAATCATAAGCTCCTCATTTGTCGGGATTACTAATGTTCTTACCTTAGCATCATCGCAAGAAACATCTGTAAGCTTTCCGCGAACCTTGTTCTTTTCGTCGTCAATCTTTACTCCCATAAATTCAAGACCGCTTGCGATAGACTTTCTGTTAGCTCCGTCATTTTCTCCGATTCCGCCTGTAAACACAATAGCATCAACTCCGCCCATAGCTGCAGCATATGCACCTACAAGCTTCTTAACACTGTAGCAGAACATATCAAGCGCAAGCTTTGCCCTTTCATTTCCTTCATCTGCCGCTTGAGCTAAGTCTCTAAAGTCACTTGAAACGCCTGAAACTCCTAAAACACCTGACTTCTTATTCATCATAGCATCAACATCCTTTGCTGTCATTCCGCAATTTTCTACAAGATAAGTAACAACAGCCGGGTCAATAGATCCACAACGCGTGCCCATTACAACACCATCAAGCGGAGTAAAGCCCATTGATGTATCAACGCACTTTCCGTTCTTAACAGCTGAAACTGATGAACCATTACCCAAATGGCAAGTAATAATTTTTAAATCTTCAATCGGCTTTCCGAGAAGCTTTGCAGCCTCGCTTGAAACAAACTTGTGGCTCGTTCCGTGGAAGCCGTACTTTCTGATTCTGTGCTTTTCATACATTTCATAAGGGAGAGCATACATATATGAATGTGCTGGCATTGTCTGGTGGAAAGCTGTATCAAATACACCAACCTGCGGTGTATTCGGCATAAGCTTTGCACAAGCTTCAATACCGATTATATTTGCCGGATTATGTAGCGGAGCAAGTGGAACACACTCCTTTAATGCATCCATTACCTTTTCATCAATTACACAAGAGTCTGCAAATGTTTCTGCACCGTGCACAACTCTGTGTCCAACAGCACCGATTTCGTCCATAGATGCAATTACTCCGCACTCGCTACTGGTTAATGCATCAATAACCATTGCAATCGCATCTGAGTGATCCTTCATTGCCTTTTCAAAAACTGTTTCTGTCCCAGCGGCAACATTCTTATGTGTAAGCTTTGAGCCTTCAATTCCTATTCTTTCGCAAAGACCCTTTGCAACAACTGAATGGTCAGCCATATCAATAAGCTGATACTTTAAAGATGAGCTTCCTGCATTAATAACTAAAACTTTCATTATCATTACTTCCTTTCTGATTACTTTTCTGCCTGCGCCTGCACACAAGTAATTGCTACAACGCCTACTATATCGTCTGCTGAACAGCCTCTTGACAAGTCGTTAATCGGCTTTGCAATTCCTTGAGTAACCGGGCCGTACGCTTCAGCTTTTGCCAAACGCTGAACAAGCTTATAGCCTATATTTCCTGCATCAAGGTCAGGGAAAACAAGTACGTTTGCACTACCTGCAACATCTGAATCCGGAGCCTTTGACTTACCGATTTCTGGAACGATTGCCGCATCAAGCTGCATTTCTCCGTCCAACTTTACATTTGGATAAAGCTCCTTTGCAAGCTTTGTTGCTTCTACAACCTTATCAACATCTGCGTGCTTTGCACTTCCCATTGTCGAATGTGAAAGCATAGCCACCTTTGCTTCTTTTTCTGTTAAAAGCTCAAAAGATTCAGCTGAGCAGCCTGCGATTGCTGCAAGCTTTTCAGGAGTCGGGTTCTGCTCAAGACCACTGTCTGCAAAAATGAATGTTCCGTTTTCACCATATTCGCAGTCAGGCACAACCATAACGAAAAATGCAGATACAAGCGCAACACCTGGTTTTGTCTTTATAATTTGAAGACTCGGTCTTAATGTGTTTGCAGTTGAGTGGCAAGCGCCTGAAACAACACCATCTGCGTCTCCTGCTTTAACCATCAAGCAAGCATAGTACATATAGTCACCTAAAGCTGTCTTCTTTGCTTCTTCATAAGTCAAGCCCTTAGACTTTCTCAATTCTACGAAAAGATTTAAATATTCTTCTGTCTTTTCGTATGTATAAGGATTTATTATTGTTGCCTTTGAAACATCATATCCCTTGCCGAATTCCTCAACTTCTTCAGGAGTACCAATGATGATGACATTAGCAATATCCTCTTTTAAAATCTTTTCAGCAGCTTCATAAATTCTTGAATCCATTGATTCAGGCAATATGATTGTCTTTTTGTCTTGTCTTGCTCTTTCCTTGATTCTGTCAATAAATGTAGCCATTTTTTCTTTTCTCCTTTGCTTACATAATTTATTACATAACTATACAACATACATTATATACCAATAATTCCAATTTTACAAGTGTTTGGAATAAAAAATTATGAAAAAGAGGATGCATAAAAAGCATCCTCAATAGATATTGTTAAGACAATAGAAGCGTCCACTTGACCGCTTATTTCAACTCGTTCCTCCAATTGTATTTT
>JAZNNI010000074.1:0-3912 GCA_045580145.1 Clostridia bacterium
GCATTGACTATCGCAACCGAGGTTAATTCCCTTGATGAAGAGAAAAAACGATGTCAAGCGGAAAAAATTGCTCTTGATGCAGAACTGGATCGTTTAAAAAGCTGGGGTGACATTGATCCAAGTGCTTTAAGTGATTTGGAATCAAAAGGTATTGAAATACTCTTTTATGAGATGCCGAAGGCCGAATATGAAAACCTTTCTGACAATTTTAAAACTGTTAGAATTGATACTACTAAATCTACAGTTAAATTTATGTTGTTTAAGTCTAATGATGAGGAAGATGAAAAATTTATTTCGTCATTAAATGTTTATCGCTTGGCTTTGCCTCAGATATCTACTGACGAAATGAAACAAAAGATTTCTGAGCTATATAGCCGTATTGCTGAAATAGATGAAATCATTGTATCCCATGCTTGTTATATTAAGAGTATAAAGCAAGCAATTAAAAATGTTGAAAAGGAAATTGAATTTGAAACTTATACTACCGGTATGTCGGATGAAAATTTATCACCTGATAACAAGAAATCCGTCACCGTTGCATATTTCAAAGGATATATTGAGGCAGAAAACCTTGATAAGCTAAAACAGACAGCAGAAAAAAATGCATGGGGACTTCTTGTGGAAGAACCAAGCACAGAGGATAATGTTCCCACAAAGCTCAGAAACAATAAATTTGTGAGTCTGATTTATCCTTTAACCGACTTTTTGGGAACTGTTCCCGGATATTTTGAGTATGACATTTCGGGTTGGTTTTTAGCTTTTATACTCATATTCTTTGGGATTATTTTCGGTGATGGCGGGTACGGACTGATTATCTGTGCTGTTGCGGCAATCCCTATTATTAAATCGCTTATTGCTAAAAAGCAGATTTCGCCCATGTTTTTGCTTGTGGGACTATTCGGTCTCTCAACTGTTCTGTGGGGAACGCTTACCTGTACTTGGTTTGGCCTTTCACCGGAACAGTTACCCGAATGGCTAAAGAGTTTATCCATACCGGTGATTTCAAATGTCTATACCGATAAGATATGGTATCCATTCTGGACAAACGGCACAGCAGGGCTCACTACAGCTCAAAATCTACAGATATTATGTTTTGTTTTCGCCCTTGTTCAGCTGACTGTAGCTCATATTAAATGTGCTATAACAAACAGAAAGTCCCTTAAAGTGATTAGCGACATCGGTTCTGCAATTGAACTTATTGGTATGTTCTATTTGGTGCTCAGTTTTGTAGTAAATGGTGAGGTTTTCAGTTTTGCTTTGGTAATAGGCGGCATTCCTGTGGGAACTATGGCTATTGCCTTTGTCGCTATAGGATTTGTTTTAAGCTTTGTATTTGCAAACTATGAAGGAAGCATTATTAAATCTATACTCGCAAGTCTCACCAATATTGTTTCGGTTTTGCTTGGTATATTTAATCTTTTCAGTGATATTGTTTCCTATATACGCCTTTGGGCTGTTGGTCTTGCGGGTGCAGCAATATCGGCAACTGTAAACGAGCTTGCGGGACCGTTATTTGGCAACTTTATGTTTATGATACTTGCCATTGTTATTTTGGTGTTTGGTCATGGACTAAATATGATATTGAATATATTGTCGGTTGTCGTTCATGGAATTAGACTTAACACATTAGAATTTTCATCCCACTTAGGCATGGCTTGGAGTGGATTTAAATTCAAACCCTTTGAAGAAAAAATTGATTAAAAGGAGAATTATTATGAATTTTGGATTATTAGGTACAGCATTGGTTATGGGTATTGCCGCAATCGGCTCAGCAATTGGTATTGGTATTGCAGGTCAAGCCTCTATTGGAGCATGGAAGAAATGTTATATGGTAAATAAAGCAGCTCCGTTTATTCTTACAGTTTTTGCAGGTGCACCCTTAACACAGACTATTTATGGTTTTCTTTTAATGCAGCAAATGAAGGCATCCTCTGCTGACCCTGCTTTTTTGCGCGGTCTTGGAATCGCATCCGGTTTGGCAATGGCATTTTCTGCCGTTGCTCAGGGTAAGGCAGGTGCCGCAGGTGCAGATGCTTTAGCTGAAACTGGAAAAGGATTTTCACAGTATATCACCGTTGTCGGTCTTTGTGAAACAGTTGCGTTATTTGCACTCGTTTTCAGTATGGTAGCATTAGGATAATATGAGAAAACAATGGATTAGATCATCTACAACACATATTATATTATTAAGCTTTTTAATAGCAATATTGATAGGTGCATTATTGCTGTCGCTTCCCATAAGTTCAGCTGATGGAAAGGCAAAGCCTTTCCTGGATGCACTTTTCACTGCAACAACTTCCACGTGTGTGACCGGATTGGTAGTAACACCGACTGTTTCTTCCTGGAGTATTTTCGGACAGGCTGTTATTTTGATATTAATTCAGATAGGCGGTCTTGGCGTTATAACAATTATGTCGGGACTTATGATACTTCTGCACAAGAAAATGGGTATTGGTGATCGACTGCTTTTGCAAGATGCGTTTAATCTGAATTCTCTTTCAGGACTTGTTCGTTTTGTTAAGAAGGTTGTCGGCGGAACATTTATCATAGAAGGTATAGGTGCTCTTCTTTATATGATTGTATTTATACCTCAATTCGGTGCAAAGGGAGTATGGATATCGGTATTTACATCAATATCCGCTTTTTGTAATGCCGGCATTGACATAATTGCCGAAAACAGTCTTTGTGATTATGCACTTAATCCCATTATCAACATAGTTACCAGCAGTTTGATAATCTTAGGAGGCATCGGTTATATTGTTTGGTGGGATGTGCTTAGGGTGCTGAGATTACGAAGAACTAAGAAAGTCAGATTTTTCAGAGATCTTACATTGCACAGCAAAATTGCAGTTACTGCAACTTTAATTTTAATTTTAACTGGTGCTGTTTTGATTTTTGCTTTTGAATACAACAATCCACAAACGATTAAGGACTATACACTGCTGCAAAAAATAGAGGTATCGTTGTTTCAATCGGTTACAACAAGAACAGCAGGCTTTGCAACTGTGCCACAGGAAAATCTCACTAATGCATCAGCGTTCGTTTGCTTACTTTTGATGTTTATCGGTGGTTCACCTGTTGGAACGGCCGGTGGTATAAAAACAGTAACTTTTGCAGTACTTGTAGCATCGGCATTCGCTTCTGTCCGTAATAAAGAAAATACAGAGGTGTTCGGCAGACAACTTACAAAACAGGCGGTCAGCAAAGCTGTTGCTGTTACGTGTATGTCTTTTATTATTATGTTCACTTCAACCGTTTTCCTTTCTGCCGTAACAGAAGCAAACGCATTGGATATAATTTACGAAACTGTTAGTGCAACTGCAACAGTAGGACTTACAAGAAATTTTACGGCTTCACTTAGCAGTATTGGAAAACTTATTATTATTGTAACGATGTATCTTGGCAGAGTAGGACCCATTTCGTTAGCTGTTGCATTTAAGCGAGGCAAAGATAATCAAAACATTATAAGAAACCCAATCGAAGAAATTAGTGTTGGGTAGAGAGGAAAATTTCTATGAGTATCCATAAAACATATGCAGTGTTAGGTCTTGGCAGATACGGAAAAGCAGTTGCAGAAGAGCTTGTGAAGAGTGGCGCCGAAGTATTGGCTGTAGATATTGATCAAAACAATGTTAACAACGCTATTGAAACAATTCCTGTTTGTAAATGTGCAGATATTACCGAGCCGGAAACGATAAAAAGACTTGGAATATCCAACATTGATGTTGTAATTGTTGCTATGGCAAATAATCTTGAAGCAAGCGTTATGGCAGTTATGCTTTGCAAAGAAGCAGGTGTTTCGACTGTTATAGCCAAATGCAGCAATGAAATGCACCAAAAGATACTCAGACGTATAGGTGCAGACAAGGTAATTATACCTGAAAAAGAGTCAGGAACGAGACTTGCTAAAAA
>JAZNNI010000075.1:0-2389 GCA_045580145.1 Clostridia bacterium
AAGGTCATCGTAATCCGCGCCATCGCGCAAAAGCTCCTCCTCAACCGTTCTGCCGACAATGTCAAAGGCAATGCTTTCAAGCTCGGACTGCGCCACCTCGCGCAGCATCGGCGAGGTTTTCATATTGAAAAATGAAAATATACCGACAGAAATACCCGCAATTAGAAGCAAAACAGCAACAACTCTCCGCCCTGCTATTCCATGCTTTGTTCTCCTTCTTTTTATCTGAAGCCGCATATCGCATCTCTCCCGAAAATTTACTTATTTAAATTTTATGAAGGTATACATATAAAAAAATACACTTTATTCATAAATTTGCTTGACGTGGCAGACATTGCGGCGGTATAATATTTTTATTACATATGGTAAAATCATACAGCAACAGTGCCGATCACGGAAATATGTAAACGATGAATCGGAATGGAGGCAATATGAGTAATACTTTTGACTTTTTAATATATCGTGCCGCAGAGGAAAATGTGTCTGTAAATGCGGTAATTAAAGATGAAACAATCTGGCTGACTCAAAAAGCCATGTCCGAGTTGTTTGATGTGAATGTTCCTGCCATATCAAAGCATCTAAAGAACATTTTTGCCGAAGGAGAACTGGACGAAAATGTGGTTGTTTCCAAAATGGAAATAACCACTGCTCACGGGGCAATTCCCGATAAGACCCAGACCAAGGACACTAATTTCTACAACCTTGATGCCATCATCTCTGTCGGTTATCGCGTAAATTCTCACAAAGCCACTAAATTCCGTATCTGGGCAACCGGCGTGTTGAAAGAATATATGCAAAAGGGCTTTGCGCTGGATGACGAACGTTTAAAACAAAGCAAAACATTGTTTGGCAAAGATTACTTTAAAGAATTATTGGAGCGTGTTCGTTCCATCAGAGCAAGCGAACGCCGAATATGGCAGCAAATCACAGATATTTTTGCCGAATGCAGTATAGACTACGATCGTTCATCACCTGTTACCCGCGAATTTTACGCAATGGTTCAAAATAAATTCCATTATGCTATTACAGGGCAAACAGCGGCGGAGATTATATACACAAAAGCAAGCAGTACCAAAGAACATATGGGGCTGACAACCTGGAAAAACTCTCCCGACGGACGAATTTTAAAGTCAGATGTTACGGTGGCAAAAAACTATTTATCCGAACAAGAAATAAAGCGACTTGAACGCACAGTCTCCGGATATTTTGACTATATCGAAGACTTAATAGAGCGTGAAAACACTTTTACAATGGAAGAATTTTCAGACAGTGTAAATGAATTCTTGTCTTTTCGCAGATATCAAATTCTGAAAGATCATGGAAAAATATCAAGGCAGGAAGCTTTGCAAAAAGCCGAGCAGGAATATGATACATTTAATAAAACACAAAAAATTATTTCTGATTTTGATAATGAGATGAAAAAGCTGATAAATGACGCTCTATAACACCAATATTTCTCAGTTGTTTATTACATATATAAGGGGTAAGTTATGAAAATTATAGATTTACTTTCAGAAAAGAAACTTTCGCTTTCGTTTGAGGTGTTCCCGCCCAAAACGGAAATGGGATTTGACAGCGTGAGGGACGCAACAGAGGAAATCGCAAAGCTCCGCCCGTCCTTTATGAGTGTCACCTACGGCGCCGGCGGCGGTACAAGCCGCTACACGCTTGACATTGCTAAAAACATAAAAGCACGCTACAACGTGCCGACACTTGCACATCTCACCTGTGTTTCCTCCACAAAAGAAACAGTCCGGAGTATGATCGAAAACATAAAAGCCGCGGGCATTCAAAACATAATGGCACTGCGCGGCGATATTCCCGAGGATAAGCTTTCTGAGGACAGAAGCCGCTGGGACTACACCCACGCAATCGACCTTATCCGCGAGCTTCGCGAAGCAGATGAGGATTTCTGCATTGCGGGCGCATGTTATCCGGAAATACACCCGGAAAGCGGAAATCAGAAGGATGATATCGCACACCTTAAAGAAAAGGTTGATGCGGGATGTAATTTTCTTACAACGCAGATGTTTTTTGACAATAACCTTCTATATAATTTCTTATATAAAATCCGCGAAGCCGGGATTACCGTTCCTATCGTTCCGGGCATTATGCCGATAACCAACGCCAATCAGGTTGAACGCGCAATGAAGCTTTCCGGCTCGTTTATGCCGCAACGCTTTAAAAGCCTTGTCGATAAATTCGGCGAAAGTCCCGCGGCAATGAAGCAGGCGGGCATTGCATATGCAACCGACCAGATTATTGACCTTTACGCAAACGGAATCACCAACGTCCATGTATACTCCATGAACAAGCCGGATATCGCAGAAAAAATTCAGAGCAACCTCTCCGATATCCTCGGAAAATGACTATGGAAGTGATAACAAAA
>JAZNNI010000076.1:0-78280 GCA_045580145.1 Clostridia bacterium
ATTTTTAATGGACAAGCACAATACCGTTGGTATTGTCTGTGTTGCTATGTGCGTTAATGACATTATCTGTTGTGGAGCAAAACCGCTCTTTTTCCTTGACTACATAGCTTGTGGAAAGAATTACCCTGAAAAGATTGCAGATATCGTTTCGGGTATCGCAGAGGGATGTGTACAGTCAGGTTGTGAGCTCATAGGTGGAGAAACCGCTGAAATGCCGGGATTTTATCCCATTGATGAGTATGACCTTGCAGGTTTTTCTGTTGGGGTAGTTGACAAAGCAAAGGTTTTGGACAATTCGAAAATAGAAGAGGGAGACGTCATTATTGCTCTTCCGTCAAGCGGTGTACATTCAAACGGATTTTCACTTGTAAGAAAGGTGTTTGATGTTGAAAATGCTGACATAAAGAAACCTTGCGAAGAACTTGGAGGAAAATCAATCGGTGAAACGCTTTTGACACCTACAAAGATTTATGTAAAGCCAATGCTTGCACTTTTTGATGAAGTGGACGTAAAAGCTGTATCTCATATTACAGGTGGAGGTTTTTATGAAAATATCCCGAGAAGTATCCCTAAGGGCTTTACTGCAATGATTGATAAGGATTCTATAAAAGTTTTACCTATATTCAATCTATTACAAAAGAGGGGCAATATTTCAGAGCATGATATGTTCAACACATTTAATATGGGTGTCGGAATGAGTATTGTTGTAAGTGCTAAGGACTGCGATAAGGCACTTAGTGTATTAAAAGCAAATGGTGAAGATGCTTACGTTATCGGAAAGATAGCAAAAGGCGAGGAAAGAGTGGTTATATGCTAAAAGCCCGCATAGCTGTCTTTGTTTCAGGTGGCGGAACTAATTTACAAGCTCTGATAGATGCACAAAAAAGAGGCGAGATAAAAAGCGGCGAAATCAAGGTTGTTATTTCAAGCAATCCAGATGCTTATGCACTAACAAGAGCAAAGGATAATGGAATTGATACGGCTGTTGTATCAAGAAAAGCAGCTAAAAGTCAGGAAGAATTTGAAAAGGGCATATTTGACATTTTAGAAAAATACGAGATTGACCTTATTGTTCTTGCCGGATTTATGAGTATCTTAAGTGCTGAATTTACAAGGCGCTATGAGGATAGAATAATTAATGTTCATCCGTCTTTGATTCCATCATTTTGCGGCAAAGGCTTTTACGGATTAAAAGTTCACGGAGAGGCTCTCAAGTATGGTGTAAAGGTGAGCGGGGCAACCGTTCACTTTGTGAACGAGATTCCTGACGGCGGAAAAATTATTCTTCAAAAAGCGGTTGATATTGAGGATGGAGATACACCTGAGACTCTTCAAAAACGAATTATGGAACAAGCAGAATGGAAGATTCTGCCAAAGGCTACGGAAATTATTTCTAAGAAAATATTGGAGGATAAAAATGTTACCATATAAAACAGAAAAAATTGGAGAAATTATAAAAGATAATACATATGTTGGAAGAGGCATTATTGTCGGAAAGACTGCCGATGGTAAAAAGGCTGCAACTGCATATTTTATAATGGGAAGATCAGAAAATTCCAGAAACAGAATTTTCGTTGAAAACGGGGAAGAAGTTATAATTCATCCTTATGATGCATCAAAGGTTGAAGACCCAAGCCTTATTATTTATTCACCAATAAGAGTTATTGAAAATAATCTTATAGTTACAAATGGTGACCAAACTGATACTATTTATGATTTTGTAAAGGACGGAAAGACATTCGCACAAGCATTGGAAACACGTGAATTTGAGCCGGATGCACCGAATTTTACACCAAGAATAAGTGCTATGCTTACATTTGATGATGGCAATTTTACATATGAAATGAGTATCTTAAAAAGTGCAGATAGTGAAGGCACTGCTTGTAACAGGTATACATATTCATATCCAGCACTTAAGGGTCTTGGACATTTTATCCACACATATCAGCACGACGGAAATCCAATTCCTACATTCTGCGGTGAGCCAGAAAGAGTGATTATTCCGAATAACATCGATGAATTTACAAAGGATATATGGGAGAACCTTAACGAGCAGAATAAGATTTCGCTTTATGTAAGATATATTGACCTTGAGACCGGCGAAATAGAAAATAGAATGATAAATAAGAACGTTAAGGAGGACTAATGATGAAAGAATTTGAATTAAAATACGGATGTAATCCTAACCAGAAGCCGTCAAAGATATATATGCATGACGGAAGCGAGCTTCCTATTGAAATACTAAACGGAAGACCGGGTTTCATTAATTTTCTTGATGCGTTTAACAGCTGGCAGCTTGTAAAGGAAATAAAAGAAGCACTTGGTATGTGTGCGGCAACTTCCTTTAAGCACGTAAGTCCAACCTCAGCAGCTGTTGGTATTAAGATGAGCGACGATTTAAAAAAAGCGTGTTTTGTAGATGATATTGAAGGGCTTGATGAATCACCGCTTGCTACTGCATACGCAAGAGCAAGAGGAACAGACAGAATGAGCTCATACGGGGACTGGATTGCACTTTCTGATAAGTGTGATGTTACAACTGCAAAGATTATATCTCGTGAGGTTTCTGATGGTGTTATTGCACCTGATTATGATGATGAGGCTCTTGAAATTTTGAAAGCCAAGAGAAAAGGGACATATAATGTCATTAAGATTGATGCAAACTATGTTCCGACAGAACAGGAGAAAAAACAGGTATTCGGAATTACTTTTGAACAGGGAAGAAATAATTTTAAAATTGACAATGACCTTTTAACAGATATCGTAACAGACAATAAAAACATTCCTGATGATGCAAAGCGTGACCTCATAATCGCACTTATTACTTTAAAATATACTCAGTCAAACTCTGTTTGTTATGCAAAGGACGGACAGGCGATAGGAGTAGGGGCAGGTCAGCAGTCAAGAATTCATTGTACTCGCCTTGCAGGAAATAAAGCAGATTACTGGCACTTAAGACAGAACGAAAAAGTTTTGAATCTGCCATTTAAGGATAGCGTAAGACGTGCAGACAGGGATAATGCCATTGATGTATATTTGGGCGAGGATTACGATGATGTTTTAGCAGACGGAAAATGGCAGGAGCTCTTTACAGAACAACCGCAGCCGTTTACACGTGCCGAGCAGAGAGAATATCTTTCAACGATTACAGGTGTTTCACTTGGCTCTGATGCATTCTTCCCGTTTGGCGATAACATAGAAAGAGCAAAAAGGAGCGGTGTAACATATATTGCACAGCCAGGCGGCTCAATTCGTGATGACAATGTTATTGAAACCTGTAATAAATATGGTATGGCAATGGCTATGACAAAAATGAGATTATTCCATCATTAATTAAGGAGAAATATTAAATGAAAAACTTTTTTGAAGAATTAGAAATATATGACAGCGAGGTTTATTCTGCTTGTAATCTGGAGTTTGAAAGACAGAGACACAACATTGAATTAATAGCATCTGAGAACATTGTTTCAAAAGCGGTCCTTTTGGCTGCAGGAACTGTTCTTACAAACAAATATGCTGAAGGATATCCTGGAAAGAGATATTATGGCGGATGTCAGTATGTGGATATTGTTGAGGACATCGCAAGAGACAGAGCTAAGAAGCTTTTTGGAGCGCAACACGCAAATGTTCAGCCGCATAGCGGAGCTAATGCAAATCTTGCAGTATTCTTTGCTCTTTTAAATCCTGGTGATACAGTTATGGGCTTAAGCCTTGCACACGGCGGACATCTCTCACACGGCTCGCCTGTTAATATTTCAGGAAAATATTTTAATGTGGTTTCATATGGTGTTTCTGATGATTCAGAAACTATTGATTATGATAAAATGCGCGAGATTGCTCTCGAATGTAAGCCTAAAATGATTGTTTCGGGTGCAAGTGCATATTCAAGAACTATTGATTTTGAAAAAATCCGTGCGATTTGCGATGAAGTTGGAGCATATATGATGATTGATATGGCTCACATCGCAGGTCTTGTAGCAGCAGGACTTCATCCAAGCCCGGTACCATATGCAGATGTTGTTACAACTACAACTCATAAGACATTAAGAGGCCCAAGAGGCGGTTTAATTCTTTGCAAGGAAGAGTTTGCACAAAAGATTGATAAGGCTGTTTTCCCAGGAACTCAAGGTGGACCTTTGATGCATATTATAGCAGCAAAAGCTGTTGCTTTTGGCGAAGCTTTGACAGATGAGTTTAAGGAATATCAAAAGCAGATTGTTAAAAATGCTAAGGTGCTTTCAGAAGAGCTTATCAAAAAAGGCTTTAAGGTTGTTTCAAGCGGTACAGATAACCATTTGATGCTTTTAAACCTTACACCATTTGATATTACAGGAAAAGAACTTGAAAAGAGACTTGATGAAGTTCATATCACAGTTAACAAGAACGCCATTCCAAATGACCCTCAGAGCCCATTTGTAACAAGCGGTATCAGAGTAGGTACACCAGCTGTCACAAGCCGTGGATTTAAAGAAGAAGAGATGGTAAAAATTGCAGGCTGGATTTATGATACCGTTGTTGACTTTGAAAATTCTAAGGAAAGAATTTCAAAAGAAGTTCAGGAGCTTTGTGAAAAATATCCGATTTATTGATTTGGAGGTACTAAAGTGAAGGTTTTAGTAGTCGGCGGTGGCGGAAGAGAACACGCTATCATAAAAAAGATTAAGGAAAACAAAAATGTAACCGAAATTTTTGCTCTGCCTGGAAACGGAGGTATTGCAAATGATGCAACCTGCGTTAATATAGGCGCAAAGGAAATAGATAAAATTACTGAATTTGCAGTAGAAAATAATATCGATTTTGCAATTGTTGCCCCTGATGACCCGCTTGTTTTGGGTGCTGTTGACAGTTTGAATAAAGCTGGGATTAAGACATTTGGTCCGAATAAAGCCGCTGCAATTATAGAGGGAAGCAAGGTTTTTTCAAAAAATCTTATGAAAAAGTATAATATCCCAACAGCGCAGTATGAAGTGTTTGATGATTTGGAAAAAGCACTTGACTATTTAGAGACAGCACCTATACCAACAGTTATTAAGGCTGATGGCTTAGCACTTGGCAAGGGCGTTATCATTGCAACTACACGTGATGAAGCAAAAGAAGCCGTGGTTTCTATGATGCAGGATAAGGTTTTCGGTGATAGTGGAAACAATGTCGTGGTTGAAGAATTTTTGGAAGGCCCTGAGGTTTCTGTCTTGTCCTTTACAGATGGAAAAACTGTTGTTCCTATGATTTCTTCTATGGACCATAAGCGAGCTTTGGACAATGATATGGGATTAAATACAGGCGGAATGGGAACTATTGCGCCTAACCCATATTATACAAAAGAAATTGCGGATGAGTGTATGGAAAAGATTTTCATTCCTACAATTAATGCAATGAAAAAAGAGGGAAGAACATTTACTGGATGTCTGTATTTTGGTCTTATGCTTACTAAAAATGGACCTAAGGTTATTGAATACAACTGTCGTTTTGGTGACCCTGAGACACAGGTTGTACTTCCGCTTTTGGAAAGTGACCTTATGGATATTATGATGCATATATGGGACGAAAGCTTGGATGAAGCAGAAGTTAAGTTTTCTGACAAACACGCTTGCTGCGTTGTAATGGCATCAAACGGATATCCTTCAAAATATGAAACGGGATTTGAAATAAAAATGCCGATGGATAAGAATATTTATGTTGCAGGTGCAAAGCTTGATGACGGTGTTTTAAAAACAGCCGGAGGAAGAGTTTTAGGAGTAACTGAGGTTTCAGATACTTTGCAAAATGCAATCAAGGCATCTTATGAAACAGTTAAAACCGTTACTTTTGAAAATGCGTATTATAGAAATGACATAGGAAAAAAAGCACTTGCAGCGGAGGTGAAATAATGGTATACAGAGTATATGTAGAGAAAAAGGAAGGACTTGCACACGAAGCAACTTCACTTAAAAATGAGCTTGTAACCCTTCTTGGAATTGACGGACTTTCAAATATCCGTCTTTATAACAGATACGATGCTGAAAATATTGAAAAGGAACTTTTTGATTACTGCATTAACACAGTTTTTTCAGAGCCTCAGCTTGACGATGTAACTGATAACTATGCAAGTGATGCGGATTTTGTATTTGCAGTAGAATATTTGCCGGGTCAGTTTGACCAGAGAGCAAATTCGGCATCTGAATGTATACAGATAATCTCAAAAGGTGAAAGACCTTTGGTTAAGACAGCTAAGGTTTATGCACTTTACGGAAAATTAACAAATGATGATGTCGAAAAAATAAAGGGATATGTTATCAATCCGGTTGAGGCGCGTGAGGCATCACTGGAGCCTGTTGATACAATTAAGGCTGAATACGATATTCCGACAACAGTAAAAACACTTGACGGTTTTTGCGAGCTTACAGAAGCCGGACTTGCTGATTTTATGAAAAATCAGGGTCTTGCTATGGACCTTGATGATATTAAGTTCTGCCAGCAGTATTTCAGGTCAGAAAAGAGAGACCCAACCATTACTGAAATTAAAATGATTGATACATACTGGTCAGACCATTGTCGTCATACTACATTTTTGACTAATATTGAAAATGTAGAATTTGAAGACGAGCTTTTAAAGAACGCATATAACGAATACTTAAATGTAAGAAAAGAGCTCGGCAGAACCAAGCCTGTTAATCTTATGGATATTGCTACTATTGCAACAAAGTACCTTAAGAAAAACGGAAAGCTCGAAAAGCTTGATGAATCAGAGGAAATCAATGCTTGTACTGTTAAGATAGATGTGAATGTGGATGGAAAAACTGAAAAGTGGCTTTTGTTATTTAAAAATGAAACACATAACCATCCTACAGAAATCGAGCCGTTTGGCGGTGCTGCTACCTGTATAGGCGGCGCAATCCGTGACCCACTCTCAGGAAGAAGCTATGTATATGCCGCTATGCGTGTAACAGGAGCTGCTGACCCGTTAAAGCCTGTAAGCGAGACATTAAAGGGTAAGCTTCCTCAAAGAAAAATTGTAACAACTGCTGCAAACGGATATAGCTCTTACGGAAACCAGATTGGCCTTGCAACAGGTCAGGTTGATGAAATATACCACGACGGATATGTTGCAAAGAGAATGGAAATCGGTGCAGTAATAGCGGCTGCTCCAGCAGAAAATGTACGTCGTGAACGTCCTGAAGCAGGGGATATAGTAATTTTGCTCGGCGGAAGAACAGGAAGAGATGGTTGCGGCGGTGCGACAGGGTCTTCTAAATCACACAGTCTGTCTTCGCTTGAAACCTGCGGTGCTGAAGTTCAAAAGGGTAATGCGCCTGAAGAAAGAAAGCTTCAGAGACTTTTCAGAAATCCGGAAGCATCAAAACTTATTAAAAGATGTAATGACTTCGGTGCGGGTGGTGTCTCTGTTGCAATCGGAGAGCTTGCGGATGGTCTTTTAATAAATCTTGACGCAGTACCTAAAAAATATGATGGTCTTGACGGAACAGAGCTTGCAATTTCCGAATCACAGGAAAGAATGGCTGTTGTTGTTGAAGAAAAAGATGTTAAACGTTTTTGCGAGCTTGCAGAAAGCGAAAACTTAGAAGCAACAGTTGTTGCAGAAGTCAAAGAAAAACCATACCTTACAATGACCTGGAACGGAAATAACATAGTTAATATATCAAGAGAGTTCTTAAACTCAAACGGCGCACCGAAGCATATTGATATTGCTCCGTCTGCACCGGAAGTTTTTGAAAAGAATACCGATGGTGATTTTACAACACTTTATAAGGAATTGGCAGGCGACCTTAATGTATGTTCAAAACGTGGTCTTTCAGAGCGTTTTGACTCTACAATCGGTGCAGGAACAGTTCTTATGCCATTTGGTGGAAAATATCAAAGAACACCTATTCAGGCTATGGCTAATAAGATATCTGTCGAAAAAAGCGATACAGATACCTGCTCATTGATGGCTTGGGGATACAATCCGTTTATTGCGGAAAAGAGCCCGTATCACGGTGCTTATCTCGCAGTTGTTGAATCAATTTGTAAGCTTATAGCAGAAGGCGCTTCATTTGAGGAAGTATATCTTACATTCCAGGAATACTTTGAAAAACCAATGCAGGATAAAAAACGTTGGGGTAAGCCGCTTGCAGCACTTTTAGGTGCATTTATGGCACAAAAGGATTTTGAAGTTGCATCAATCGGCGGTAAAGACTCAATGAGCGGTACTTTTGAGGACATTGACGTTCCTCCGACACTTGTTTCTTTTGCAGTGACAACTGATAAGATTGAAAACATTATTTCGCCTGAGTTTAAGAGATGCGGAAGTAAGGTTGTCATTTTAAAGCCTGAATATACAGATGCAGGCTTGCCGGATAGCAAGTCTTTGAAAGAGTTATTTGGTGTTGTAACTAAACTTATGCGAGAAGGTAAGGTTTATGCTGCATATACACCTACTTATGGCGGTGTTGCCGAGGCAGTTCTTAAGATGTCGCTGGGTAATAAAATAGGATTTAAGTATAATCCTGAACTTACAAATAGTGATATTTTTGGCTATAACTACGGCGCATTTATTCTCGAAACTGACGGAACAGTTGATGCTGGAACTATATTGGGTGAAACAACAGAAAGCTTTGAAATTTCTTATAAAGATACTGTTTTATCTCTTGATGAACTCTCAGGCATTTACGAGGATAAGCTTGAAGAAATTTACAAATGTAATATTGAAACAGAGGTTAAGGAAATTCCTGAATTTAAGTTTGAAGCAAAGAATTTCAAAGCACCTGCAATTAAAATTGCAAAGCCTAATGCACTAATAACTGTATTCCCAGGAACAAACTGTGAATACGATACTGCAAAGGCACTAAGAGAAGCAGGAGCAAACCCTGAAATATTTGTTATAAATAACCTTTCTGCAAAAAATATAGCTGAATCTGTTTCTGTTTTTGCGGAAAAAGTTAAAAATTCACAAATTATATTCATTCCGGGTGGCTTCTCTGGCGGTGACGAACCGGACGGCTCAGGAAAGTTTATTACTGCATTCTTCAGAAATCCTGAAATAAAAGAAGCTGTAACAGAGCTTTTGGAAAATCGCGATGGATTGATGGGCGGTATCTGTAATGGATTCCAGGCACTTATAAAGCTTGGACTTGTTCCTTTCGGAAAAATTATTGATACTGACGAAACCTGTCCGACTCTTACATTTAATAGCATTTCAAGACACCAGTCAAAACAGGTAAGAACAAAGCTTGTTTCTAATAATTCTCCTTGGCTTATGGAAGCGCAGCTTGGCGAAGTTTATACAGTGCCTATTTCTCACGGTGAAGGAAGATTTTTGGCGGATGATGCAACCATTGCACGCCTTGCCCAAAACGGACAGATAATAACTCAATATGTTGACCTTTCTGGAAAACCGACAACAGATGTTCAGTTTAATCCAAATAATTCTTGTGCAGCTATTGAAGGTATTATCTCACCTGACGGAAGAGTAATAGGCAAAATGGGACACTCAGAGCGTATAGGTAAAGGACTTTATAAGAATGTTCCGGGAAATTATGACCTTGGTATGTTCCGCTCTGCTGTTAAATATTTTAAATAAGATACATTAAAAACGTACTGCTATTCGGCAGTGCGTTTTTTACTTTATAGGGAACTGCGTTCTATAAAGTAAAAACTTTATTTATATTGCCGTGCAAAATTTTTTAAAAATGCACGCGGTATAAGAAAAGCGATATTGCTTCGCGCTTCCGACGTAGGCGGCTCGGGCGAAGCCGCTTTTCTTGGTATAAATATAAATACATCGGAAAAAATATTAAAAAAGTTTCGAGGGAGGACATATGTTAAAAAAAATTACTGCGATTTTTATTGCGTTTTCTTTAATTCCTTGTGTATCGTATGCAGTATCTACAAGTGCAGAAAGCTGCATATTGATTGGTGCTGATACAAGGCAGATTTTATATAACAATAATGGCTACGAAAAAATGGGAATGGCAAGCACAACCAAGATAATGACAGCTATCGTTGCACTTGAAAATTGTGATAGTAATAAAATAGTTACAGTTTCTGAAAATGCGCAAAATCAAGAGGGGTCTTCAATTTACTTACGCGCAGGTGATGAGATAAAACTGTTGGATTTGATATATGGATTAATGCTTAATTCGGGAAATGATGCCGCTGTTGCGATTGCAGAGGGGGTTGCAAAGGATGTAAACAGCTTTGTTAGTATGATGAACGAAAAGGCAAGGAAAATCGGGTGTAAGAATACGCATTTTAAAAATCCGAGCGGACTGGCAGACCCAGAACATTTTTCTACTGCATATGACTTGGCATTAATTATGGCATATGCAATGGAGAATGAAGAATTTTCAAAGATTGTATCAACAAAGGAATATCAAATTGAAAATGAAAACTCAATAACTTATCTCAGAAACCACAATAAGCTTCTTTGGCAGACAAGTACCTGTATCGGTGGAAAAACTGGGTTTACAAAAGCAAATGGTCGCTGTCTTGTATCGGTTGCTGAAAAAGACGGAAAAAGAGTCATTGCAGTGACTCTTAATGACCGCGACGATTGGAATGACCATAAAAATTTATATGAATATGGATTTGGCAAACTAAAAAAGGTAAGGATAATAAGCAAAAACGATATTTTGCTTACGAAGACTATTCGTGGAACTAAGGTGAATCTTTTGGCAGACAAAAATGTTGAAGGATTTTTGAAAAATGGCGAAAAGAAAAAGCTTAGCTGTAAAATTTACCTTGAAGAAAGTGTGAACTCAAATATATCCTTTGGAAGCAGAATAGGATGGGCTGATATATTTGTCGATAAATTCAAAGTAGACACTATTCCTTTAAAAAGCGGACAGGAAGTTAAAACGGACACTTTGAGTAAGATTAGAAACAATTTAAAATATTACAAAGAGTTTATTTTGCTAAAAAAGAGAACCTAACGGTTCTCTTTGTGTTTTTGATAAATGAGCCATAGTCCGCGCAAGAGTAAGTCTTTATCATATATAATATCTCGCTTGCAATTTTCTATTATGCATTTTGAAAGTCCGCCTGTAGCTACGATTGTTGTTTTTTCACCGAGTTCATTTTCGATTTTTTCAATCATTCCGTCAATCATTGATGCATAGCCTAAAATCGCACCGCTCTGCATTGCGTCAATTGTATTTTTACCAATCACACTCTTTGGGGTTTCAAGACTGATGGATGGAAGCAGGGAGGTGGCGGAAGAAAGTGCGTGCTGAGAAATCATAAGTCCCGGCATTATTGCACCGCCGACGTAAGTCCCTGTTTTATCTATTGCAAAAATTGTTGTAGCCGTTCCCATATCAATAAGTATTATAGGAGGTTTAAAGTCATTCAAAACTGTTACGGCACCAACCACCAAATCATTTCCAAGCTGTGTGGGGTCATCAAGGTCAACCTTCAAACCTTCAGCTCCTGAAACCATTATCGGCTCTTTTCCGATTACGAGGCGAACTGCCGTTTTTAAAGCCTGATTCATCGGAGGGACAACCGAAGAAATAATAGCTCCATCAAAGGATGTGGGGTTAATGTTATTTATTGTCAAAATGTTTTTAAGCATTACTGCAAATTCCATATCGGTTTTTGAAGAGTTTGTGGTAAGTCTGCCATCAAAAACAATTTTCCCATCTTCAATACAACCTATTACAATGTTTGAATTACCGACATCTAAAGCTAAAATCATAACTGTCTCTCCTTTGTTTTTATAGTAGAATTATACACTTATTATATGCTTTTGTCAATCTTTAGTGCACGTAGGGAGTTTAAAACTGCAAAAAGACACACTCCAACATCTGCAAAAACTGCAAGCCACATAGATGTGAATCCTAAAAGGCTAAAAAGCATTATCGAAAATTTTATAAAAAGGGCAAATAAAATATTTTCTTTTGTTATAAGCATTGTTTTTCTTGAAATTCTTACTGCAAGGGGAATTTTAATAAGCTCATCGCCCATAATGACAATGTCGCTTGCTTCTATTGCAGCATCTGTGCCGATTAATCCCATAGAAATCCCTACGTCTGCATTAGAGAGAACTGGTGCATCGTTTATTCCGTCTCCCACAAATGCCGATAATCCTGATTTTTGCAATTTTTTGATACAATCTACCTTCTCATCAGGAAGAAGGGATGAATATAGAGGAGTGTTTAAAGATTTTGCTATTGAAAGCGAATTTTCCTTTGTATCACCTGTTAAAATAACGGGTGATATCTTCATATTTTTGAGCATAGAAAATGTTTCCTCAGCATTAGTCTTGATGTTGTCGTCTACAACTATACATCCTGCATATCTTCTATTTATGGCCACAAAAACAGTATTTTCTTTTGAATATTTAAAAAATACGTTATTTTTCTCTAAAAATTCTTTTGAACCTATCAAAACTTGATTTCCATCCACATTTGCACAAGCTCCATAGCCTGTAATCTCCTCGTAATTTGAAATTCTGTTTTCTTCAATATCATTGTCATACCTTGAAATAATAGCTTTTGCTATGGGGTGTGGGGAATAAAATTCTGCATATGCAGCATATTTCAAAAGCTCATTTTCGTCAATTTCAGATATTATCTCTGTAACTGTAAAACTTCCCTCAGTAAGAGTGCCAGTTTTATCAAAAGCAATGTTTTTGATATTTGAAAGTGATTCAACTGCATACCCGCCTTTAATCAATATACCTTTTTTTGATGCACAGCCGATTCCTGCAAAGAAGGTAAGGGGTACAGATACCACAAGTGCACAAGGACAGGAAACTACTAAAAATAGCATAGCAGTATGAAACCAATCTTTTATATTCCCTCCAAGCAGGGGAGGAAGGATTGTTATTACAGCTGCAAGAAAAACAACAATCGGAGTGTAAATTTTTGCGAATTTAGTTATAAATTTTTCGGATTTTGATTTGTTGTCTGTCTTTACAAGCTCAAGAATTTTAGATACGGTTGACTGCGAAAGGGTACTTTCTACCTTGATATGCACAGTCGAGTTTGTATTTATTATTCCGCTCATTATTTTGTCGTTTTCTTTGAAAAATTTATGTTTTGATTCTCCTGTTAATGATGATGTGTCAAAGTATGCACTTCCTTTTATAATCTTTCCGTCAAGTGCAACGCGTTCTCCGGGAGATACGACAATAATATCTCCTATATTAATCTCGTTGCAGTTCGTTTTGATGTGTTTACCCTCTTTTAACACTGTTGCGGTATCTAAGCGCATATCCATAAGAGCTTCGATGGATTTTTCTGACTTATCAACTGCGTGGCGTGACAGAGATTCTCCGATTTGATAAAACAACATAACTGCAACGGCTTCTGCATATTCACCAATGATAAAAGCGCCTATGGTTGCAATAGTCATCAAAAAATTCTCATTAAATATGTGTTTTAAATCCTTTACTGCTTCTAATAAAACATCATATCCTAAAATTATATATGATGTGAAGATAAGTATTCTGCTATCGGTTAAAAGTGCTGTTACAAAAAGCAACCCCCCGATAATTAGGCGAAATATAAGTATTTTTTTAGTATGTTCTTCGTGAGAATGTGAACAATTATGACAATTACAACTCATTTTGTACCCTCCTTTTGTGAATATATGAGCAATTATTCATATGTTTATTATATATCAATTTAATTATATTGTCAATAGAAAATTTAATTGCAAGAAAAAATCAGCAACAGACTAATCTGTCACTGATTTTTCGTTTTAGTTAATCACAGCGATTTTTACTTTGACAACAGCCTCTCGTAATTAAAGTTACTAAGAATATAATAAAAAGAATTACTACTGCTGTAATCAAAAGAGGTATGGCTTCAACAAATGTCTCTATAAATGATACTCCGATAATAATACCAACTGCGAAAAGTATTAAAACAGCTAAAAATGCTAATGCAAGGTCGTAAAGGCGGCAGCATTTTGAGATTATAGTGCAGCCTCTTGTTTCTGATTCGTTAACAGGACAATACATATATTCACCTCCTTGTCTATATGTAAAGCTGTTTACATTTTCATATTATGAAAGACAGAGTGAAAATGTTAAAATTTTCAAAGAATATAAGATAAAGTATTGTTATAAAAAAATTTTTGTGATATAATAATTACATAAAACACGCAAACACAGATACAATCATAAACTTACACAACCATTGCGGATTTATATAATTATTGTATCGCTTCGTAAAAATACCCTCGCAAGCAAGTATTTTTACTTGTGATATAATATTAACAAAATATTTATATTACGGGAGATGAAGTTAATGAAAACTGACATTGAAATAGCACAAAGCGTTAAAATGACAAAAATAACTGAAATAGCTAAAGCAGCAGGGATTGACGATAAGTATATCGAGCAGTATGGAAACTATAAAGCAAAGGTCGATTTATCAATATTAAAGGAAAATAAAAACAGCGACGGAAAGTTGGTTCTTGTTACTGCAATTACTCCAACACCTGCAGGTGAAGGAAAGACTACTACAACTATCGGACTTGCTGACGGAATGAAAAAGATTGGTAAAAATGTAATGGTAGCACTTCGTGAGCCATCACTCGGACCTGTTTTTGGTGTTAAGGGAGGAGCAGCTGGCGGCGGATATGCTCAGGTTGTTCCTATGGAGGATATAAATCTTCACTTTACCGGAGACTTCCACGCAATAGGTGCAGCAAATAATCTTTTAGCCGCAATGCTTGATAATCATATCCATCAAGGAAATGCACTCGGCATTGATACGAGAAAAATCACTTGGAAAAGATGCGTGGATATGAATGACAGACAACTCAGATTCGTTGTGGACGGACTGGGTGGAAAGGTAAACGGAGTCCCTCGTGAAGATGGCTATGATATAACAGTTGCATCGGAAATTATGGCTGTTTTATGCCTTGCAAATTCAATTTCTGACTTAAAAGAACGCCTTTCAAAAATCATTGTAGGATATAACTATAATGATGAACCTGTAACTGCAGGACAGCTAAATGCAGCAGGCGCTATGACTGCGCTTTTAAAGGATGCATTAAAGCCGAACCTCGTTCAAACACTTGAGGGTACACCGGCACTTGTTCACGGTGGACCTTTCGCAAATATCGCACACGGTTGTAACTCTGTTATTGCTACAAAACTCGCTCTTAAATTGGGTGATTATGCTATTACAGAAGCTGGCTTTGGTGCTGATTTGGGAGCAGAAAAGTTCCTTGACATTAAATGTCGCTTTGCGGGAATTAAACCATCTGCAGTCGTTCTTGTTGCAACAATTAGAGCTCTTAAAATGCACGGAGGTGTACCAAAAGCAGAGCTTGGAGAAGAAAATCTTGAAGCACTTGAAAAGGGAATGCCGAACCTACTTAAGCACCTTTCAAACATTACTGATGTCTATAAGCTTCCATGCGTTGTGGCTGTAAATAAATTCCCGACAGATACAGATAAGGAAGTTGAACTTATAATAAATAAATGTAAAGAACTTGGAGTGAATGTTGTTCTTTCGGATGTCTGGGCAAAAGGCGGAGAGGGCGGAACAGCTCTTGCAGAAGAGGTTGTTCGTCTTTGTGAAAAGGATAATAATTTTACTTTCTGCTATGAGTCGGATGACACAATTAAGAATAAAATAAACGCCATCGTAACAAAAATTTACGGCGGCGATAGAGTCTTATTTACTAAAAATGCCGAAACTCAAATCAAAAAGCTTGAGGATTTGGGCTATGGAAACCTTCCGGTATGTATGGCAAAGACACAATACAGCTTTTCGGATGATATGACAAAGCTCGGTGCTCCAAAAGGTTTTGAAGTAACTGTAAGAAATATTAAAATATCCGCAGGTGCAGGCTTTATAGTTGCACTAACAGGTGATATTATGACGATGCCGGGACTTCCTAAATCACCTGCGGCTGAGCGCATTGACGTTGATGAAAATGGAGTAATTACAGGATTATTCTGATTTTTCGGACTGAAAGGACACTATTTTTTCAGTCAGACATTTTAATACATTTGCTGATGAGGCAACCTGCATAATGAGATTATCAATCTTTTGTGGGTTGTCTTCTTCTGTTCTAAGGATATGGCCAGCTATTTGGTCGGCTTGCTGTGATACATATCCGAAGGCCGCTTGTTGATTTAGCACAAAAGAGTTATAGATATACTTTACATCTTCTTCTGATATTTCGGTCGGAAGAATTTTTTGTATTGTAGAAATGTTAAGAGTCTGCTTCAATGTGCAGATGACGATGATATAACAAAGGTGAATGCGTCCGTATTTTTTCTTTACAGGAGCCGGCATCATTTTAAGCTTTACGTAGTTATTAATCATAGGACGTGTGATTTCAAAGTTTTCGCTCGAAAAAAGTCCAAGTCCAGATAAATATTTGTTTAAAATCTCAATAACCTGATCCATATAAAGGTCAATGCTTGGGAGTTCATCCCAGGTAGGCAGAGAACATTCTGTTAATAATGACTTGCATATATCGAAACATTCCTGTACTTCATTTTTTTGGTATTTCATACTAAAAAACTCCTTTTTTGTCTATATTAATTATTATATCACGTATTTTAAGATAAATCAACAAATTTAATCTTATAAATCACATATAAAGTAATCAAATTAACTTGACAAAATACCAAATATTTGGTAATATAGTATTTAATACTACATTGAAAATTTTGCTTAAATGAGGTGTTAATTGTGAAAAAAATCAAGGAGACTTTTTCGCGTGTTCAGTCGCTTGGAGAGGAGATAGCAAATGCCATATCTCACGGGCTTGGAACATTCCTTTCGATTGCAGGAATGGTTATTTTAATTGTAATGGCAGTGAAAAATGAAATGGGAGCAATTGCAGTTGTAAGTGCGGCACTTTATGGAACGGGTCTAATACTTCTTTATACATTCTCTTCGCTTTATCATTCTTTGACGAATAAAAAAGCAAAAAAGGTGTTCCGGATTTTTGACCATTGTTCAATTTTCCTTTTAATTTTTAGCTCATATATTCCTGTATTACTGGTAATAACAGGCGGAGCACTTGGTTGGACGATGTTTGGCATAAGTGCTGCCTGCACGATTTTGGGAATAATTTTGAATTCCATAAACTTAGAGCGTTGGGATAAGTTGTCACAAATTTTATATATAATAATGGGCTGGTCTGCTCTTATGATAATAAAACCGCTTTATCTTGCACTTAGTACAAAAGAGATGGTTCTTCTGGTTTTAGGAGGGATTTCCTATACTGCCGGATTGATTTTTTATAAAAACAAGAAACTGAAGTTTATGCATCTTATCTGGCATATTTTTGTACTTTTGGGAAGTGTTTTACATTATTTCTTATTTTTAAGCTACTATATGAGGTGATAACAGATGAAAAAAGTATTTACCAACATTGTGAACGAAGGGATTTATGGCAAAGAGCCGCTTTTTGAGGTGCGTGAAATTGAGACTATAAGGGATATGTTTGAGTCCAGTACAAAAATGTACTCATCAAGGACAGCTTTTATGCAAAAGCCTGACAATAGCTCTCCTTATAGAAAAATCACTTACAAGGAGTTTAGGGAAGACGTGTACGCATTTGCTACAGGTCTTATTGTTATGGGGCTTAAGGATAAAAAGATAGCAATAATTGGTGAAAACCGCTATGAATGGGCGATGTCGTATATGTCAATAGTAAGCGGTGTCGGAACAGTAGTGCCTATAGATAAAGAGCTTCCTTTTGCAGAAGTTAAATATATGCTTGATTTTGCCGAATGCGATGCGGTAATCTTGACTAATAACATACTCCGTCATAAGCCTGAGCTTTTAAATTGCGGAATAATGTGCATATGTATGGATGATAATGAAAATTGCACATCTGTAAAAGAGATTATGAAAAAAGGAACCAAATTATTGGAAGAAGGAGACACATCATTTGCCGATGAAAAGGTTTATCCGGATGATGTCAATATAATTCTTTTTACATCGGGAACTACCGGCATATCAAAGGGAGTTATGCTCTCACATAGAAACCTTTGTTCTAATATTATGAATACCTGTGCCGTTTTTAAAATCAATAAATACGACAGAGTTTTTTCTGTACTGCCGCTTCACCATACCTATGAATGTACGTGTGATTTTTTGTGCGAAATATATGTGGGCGCTTCTATTGCATATTGTCAAGGACTTAAGTATATAGTTAAAAATATGCAGGAGAGTAAGCCAACAATGTTTTTTGCAGTTCCACTTGTGCTTGAATCGATATACAAAATGATAAATAAAACACTTGAGAAAAATGGTAAGACCCAAACTGTTAAAAAAGGTATTCGTATTTCGAAGGCTCTATTAAAAGTCGGAATTGATATAAGACGTAAGCTTTTTAAGGAAATTATTGACCAGTTTGGCGGAAGACTAAAGATGTTTTTGGTAGGTGCAGCTCATATTGATGGAGATATACTGCAATTTTTCACCGATTTGGGAATAACCAGTATTCAAGGCTATGGAATGACAGAATGTTCTCCTCTTGTTGCGGCAAACAGAGGCTCGTATTATCGAAATGATGCAGTAGGATTACCGCTTCCGGAGGTTGCAGTGAAAATTTCCAATCCCGATGCCGATGGAGTTGGAGAGGTTGTGGTAAAGGGCGAAAATGTAATGGTTGGATATTATAAAAATCAGGAAGCAACCGACCTCGTATTAAAGGATGGCTGGCTGTATACCGGTGATATGGGGTATTTAAAAGACGGATTTTTATATTTAACAGGCAGAGTTAAAAATGTAATTATTACCTCAAATGGTAAAAACGTTTTTCCTGAAGAGATAGAAAGCTATCTTTGTCAGTCAAAATATATTGCCGAGGCGCTCGTTTATGAATCGGAGACGGAAAATAAAAAGGTAATAACTGCCCAGATTTATCCCGAGTTTGATGAGGTTGAGAAAGAATTTGGTGCAAATTATGATGACGAGGCATTAAAAAACTTAATATCTACTGAAATCAAAGCAATAAATAAAACCATTCCTCAATATAAAGCTGTGGGGAAATTTATTGTCAGAAAAGATAAATTTATTAAAACTACAACACAAAAGATAAAGAGGGATGCTAATATATAGGTATTGCAAAAAAATGCCAAATATAGTATACTGTCAGGTATGGGGAAGGAAATTTTGAAAAGGAGAGATTTTTATGCATAATTCAGGATACTCGGCAATTACTCCAAAACTTTATTCCTTGGCCGAAAAATGTATTGCAAACAGCAATATTGACCCTGAACTCTATACCACACATCAGGTCAAACGTGGCCTTAGAGATATTGATGGTAAGGGTGTCCTTACAGGCCTTACTGAGATTTCTACCATCAATTCTTCAAAAGTGATTGACGGCAAAACTGTGCCGTGTGAAGGGGAGCTGTATTACAGAGGAATAAATATTCATAATATTATAAATGGTTTTTACGGCGAGGACAGATTTGGGTTTGAAGAAACTGTTTACTTGCTCCTTTTTGGCGAGCTTCCTGACAGAGAAAAATTAGATGAGTTCCAGAAAGAGCTTTCAAAATATCGCTCACTTCCCACAAATTTTGTGCGTGACGTAATAATGAAAGCACCAAATCAGGATATAATGAATTCGCTTGCAAGAAGTGTTCTGACGCTTTATTCGTATGATAAAAATGCAAATGATGTAAGTATTCCAAACGTACTTCGTCAATGTGTGCAGCTTATTGCAACATTCCCGCTTTTATCGGTATACGCATACCATGCATATAACCACTACGAAAAATATAAGGGACTTTATATTCATAGACCAAGCCCTAAGCTGTCTACGGCAGAAAATATTTTAAGAATGCTAAGGCCTGATAAGTGCTTTACGCACTTAGAGGCAAGGATTCTTGATATGGCTTTGGTTTTGCACGCAGAGCACGGCGGCGGAAATAACTCAACGTTTACAACGCACGTTGTAACCTCGTCGGGAACTGATACCTACTCGTCGATTGCGGCATCACTTTGCTCGCTAAAAGGCCCAAAACACGGCGGTGCTAATATCAAGGTCAAGTATATGTTCGACGATTTGAAAAAGAATATTACCGACTGGAAGGACGACGAACAAATTAGGGGATATCTTTTAAAACTCCTAAATAAAGAGGCTTTTGACAAGGCAGGACTCATTTATGGTATGGGACACGCAGTATATTCAATATCCGACCCGCGTTCTGAGATTTTCAAGGATTTTGTAGGAAAATTATCAGAGGAAAAGGGAAGACACGATGAATTTTTGCTTTATAAAAAGGTTGCTGAGCTTGCAACCGAAGTCATAGCAGAAAAGCGTAAGATTTATAAGGGAGTGAGCCCTAATATAGACTTTTATAGCGGGTTTGCATATTCAATGCTTGAACTTCCGGATGAACTGTATACACCGATGTTTGCAACTGCAAGAATAGCGGGCTGGAGTGCACATAGAATAGAGGAGCTTATTAATACAAATAAGATAATCCGCCCTGCATATATGTCGGTTTCGGAAAAGAAAGAGTATGTACCGATTAGTGAAAGATAAAACAGGTCACTTAATTGTGACCTGTTTTTACGTATTTATCAAATCTTTTATAACCTCACCTGCGATTATCATACCTGCAACAGGAGGAACAAAGGATATACTTCCTGGAACCTGTCTTTTTCCGTCAGGGATTTCTGCGTTTTGAGGCTTTATTGGATCTTCTTTTGAATAAAGTACCTTTAGTGAATTAATCCCTCTTGCTTTTAATTCGCGTCTCATAACGCGCGCTAAGGGGCATACAGAGGTTTTAAAAATATCTGTCACTTCAAATTTGGTCGGGTCAAGCTTATTGCCTGTCCCCATACAGCTTATAATTGGTACGGAGAAATGACTTGCCTCTTCGATTAATGTTAGCTTTGAAGTTACAGTATCAATCGCATCAATAATATAGTCATATTTTGAAATGTCGATTTCCTTCTGGCTTGTATAAAAATAGTTAAGCGGAATAGCATTACACGAAGGATTAATATCCTTAATTCTTTCTGTCATAACGTCGACTTTTGATTTGCCGATGGTAGAGGAAAGAGCAACGAGTTGCCTGTTTATATTGCTTTTACTAACAACATCATTATCAACAAGTGTAATACTCCCAATACCGCTCCTTGCAAGTGCCTCGCATACAAAGGACCCAACACCGCCAACTCCAAAGACAATCACCTTTGAATTTTTTAGCTTGTCAAGAGAATCTTTCCCTATCAAAAGCTCGGAACGAGAAAATCTATCCATAATTACATCAAGGTTTTAAGTGTTTCGTTAACTGCTAAAAGGAATTCTTCTGTGCCAACTTTTTTGATGTTAGGTAGGGTAGAGAGAAGTGCCAAATCGCCTGTCATAATTCCACTTTCTATTGTGTCGATAGTTGCCTTTTCAAGATTATCAGCAAATTTGCAAAGCTCAGGTGTCCCGTCAAGCTCTCCACGCTTTCTTAAAGCGCCTGTCCAGGCAAATAGTGTTGCAACACTATTTGTAGATGTAGGCTCACCTTTTAGGTGCTTGTAATAGTGGCGCTGAACTGTGCCGTGAGCAGCTTCGTATTCATAAATTCCATCAGGGGATACCAAAACAGAAGTCATCATAGCGAGGCTACCATAAGCAGTAGCTACCATATCGCTCATCACATCGCCGTCGTAGTTCTTGCACGCCCAGATATATCCGCCTTCAGAGCGAACAACACGTGCAACAGCATCATCGATTAATGTGTAGAAGTATTCAATTCCTGCAGCTTCAAATTTTTCTTTATATTCATTTTCGTAGATTTCTGCAAAAATATCTTTGAAATGATGGTCGTACTGTTTTGAAATAGTATCTTTTGTAGCGAACCAGATGTCCTGCTTTGTATCAAGGGCAAAGTTAAAGCAACATCTTGCAAAGCTTGCAATAGAATTATCCTTGTTGTGAAGTCCCTGAATAATACCATCGGTCTCTTCGAATGTATGAATAAGCTTTCTTGTTTCCTTACCATCTTTATCTGTGCAAACAAGCTCACATTTACTTCCGGCTTTTACCTGAAGCTCTGTGTTTTTATAAACGTCACCATAGGCGTGACGGGCAATAGTTATAGGTTTTGTCCACGTCGGTATGTATGGAGTAATTCCTTTAACAATAATCGGTGTTCTGAAAACTGTCCCATCAAGAATTGCACGGATAGTACCATTTGGAGATTTCCACATTTCTTTTAAGTTATATTCCTCAACTCGTGCAGCGTTCGGTGTTATTGTTGCACACTTAACTGCAACACCGTATTTCTTTGTAGCCTCAGCAGAATCTATTGTAACCTGGTCATTTGTTTCGTTTCTGTATTCAAGACCAAGGTCATAGTACTCAGTTTTTAAATCAATATATGGAATGAGTAAAATATCTTTTATCATTTTCCATATAATTCTCGTCATTTCATCGCCATCCATTTCAACTAAAGGCGTTTTCATTTCAATTTTAGTAGACATAGTGTTCTCCTTTTTATAATAAATTTTAGATATATTCTATCATATTTACTTGTATTATTCAATCCTAATTTTAAACAAAAATTCAGCGTAAAAAAGGGATTTTTTGTGTGTGGTTAAATAACGACTGTTTCGTGTCTTGTTGCGTGACAATTTATATTTACTGCCACAGGCAGACCCGCAATGTGAGTAGGGAAAAATTCGATATTTACTCCAAGTGCAGTAGTAGTTCCTCCAAACCCTTGAGGACCTATTCCAAGCTTGTTGATTTTTTCTAAAAGTACTCTTTCAAGTCCGGCATAATATTCGTTTTCGTTAGATTTGTCAATATCCCTTGTAAGTGCAAGCTTAGAAAGCTCGGCTGCCTTTTCAAAAGTTCCGCCGATACCTACGCCGACAATCATTGGTGGACACGGGTTTGCACCAGCCTTTTCTACTGTTTCAAGTACAAAATCAATTACGCCTTTTTCACCATCAGATGGGTTTAGCATCTTTATTGCAGATTTATTTTCACTACCAAAGCCTTTTGGTGAAAAGGTTATTTTAATTTTATCGCCATCGACGAATTTATAATGAATTACAGGTGGCGTATTATCGCCTGTATTCACTCGATTTAGTGGGTCTAAAACAATAGATTTCCTTAAATATCCTTCTTCGTAACCTGTTTTCACACCTTTTTCTATTGCTTTTTCCAGGTTGTCTCCTTCAATTATAACATTTTGTCCTACTTCTACAAAAAATACTGCCATACCTGTGTCCTGACAAATAGGAACTTCCTTTTTTTCTGCAATTTCGGCATTTTTAAGCAGATTTTTTATTACCGTTTTTGCAACATCTGATTCTTCGGCTATAAGTGCATTTTCAAGCGATTTTTTAATAACTGGATCAATAAAACAGTTTGCAGATATACACATCTTTTTTACGCAATCTGTTATAATGTTTGATTGAATTTTTCTCATAATTTTCCTCCTTATGTTTATATCAGCTGCCATGAGGGTAACCATTTAAGGAAGCTGCGTACAAAATCCTCTGTAACAGGATAACCGGATATTACCGGATAAAAAACAATAAATAATATTACGGCAATCAACGAAAAAGTTATAAAACCAGCCTTTGCGTATTTGTTTTTTTGGTAAAGTCTGAAGAAGCAGTGTGAAATCATTAACACGACAAAAGGTACACAGGGGAAGTAGTGGTAAATAAAGGTTATTCTGGTAACACCCATCCAAGGTATCAGCTGGGCAAGATATGATATTGTTAAAAAGATTGCATTTTTGTTTTTTGTCTTTAATGCATCGCGCATCGTATAGATGAATGCTATAATACCTGTCCACCAAACAAGCGGATTTCCAAAAGAACTTATATTTTCACTTTTCACACCATTTGTGCCGGTATAATACCAGATAGGGCGATAGTTTATAGACCATTGATACCAGGGCGATGAAAAAGAATGCTCTGCATCTAGTACAGTTTCTCCGTGATAAGTCAGCATATCAATCTGATTTTGAATTATTCCCATAAACCCAGTCTCATTTGACCGCATAAAAGGAATGTATGAAATGATGTAAATTAAAACAGGAACTACACCAAAGACAATAACACAAAACAGTATTGTTTTTAAGATTTTATCTTTAAATGTTGCAGGATTTTCTTGATACTTACCGTAAAGCGAAATAAAGAAAATTACTGCAAGACCTACTGCTGCATAAACACCTGTCCATTTACAAGAGATGGCAAGACCTGTTGAAATACCGGACAATAAAAGAGGCAAAAACATCTTCTTGAGCGGTGCATCAGCTTTTAACATATAATATTTATACATAAAAAGGTACATCAGCATAATGAAGAAGGTAACATATACATCTATTGTTGCTATTCGCGTTTGTGTAAAGTGCATAAAATCTGCTGAAAATACTATTGAAGCACAAACTGCAATCCAAGTTAAGCCAAATATTTTTTTGAGGAAAAGATATATTATAGGTATCATAAAAATACCAAACAGTGTACCTGAAATTCTCCACCCAAAAGGCGTCATACCAAACACTTTAGTTCCCAAAGCTATAAAAACCTTTCCAAGCGGAGGATGTGTCCATTCGTACACTTCAAGGTGATTTTCAAATTCATATGCCGTGCGCGCGTGGTATATCTCATCAAAATAGGTACTGTTTCTATAGCTTACAAACTCCGGAACAGTATTTTGCTCATCAAAAAGCTTTTTGGGATAGCTTGAGGGAAAAATGTTATTTTCCATATCCTTTATTGCTAATTCCATAATAAATGTAGGCTGGGACGGAGAAAGGGTAATATATTTTCCATAGCAATCCGTATACTCTGTATTCCAATAAAAGACAGCCCCGTCTGTTAACGTGCTTTTATATGTTGTATATCTGTTTTCATTCTCGATTTTGATGTCAAATGATCTTTCATCTGATAATTCATTCGCACCTAAATAAAACATCAGTTCAGATATATTTGTTTCTCTGTCAAGCTCAATGGTGACGGGAGAACTAATTTCAATTCCGTTTTGGGGTGCAGTTTTGTCTCCGAGATTATATAAGCTGACTACTGAATATATGCAGGTGATAATTAGCATTAACATAAAATCAATTCTTGTCATTTTTGTGGTTTTAACAAAATCGGTTTTGATGATGCTTTCCTTTTCTGGTTTGGTCTGTATGCCTTTAATAAAATAATTCCAGAAGAAAATAAGGAGAAGTAGTGATGCAAAGCTTATTAACACGCCGATTTTGTTAAATCCGGACGAGTAGTAGGTTTCCGGATTATAATAAAAGAGAACGTGCACCATATTTAAAAGCTGCGCTATAGATATTCCAATAAAAATCGCAAATTCTTTTCTTGAAAGAGAGATTATGAATGCCGAAAGCATTAAAACGACTACAGGAAAGGCATAGCGTTCGTGCATTTTTATCGACAGCATAAAAGTAGAAAAGCAGATAAATGCAGAGGTGAGAAAGTATCTGTTTTCATATTTCTTTGCAAAGAAAACATATGCCGAAACTATAACTGTTATTAATATCATAAAATAACTGATAACGTTTACAAATATGTTCGTATCCACCCAGTTAAGCCCGATAGCTGTCCACAGATTATAAGCATTTACAGAAATATAGTTATATGAGCCGATTGTTGATTTGTACTGCTCAACCACATTTGATATTCCAAAGGGAGCGGCAAGCAGAAATATGGAAATAATAGATAAAATTCCGAAGAGTAAATTTTTAAAAAACTTTGTCTTTGAGAAATCATTTAAAAACACATTCTCAATTATTCCAAAGACAAGTACAGGTGCATAGAAAAGTGCCTGTGGCTTTATAAAAATAGCCAATGCAAAGGAGAAATATGCTCTACACATCTTGTTTTCGTTTAAAAAATAAAGCATCATAAGGACGAATAGGGTAAAGACTGAATCTACCTGTCCCCAGATTGAAGAGTTAAATATAATTGCGGGATTAAGAAGAAAAAACAAAGCCATTAGGGTTGATGCTTTTTCGTTGTTATATTTTAGAGAAAGCTTATAGACTACAAATCCGCACAATATATCACAAATAATGGCAGGTAATTTTAAAAGAATGTATGATGTAACAGTTTGTAAATTGAAAATATCTTTAAAAAGCCCCAAGATATAAAGTATATACATATATCCCGGAGGGTAATCGGTAAACATATCGCTTGAATAAAAGGAAGAGAAACCGTCTGCGTAGATATGTTCAGCCCACGCATTAAAACAATTCATATCACTGGAATGTCCGGTATAAAAAAAGGTGAGAATAATACGCAAACAAAAGGATATGACTGCTAATCTCCAAAAACTTGTCATCCTTTTATTGGTGTTATTTTTAATTCTATTGCATTCAATTTTTGAATAAAATATATAAAAAGCAAAGGCACAAAAAAACAAGGATGCAATTATTGCGATTGCCAAAGAAATCACCTCTTTCATATATTTTCTATTATAACCCTTTTTTTCAGAATTTTCAATAGAATTTGTTTAACAGGGAAATAAAATGGGTATATATTTAGTAGGGAATAAAATCCCAAGAAGTACAAAGGGAGATGAGCGTATGAAATTTAACATCATCGGAAGAAAAATTACAGTTAATGAAAAGAACTCGGAGTACATTAAAAAGAAAATCGGAAAACTCGATAAATTCTTTAAAACAGAGCCGGAGGCAAGAGTAGTAATCGGTACTGTAAAGGATAAAGAATACATCGAGGCGACAATTTATTCGGAAGGAATGATTTACAGAGCGGAAGTTACTGATGTGGATGTTTTTACAGCTACCGACAAGGTGATTGATTTAATAGAAAGACAGATAAGAAAGAATAAAACAAAACTTGAGAAGAAGACAAGAAGAGAGGCCTTTGATGACGGAAAGCTTTTAAGCGGTGATGATTATACAGGAGAGGATGAAATTTCGGATTTTGTTGTAGCAAAGAAAAAGAGATTTCAGGTTAAGCCTATGAGTGCAGAAGAGGCGATACTTCAAATGAATCTTTTAGGACATAGTTTCTTCGTATTCAAGAATCAGGAAACAGACGAAATGAATGTGGTTTATAAGAGGAAAGACGGAGATTATGCAATTATTGAATCAACCGATTAATTGCATATCATCGGGGTGTGAGGACTCGTAATCCGGCGAGTCCTCTTTACTTTAAAAAAGGATTATTGAAATTTGTGTCGTATATAGTATATGGGAGTGATTTTATATGTATATTTTAGCGATTAACGGAAGTCCGAATAAGGATGGAAATACAGCTTTTCTTTTGAAAGAAATTCTTTCGCATTGTAAAGGCTGCGAGACTGAAATGATTAGTGCGGGGGAAGTGCTGAATTCTGCTAAAATACCATTTTGTGTATCCTGCTCAAACCCTTGTGACAAAAGGTGTTATAAGGGAACAGCTTTAGAGGAAGCATTCAAAAAGGTAGAAAAGGCTGATTTTGTTATTTTTGGCTCTCCAGTATATTTCGGCTCAATGACAGCACAGCTCAAAGCCTTTTTTGATAAAACACGCTCTATAAGAGGAGAAAAATGTTGGCTTTCAAAGCCTGTTGCCGCTGTAAGCGTTGGTGCAAGCAAATATGGCGGACAGGAAAGAACTGTTAATGACATTCATTCGTCAGCGTTAATTCACGGGATGAAGGTTGTCGGAAACAGCAGTGAAATCGGAATGGGGCATTTTGGTGTTTCGGCTCAAAGACCGGCAGAAAATGACGAAAATGCATTAAAACAGTGCGAAAGTCTTGCAAATGCTATTATTAATAACCGGTTTTAGTATATTTTTAAACAAAAAGGTAAAATTACATACAAGAAATAGAGGATTTTGCCCAGCTAATGTCGAATTGTAATATGGTGGGTAATAATTTTAAAATACATTCAGAAAGGAGATTTTTATGCCGAGATATTCTGACGAATTAGTGAACGAAATATTTTCGCAAAATGATATAGTTGATTACGTTTCACAATACGTCAAACTTAGGAAAAACGGTCGTGACTATACAGGACTTTGTCCGTTTCATAAAGAAAAATCTCCTTCTTTTCACGTAAATCAAGACAAACAGCTTTTTCACTGTTTTGGTTGCGGTGTTGGAGGAAATCTTGTTCAGTTTGTGATGCGCTCTGAAGGACTTGACTTTGTGGAAGCATTAAAGCTTATGGCAGACAGAGCAGGAATAATACTTCCGGAAGATGATAACATAGTTGACGACAAGCTGTATCAGAAGAAAAAACGCATATATTCAATGAATAAAACTGCGGCGAGATTTTATTATGAGACCCTGACTCGAGAGGATGCAGGAAAGACGGGACTTGAATATTTTTTAGAAAGAAAAATTTTAAAAAGTACAATAACCAAATATGGTTTAGGATATGCTCCGGACAGCTTTGATTATCTAAAAAAATATATGAATAAGCTTGGATTTTCAGATGATGAGCTGTTGGAGGCAGGGTTATGCGTTATAAAGAATGATAAGGTTTATGACAAATTCAGAGGCAGAGTTATGTTCCCGATAATAGATTTACGCGGGAATGTGATTGCCTTTGGGGGCAGAATAGTCAATGCTGAAGAAAAAGATGGTTACAAGCCGCCAAAGTATCTAAACTCAGCTGAAACTCCTGTCTTTAACAAAGGAAAGAATCTATTTTCCTTAAATCTTGCAAAGAAAGCCGATTCTAAACAATGTATACTTTGCGAAGGATATATGGATGTCATATCTGTTTATCAGGCAGGTGTTGAAAATATTGTTGCTACGCTCGGTACAGCGCTTACTGAAAATCAGGCAAGATTGCTTATGAAATACACAGGCGAAATTCTACTGTGCTACGACAGCGATGAGGCTGGTCAAAATGCCACTAAACGTGCAATAAGCATTATTAACAGTGTTGGTGGAAAATGTCGTGTTATGAGGCTAAAAGGAGCAAAAGACCCTGATGAATACATAAAGAATAACGGGATTGAGCTTTTTAAGAAGGCAATTATTGACGCGCTGCCGTCTACGGAATATCTGTTAAGACTTTTAAAGTCAAAATACGACTTGGACAACCCAGACGGAAAAATTATGTTTGTTGAGGATGCAGCGAATGTTCTTTCAGAGATTGGAAATGCCATAGAAGTTGATGCATATATTAAAAAAATTGCTGATGAAACTGAAATAAGTAAGGACGCAATTTATGCTGAACTAAAGAAAACAAAGCATAATCAAAAGTCTGGAAACAGTCCGATAAAAACTATACAAACGGCACAGAAAATCGGAAAAAGTAATGAAAGTACAAAAGCTGTTGAAGCAGAAAGACGTCTTTTAGGACTTGTTATTGATAGTAAAAATGTTTATCGAAGGGTAAAGGATAAAATATATCCTTCTGAATATTCTACAGAGACCTTAAGAAAGCTTGCAGAAATAGTCTATTCCTGCCACGAAGAAGGTAAAGAAATAGAACCCGCACTGATAATAAATAATTTCAGCGGAGAAGATGCTGATTTTGTTTCACAAATTTTCTGCAACCTTGAGAAATATGATGATGAAGAAATCACTGTTATGCAGTTGATTAACAACATTAAATTAGATAAATTAGACATCGAACTTGAAAAGGCACAAAATGAAAATGACATCGTAAGGATACGGGAGCTTTTAAATTTACGATATGAATTGGAAGGGAAAAAATAATGTCAGATTTAGAAAACAAAAAGCAAATAGTAAAAGATTTAATTGAAAAGGGAAAGAAAAAGGGAGTCTTGACACACAAGGACATCATCCAGTCATTTTATGACACAGAGTTTACTGCAGAAGAAATGGAAACTGTGTATGATGCTCTTGAAAAGGAAGGGATAGAGGTAGTTGAAGACCTTGATAAGGAACTCGAAGAAATCGAAGTTTCAAAAGAGGAGCTTGAAGACCTTTCTGTTCCTGAGGGGATAAGTATTGATGACCACGTTAAGATGTACCTTAAAGAAATCGGTAAGGTAGACCTTCTTGATGCTGAGGAAGAAACCAGTCTCGCAAAAAAGATGGCCGAAGGCGATGAGGAGGCTAAAAAGAAGCTTGCTGAAGCAAACCTCCGTCTTGTTGTCAGCATTGCTAAGCGTTATGTCGGCAGAGGAATGATGTTTCTTGACCTTATTCAGGAAGGAAATCTTGGCCTTATCAAAGCCGTTGATAAGTTTGACTATTCTAAAGGATATAAATTCAGCACATATGCAACCTGGTGGATAAGACAAGCTATTACCCGTGCGATTGCTGACCAGGCAAGAACAATTCGAATTCCTGTTCATATGGTTGAAACAATTAATAAGCTTGTGCGTGTATCAAGACAGCTTGTGCAGGAGCTTGGCAGAGAGCCAACTCCGGAGGAACTTGCAAAAGAACTTAATATGCCGGTTGAAAAGGTTAGGGAAATTTCAAAAATTTCTCAGGAGCCTGTTTCGCTTGAAACACCAATCGGTGAAGAAGAGGATAGCCATTTGGGAGACTTTATTCCTGACGACGATGCGCCCGCTCCGTCTGAGGCAGCAAGCTTTGTGATGCTTAAGGAGCAGCTTGTTGATGTACTGAGAACTCTTACACCAAGAGAAGAAAAGGTTTTAAAACTTCGTTTTGGTCTTGAGGATGGAAGACAAAGAACATTGGAAGAAGTAGGAAGAGAGTTCAACGTAACCCGTGAAAGAATAAGGCAGATTGAGGCAAAGGCACTCAGAAAACTCCGCCATCCGTCACGTAGTAAAAAACTCAAGGACTATCTTGATTAAGGTGATATTATGGATTGGATACAGGTAAGTATTTTTACGACTAATGAAGGTATAGAGCCAGTTATGGGAAGACTCCTTCAGCTTGGTATTTCCGGAATAGAAATTGAGGATGAGCAAGATTTTAAGGAATTTTTGGAAAATAACAAGGATTGTTGGGATTACGTTGATGAGGACCTCATTCGCGAAAAAGAAGGAGAAACCTGCATTAAGGTTTATGTTAGTGAAGATGATCCAGATATGATAGCTTCAATCAGAGCATCGATGATAGAACTTTCTGACTATGACAAAGATGGCAAGTTCGGGCGACTTAAAATAAGTCTTAATAATTTAAAGGAAGAGGACTGGGCAAATAACTGGCGAAAATATTTCCACACAATGGATATAGGGGAAAAGCTTATTGTTAAGCCATACTGGGAGAGTGCAGAAAAAACCGATAAAATGGTTTTTGAAATAAACCCCGGTCTCAGCTTTGGGACAGGCTCACATCATACAACAAGATTATGCCTTGAGGACATAGAAAAAACTGTTAAAAAAGGCGATACAATTCTTGATCTGGGATGTGGAAGCGGAATTTTATCGATTGTTTCCCTGATGTTTGGTGCAGATAGGGCAGTAGCTGTTGATATTGACTCAAATTCTCTTGAAACTGCGTATGACAATTTGAATCGCAATAAAATTGAAGAGGATAAGTATAAGGTCCTTATTGGAAATATCATATCGGATGAAGAATTGCAGAAAGCTGTCCTTGAGACAAAATACGACGTTATTTTAGCCAATATTGTTGCTGATGTAATAATAGCTATTCTGCCGTTTGTCAAAAAGGCATTGAAAAATAACGGAACTTTTATTACCTCGGGAATAATTGAAGACAGAATCGGTGACGTTAAGGCTGCACTTTCAGATAATGGTTTTGAAATACTTTCAGAAAAAAGAAGTGCAGATTGGGCAGAATTTAAATGCCGGATTTTATAGTTTGTTTACGGGTGTACTTATGTCAAAGTTTTTTATACCAAAAGAAAATATTAAAGAAAATTCACTTATAATAGATGGAGAAGATGTAAATCATATTACCAGAGTTCTTCGCTATTCAGTTGGTGATGACATTACCTGCTCGGATGGTATGGGTAATGATTACCTCGCAAGAATTGAAACTATAGATAAAACAAAAATCTTCTGTGAGGTTATAGAAAAATCAAAAGCTCAGACAGAACCTAATATCAAAGTAATTTTGATTCAGGGTATTCCAAAGGCTGCAAAAATGGATTATATAATACAAAAAACAACAGAGCTTGGGATTTCGGAAATCTATCCTTGTGAAATGTCAAGATGTGTTGCAAAGATTGATAACCATAAAAAGATTGAGCGTTGGCAGAAGATTTCCCGTGAGGCTGCAAAACAATCGGGAAGAGGAATTGTGCCTGTTATCCATAATGCAATAAATGTTTCAGAAGCGATTGAAATATTAAAAGATGCAGATGTCTCATTTGTACCATATGAATGCGATGAAGGAAACACCTTACGTCCGATACTTATAGGCGCAAAAGAACCTCAAACCGTTGCATATATGATAGGACCTGAGGGTGGATTTGATAAAACTGAAATTGATAAAATCATCAAAAGTGACATACATACTGTTTCTTTGGGAAAGAGGATTCTTCGTACTGAAACAGCGGGAGAGGCGGTTCTTTCAATGATTATGTATGAGATTGGTGATATAAATTAGAGTATGACTTGTGTATCGCCGTGATTTTCGGCGATACTTTTTGCGTATTTTACGAAAGGCACAGATATGGATAAATTTGAACTTATATCGAGTTTTGAAATGTCCGGAGACCAGCCCGAAGCGGTTGAAAAACTTGTTTCCGGAATAAAACAAGGTAAGAAATTTCAAACTTTGGTCGGCGTTACAGGCTCCGGAAAAACCTTTACTATGGCAAACATAATTGCCAGGATTAATAAGCCTACGCTTGTTCTTGCACACAATAAAACTCTTGCCGCACAGCTTTGCAGTGAATTTAAGGAGTTTTTTCCGAACAATGCAGTAGAGTTTTTTGTGTCTTATTATGATTACTATCAGCCTGAGGCTTATATTGCTGCATCAGACACATATATAGAAAAGGATTCATCCGTAAATGATGAAATTGATGAACTAAGGCACAGCGCCACCTTTGCTCTTTTTGAGAGAAAAGATGTTATAATTGTCTCAAGTGTTTCCTGCATTTATGGTCTTGGTGACCCTGAAGATTATGAAAAATTGATGCTTTCCCTACGTGTAGGGATGGTCAAAGACAGAGACGAGATTTTAAAAAAACTCATAGATATGCAATACGAAAGAAATGACATAAATTTTGTCAGAAATAAATTTAGAGTGCATGGAGATGTGGTAGAAATATTCCCGTCGAATAATGGAGAAAATGCGATACGTGTAGAATTTTTTGGCGATGAAATTGATAGAATTGCAGAAATAAATGTAACAACAGGAGAGATTGTAGGAATACGAAACCACGTGGTTATTTCCCCTGCATCTCATTATGTTACAACAGGCGACAAAATGCAAATTGCAATAGCCGCAATCTTGGACGAGCTTAGGCAGCGTATTCAGTTTTTCAAGGAAAACAATATGCTTATAGAAGCACAGCGTATAGAACAAAGGACGATGTATGACGTTGAAATGCTGCAGGAAATAGGGTTTTGTCAGGGAATAGAAAACTATTCGAGATTAATAAGCGGAAGAAAACCAGGGTCTGCTCCATATACACTACTTGACTATTTTCCAGATGATTTTCTTATGTTTATTGACGAATCTCATGTAACGGTTTCGCAGGTACGAGCTATGTATAATGGTGACAGAGCAAGAAAAGAATCTCTTGTTAACTATGGATTCAGACTTCCGTCTGCATTTGATAACAGACCACTTAAATTTGATGAGTTTGAAAATAGAATTAATCAGGTGATATTCACTTCAGCAACTCCGGGGGAATATGAAAAAGAACACTCAGAGGGTTCAGCTGAACAGCTTATAAGACCTACTGGACTTTTAGACCCTGAGGTAATCATAAGACCGATTGAGCATCAGATTGATGACCTTATTTCCGAGATAAATAAGCGCACTGAAAAAAATGAAAGAGTTTTAGTTACTACTCTTACTAAGAAAATGGCAGAAAACCTTACAGATTATCTTCGTGAAATGGGGATAAAAGTAAAGTATATGCATTCGGAAATAAAGACGATTGAACGAACTGAGATAATTCGTGACCTCCGAACAGGTGAATTCGATGTACTGGTCGGAATTAACCTTTTAAGAGAGGGACTTGACCTTCCGGAAGTATCGCTTGTTGCAATTTTGGATGCAGATAAAGAAGGATTTTTAAGAAGCGAAACTTCTCTTATACAAACAATAGGTCGTGCAGCGCGTAACGAAAACGGACAGGTTATTATGTATGCAAACACTGTAACCGGTTCTATGAGGCGAGCTATTGACGAAACAAACAGACGTAGAAATTATCAAGATAAGTTTAATAAGGAAAATGGCATTGTCCCGCGTACTATCAAAAAGGATATCAGGGAGATAATCGAAGCTGTAAAGGCAATTACTCCTCAAAAAGCAGAAAATGTCTCTATAGATTATTCAGTTATGCTTGCAAATCTTCACGACGAGATGCTTCTTGCAGCTGAAAATCTTGAATTTGAAAAGGCTGCAGAGCTTCGCGACAGAATAAAAAAATTAAAAAAAGAGTTGGGTGAACAATGAATAACTATATAACAATTAAAGGAGCAAAAGTACACAATTTAAAAAATGTGTCTTTAAAGATACCTCGTGAAAAGCTTGTTGTTTTAACAGGACTTTCAGGTTCAGGAAAAAGCTCGCTTGCTTTTGATACTATTTATGCAGAAGGACAGAGAAGATACGTGGAATCTCTGTCTTCTTATGCGAGGCAGTTTTTGGGGCAGATGGAAAAGCCTGATGTTGAAAGTATAGAAGGTCTGTCACCTGCAATCAGCATAGACCAAAAAACCACCTCAAAAAATCCTCGTTCAACTGTAGGAACTGTAACCGAGATTTATGATTATCTAAGGCTCTTGTATGCAAGAATAGGTATCCCGCATTGTCCCAAATGCGGAAAAGAGGTAAAAAAGCAGACCATTGACCAGATTGTTGACCACGTTTTAGAACTTGAAGAAGGAACAAAAATTCAAATACTTGCACCTGTAATAAGAGGAAAAAAGGGTGAACACAAAAAGATTTTTGAAAATGCAAAAAAATCGGGATATGTCAGAGTAAAAGCGGATGGCATTCAGTACGACTTATCGGAAGATATAGTTTTAGAAAAAACAAAAAAGCATAATATTGAGGTAATTATAGACAGACTTATTATGCGCGACGGCATAGCCAAAAGACTGACAGATTCTCTTGAAAATGCTTTAGAGCTTACAGGCGATGTTGTGATGGTAGAAATTATTGACGGAGAAATTCTTAGTTTCAGTCAGAACTATGCCTGTGACGAATGCGGAATAAGCCTTCAGGAGCTTGCCCCAAGAAGCTTCTCTTTTAATAATCCATACGGCGCGTGCGACCATTGTGACGGTCTTGGTATGCTTTCTAAAATTGACCCTAACCTTTTAATTGTCGATGAAAATCGCACGCTATTTGAAGGTGCAATCAACTGTATGGGTTGGGCTGCACCAGGTATCGCAGATAGTATGGCACATATGTATTTTAAGGGAATATTGGAGCATTTTGATGTTGATACAAGCACCCCTTGGAAAGATTTGCCGGATGAAGTTAAGCAGACTATTTTATTTGGAACAAACGGCGAAAAGCTAGAATTCCACTATACTCGCAACTACGGGAGCGGAACGTTTAAAGCTGTATATGAAGGTGTTGTAAATAATTTAGAAAGACGTTATCGTGAAACAAGCTCTGAATATTCAAAAGGTGAGATTGAAAAATATATAAACGAAACAACTTGCCCTAAATGTCACGGGGCAAGACTTAGCGATGAAATTCTCGCTGTTACGGTTAATGGTATGAACATTTATGAATTTACGTGTATGCCAATCCGCGAGGAAATGGAGTTTATTTCAAATCTTAAGCTGACAGAACGTGAGACCTTTATCGCTGCACAAATTATAAAGGAAATCAAAGCAAGACTTCAATTTTTGCTTGACGTAGGTCTTGACTATCTTACATTATCACGTTCTTCCGGAACATTGTCAGGAGGTGAGTCGCAGCGTATAAGACTTGCTACACAAATTGGTTCAGGTCTTATGGGGGTTTTGTATATACTGGATGAGCCAAGTATAGGTCTTCACCAACGCGATAATGAAAGACTCATAGGAACGTTAAAAAACCTGAGAGATTTAGGAAATACTGTAATTGTTGTAGAACACGATGAAGATACAATGTATGCAGCAGATCATATTGTTGACATCGGCCCCGGTGCCGGAATTCACGGCGGGGAAGTTGTTGCAGAGGGGGGTGTTGAAAAAATTAAAAAAAGTCCTAAATCTTTAACAGGACAATATCTAAGCGGGAAAAAGAAAATTAATGTTCCAAACGAAAGAAGAATGCCTGCTGATTTTATAGAAATCAAGGGTGCAGAAGAAAACAACTTAAAGGGGATAGATGTAAAAATTCCTCTTGGAGTTTTTACGTGTGTTACAGGCGTTTCAGGTTCAGGAAAAAGCTCACTGATTAATGAGATACTATATAAGGAACTCGCAAGGGATTTAAATCGTGCTATGACTCATCCCGGAAAGCATAAGAAAATTGTCGGTGTTGAAAAACTGGACAAAATAATAAATATTGACCAATCTCCAATCGGCAGAACTCCACGTTCAAATCCTGCAACATATACCAATGTATTTAATGATATCCGTGACGTGTTTGCATCAACAAATGATGCTAAACTTCGCGGATATAAGCCGGGAAGATTTAGCTTCAATGTAAAAGGTGGCAGATGTGAGGCTTGCTCAGGAGACGGCATAGTAAAAATAGAAATGAATTTTCTTGCTGATATTTTTGTGTCTTGCGATGTGTGTAAAGGGCAAAGATATAACAGGGAAACCCTTGAGGTTAAATATAAGGGTAAAAATATCTACGATGTTTTAGAAATGACAGTAGATGAGGCAGTTGAGTTCTTTAAAAATCTGCCTAAAATTAAACGTAAAATTGAAACATTGCAAAAGGTGGGACTTGGTTATATTAAGCTTGGTCAAAGCTCAACTACCCTTTCAGGAGGTGAGGCGCAACGTGTAAAACTTGCTACCGAACTTTCGAAAAAGGGGACAGGTAAAACAATTTACATTCTTGACGAACCTACAACGGGACTTCATACGGCGGATGTTCACAGGCTGATTGATGTACTTCAGCAGCTTGTTGATGCAGGTAATACTGTTGTTGTCATTGAGCATAACCTTGATATGATTAAAACTGCCGATTATATAATTGACTTAGGTCCGGAAGGTGGGAATGCCGGCGGTGAAATCGTAACACAAGGAACCCCTGAAGATGTGGTAAAATGCAAGAAATCCTATACAGGAAAATATCTTAAAAAATATTTGGAGGGGTAAATATGTTTGATTTTATATTGTTCGATTTGGATGGTACGCTTACTGACCCTAAAACAGGAATAACAAATTGCGTTAAATATGCGCTTGAATATTTTGGTATAAGTGAAGACAATGAAAAAAATTTATTAAAATTCATTGGACCTCCGCTTTACGATACTTTTAGGGAGCTTTATGGTTTTTCGCACGATGATGCAAATTTGGCTGTGGAAAAATACAGGGAGAGATTTTCAACTATAGGACTATTTGAAAATAGTATTTTAGATGGTGCGATAGAGTTACTTAAATCTCTAAAAGAAAGTGGCAAAAAACTTGCTCTTGCAACATCAAAACCATATGTTTTTGCAGAAAGAATAATTAAAAAATTTGGAATGTGGGAATATTTTGATTATGTAGTCGGAGCGGAACTTGACGGAACGAGAAATTACAAAAATGAAGTGATTTCAGAGGTGTTAAACCAGGCAAAAATATCAGATTTATCGAGAGTTGTGATGATAGGGGACAGAAAACACGATATCCTCGGCGCTAAAAAGTGTAATGTTGCATCTATCGGAGTTAAATGCGGCTATGCAGAAGAAGGTGAGCTCGAAGCGGCAGGTGCAGACTTTATATTTGAAAATTTGTTTGAACTTAATGATTTTTTAAAAAATTCTACTTGACTTTTGATGAAAAAAGTGTCATAATATCTAGGTAAAGACGATGAAGAAGACAGTAGTTGTCTGCAGAATCCAAAAAGAGAGGAAGCATCGTGGCTGAAAGTGTTTCTTTGGTGGCAGATAATGAATACCACTTTGGAGTTGCATATCGAAAATGAGTAGGTATCGCCGCTTAGCTTTGCGTTAAAAGTAAATGAGTGATGAGTTTTATCATAATTAGGGTGGAACCGTGCATTGTATTTTGCACCCCTAAGAAAACAATAGTTTTCTTAGGGTGTTTTTTATTATGTAGAAATTGAGTTTAATAATTACAAATAATAAAACTCTACCAAAATCCTATGCTCGCAAGCTGGACTTCTATCAGATGCTTTTTTATTTAAGAAAACTAAATTATAACAATAATATAAAAGGGAGTATTAACAATGGAAATGAACGAACTTCAAACACTAAGACATTCCGCCTCGCACGTAATGGCACAGGCAGTAAAGAGACTTTTTCCGGATACAAAGCTGGCAATAGGTCCTGCCATTGACACCGGATTTTACTATGATTTTGATTCGGACCATACATTTACGCCTGAAGATTTGGAAAAAATCGAGGCAGAAATGAAGAAAATTGCAAAGGAAAATCTTAAAATTGAAAGATTTGAACTTCCTAAAAATGAAGCTTTAGAGCTTATGAAGGACGAGCCATATAAAATTGAGCTTATTAACGACCTTCCTGAAGGAGAAGTAATTTCATTTTATAAACAGGGTGATTTTACTGACCTTTGTGCAGGCCCACACATCAATTATACAAGTAAGGTAAAAGCATTTAAGCTTTTAAGTGCAACTGGTGCTTACTGGAGAGGTGACGAGCATAACAAAATGCTCCAGAGAATTTATGGTACAGCTTTCCAGACAAAAGACGAATTAAATGCGTATTTGGAACAGAGAGAAGAAGCAAAAAAACGCGACCACAACAAACTTGGACGCGAGCTTGAGCTATTTACAACTTCTGATTTGATAGGGCAGGGGCTTCCAATTTTGCTTCCTAAGGGAGCAAGAATTATTCAGCTTCTCCAAAGATTTGTTGAAGACGAAGAACAAAGACGTGGCTGGCAACTTACAAAAACACCGCTTATGGCAAAAAGCGACCTTTACAAGCTTTCAGGCCATTGGGACCACTATCAAGACGGAATGTTTGTTTTGGGCGATGAAGAAAAGGATAAGGAAGTTTTTGCACTTCGTCCTATGACTTGTCCGTTCCAGTATCAGGCATTTTTAAACCGCGGCCGTTCATACCGTGACCTTCCAATGCGACTTAATGAAACATCAACACTATTCAGAAATGAAGCATCAGGCGAGATGCACGGGCTTATAAGAGTTCGACAGTTTACTATTTCGGAAGGACACTTAATGTGTACTCCTGAGCAACTTGAGGACGAATTCAAGGGATGCTTGGAGCTTGCGATTTATATGCTCAAAACTCTGGGACTTTATGAAGATGTATCTTATCGTTTCTCGCAGTGGGACCCTAATGACAGAGAAAAATATATAGGAACAAACGAACAGTGGGATGAAGCACAGGGAATTATGGGGAAAATTCTTAATCACCTCGAAATTCCTTATAAGGTAGGCATAGGCGAAGCAGCATTCTACGGTCCAAAGCTTGATATACAGATTAAAAACGTATATGGAAAAGAAGATACCTTGATTACCATCCAAATCGATCAGATGCTTGCAGAAAAATTTGGTATGGAATATGTAGATAAGGACGGAACAAAGAAGAATCCATATATCATACACAGAACATCTCTTGGATGCTATGAAAGAACACTTGCACTTTTGATAGAAAAATATGCAGGCGCTTTCCCTGTATGGCTTGCACCTGTTCAGGTTAAAATTCTTCCTATTGCAGACAGACACCATGATTATGCAAGAAATATTGCAAAGAAGCTTGCTGATGCAGGAATAATCAGAGTCGAAATTGACGACAGAGCTGAAAAGATTGGTTATAAAATTAGGGAAGCACAGCTTGAGAAGGTTCCTTATATGCTTGTTGTAGGTGATAAGGATATAGAAAATAACGCTGTTGCTGTTCGCTCAAGAAAAGAAGGCGACAAGGGAAGTATGGCTATAAACGACTTTATTATTGACATTTTGGAAGAAATAAACACAAAAAGAATTTAAATAAAAGACGGGAGTGTTTTTTGCACTCCCGTTATCACCAAAATGAATTATTTTCATAGTATATTTACAAGGTGATATTATGAAAATAGTTTTAAGCAATGATGTTGGATTTTCTAAAAAAAGTATATTTTTATTTGTTTTTTTACTTTCGTTAGTTGTTATTTTTGCGCTTACAATAGCTGTTTTAGCACGTTTTAGACCTGTTTTTGAAGAAAAGGCATCAAATGCTGCAAAAATGCGGGCAACCGACATAATTAACAGAGCGTCCGATCATGTCTTTTCTGATATAAGCTCTGCAGAATTGGTAAATATAACGACGAAAGAAAATGGAGAAATATCCTCAGTTGTCGCAGACAATATTGAAATTAACAAGTTTAAAACAAAATTGTCACGGTCTATTCAGGAACTTACTGAAAATGAAAAAAATTCAACCATATATATTCCTCTTGGAAGCCTCACATCTTATCCCGTTCTTCAAGGAATAGGATATCGTATTCCGGTTAAAATTATGACCGATGGCTTTTCTAAAATTGATTTTAAAAGTGAATTTATAAATGCCGGAATTAATCAGGTTAAACATAAAATTTATGCTGAAACGACAGTTAATATTTCTGTTATTTCAGCTGCAATGACGAAAACAGAAACAGTCACGGCAGAAATACCGATAGCTGAAACAGTAATTGTCGGAACTGTACCTAATTATTATGGCAATGGCTTAAGTGTTGTTGGGAGATGAATTATGAAAGAAATACAAAAGCGTATTGAGGAATTATCAAATTTGCTTGACTATCATGCAAAAAAATATTATGTAGAGGATAATCCTGAAATAACAGACTATGAATATGATATGATGCTTAGAGAGCTCGAAAATCTTGAAGCTGAGTATCCACAGTTTTTGTCGCCGTTATCTCCTACGCAAAGAGTGGGTGGGAAGCCTGTTGACAAATTTGAGCAGGTAACGCATATCGTTGCAATGGAAAGCTTGCAGGACGCTTTTTCTAAGGAAGAGGTATTTGATTTTGACAGGAAAGTTTCCGATGTTGTCAATGAATATGATTATGTCGTGGAACATAAAATAGACGGATTATCGGTGTCTCTTGAGTATATCAATGGGGAATTTGTGCGCGGTTCAACGCGTGGAGACGGGACTATCGGAGAAGATGTCACCCAAAATTTAAAAACAATTAAATCGATACCTATGAAGCTTAATGAGCCTGTACCTTTTTTAGAGGTGCGTGGTGAAGTCTTTATTTCAAAGGAGAATTTTAAAAAAATTAATGCGGAGAGGGAAGATGCCGAAGAACCTACTTTTGCAAATCCAAGAAATGCAGCAGCTGGCTCTCTTCGTCAACTTGACCCGAAAATTGCAGCGCAGCGGAAAATGGATATTTTTGTGTTTAATATCCAACAAATTGAAGGAAAAGAAATAGAGACACATATCGATGGACTTCGTTATCTTAAGCATCTTGGATTTAAAACCATTTTGAATGATACAATTTTTCCGGATATAAAGTCTGCCTTTGTACAGATAGAAAAAATTGGTGAAGAACGCGGAGATTTGCCATTTGAAATAGACGGAGCCGTTGTAAAGGTGAATAACCTTGATTTAAGAAAAGTGCTTGGCTCAACTGCAAAGTTCCCAAGATGGGCGATTGCATATAAATATCCACCTGAACAAAAAGAAACAAGGCTTCTTGATATATCTGTGCAGGTTGGAAGAACGGGCGCGATAACGCCTCTTGCTATTTTAGAGCCGGTACACCTGGCCGGAACAACAGTTTCACGTGCAACGCTTCATAATCAGGATTTTATTGATGAAAAAGATATAAAAATAGGAGATACTGTTGTAGTTCAGAAGGCTGGGGATATTATCCCTGAAATTCTTGAAGTAAAAAAAGAGAAGAGAAAAGGCGACGAGGTTTCTTTTGTTATGCCTAAAATATGTCCTGCCTGCGGCGCCAATGTAGTTCGAGAGGATGGCGAGGCGGCATTTCGTTGCACAGGTTCCGGCTGCCCAGCACAAATCACCCGAAATATCATACATTTTGTTTCTAGAAATGCAATGGATATTGATGGCTTGGGACCGGCTATAATTAATCAGCTTTTGGAACGTAATTTAATTAAAGATGCTGCAGATTTATACTATATAAAGGCAGAAGACGTAGAAGATATGGATAAGATGGGTAAAAAGTCTGCAGAAAATCTTATAAATGCAATAAATCGCTCCAAAGAAAATTCTTTGTCAAGACTTATTACAGCACTTGGAATACGCTTTGTAGGTGAAAAAGCTTCAAAACTTATTGCCGGATATGCCAAGAGTATGGACAGGCTTATTTCTCTTTCTAAAGAGGAATTAACTTCCATTGATGAAATAGGAGAAGTAATGGCAGAAAGTGTCATAAACTATTTTAATGAACCACAAAATATTAAATTAATCGAAAAACTACGCATTGCAGGGGTTAATTTCGAAGAAGAAATTATCGAAACAACCGATCTGCGCTTTGAAAATATGACATTTGTTTTAACAGGTACACTTAGTGAATTTACACGAAGCGAAGCATCAGAAATAATAGAAAGATTCGGAGGAAAGACATCATCGAGTGTTTCTAAAAAAACGACATACGTTCTAGCAGGAGAAGAAGCGGGAAGTAAACTCGACAAAGCCAATAAACTTGGCATAACCATTATCAGTGAAGATGAGTTTAAGGAAATGATTTTATGAAAGTTATAGTAGACTATAGAGCATCAAAGACCACATTTGATGCTCTTGAATTTTTAGGATACACTGTTATAAAAACACCGCGCATTAGTTATCTATATGACGCAATATGCACCCATACAGATGTTATGCTATATAAATTGGATGAAAAAACAGTTATAGTAGAGCCGAGCACATATGAGTATTTCAAAGAAAAACTACATGGCATTAAAGTGGTTAAGGGAAAAACGATTTTAAATGAAAAATATCCATTTGATATTGCATATAATGCTGCACAAGTAGGTAAAAAGCTTATATGCAACGAGAAATATACCGATAGAAAAATTTTAGACTATTGTATAGAAAATGACATTAAAATAATAAATACAAAACAAGGATATAGTAAATGTTCGATTTGTGTTATTTCTGACAATGCAATTATAACCTCAGATAAAAACATTGCAATACAAGCAGAAAAAAACGAAATTGAAGTATTGTTGGTAAATGATGACAAAGTTAAATTGAGAGGATTTGAACACGGATTTATAGGTGGTGCTACTGGACTGTTAAAAAAAGATTTACTGGCAGTAAATGGAAACATAAATCTGCATTCTGATGCGGACAAAATACTTAATTTTTTACAAAATCAAAAGATTCAGGTAATATCTTTAAATGATGGCGAAATAACGGACATCGGTTCAATAGTCGCTATGTATTAGACTTGCCATTTTTGTATTTTTCATCTTTTTTATTTTTTATCATATTCTTCCAATTATCAAACATATTGAACAAAAACAATTAATATTTTGAGCATATTTTGGTGATTATTCATCATTATTTTGCTTGCAATAAATTAAAAGAAATAATACAATTTAAATAGATTGAGGAAGAATAAGACAAGTACGATATATTTCAACTTACCTTATACGCATTTATTTATAATTTTCAGTAATTATAAATATCGGCACATAGTACTGTCATAGTTTAGAAGATAATTTCCTTGATAGAGATAAAAGCCTTCAAGGATGTAATATATTAACAAAATAAAAACTTAGGAGGATGAAGATGAAAAAAATAATTAGTGTATTGCTTCTGACAATGTATGCCGTAACTAATTTTGCATTTACAGTGTCAGCGGCAGGCGCAGGTGGTAGTGCAGGTGCTGGTGGCGGAAGTACATCTGCCCCATCAACTGACATATCTATTTACACAGAAAATCTGTTTGGGGATGCGTACTATAACTGTGACACAGTTACAGAAGGAGTAGGTGTTCAGGGTAATTCAGGCGGAGATGCATTTGATGAATCCGTAGAAACAGGTACAGATGCATATGATACTGCATCAATCAAGTTGACAGGAAGACATCGTAACCTTTTTGAGAAGACTGTTGCAGGTGACGACCTTCTCGGAAAATCAGTAAAGGTTTCACTTAAGTTAAAGGTATCTGAAGCTGCATATAGCGGTGTATCTACAAAACCGGTAAGATTCTATTACAGAGTTCAGTATAACGACGGAACAACTGACGGACAGATAGCAGCTTCTTATCTTGAGACAACAAATCTTGTATCAACATCTTGGGCTGACTACAGCATAACATTTGACATTCCTGCAGATGGTGGACTTACAGGAACTCAAACCTGCACAGATATCAGCTTCTATGCAAGAATTGGTAATAACTTATCAGGTGCTCAAGGTGAAACATCTGCTTGGGTTGACTGCATTTCACTCTATGCGCTTCCTAACGAGACAGAGCTTACAACAACTGTTGAATCAATAGTTCCAGTCGATGTTGACGGAAAGACAGAAAGCGTTGAACTTACTCTTAATACAACATATGTAAATATTGCTGGTTTTGATGCTGCTTCAGTGACTCTTAATGATAATGATTTGACAATGGATACTGACTATTATGTATCGATTATCCCCGCTGCAGAAGATAAAAGTAAGGTTATAATTACATTCGACATTCCAAAGTACATAATGAATTTTACAGTAAGTGGAATTAAAGATTTGTGGGGACGTGCCATAGATGAGACTAATGCTGAGTTAGATTTTGACAGAGAACATACTTCCGTAACTTCTGCAAACGGCATTGAAGGAACAGATGGAAACTATACTGGTGTTGAACTTCTGTTAAATACAAGATACGTAGAAGACCTGAGCACAATGTCTGCAATATTAGATGGTGATTCCTTTGAGGAATATACCTCTCGTGTTGATGTTGTTGACTCAACGACTTCAAAAATAGTTATTACATTCAACAATCCACAATCATTTGAAACATTTGCTGTTTCCGGCATTAAGGATTCGTGGGGAAGAAATGTTGATACATCAGCTGCAATAATCACGAACTACACTTTAGCTTCCTATACAACAAATCTCTTGGGAGATGCATTTACAAATTGTGATACAAGCGAAGATGTTACTGCAACTATGGCTTCAGGTAGTTCAGGATATACCAGAGAATTGGATACAACCACATCATATAGCGGTGCAGGTTCAATTAAAATAACAGGTAGTTCAGGAGCTTCTCCAAATGCAATTTATGGCTATACTGCTATGTCTAAAAGTGAGAGTCCAAGCAAGGTTATGGCATCTGCGTTTATTAAAAAGTCAAGCGACCTTGTTATGACCGTCGGTGGAAAACATCCTGTAAACACTGATAGAAATGTAACGGGTGAAAATGCGGATACTTCTCCTACATTTACACGAGTAAGATTTTATGTGGAAGCAAAATATCTTCTTCCGGGAAATAGCGAAGAGTCAAAGATTACTATTAACAAAGAGACAATAATAGTTAATATAGATACTGAAAATAACGATTGGCAGTGTGTTTCAAAGCTTATTGAGTTAGATTACAGCCTGATTCCATCTAATGCAACAATGACAAAGTTGGAGCTTGTTATGAGACTTGATAACGGACGAGGAAGCACAAATATTGAACAGGGAAGTATATGGATAGATGAGATTAAGATGCTGAGAGTTCCGGATGTTGGGACATATCCTGTAAGCTACATAGGAAGTGAACCGTCTGATGGAAACACAAATGGTGAGACTGATAAGGTTGTGTTTAAGTTCAGCGGCCCTGTTCACACAGGTTCTGTTTCAAAAGGAATAGTTACCATTAATGGAGAAGAAACAAAGGTATCCTTCTCCGGTACATATGACAATCTTGAAAATATCACAAGACTTGTGATTTCACCGGTAGGCGGATTTAATAATGATACTGCTTACACGGTAAGTATTACAGGAATTACTGATGCCTGGGGAGAGGCTATTATAGGAACTTTCTCTACCAGTTTTACAACTATAAAGAAATATGATATAACAAGTAGTTTTGTAAAGGTTGCAGGAGGAGTGGAAGGTGCAACGCTTACTCATCCTGAAAATGGCGATATAAAAGCTAAATTTGATATAACAAATAATACACAAAGTGATATGAATGTTATACTTATTCTTGCGGAATGTAATGGCGATACAATAGAAAAATTTGCACTGTCGCCGCAATATACCAATGTTGCATCCGGTTTGACACAGAGCCTTGAAGCGACAATTACAGGATTTACTGTCGGAGAAGGTAAGTACCTCAAGGCATTTTTGTGGAACACAGTTGACGGGCATTTGATAATGTCTCCGATTAAAAAATTAGAATAGGGGGTAGAGCTTAATGAAGAAAAAGATTTTAGCTTTTTTGATGGCACTTACTGTGGTGCTTGGTAATTGCAGTATGGCTGCAGAGATTGAAATATCACAGGAAGTTGAGGAAGTAAAAGAGGCTCAAACTCTTTTGATGTCCTCTCCAGGTTGGCCGACAGCTCACTATTACGATGTTAACAACCCAAATGGATGGGATGTTGACAGACGCGGTGGTGATATTTCACAGCTTTATCGTGAATATATTGCTATGGTGGATACCTCTGAGGAATATGCAGTTACTATGTCTCACGACATAGAAAGTCGTACAAGCGGTAAGATTACCCTTGAAACAACATTTAAATTCTTGGATAATGTACCGGGATTTTCTTTCAGTATATTAGGCGAGGGCGACAGGAATGCAGTTAAATTGATTACTGAAAATGGAGACCTCAAATACGTTCAGGGTAAGAATGCCGTTAAGGTAGCGGATATTGAGGAAGCCGAGTGGATGCCTATTAAAATAATTGCAGACCTGGACAATAGAACTGCTGAACTTATAATCTGCGGGGAATATATAGATGTGTTCCCTTTTAGTGAAGATATAGGTGAAATAAACAGAGTTCGCTTAAAAACTCCTGAAGAAAGAGAATGCTGTTCCAGTTTAAGTATATGAGAGTAGTTGAAAATTACCTTGTATATGAAGACTTTTTAGGAGATAAATTCCCATATGATTGGGAGTGCATACCGGATAATAAAAATGCTGTAGAGGTTGTTCCTTATGTGGGAAGATACGGAGGAGTACTTTATCCTGATTTAGTAATTAAGGATGACAGCATTATAAAAGAAACACTAATAAGAAAAGTGTTTGAAAAAGCAGATGGAAATGTTATTTTAGAATTCAGATTTTTGAGAAGTGATAAGTCTGACGGGATGAAATTCAGACTCAAAAATGAAAATGAAACAGCTATCGAGCTTGCTATTTCAGGAGAAAATCTTGTAAACTCCAAGGGAGAGGTACTGACACATATTTCAGACCATATGTATCATATTTTGCGTATGGAGGCTAATACTGAGACCCAGACTGTGCTTGTAAAATATAATGCAAGAAAGCTGATTGAACTTCCTTTTGATGAGGCTACTAAATATATCGACAGACTAGAGTTTGCTACAAGTGTGACAGGTAAGGGTGAAATCACAATTCGTGACGTAGTTGCATTTGTTAAGGACGAGCTTCCGGCAGATTATCCTACAGAACCGGTTGTACCTAAGGATTCAGATAACATAACAACAGTTATGATGTCTTGCGACCTTTGGAATGAGGAAGGAAATAGTTGGGACTTAGCTACTGCATATGACTACAAGGAGCCATACCTTGGATGGTATGATGAAACAAAGCCTGAGCTTGCGGATTGGCAGATAAAGTGGATGGTTGAGCACGGAATAGATGCTGAAATGAAGTGCTGGTATTCAGATGAAGGGGAATACAAGGGCAAGCCACTGCGTCCTATAGAGCATGATTCAGCGCTTAACGGATTTTTCAATGCAGAATATTCTGATTATATTAAAACAGGTATGCTCGTTTGCTGGAATCCGCATACTTCCAATCCTGTAGGGCAGTGGAGAAATACAATTGTTCCTTACTGGATTGAGCAGTATTTCTTGGATAGCAGATACCTTGTTATAGACAATAAGCCAGTTGTATATATCCTTTCTCCAAATAAGTTTGTATCTTCATTTGGAAGCGAAGAAAGAGTAAAAGAGGAATTTGAATATTTGCGCGAAGAATGCAGAAAAGTTGGCTTTGATGGTGTTTATTTAGCTGCACTTTGTCAGAACTTAAATAATGCCAGCAATTTTGAATCAGCAGAAAAGTGTGGCTTTGACAATGCGTTCATATATTCATGGGGACGCGATTCTTATAAGGCTGAATTTCAGATAGCACAGCACGAAAAACGCTTTGCATGGGATACTATTAAGTCAATTCCTGTTCTATCAGTAGGCTACTGCGATGAAGACGAGAATAAAGACTATGAGATGATATATTCTACTTCTGAGACATTCAAAGAGGTTGCTGAGTACATAAAATATGACCTTATGCCAAAAACTGATAAAAATGACCTTGCAAGCAAAATGGTTGCGATTGACAACTGGAATGAGTGGGGAGAAGGTCATTTCATCAATCCTTCAAAGCTAAATGGCTTTGGTTATTTGGACGTGATACGAGAAGTGTTCTCTGATGGCGGTGAACATACTGACGATATTCCGACTGAAAATCAAAGGAACAGACTGAATAACCGCCGTGCAAATGATAGAAGATGGATGTCATATATTCACCCGTCGGATGAAGAAAAGCCTACAAAGGTTTTAAAGGGCTGGTATTTTAATAATCCTGATGATGCTGATGACTGGACCATTGACAAACAGATTGACGAACTTTCTGTAAAAGATGGTGCTTTGGTTGGTAAAACAATCGGAAAGGATGCCGGAATTGTATTAAAGGACGACCAAAAGCTTGATATAACTTATGCAACATATGTAAAGGTTAGATTTAAGTCAGATGGTGTTGACTCAGAGTCTGATGAGGATACTGAGATATTCTATATAACAGAAGAAAACAATAAATGGACACAGGCTCAAGCTGCAAGAATAAGTATTGAGGAAGACGGTCTTTACCATGACTACTATTTCAATATGGGTGGTCTTAAGACGTGGGATGGAAATCTTAGCAAAATCAGATATGACGTTTCGCGTAAGGCCGATACAAACTTCGCTATAGAAAGTATAGAAATTCTTGAAGACACTGGACTTGTTACACTTTTTGTAGACGGCAAAAAGCAGGATTTTAAAGGAAAGACAAAGAATATAGATGGTACAGTTTATGTTCCAACAAAACCGCTTGCAGGTTATCAGGATGCACTTGAATGTTCTGTTATTTTTAGAAATGATGACCAGACTGTAACTGTAACCCATAAGAAAGCAGAAATGAAGTTTACTATCGGTAGCGATATTCTTATTTTGAATGGTAAGGAAGAAAAACTCTCTGCACCGATTGAAAGAGTAAATGGCCTTGTGAATCTGCCTATCAGATTTATCGTAGAGGCGATTGGCGCTGAGATTGCATGGAATGGCGAAACACGTTCTATCGAAATAACAACGCCGAAAGAGCCAGAACCGGTATCTGATTATGATATTTCAACAAGAATTCCTTATCAGTACGAATTTGAGCTTAAAAATGATCTTGAAGGATGGGAAGCAAACACTAACTCTACCTTCGCCCGTGCAAAAGTTGCTGACGGGGTCTTCTTCTTAAGAGCAATGACTACTGACCCTAATATCTATCTTAATACTTCGATTGATACTTCTAAGTATAAAACATTGACAGTTGGTATTAAGAATGAAACCGAAAAAGATGTATTCCAAGTGTTCTGGGCATCTACTGAAGCAGGTGGAATTAGTGCAGAAAACAGTGCTAAAGTAACTATTTCCACAAAGGATGAAGACTTTAAGGAATATACTATTGACCTGTCTTCTGTTGAAAATTGGAGAGGTACAGTCACAAGACTCAGAATTGACCCTATAAATGGTATGGGTGCTGTGTCGATTGACTATATTAGATTTACCGAATAAGGAGAAAATCAATAAAAAAAATTGCTATATATGCCGCTGCTGCCTTGCTTTTGCTGGGCAGCAGGGTAGGTGCTTCATCGGATACTTTGCCGACTGCACCGATAATTAAGCCAAATACATCAGGTATGATTTCTGTAACAGGAACACTCGGAGCGGAAAATGCAAATGAATTGGTTTCTCTTACAGTTTATAAAACCACTGCCGGAACGGCGGGTATTTCTTCACAAACAGCCGGAACTCTCAACTGGTATGACCAGGTAATGACAAACGAAAACGGCGAATACACTTTCACTTTTAAAATGACAGGGGATAGAGCGACAAATTATAGCTTCAGTATAACTACTGACGAAATAGTTGTTCCTGCCAAAGATTTTGTGTTCTATCCTGAAACTGAAGTTACAGTAATAGAAAATTCAATCGAAACCGCAAAAGAAACAAGCAATGCTGCAGCTGTGGACAGCTTAATTTCAACATATAAGGATTACTTGCAACTCGATATGGCGGACTATTCTGCATTAGGTACAGGCGAAACTTTGCCATCAGCTGACCAGTTAGCTGTGTGTACAAATATTCTTGAGGCTGATGTTTCTGATGTAGAAAAATTCAAACAGGCATTTGAGGATTGCTCTAAGGTAAAGGTGCTGAATAAAGAAGCTGATCCTACATATTATGAGAATGAAATGTTAGCATTTATTAAAACTGATGCTAAGACTGCAGCAGGATATTTCGTAAATTATACAACAGATAAAACCGAAATTATTACTGGAATGATGGCTAATGATGATTTTAAAACAAAGGCTGATATAATTTCCTACTTTAATGAGAAAATTTTGCCGAAAGAAGCAAATAAGGCAAATCTTTGGCCAGAAATGCAGTCTCTTGTTCTTTCTATGGCAACTGAAAATTCTGTTGACCTTACAGCTTACAACGCACTCTCAAATTCCTATGGAAACAATCAAAGCCTTGTATTTCAGAGTATGTTAGATACACAGAATTATACAACTTGTGCACAGATAATTTCTGCTTTCAATACAGCGGTTGCAAATACTCCTGTTCCTAAAAGAACAACTGAAGGAAGCGGAGGTAGTAGCTCAGTCGGAGGAGGCTCTATGGTTGGAATTCCTGCACCTGCAGTACCACAGATGGCATTCCCTGATATTGGTGGAGTTGAATGGGCAAAGGACAGCATTAAAAAGCTCTTCACAAAAGGTGTTGTTTCAGGGGATGAAAAAGGAAACTTCAATCCTTATGCTAATGTAACAAGAGCACAATATATCAAAATGATTGTTTCTGCAGTTGATATGAAATTTAATGGTCAGGAATCAAGTTTTGCTGATGTGCAGCCCGGAGACTGGTATTATGAATACGTGGTGACTGCGTCAAGCTCAGGACTTGTAAGCGGAATTGATGCAAATAATTTCGGACCCGATATGCCTATCACAAGACAGGATGCTGCAACAATGATTAGCCGTGCAGCAAGTATTAAGGGTATTACACTGGATGCTGAGCGTGATGTTGAAATTTCTGATAAAGAACAGATTTCGGATTACGCAAAAGAGGCAGTGGAAACACTTTACGCTTCTAATCTTTTAAACGGGGTAGGGGATGGAAGATTTGCTCCGCAGGATAATATGACAAGAGCACAGGCAGCAGTCATAATTGCTAATTTCCTTGACAGACTGGAGGGATTAAATTGAAAAAGCTGATTAGTTATTTATTGATTTTAATCTTAGTTTTCTCCAATGTGTCAATCGTTTGTGCTGATGGAGAAAACCCTGTAAGTAAAGAAGCATATTATGAGAATGTAGCTGTAGGCCTTGGAATTGTTGATAAGACGCTTAAAGATAAGGAAGCTATTACAAGAGCTGAATTCGCTATAACACTTACAAAACTTATAAATGAAACTCCTATAAATACATCAAGTACGAGCTATACAGATGTAGCTGCCGGTACAAAGGAAAGTGCGGCAATAGAGCTTTTGAAGAATAAAGGAATAATGGTAGGAATAGGGGATGGTACTTTTGCACCAGATACACCTATTCTATATATGCATGCGATACGACTTATCTTAAAGGCTACAAAAAACATAAAGGAATTTAATTCTAATGAAATTATCTCTGAAACAAATTATGAGAAACTTACAAAAGGAGTTTATTTAGGAGAAAATGGAACAATATCTTACCAGACATTAACAAGGTTAGTGTATAATGCACTGGATATGACTATTATGCCGACCACTTTTGACCAGATTGGGACACTATCTGGAGATACAAACGGCGGAGAAACCGTTATCAAGCATTTCTTTAATATGGGACGTGTTATAGGTGTCTTGGAAACGGATATCCATAGCAGTATAAAAGAGCTTACTGTTGATGGCAAGAATATAAGCATAGATGGTGTAAAGTATAAATCAGGTAAGGACTATAATGAAAGCCTCGGACTAAAGGTTGATTGCTTTGTTGACATTGATGATAATGAGGTGATTTTCCTGACTACTCATCCAGAAAATGAAGTAACTACCGTTATAGACAGAGACTTAAGATATTCTCCTGTCGACAGGATATATACATATATAAAAGATGGCAAACTTGAGCGAATCAGTATAGAAAACACAACCGATGTTGTATATAATGACAGGGTAATGACCACATCTAGTGATGCAGCAATGGTTCCGACTAATGGCTATGTTACATTTATAAATAACGATAAGGATTCTGATATTGATGTTATCCGCATTATGCAATATACAGATATTTATATTTCAGGAAAAAGTACGGAAGATGAAACTGTCACAATTTTTGAAAACAGCGGTGTTTCTGCAGTTATCTCAACTGAAGAAACTGAAAATGGTACTGTAATTATGAATGCGGCAGGGGAAAGTGCAACTGTAAAGAGTTTAAGAGAAGGCAATGTAGTATCTGTTCTGGGCGATTTTGTCGGAAAAGTTCCTTCAGGAAACACAATTAATGCACGCCGAGTGATAATTTCTACCGATAGCATTTTGGGGAAAATCTCAGAGATAGATACTTCTGAGAATGTGATAGTGATAGATGGCGAAGAACACTATATGAACGATAGATTTGTTGCACCATCGCTTGGTAATAATCGTAAATATACTTTATATCTTAACTTTATGGGTAAGGTTGCAGCTATGGGTGCTATTAACAGAGATGATTTACCTATGGCTATAGGATATGTAATGGATGCCACCATTAATTCTGATGGTAAATGCGTTGCAAAAATTCTCACATATGAAAATGAAATTGTAAAGTTTATTTGTGCTGATAAGGTCAGAATTGAGGGTTCTGGATCTAAAACAGATCAAGATGCTATAAAAAATCTTTTTGACACAAATGAAAAATTGATTGCCTTTACCGTAAATGATGACAAAGAGCTTAACAAGGTTATGTTCCAGACAGATTATTCCAATAAAAAACCTACTGAAATCCCACAGGAATTTGGTCTTTATACTATAGGGAAAAGTAGTACAAGTGGCGGAAGTGATGCGAAATACAAATATTTCCAGCATTATAAATCATTTTTTGGAAGACTTACAATGAATGATGATACGATAATGTTTGTAATCCCGTCAAGTGGTACTTTGGATGCTTCAAACTGCAAGGTAGAGCCAATAAGCAGTCTTGTTGACGAGGAATATTATGATGTTGACGGATATGTTTTTGACAAAAATTCTGCATACTGTGATGTTGTTGTAGTTCGTGGTGAGGTTGACAGGGAAGCGAATGAAGAATCAACTCTGGGTGTAATAGTAAAAATTATAGATACTATTAATGAAGATGATGAATCAATTAAACAGGTTACCATCCTTGGTCAAAATGGCGAAGAAGTTCTTTATACAAAGGACGCAAATGTACTTTTGACTGCAACAAAATTTGATGATGGCTCAGCTCTTGGAAGAAGTATAGCTCCTGGTGATGCAGTTCTTTACTCTGTGAATTTTAATAATGAAATTACCGACTTTAAAGTGATCTACAACAAAGCTACTGATGATATTTATTCAGTTGGTGATATATCAGATGGCAATAATGAGACTCGTAAACATGCATTTATGGAAGCATTGGTATATGACCTTGATTCTAACTTTATAAGGCTTGTTAACGTGAATCAGAATGTAGAAACTGCTACTTTCAATGATATTGAAATGTTGTCATTTGAAAGAGTTAGCATATTTGTCGTAGAGGATGATGCAAGAAAAGTATTAGTAAAACGCGGAAGTACCGCTGATATTGATGCATATTTGAAGAATGGTAAGGCATCAAGAGTTCTTTATAAGACAGCTGGTTTTATAGGATATTTTATGCTTGTAATCAAATAAGGCTAAGAGTAATGCAATAATTTAAAATATGCTTGGATAAATTCCAAGCATATTTTATTTTGTTCGTTTATACGATATAAGTGTTATATATTGATATATCTATTTAGAATATTGCTCTAAGTTTTATAAAGAGTAATTTATCTAACTTAGATTAAAATGTCATTAATTAAATATCTTCTCTATTATTTCTCTTTCCGTCAGAACTTCTTTTACTTTTCCTTTATTATTTTCTTTAAAAATAAGGTAATGCTTTCCTTGAGCGAAATTTTTTGCAACTTCTTTGTAATCCTCATTTTCTTTTATTAAATACGTAATTACCTTCTTTATTTGTTTTTTATTTTTGTTTTTATAAAATAAAAGTTCTTTTGTAAAATCGATATGATATTTTTCTTTATTTGTAAAAATATTTCCTGTTAAGAAAATCGATGCTATTAGGATTGAAAAATTAAACTTACTTTTTATAAATAAAATTAGTTCAAAAATGATTAATATAGTTATAAATACTACCGAGGATAGTTTTAAGATTTTTTCAGCCTGCCTGCTCCCTATCATCCTTGATAATATCTTTTTCAGAACTATTCCTCCGTCCATAGGGATAATTGGAAGCAAATTAAATATAAAATGGCAAATATTATTATAGTAAAATATATTAACATATTTGTTATCAAGATTGCCTGTGCAAATGCATAATAATGCAAGCGCAACATTAAAAAAAGGACCTGATAAGTATAAAATCACCTCATCTGCTATACTGTAAACAAGACTGTTTTTTAATTTTAAATTTACACCAAAAGGAAAAAATACAATATGAGATGGTTTTAATCCTATTATAAAGGCAGTGGTAAGATGTGCAAGCTCGTGAAGGAAAATAACTAAATAGCTTATAGATAGTATTTCAAGGCTTCTATTTATATATCCTATAGCAAACAATAAAACTGTAGTAAAATGAATATATAAAAACCGACTAATTCTTATCACAAAATCACCCGATTTAGTCTATGAAAAAAGTGTACTAAATAGCACACTTTTATGTTAGATTAAAACTTGGCATACCAGTTATGATCGTTACCGCTTCGGCTCTTGTTACAAGTCCTTTTGGTCTTATGGTATTGTCTTCATAACCATTTACAATACCTTTGAATACAAGTAAATCTACATATTCCTTTGCCCATTCAGGGATTTCGTCATTATCGGCAAACATATGTGATTTGTTAATCATATTGTCATTGTGATTTGTAATTTCTTCATATTTAACAGCAGATACATCTTCATTAATTTGTGTTGATTGTTCTTCTGAATTAGTAATGGTTCTTCCCAAAATAGTTATAGCTTCTGCTCTTGTTAAAGTATCTTTTGGGGCAAAATATATCTCACCTTGATTTAGCTTACCTGTTATTAAACCATAACTAAAAATTGCTGCAACATATGGTCTTGCCCACTCGGAAATCTCTTGAGAATCTTCGAATTCATCTAAACTGCGGTCAATATACTCTTCAGTATTTATATTTAAAAGTCTGCATACAACAGCTGCAAATTCCTCACGAGTCATATTGTTATCTGGTTTAAATAAAAGTCCATTTTCACTCTGATATCCGCTTATAATTCCTTTTATAGATGCATTTTTTATCATTTCTCTTGCCCAATGCTCAGAAATATCGGTAAAAATATATTCATATTCAACCTTTAGAGGTATTTCTTTAACATATTCACCTGCTATAACTTTTAATGTGCCTTCTCCTCCATCCGATGTTATTATAAGCTCGTTGTTTTCTATAATTCCAAGTTCATTCACAACCTCAAACTCAAAACAATTATCAGATGATAAAAGTTCAATATTATTATACATAGCTGTTAAATTAAATTTTACTTTATCACCTTTTTTCAAGGTTAATTCAGTAATTTCTTTATTATTTTCATCGCGGACAATTATATCTGTAGGCGACTCATAGGTATAATAGTTTGCAGTTCCGCTTACTTTCCCATCAGTAACCTCCACAGAAAACTTTTCTGTACCACTTGCAGTTAGTATTCCTGTTTCGTCAATAGTGCTTTTGGTAGCATTAACTGAAAACTTGAGATTTTCAGGTGTATCTACCTTATAATAAGCTGTGTCAACTGCCTTGACAGAAATCTCCTCTGAAAATCCTGATAAATAATGCCTCTCGAACGGATAAAGATATAGCTTATTCAATTTATTTGTAGGATTTTGCGTGTTTTTGAGGAATATATAATTAGAACAAGCTCTCAATTTTCCCTCTGATGGTGAATTGAATACAGAACTTACATCACTTCCGGGATAAATTCCTGAAATGACGGTAGAACCTCCACCATCAAGGTTTATTGCATCTACACACCCCAACTCTTTCATTCTTTTTGCTAAAGTTTCCACTCTTGCTCCGTAGCTGTAAGGTTTTTGTCTGCCATCTATTACGTAAAAAATTACATTTCCGGCATCTGTAATTCCAACCGCTGTTCTTGGAGCTGCGCCTGAAGGAAAATCCCCTTGAATCTCGCCATCTTTTATCAGAGTTTCTCCTACACTTCCAAGCGCTGAGTCAGCAGTTTTCCAAAGTTCATTTTCAGTCAAAGTTTTGCTTGAAATAGTAACCTCATCGCCTATTTTCAGAGAATTCAGCGCTTCATACAGCTCTGGAAGACCAGATTCATTTAATGTTAAAACTATCTTATCTTCCGGAATTTTTATAGAAGAAGAGTAATTGAATTTTTCCTCCACAACGGCAGTTAAACTGTCATCTAAACTAAGTTCGCCGTCTATATCGCCAAGAATTATATTTAAAGAAGGTGAACTGGTGTGATTATTATCATCAAAATCTGTTGTATAAAGATTTATTACATCAGTTATTGTCTGGTTATACTTGTTTATATGAGCAATATCAATGACATTTTCTCCTGCGGTAAGGGTTGTTTCTATGGAAAGTGGAGCAATAAATGCACTCCCGCTCTTTGTAAATCCAATCGAATCGTATGCCAAAGTGTCTTTTGACATTATCTTACCGTCAGATATTACGTGCCCCATAGGAAGACCTGTTTCCCAAGAGAAGTATGATGCATTAATTCCAAGAAGTGGGACCATTTCATTTTCTTTCATATATTCTTCTATTTTATCTATTTTTTTGAGTCCCCACAGCGAATTACCATTCACCACGCTAGGTACAACGTCATCATTAGGGACGTATTCAGCGTAATATTCGACCTGCTTTCCTACTCCCTCTTGCTCTGACATAAAAGTATTTTTATAAATTTGGGTCCCGTTTCCTATTTCGTGCGACCAACCCACTATTGTATTTCCCAAGATAGATGCATATGCCTGTTGTGTAAACAACATCAGCAGCATCAAAGTCGAAATCAATCTTTTTTTCATATATATCTACCTCTTTCCATATACAAATAATTATACATAAATTACTCGTAAAAGTAAAGAAGCAATTTCTGCTAAAACAAAAAAAGTAACCGTTTTGTTATAAAACAGTTACTTTTAAAATTACTCTGTAATGGTTTTAAACATTTTGAGCCATTCGTTTTTTATAAGCTCATGTCCCATAGGCGTTGGATGCACTCCGTCAGTCAACCAGTAAGTATTTGGAGCAAGCTTCGCGGCCTCATCGAACTTATCCTGAAGTGTTATAAATGGTAAAGCATATTTTTCAGCGATTTCCTTTGCTTTTTCAGCACGTTTTTTTACTTCAATGTTAAACTTATCCCAATAAGCCTCAAGTCTTTCAGATTTTAAGGTAAATGGTTCTAAAATCATTATCTTGGTATTTGGAAGCGCTGCTTTAATTTCCTCGATAAGCATAGAATAAATTTTAAAATATTTATCTGCATCAACCCCATTTGGTGATTCATTAAATTCGTATTCGTGCCAGACATCGTTTACACCTATTAATATGCTAACTACATCAGGTCTTAGATTTATTAAATCTACTTTGATTCTTGCATAAAGGTCTATTATACGATTTCCGCTTACACCTCTGTTAATAAACTCATATTTACCAGGGTTTTCAAAGCCAAGCTCTGCCTGAATTAAATGTGCATATCCACTTCCAAGATACGAGTCATTTTCTCTTGTTCTTCCACAATCCGTTATTGAATCGCCTTGAAATAAAATTTTCATAATGTCCACCTCAAAATTACAGGTCATAGCCAGCCTTGATTGCCTTTAAGTTAATATCAAGCATATCGGCTTTTTTTGCAGGAATAACCTTTTTAAGTCCAGCTTCAACGTTTTCAAAGCTTACGGCACCTGTTTCCTTAATAATTTTACCGAGTAAAACCATATTAGCAAGAGTCGGGGCACCAATTTCAGTTGCCATTTTTGTTGCAGGGACATAAAATGCCTCAACATCTTCCCTTTCAACCTTACGTGAAATTAAGCTTGAATCGAGGAAGATTTTTGCACCTGATACTGCTTCATTTTCGTATTTATCAAGCGAAGGCAAGTTCATTACTGCTAAAACATTTGGATTAGAAACGATTGGAGAACCAACAGGAGTATCGCTTAAGATTACACTACAGCTTGCTGTTCCTCCACGCATTTCAGGGCCATATGAAGGAAGCCAGCTCACCTGCTTACCTTCTGTAAGTCCTTGGTAAGCAAGGCACTTACCAGCAAAAAGAATACCTTGTCCGCCAAAGCCTGCGATTAAAATATTAAATGTACTCATATTACTTCGCCTCCCCACTACTTCTATCCTTATAAACTCCCAAAGGATAGTATGGAATCATATTATCATCAACCCACTTAAGTGCGGCAGATGGTGTCATACCCCAGTTAGTAGGACAGGTTGAAACAACTTCGACCAAAGAGAATCCCTTTCCGTTAATCTGGTTTTCAAAAGCTTTTTTTATTGCAGCCTTTGCTTTTTTGATATTCTTAACATTGTTTACTGCAACTCTCTCTAAATATTCAGGGCCTTCGAGCTGAGAAAGCATTTCACATACCTTTACAGGGAAACCACAATGGTTTGTATCTCTTCCGTAAGGAGATGTTTGTGTTACCTGACCAGGAAGTGAAGTTGGAGCCATCTGACCGCCTGTCATACCATAAATTGCGTTATTAACGAAAATTACTGTAATATTTTCATTACGTGTAGCAGCGTGGACAGTTTCAGCAGTACCTATTGATGCAAGGTCTCCATCGCCCTGATAGGTAAATACAATATTTGAAGGCTCTGCTCTTTTAATACCTGTTGCAACAGCAGGAGCACGGCCGTGAGCAGCTTCTACCATATCGCAAGCAAAATAATCATATGCCATAACGGCACAGCCAACCGGTGCAACACCAATTGTTTTGCCTTCAATTCCCAATTCATCTATTGCTTCTGCAACCAAACGGTGAATAATACCGTGTGTGCAACCCGGACAATAGTGCAAAGGAGCATCTGTCAGTGATTTTGGTTTATCAAATACTATCATTAGTTATTACCTCCATTTGCTTCTTGAATTTTAGCGAGTACTTCTTCCGGCGAAGGAATCATACCACCAACTCTGTTGCATAGCTCAACAGGCTTTTTACATCTAATTGCAAGCTCAATATCTTCAACCATCTGTCCCATTGAAAGCTCAACAGAAATAAATTTATTAACTTTATCTGCCGCTGCTAAAAGTGGCTTTTTAGGGAATGGCCAAAGTGTGATAGGTCTTATCATACCAACCTTTATTCCCTGTTTTCTTGCTTCAACAATAGCATTCTGAGAAACTCTTGCAGCAATTCCGAATGCAACAACACAAATTTCTGCATCGTCCATCATAAATTCTTCATACATTGCTTCGTTTTCTTCAATCTGCTTATACTTTTCATAACGAATAAAGTTGTATTTTTCAAGTTCATCAGGCTTTAAGAAAAGCGAGTTGATTATATTATGCTTTCTTTCACAGTTTGTACCTGTTACAGCCCAATCCTTTTCATAAGTCGCAATTTCTGCATCTTCCTTGATTTCAACAGGCTCCATCATCTGTCCCATTGTACCGTCTGCCAAAATCATCGATGTCATTCTGTACTTATCTGCAAGGTCGAACCCTTTTATAGTAAGGTCAGCCATTTCCTGAACTGAAGACGGTGCTAAAACAATCATTCTGAAGTCCCCGTGACCGCCTGCTTTTGTAGCCTGGAAATAGTCAGACTGCGATGGCTGGATTCCGCCAAGACCTGGGCCGCCGCGCTGTACGTTTACAACGAGTGCAGGCAAGTCTGCACCTGCAAGGTATGACAGACCTTCACTCTTTAGCGCTATTCCAGGGCTTGATGAGGATGTCATAACTCTCTTTCCTGCACCTGCCACTCCATAAACCATATTAATTGCAGCGATTTCGCTTTCTGCCTGAAGGAATGTACCACCGATTTTTGGCATTCTCTTTGCCATATAAGCCGCAATTTCTGTCTGAGGAGTTATAGGATATCCGAAGTAATGACGGCAGCCTGCTTTAATTGCAGCCTCCGCTATTGCTTCATTACCTTTCATTAAAACTTTATCAGCCATTTTTATTCCCCTACCTTTCTACTGTAATAATGCAATCAGGACACATTGTCGCACAGAATGCACATCCAATACATTCATCCTGATTAATTATCTCAACAGGAGAATGTCCTTTTTGATTGATTTTGTCCTTTGATAAAGTAAGGATTTTTTTAGGACACGCTTCAACGCATAGTCCACAACCCTTACAAAGGTCTGTTTTAAAGGTTAATTTTGCCATAAGTATCGCTCCTTTACTTAATTTTGTAATACTTGTCCTGTAGCTCTATCAAAAAAGCATCGGGACACTTTTCTTTAATTATATCATAGATTGACTCTATTGCTGTTGTCATAAAGACAGGCAATCCAGAAATCTCTGAAAGCTTATTTATATATTCCAAGGATGATAACACGTCCTCTGCTGTTGTTTCTTCTCCAAGATTTGAATTGTTTACAATAGCAGTAAATGGAATATGAGATGCAGCTTCAATTTCTTTCATAATCTCGAGTGCATCTTCAGGAGTTTTTGTAAGCGGTCTATAGCAGTTTGCCACAAAAAGCATATCATAGTTATTCTCGGCTACTATATCCTCCGTATATCTTCCCAGCGCAACTGCTCCTCTATCGTCGCCGCCGACATCAATAACAAGATGATGCTCCTTATTACTTATAGATGTATATATCTCTTTTGGAAGCGCTGGCGCATCGAGATTCGTATTCGCATATGCGGAAGATATAACTTCTATTCCCAATTTATTGAGTTCGTTTTCACTATCCTTTGTACGAAAATACGGGTTAACAATATCAAGGTCAATTATTTGTACCGAATTGCCTTGTTTTTTTATATGCTTTGCCCAGTTTACTGCAATATTTGTCTTACCACTCCCATAATGCCCTGCAAACAAGGTAATACGTTTCATAAATTCTCCTTAAAGCTTTGCTCTTATAATTTTACCGCTTGTGGTCTTAGGAAGTTCATCCCGAAATACAACAATTCGCGGATATTTATAAGGCGCAGTGTGTTCCTTTACATATGTCTGAATTTCTTTTTTGAGTTCTTCGCTTGGAGTTGTACCCTTGGTTAAAACAATACTTGCTTTTACAACCTGACCTCTTACCTCATCAGGCTCTGCAGATACTCCGCATTCCAAAACATAAGGAAGTTCCATAATAACGTTTTCGATTTCAAAAGGTCCAATGCGGTAGCCAGATGATTTGATAACGTCATCAATTCTACCTACATACCAGAAGAAACCATCTTCGTCACGGGTTGCAACGTCGCCTGTATGATAAAGTCCGTCGTGCCAAGATTCATTTGTCTTTTCCTCGTCAAGATAATACTCTCTGAAAAGACCACACGGAACTCTCTCTGAAGTTCTTATAACAATTTCTCCACTCTTACCAATGCCGACACTATTTCCGTCAGGGTCAACGAGGTCAACGTCATATCCAGGAACAGGCTTACCCATAGAACCTATTTTATGAGTTCCACCAAATAGATTACCTATTAACAAGGTCGTCTCAGACTGACCGAAGCCTTCTATAATCTGAAGCCCTGTAAGGCGCTTAAACTGGTTAAATACCTCTGGATTTAGTGCCTCACCTGCTGTTGTTGCGTGCTCTATTGTAGACATATCATATTTTGTTAGGTCTTCTTTTATGAGCATACGATACATTGTAGGCGGTGCACAGAAGGTTGTTATATTGTATTCTTTAAACAGAGGTAAAATATCGGCTGCATTAAATCTATCAAAATCATATACAAAGGTCGCTGCTTCACATAACCATTGTCCGTAAAGCTTACCCCACGATGATTTTGCCCAGCCGGTATCTGAAATTGTAAAATGAAGTCCATCCGGATTTACGCAGTGCCAGTAGTTTGCAGTCACAAAATGTCCTAAAGGATATTTGTAGCTATGTGCGGCAATTTTAGGATAGCCGGTTGTTCCTGAAGTGAAGAACATAAGCATTAAATCATTTCCGCACGGAGCTTCCTCAGTTCTTTCGAAGTTATCGCTAAAGAGCTGGTATTCCTCGTTAAAATTATGCCAACCGTCACGTGTTTCTCCTACGATAACCTTAGTTTCAAGAGTTGGCGAATCTTTAGCCGCAAGCTCTACCTGATTTGCAACTTCCCCATCAGAAGTGGCAATTATTGCTTTTATTCCTGCTGCATTAAATCTGTATGAGAAGTCATGCTCCTGAAGTTGATTTGTCGCAGGAATTGCTATTGCTCCTATTTTATGAAGAGCAAGAATTGAGAACCAGAACTGGTAATGTCTTTTTAAAACAAGCATTACTCTGTCACCCTTTTTAATACCAAGTGAAGTAAAGTAATTTGCCGTCTTGTTTGACTCTCTCTTTATATCATCAAATGTAAATCGACGTACAGTTTTATTTACGTCAAGATGAAGCATTGCGAGCTTGTCAGGACGTTTTTCAGCGAGTGCATCAACAACATCATACGCAAAGTTGAATTTATCCTCATTTTCAAAAGTGAGTGAAAGGAGTGCGCCCCTTTCGTCCTCCTTTGGATGAATGAAGTTATGATAAATTCTTCTGTATGGACGCGGTGTTTTGCTATCCTTTGGATTTGCAATCTCAGGTGACTGTCTCTCTTCCTCTTTTGTTCCGTCGGCAGAAAGGACAAATGTGTAAAATTCACAGTTTTCGCCGCCGACAGCAATCATACCATGAGGAGTTGAACTATCATAGTAAATCGAATCGCCTGCGTGCAGAATTTCCTTGTGTGAACCAATTTGAATCTTTAGACTTCCGCTTATTACAATATCACATTCCTGACCCTTATGGGTAGTAAGTTCAATATCGCGATGCTCTGCGGATTCATCGTAAATGGCATTTACGTAAAGTGGCTCTGCAACACGCCTTCTGAAATCTGGAGCAAGGTTGTAATAAATCATACCATGTGCCTGTTCGATTTTCTGCCCCTGACCTTTTCTTGTAACAGTATAGGATTTTAGAGTCGGGCTTGTTCCCTCAACAATGTCTGTCACATCGACATTAAAAGCCAATGCGCATCTGTAAATAAACGCAAAGCTAAGGTCATGCTGTCCATTTTCGCAGGCGATGTATTCTTCCTCAGAAACATCGGTAAGCTTTGCCATAGTAACAACAGACATACCCTCAATTTCTCTTAATTCCTTAATTCTCGTTGCCATTTCCTTGATTTTTAAATCAAGACCGGTAATTTGATTTTCCATATAAACACCTCGTATACTTGATGGGGCATATAAAAAGCTCGCCCCAAAGACATAATTAAATCTTTGAGACGAGCAATAATTCTAAGAATTATAACCCGCGGTACCACTCAAATTGCGCATATGCGCCACCTTCAGACTCTAACAAGTCCTATGCACTAACGTAGCCTGCACGGGAAGGTTCTACTTGCTTTTTGCTTTCTTCCTTCCGGCTCGGGAGCTACAAGCGTATCTTGTAAAACCTTTTGACTCGCACCACCCGTCAATTCTCTCCAAAGATTTATTACAAATGCCCTCTCCTTCAATGCCTTTGTATTAAGCTTACTCGCTTATTATATCACAATAAAGGCCTTATGTCAATATATTTTTTGAACTTTTCTCACATTAAGGCTCATTTATTTGAATTTTGTAGAATATCGTCTATAAGTTAGAATATAAGCTTCAATTTACGTATAAAATTATTCAAACAAACCGCTTGATACTTCTGCTGTTGCACAAATTGTAACATCTTTGCTGAATTTTAGCAAGCTTGCAGGAACCTGTGGTTGAATCTTATCAAAAAGAACGTGCTTTACAATTCCGTGCTGCCAAGGTCTGTTCAAGGCAATATATATTTTTCTTGATGCTAATATTTGCTTCATTCCAATCGTTATACACCATTCAGGCATTCCCCGAAGGTCGCCTCGCTGATAACCGTAAGCATTGATTGTTTTTGTTTCTCTTGTAATTGGCAAAACTCTTGTGCCGAGGTTTGCAAACTCCTCTGCTGTAATCGGGTCGTTTTCTTCTGCCGCCTCATTAAAAGCAATGTGACCATTTATTCCAAGACCACCAAGGCAAAGGTCAACCCCTCCCAGCTTTTCAATAAGCTCGTCAAATTCTTTTTCCTTGCCCGGCTGTGGGAAATGACGTTGACTCTCTGGCATTACAAGTTCCGGCTTCACTCTTTTATAGAATTCAGTTTCCATTCTGTAATGAAAGCTCATAGGATGATTATAATCAATCGGATTTTCCGGAGTCATCATATATTCATCCATATTGAAGAAATGTACTCTTTTTAAAGAGACATTAAGCTGGTTAACCAAACGTGCAAATATTGGATACTGGTCTGTTGGTCCAACAGGAACAATCATAACGGTATCTTTGTCGGCAGCATTGTTTTTCATTACTTCTTCAAGCATCACAAGTGCCATATCAAAGTATACATCCCATTCCTTATCAACCGTTTTAAAAATTATATTTTCAACTTTTTTATCCATATGTTTTCCTCCTAAAATCCTATCGGCTTATCATTTTTAAGTTCTTCAAACAGCTGCGAAAGCACCATAAATGCACGAACATTGTGGAAAGGTCCCTTCCAGTCGCTACCCTTAATCTGTGAAATAGGTGTTCCATCACGGTGAAGGTGTCCATACCATTCAGGATGACCCGGGTCAGCATAGTGCTTGCACACATAATCAAATATTTTTTCAAACCATACAAGATATTTTTCGTCCTTTGTGTACCAATAAGAGTATGTAAGAGCAATCATTGCCTCACAATGTACCCAAAATAGCTTCATATCCCATTCATTGCTTATAACCGGCATATCGGCTACGTCCATAAAATAGAAGATTCCGCCCATCTCATCGTCCCAGCCGCGCTCTAATGACCATTCGGTTACTTTTATTGATGTTTCCATCAGTTCCTTGTCCTTTTTAAGAACTGCCTCCTTCATCATAAACCAAGCGGTTTCCATACTATGTCCCGGATTTATAAATCTTCCCTCAGGAGTATCCAAAAATTCACCATTTTCATCAAGTGTTTCAAAAAGTGCCTTTTTGTCAGGTTTGATAAATTCATTGACAATCTTACCGATACATTCATTTACCATCTGCTCGTATTTAGGATTATCATCAATTTCGCGCATACACTGTGACACGTTCATCATAATCATAACGATACTGTGTCCTTTTCTGCGTCTTGTTTCAGGGTTTATTTTTGCAGGGAAATATCCTGGTGTTGTGTAATATTTGAGCATCAAATCATAAAGCTCAACAGCACGTTTTTTAACTTCTTCGTCGCCTGTTGCCTTGTAATATTCAACATATCCCATAACTGCGAAGGCTTCTGAAAAATAATATCTTCTTTCAACAAGCGGCTTTCCGTCACGTGTAACCCTAAAATACATATGTTTATTCTCAGCGAAGCAATATTTGTTTATGAAATCATAACCTGATTTTGCAGCATCAAGCCATTCCTTTTTTTGTCCAAATTCATTATATAGCTTTGAGAACATCCACAAGCTTCTTCCCTGCTGCCATACCGACTTATCTTCGTAAAACAGATTTCCATCTCTGTCAAAACCACACAAAAATCCGCCATATTTTTTATCAACAGATCTTTCTTCCCAGAATGATACAAAATCATTCATCAAAATATCATTGATTTTTTTATAATAGCTTTCAAAAAAATCCTTTTTCATATAAATCTCCTATCCTTCAAAAACAGTTCTTCCTGATATCATTGTTCGTATAACCTTAAACTCTTTATCCATTATACACAAATCGGCAACTTTTCCTACCTCTATCGAGCCAAAATCCTTGTCAATGCCTATAACACTTGCCGGAGTAAGTGTTCCTGTCATAACTGCATCCTTTAAAGGAATATGTGCATCAACAATTAAATTTCTTACCATTTGTGAAACAGGCTGAATACTTCCTGCAAATCTGCTGCCGTCAGGAAGTCTTGCAACACCATCTGAGACAATAAATTTCTGTGCATTATCATCGTAAATGCTTCCTAATGAGTAAAGTGTTCCGTCTTGTGGCATTCCGCCTGCACGAAGGCTGTCTGAAACGACACAAAGCTTGTCTGCACCCTTACATTTATAGATGAGCTTTACCATATCAGGAGTTATATGATGATTGTCTGCAATGATTTCAACAGTAAGCCTGTCATCAATAAGACCAAGCTCACAAAGTCCGACATTTCGCACACCATCACGTATTGCAACCGTTGACATCGCACACCAAAGGTGTGTACAGTGTTTAAGTCCTGCATCTATAACAGGAAGGATTAAATCTTTTTCTCCGTCATCGTGACCGCCACAAACTACAATTCCGCAAGCTGTTAATTCTCTCGTCATTTCTATCGCGCCATCAAGCTCAGGAGCGATAGTAACTGTTTTTATAACATCTGAGTTTTCGAGTATAAAGTCGTATGAGTCCTTTGAAGGAATCCTTAAAAAACTTTCGTGCTGCGCACCTTTGTTTTTAAAAGATATATATGGTCCTTCAATATGTGCTCCGGCTATACGACAAATCGGGTTTTCCTCTTTTTTGTATTTTCTCACAAGAGCAAGCATATTTGTTATCTGTTCAGGCGGTGCGGTTACCGATGTTGCTAAAAGTGATGTTGTTCCATTTTTCGAATGAAATGAAAGTGCTTTCCCGAAAGCATCATCATTTGCATCCATAAAATCTCCACTTCCACCACCGTGAGTGTGAATATCTATGAAGCCAGGACATATATAATTCCCTTTTGCATCAATTATTTCAGCATCTGTTAAATCCAGTCCGATTTCTGCGATTTTCCCATCAGAAACACGGATATCACAATTTTCAATAACATCTCTGGGTGTTATTACTGTACCATTTTTTATAACCACAGAAAATCCCCCTTTTGTTTATACAAAGTCTACGCAACGACGCTTTGATACCTTATCTAAAATTTCCGCATATGGCTTATCGCATTCCCATAGAATTTGTCCTAAAAGTGCATCCGAAAACCAATGTCCGCCGGCAAGCTGTGCAGCAAGTCCAATGGCCGTATCTCCATTCGTCCTCTCGGTAATATGCTTTGCCATATCATACGCGGCTTTTCCTTCCTTATACCACTGACTCTGGAAATGTCTCCAAATCGGCTTTAACATTTCGATGTCGTGGTTAATTAAAGACTGTGATGCCTCGCCTAAAATATAAGGTCCGCACTGGTGTGCAAATCTATCCCAATCAAGCACCATATTCCCTTTGAAAAGTACGCTGGTTATTCCTTCGCTACGTAAATTAATTATTTTATCAGTAAAAGCAATCGTCTTATCAAATTCTTCCTGACTTTTAACAGCCGGCTCATAATCATATGGGAATGCTCCGCAATCTTCCCACATAATTTCAACTCTTTTATCAACATTTGCGATAAATTCAATATGATTTTCAACAGACCACGCATGAAGTCCAAACTGAATAAGTAAATCAGGGTACTTTGAAAGCAATTTGTCGGCTGTTTTATTAACAAAATTTGTCACAGCCTCAGCAACACAAAGCCCTCCGAGATAGTCAAAATGGTGCTCTGTAAATGACTGGAAGTAAATTCCGTCACCCGGCAAATCTTTGTATTCCCTTTCATATTGCTCTACAACGGCGCTACATAGCTTGTCCATATAGTCAACACTTAAGTCAACACCGTTGCAACCTGGAAGCCAGCCCCATGAATATCCCCAAATAACAGAAATTCCGTAGCTGTGAGCATAGTTCACAACATCTTCTGCATTTACAGGAACAAAATCATTCCAGATAATTAACTGATTGTATTTCATTCTTGCCATATTCTCGATGTAATGGCGGTAATCGTTTATTGGATGCCCCCACGTAAAAATCTGACGTCTTTTAACTGCTGGTGCGGAGGCATTATAGTAGTCTGGAAGTGTCTCTCTGTCAAAAATTTCATCAGCTTGACGAAGACCATTTACATTTACAGGTTTTGCCTTTACAAAGTAATCGTCAACAAAATCAACAGCACCATAGAAAAGATTTACTTTTTCTGCTGCTGTAATTAAAACAAGCTTCAGTTCTTCATTTTCCGGATTATCAAATACTTTTACTAAATATCCGTTTTCCGGAATTTCTGATTCCTTTACATACTTTCGTATAAGCTCGTTTTCGCTGTATAAACCTATTACAACCGCATTTTTGTCAATAGCAGCACCAAATTTTTCTACAGGAAGCACGTTTATTTTATATACTCCCTTTTCTCTCAGAATAAGTGCACCAAGCTCTTTGTTAATAAGTTCTACTGCCCTTCTTTCTTCGCCCGAAAAATCAGTAAAAATTATTTTCCACAACCTTCTGTTCATTTTAATTCCTCCTTGACATATAATTTTCCTTATGATATGATTATATTACAAATTTTGTGCTAAATCTATAATAATTTTTGTATTAATTATGACTACATTGACATTTACGAGGTGTGGATATGTTCAATGACGAATTTAAATATCAGTATACGAATATTCCTGTTGCAGTTTTTTCAAGAAATCACAAAAAGGGCTCAATACAAGCAGATATTGAGTCACTTTCTCATCACCATCGTGAATTTGAGGTTTTATATGTCAAAAACGGTGAGGCAATTTATTATATAGATACAAAGGAATATAGAATCAAAAAAGGTGATATCGTAATTGTACCGCCATATATTATTCATCGTGCGACTGTACTTGCGGACAAGGATTTCTCCCACTGTTGTCTCTGCTTTGATTTAAAAATTATTAATGATGAAGCTTTGCGCACAGGATTTGAAGGCGGTCTGTTCACTTTATCCCCTATCATCAGAGATGAAGAAATATGTTTTTCTTTAAGTAGAAATATAATAGATGCACATACTGCAGTTGTTGATAAAAAAACAGGTTGGGAATTAAGCGCAATAGGTAATTTATCACTATTCTTTTCAAAGCTTAAAGCATTCGGACTTATTATAGAAGCAGAACAGGAAAAAAGAAGAAAAAATTTTTGCTATAACATTATTAAATACATTGATTCTAATTATAATCAAAACATCACATCTAATAATGCAGCAAAAGCACTTTTTATGAACAATAGTTACTTTTGCAGAAAATTTAAGGATAATTTCGGATACTGCTTTCAAAAATACATAGAAATCTACAGATTGGAAAAGGCGAAAATTCTTTTAAAGACAACAGCCTTACCTATTTTTGAAATTGCACTTTCGGTGGGATTTAATGATTTTAGCTATTTCAGTAAAATTTTCAAGAAAAATGAAAGCTGTACTCCCTCGCAATATAGAAAAAAATCTTTAAGTGGCGAATAAAATTTGACAAAAAAAATTTGCTAAGGTATAATAATAAAAAGAAAATCTTTTAAATTGAGGTATTTTATGGATAAAATTTCACTGAACATTAAACTTTTATATAACGAAATGGGAAAAGCTGAAAAGCAGATTGCTGATTGGATAAATGATAACCCTGGAAAAATTATTTCACTCTCTATTGTGGAGCTTGCCGAGCTTTGTAAATGCAGTGAAGCAACGATTGTAAGATTTTCAAAAAGACTGGGGCTTTCAGGATATCAGGAGTTAAAAATTTCCTTGGCAGCAGAAAATGGTGGTTCCCATATAAGCACGCACATCACTTCCGATGACAACGCATATCAGATATATGAAAAGGTCTGCAATGATATTTATCTTTCCTTAGAAAAAACAAAAAAATCTTTAAAAAAAGATTCTATTGAACTTGCAGCAGAAAAAATATGTGGCGCAAACAAGGTTATTATATTTGGTCTGGGAAACTCAGCCTCTGTCGCAACGGATGCCTCTCATAAATTCTTGCGTGCAGGCATAAATGCAGTGTCTTACTCCGATAATCATATGCAGGTTATTGCAGCATCTCACCTTACTTCAAATGATGTGGTAATAGGAATATCACATTCAGGTTCCTCTAAAGATATAGTTGATGCATTAAAGACCGCAAAAGAGCATGGCGCATCAACCATAGCGATAACAAATACAGGAAAATCTCCTATCTTAAAGCAGAGTGACATAGTTCTTGCAACATCTTCAGATGAAACACAATATAATATTCTTGCACTGAATTCACGAATAGCTCAGCTTGCAATAATAGATTCATTGTATTTCTATATCGTATTTAAACGCTCGCCTGAAACACTTGATTCAATAAAAGAAACTGAGCATTCACTGCTCTCAAAAAAATATTAAAAAAACAGACGTTACGTCTGTTTTTTTAATGTATTTCTTCAATATCATAAGGTGTAGTCTGATATACAAAATAATTAAGCCAGTTTGAATATAATAGATTCGCATGACTTCTCCAGGAAACGATAGGAGCTTTACTGTCATCATCATCCTCAAAATAATTCTCAGGGATTTTAATATCAAGACCGGCATTTTTATCTCGCATATACTCCTTTTGAAGCGTATCTGCATCGTATTCGGAATGACCTGTAACAAAAATCTGTCTGCCTTTATCTGTAGAAACTACATAAACTCCTGCTCTTTCAGAACTTGAAAGAATCTTAAGCTCCGGTACTTTTTCAATATCTTCTCTCAATATTGTTGTATGACGTGAATGAGGAACCATAAACTTGTCATCAAACCCTCTGAAAAGAATTGATTTTTTGTATTCAACAGTATGCTCAAATATTCCAAACATTTTCTCGGGAAGCGGATATTTCTTTATACCATAGTGATAATAAAGTCCTGCCTGAGCGCCCCAGCAGATATGGAAAGTGCTTGTTACGTGGGTTTTGCTCCACTCCATAATTTCGCAGAGTTCTTTCCAGTAATTCACTTCTTCAAATTCCATCTTTTCAACAGGTGCTCCTGTTATAATCATCCCATCATACTTTTTATGCTTAATATCATCAAAAGTTTTATAAAAATCAATAAGATGTTGCTCATCCGTATGAGTTGATTTATGAGTTGCTGTCTGCAAAAATTCAAGTTCAACCTGAAGCGGTGTATTGCCTAAAAGTCTTGAAAACTGCGTCTCAGTAACAATTTTTGTAGGCATCAAATTTAAAAGCAAAATCTTCAAAGGACGAATGTCCTGAGTAAGCGCTCTTGTTTCAGTTATAACAAATATATTTTCCTCGTGAAGTATCTCCGTTGCCGGAAGGTCATTAGGAATTTTAATCGGCATTATTTCACCTCATTTAATGCTTGTTTAATGTCTTCAATGATGTCATCGGCATTCTCAATGCCAACCGACATTCTTATAAGGTCAGCACCTATTCCGGCAGCTACGAGCTGTTCGTCTGTGAGTTGACGGTGAGTTGTAGATGCAGGGTGAAGCACACAAGTTCTGGCATCTGCAACGTGCACAACTATTGCAGCAAGCTTTAAGCTGTCCATAAACTTAACTGCCGCCTCTCTTCCTCCTTTAATTCCAAAGGATATAACTCCACAAGCACCGTTTGGAAGATATTTTTCTGCCAAATCAAAATATTTATTAGAAGGAAGCTTAGGATAATTTACCCAAGAAATCTTATCATTTTCCTCGAGGAATTTGGCAACCTTCATTGCATTCTCACAATGTCTTTCCATTCTTACGTGCAGGGTCTCAAGACCTAAATTCAGTAAAAAGGCATTCATTGCACTTGGCGCAACACCTAAATCGCGAACAAGCTGAACGCGAAGTTTTGTGCTAAAGGCAGTATTCCCAAACTGTTCTGTATATTTTACTCCGTGATACGATTCATCAGGCTCGGTAAGTTCAGGAAATTTACCATTTGTCCAGTCGAATTTACCGCTGTCAACAACAACACCACCAACAACAGTTGCGTGACCATCCATATACTTTGTCGTAGAATGAATTACGATATCAGCACCAAACTCAATAGGCCTGCAAAGTATCGGGGTAGCAAAAGTATTGTCAACCATAAGCGGAACGCCGTGCTTATGCGCAATATTTGCATATCTTTCAATATCCATAACATTAAGTGCTGGATTTGCAATAGTTTCGCCAAAAACCAGTCTTGTGTTCTCGTCAAAAAGTGCTTCGACTTCTTCATCTGTCATCTCAGGTGTTGCAAAACGAACCTCAATACCGATTTTCTTCAATGTTACTGCAAAAAGGTTAATCGTTCCGCCGTAAATAGAGGAAAGACTTATAAAGTTCTGTCCAGCTGATGTAATATTAAGTATTGCAAGAAAGTTTGCCGCCTGACCTGATGTAGTAAGAACAGCCCCTACGCCGCCTTCTAAGTCAGCTATCTTTGCTTCAACACATTCTAAGGTAGGGTTAGAAATTCTTGAATACATATGTCCCGGTGCCTTTAGGTCAAAAAGGTCTCCTAAATGGTCAGCAGAATCATATTTATAAGTTGTACTCTGGTAAATCGGCAAAACTCTCGGCTCACCATTTTCGGGCTTATACCCGCTCTGTATACATTTTGTTTCTACACTGTAATTTTTCATATAATCATTCCTTTCCTATATCAAGAATTGTTTTCCTTGCGTTTCGGCATAGCCGAAAATCTTGCATAGGTAGTTAATTTCAAACATAATAACACAATTTAAGACTTATGTCAACAAAAAGCCTACCTGTCAGCCTTTGTTTCACAGTAAACACATCTGTAAATTCTCTCTTTTCTGTCTGAAAGTTTAAATATATGTTCTATTTCATTTTCGATTGATGTTATACACCTTGGATTTTTGCAGAAAATTACGTTCCTGAGCGTTTCTGGAAGATCTATTTTCTTTTTGTCAAAAACCTTTCCGTCCTTTATAATATTTATGGTTACATCAGGGTCGACATACCCTAAAATATTCATATCAATATCTATATCAGCATCAATCTTAATTATATCTTTCTTCCCTGTTTTTTCGCTTCCGACATTTTTGATAATTGCAACAGAAAAGTCAAGTTCATCAAGCTTTAAAAGTTGATACAGCTTCATTCCATTCCCTGCAGTTATGTGGTCAATTACTATACCGTTCTTAATAGAATCTATATTCATTTATTCCACCTCCAAAAGCTTTAAAATAAGCGCCATTCTGATAAATTTGCCATTCAAAACTTGTTTAAAATAGCAAGCGCGTTTATCATTATCAATAGCTGTGGAAATTTCATTCACTCGCGGAAGCGGATGCATTATCGAAAGGTCATCTTTTGCACCTGTAAGCTTTTCAGGCGTCAAAATATATCTATCTTTTAAGCGCAAATAGTCCTCTTCATTAAAGAATCTTTCTCTCTGAACTCTTGTCATATACAATATATCAAGGTTCGGAATTGCATCCTCAAGGCTTGCTGTCTGGATATATTCAATATTATTTTTGGCAAGAATGTCCTTCTTGACATAGCTTGGAAGCTTTAATTCATCAGGAGAAATAAGATAAATTTTGATATTTTTATATCTTGAAAGAGCTGAAATCAGGCTATGCACAGTTCTTCCGAACTTTAAGTCTCCGCAAAAGCCTATAGTCAAATTATCAAGCCTTCCCTTTTCTCTTGAAATAGTAAGCAAATCCGTAAGAGTCTGGGTAGGATGATTGTGTCCGCCGTCACCAGCATTTATAACTGGAATAGATGCATTCATCATCGCAACCATTGGCGCACCTTCTTTAGGATGGCGCATGGCGATTATATCAGCATAACAGGATACTGTTCTTGCAGTATCAGCTACACTTTCGCCTTTTGCAGCAGAAGAACTCTGGGACTCAGAAAATCCCAAAACATTTCCGCCCAGCTCCATCATAGCCGCCTCAAAGCTAAGCCTTGTTCTTGTAGATGGTTCAAAAAATAAGGTTGCAAGCTTCTTATATTTGCATTTCTCTCTGTATTTTTCAGGATTTTCAATTATATCGTTTGCAACACAAATAAGCTCCTCAATTTCTTGTACTGACAAATCAGTAATATTGATAAGGCTTCTCATTATTTATTTCCTCCAATCCAGCTTTCATCACTTGGATTGTTTCTAAATGCAATAAGTCTTTCAATGTCGTCTTTCTTTATATATCCTTCTTCTGCCGCAACCTCGCAAACTGCATCAAAGTTAGAAAGACTTACGTTTTTAACATTTGCTGCAGCCAATCTGTCGAGACCTTTTTTCATTCCATATGTAAAAATTGATGCAATACCTAAAACTTCAGCACCGGCATCTCTTAAAGCTTCTACAACTTCAATAACGCTTCCACCTGTTGAAATAAGGTCTTCAACAACTACTACCTTCTGACCCTTTTCGAGCTTACCTTCAATCTGGTTTCCTCTTCCGTGGTCTTTTGCTCCGCTTCTTACATAGCCCATAGGCATATCAAGAATATGAGCAGTGATTGCAGCGTGTGCAATACCGGCAGTTGAAGTTCCCATCAAAACCTCTGCTTCTGGATATTCCTCTTTAATTACTTTTGCAAGACAGTTTTCAACATCGCTGCGAACAGCTGGTGCTGTAAGTGTAAGTCTGTTGTCGCAATAAATAGGGCTTTTTATTCCACTTGCCCAGGTAAACGGCTCTTCCGGTCTTAAAAACACAGCGCCGATTGACAATAAATCTTTAGCAATAAGTTTTTCCATAATTTTTTCCTCCGTTTAACCCACAAATTCTTTTACGCATCTGTTATAGGCTACAACAGGGTCATCAGCCTGTGTAACAGGACGTCCGACTACGATATAGTCAGAACCGATTTCTTTTGCTTTTTCAGGGGTTGTAATTCTAACCTGGTCGCCTACATCGCCATCAGCAAAGCGGACACCCGGTGTTACAGTCATAAAGTCTTTTCCACAAACTTCTTTTACTTTTCCAGCCTCAAGTGGTGAGCATACAACACCGTCAAGACCACACTCTGATGCACATTTAGCATAGTGCATTACAACTTTATCAAGAGGCTCGTTAATTAAAAGGTCGTTTTTCATACGTTCTTCGCTTGTTGATGTAAGCTGAGTTACAGCAATTAAAAGCGGACGTGAGCCATCAGGACGGGTAAGTCCTTCGAGAGCTGCTTCCATCATTGCTTTTGTTCCTGATGCATGAAGATTGCACATATCAACATCAAGATTTGAAAGGACAGACATAGCTTTTTTAACTGTGTTTGGGATATCACAAAGCTTTAAGTCAAGAAAGATTTTATGTCCTCTCTCCTTAATTTCCTTTACAATTGCCGGACCTTCTGCATAAAAAAGTTCCATACCAATCTTTACGAAAGGTTTTTTATCCTGAAATTTATCAAGGAAGTTCATAACCTCCTCTTTGCTTGAAAAGTCACAAGCAATAATAACATCTTTACCCATTATGAGCACCCCCTATAATATCTTTTAAACTTGAAATGTTGTATTTTTCCATAGCTTTAGGCAAATTCTCTATAATATCCTTGCATACATACGGGTCAACAAGGTTTGCAGCTCCTACTGAAACAGCTGTCGCTCCTGCAAGCATAAGCTCAATTACGTCATCAGCATTCTGAACACCGCCCATACCGATAATCGGGATGTTTACTGCTTCATATACCTGATAAATCATTCTGACTGCCACAGGCTTAATAGCAGGGCCGGAAAAACCACCCATTTTATTTGCAATAACAGGCTTTTTTTTCTTTAAGTCAATTCTCATTCCAAGAAGTGTGTTTATCATACTAATTCCGTCAGCACCTGCATCTTCACACGCTTTTGCGATTGATACAATATCAGTTACATTTGGTGATAGCTTAATAAATACAGGTTTTTTGGTAACTGCCTTAACTGCTTTTGTAACCTCGCTAGCTGCCGCAGCATTATTTCCAAAATTTTCACCACCTGCGTGAAGATTAGGACAGCTTATGTTTACTTCAAGAATTCCAATCTGATCTTCTTTATCAAACTTTTCTGCAGCATAGGTAAAATCTTCAATAGAAAATCCGCCTATGTTAGCTACCAGCTTTTTATTGAAAAAGGATTTAATCTTAGGAAGCTCCTCAGAAATAACTCTGTCAACACCTGGATTCTGAAGTCCTACTGAGTTTATCATACCAGCTGTAACCTCAGCTATTCTTGGAGTCGGATTTCCGAATCTTTCCTCTTTGGTTGTGCCCTTAAAAGAGAAAGAGCCAAGAATATTTATGTCATAAAGTCTTGAAAATTCAAACCCATACCCAAATGTTCCGCTTGCAGGGATTATAGGGTTATCAAGCGTCCATCCACATAAATCGACTTTTGTGTCTACCATATAATCTCCTCCTTTTCAAGTACTGGTCCGTCTGCACAAATTCGTTTATTTCCATACTTAGTTTTACAGCTGCAGCCCATACAAACGCCAAAACCACAACCCATACGTTCTTCAAAACTGAATTGACCGCTTGTGGTTGAAGTATTATATACAGCTTTAAGCATAGGCTCAGGACCGCACGTATACAAATACGAATACTCAAGATTTTTTAAAACATCAGTTACAAATCCCTTTGTTCCAACACTTCCGTCAACTGTTGTTACATAAACGTCTGCGCCGATAGCTTTAAACTCTTCCTCATAAAAAATTTCATCAGCTTGATTAAATCCAATAATTACTGAAACTTTTTTCCCTTGATTAATAAGTTCTTTGGCAAGGCGGTACATAGGCGGTACACCTACTCCTCCGCCAATAAGGACAGGATTTTCACCACTGTCGTATACGTTAAAGCCATTGCCGAGTCCCACAAGAATATCAAGCCAGGTATTTTCCTGCATACCAGACATAATACTTGTGCCCTTGCCTACTACCTTATAAATAAGAGTGAGTGTATTATCTGAATAATCGCAAATCGAAATAGGTCTTCTTAAGAACTCGCCTTCGATTTTGATATTAACAAACTGTCCGGGGTTGATAATCGCTGATGTATCACCCTCAAGTTTCATTTCATAAACATTTTTAGCAATTCTTTTGTTTGATATAACTTTAAAATATGCTTGTTCCATTTTTTACTCCTTGTCAATGGTAGAAATGGTGATTGTCATTTCTTCAAGAACATCAAGAAGAACCTTTACAGTATCAAGTGCTGTAAACATTGTTACATTATTTTCGACTGCACATCTTCTTATCTGATATCCATCCGACTCCTCATTCAAAGAATTAAGCTCACGTGTATTTATTACATAATTCACATAGCCCTTGCGGATTGCGTTCAATATATCGTTATTTCCTTCGCTTATCTTTGCCATAACTCGAGTTCTTATTCCGTGAGCCTTTAAAAATTCAGCAGTACCTTTTGTTGCCTCGATATTAAAACCAAGCTCATAGAATCTCTTAACAAGAGGAAGTGCCTCTTCCTTGTCTTTATCGGCAACTGTAACAAATATTGTTCCATAGTTTACAACATTCATTCCTGATGCCTTTAAAGACTTATATAGTGCACGTGTCAGCTTATCATCATATCCTATTGCTTCGCCGGTTGACTTCATTTCAGGTGATAAATATGCATCAAGTCCTCTGATTTTTGAGAAAGAGAATGCAGGAGTCTTTACATACCAGCGCTTCTTTTCTTCAGGATAAAG
>JAZNNI010000077.1:0-1664 GCA_045580145.1 Clostridia bacterium
GAAATTAAATAACATTCTATTAACGAAAAAACGCTCTGCTGCGGCAGAGCGTTTTACTATTAAGAAAGTATAAAAATAATGTTATACTATACCCATTGCAATTTCAACCACTAAAGCAACTACAACAACTAGTGCGGAAATGATAAATCCGTGAACCATAGGGCGTATACCGGATTTCTTCATACTTGCAAAAGAAGTATTAAGTCCTATAGCAGAAAGTGCGGCTACCATTAAGAATTTGCTAACTGTTTTTGTGCTGGAAACTATTTCGGCAGGGATAGTAAACAAACTTGCAACTGCCGACATAGCAACAAACCCAACTATAAACCAAGGAAATATCTTTTTAATACTAAAATTAGCTTTAATTTCACCATCACTATTACCGTTTACACATGCTTCTTTTCTCTTTAATCGAAGATTAACAAAAGCAAATACAAGAACAGTTGGAATTATCGATAGAGTTCTTGTGAGTTTCACCATAGTTGCAAAATCTCCCGCCGCCTCTGAAAAAGAATATCCAGTAGCTACTACCGATGATGTATCATTTACTGCAGTTCCTGCCCAAAGACCAAACGCCTCATTGGACATTCCCAAAGCTCTTCCCATAATAGGAAAAAGCAATATCATAGCCATATCAAATAAAAATGTAGCTGATAGTGCATAAGCAACATCGTTATCCTCAGCATCAATTGTAGGTGCAATTGCGGCAATAGCGGAGCCACCGCAAATACCGGTGCCTGCTGAAATAAGATTAGAAAGTTTCCAATTAAGCCCCAATGCTTTTCCTATAAAATATCCACCGCCGAAACAAGTCAGAAGAGTGAAAACCATAACAACCAAAGACATCTTTCCTACATTGAAAATAGTATTTATGTTAAGGGAAAGACCAAGCAGGATTATAGCAAATTTTAAGATTTTTTTGGATGTGAATTTTGCACCAGCATTAAAAATATCGATATTTTTTAAGAAATAGTTTAAAATCATACCAATAAACATAGCAATTACCGATGCACCAACAACGTGAATCGGAAGTAGGCTTTCAAGCCAAAGCGCCAAAAAAGCAATAGCCATAGAAAGTGCTATACCCGGCATTGTTTTTAGGATTTTCATATGTACACTCCTTTTAGATATGCCTATATTTTACACTTTTAATTCAAAATGTCAACTTTTAATGTGATTTTCTATCGCCTGTGAAACGAATTCTGCTGTACCGTCACCGTTTTTATCAATGTTTGCTTTAAAGCGTTCGTCTGCTACATACATTTGACCGAGACCGGCAAGAATTTCTTTAGTGCAAGTGTAGTAATTTTCGGTTATATAGTTTTGCAATTCTTTTACAAGTACCTGAGCGTCATCCGAGTCTGCGGTGTGTCCGTTCTTCATACACTCGGCAAATTTAGCGAAGATTGTCATTAGTCCATCGTTTACCTCTTGCCATTTATCCTTGCTGTAATTAGCTGTCTTTGGTTTGTGTTCTTTATAGGCATCAGTTTCGCCCCATCGCTGTTTTGCCTCAACTTCACACTGCTTACGTGCAGTTTCGTAATCACTGTTATCAAACGCTGTCATTGTAACCTTTCCTTTCGTGGCACCGTCCAAAGCATCGATAATTCTCTCTAATCGTTCCTTTTTTAACTCTAAGAGTTTTCGTTGCTCGGCGAGTG
>JAZNNI010000078.1:0-48552 GCA_045580145.1 Clostridia bacterium
CTTTAGAAAATCGTCTCTTACCCACTCAAGTGTTTCCTTAAAGTGCTTTGGTGTTATGTATCCGCCGTGAGTAAATCCATTCCATGCAAGGTCATTATATCCTTGACAAACAGTCGGGATAACCTTAATCGCATTTATATCGCGCTGTGCTTTCATTATGTCTATCTGCACATTTTCAATATGACAGGTTCTTCCCCATGCATATGAATAAATAGCATCAAAACCGCAGCTTGCAGTATGCTGAAGCTGGTATGGTGTTCTGTGCTGTTCGTTACCGATTACGAACACTCCGTCAAAGCCTGCCTCCCTGCAAGCATCGTCCATAACCTTAAATGCCTCGCGTACACCTTCAGGACTTCCAAAGTTTCCTTCAAGACCTGCAAAGAATGAAATCATCGGCTTGTTGTTAACAAGCATACAGTTTGGAGCTGTGAAGAAGTTTTCTATCCAGAAAGGAACTAAATAGTCCTTAAAGTCTCTCATTCCGATATTACCGATTCCGCAAACCTGAAGCGCCATCTTCATATCGTCTGAGTATCTTGCGTTAAAGTAATCCTCATAAAGGCTTGCTTCTCTTACAGGGCCGCCGCAGTAACCGTCTGCCGGATACCAACAAGGAAAAATAAATGAAATACCATGCTCCGCCATCCACTTGATTTCCCAATCTGCCTTTTCAGGACAAATTCTATCATCATAGAATCCGAGATATGTTTTTCTCTCAGGATGACATTCAATCTTGTCCCATCCAAGGCTACGTCCTTCTTCCCAGAGGAAGCAGGTCTGCATACCGATTTTATAATCTGTCTTTGGCTTTACAGGCGGTGCCGGATAATCATTAGGTGGCTCGCTATCAGCATAAACCTTGATTGCATCAATCTGACAGTTTGACCATTCTGTACCTGCTGACTTGAATTGCAATCCATCAACAGAATTAATGTCAGCAGGAATTGCAATTTTACCGAGCTTATTGTTATTAACAACAACATCGGCTTCATGGCTGCCAAGGTCAGCAGTAATTTTCACTCTCTGCCATACGTTAGGATTATATTTTCTTAAAAGCTTGTCTCCATCATAAATTCCTGAAAGCTTTGCAGTAAGTGTTACAGCCTCATGCTCTCCTGACATCAGTGAGAAATTTACACCCAATTTCTTCTGCTCAGGGTTTGCAAGATTGAATTTAAACTCAAATATCAATTTTCCGTCTACCTTGTCAAATGACTTTGAAACAATAGTCGGTGTTGGTGCACGAAGTCCGTCTGCAAGAGTTAAAACGTGGCTTTCGTATGCGTCGTAACCCTTCAGGTGTTCAACATACGCGTCACTATGAAGAGCACATTCAAGGTTCCAGTCATAAGGAAGCCTTCTCGGCGAGCAGCTTGCAAAATTTTCATGTACAATGTAGTCTCTGTATAGTCTTATGTAATAGAAATGGAATTCAGACGGTTCGCTTGTCGGAGAAGTAAGTTCAACTGTGTCAAATTTACCCTCTTTGTCAGCAAGTGGATAGAAACCATAGTCTCTTCCGTTTATAGATATTCTTGCCTGTTTTTCGTCAAGGTCAACTATAGCCTTGAACGCATAGATAATATTGTCTTCAAGTTCCAAAACAGAAATAAGCTTTTCGCCGTCGTCATAGCAGAGGTTTTCTCCCTCTGTTACCATACTGATTACTCTTGATTTGCCATTTTTAAACTCAAATCTAAAGCCGTCAGCACGTTTTTTTTATTCTGAAACGGAATTCAAATGTTACTTTGCCCTCTGTCTGTTCCTTAATTTCCTTCCAAAGGCGGATAGGAAACGGATTTTCATTATTAAAAAATACATTACAAAGGTGTCCGATTGAAGTAACCTTACCGCCTCGGTCATCGACTTCCCAGCTTGCACAGTCAACTCCAAAGGTAAAGACTTCATCTAACAATATTTTAGGTGGTCTTGCTTTCATGCCTACCTTCTCCTTCTATGTTTTGACAGCATCAAAACATATTTGCATATTTTTATAAGCAAATTTTTTCAATGCTGCCAATACGGGCAAATATTCTTAATTAATAAGCACTGTCAAAATCAGGAATGAGCTTATAGCGGTTTGTTCCTTCAAACGGAATTTCACCATATAGTGCTTTTATAAATCCTACAACACTTTCCTCCAATGGGTTGTATGCGTTTATATATGTTTCTGCCTGATAGAAGTAATCGTAGTAAAGGAATGGTGAACCAAATGATACTACAATTGATTTTTCGCGGCCGTGTCTCATCGAAAATGCCATTGTTCTGAATGCATTATCTATAAACTGTGAGCCTGCGCCATGACCAAGCATAGGTGCATAAATTATAAGATCATATTCGTCTGCCAAAGGCTTCAAGTCTTTAGCTTCGTATCTCTTTGTTTCGTCAATGAATCTACGAATTTCAACCTTTTCAACTCCACGAGCCATAAATTCACGTGTGAATGATTCACGAAGATGGTCTATTGTTTCATCACCAAAGCCCTGATTTGGAGCAAAGACGATAACCTTTTTAATCTTGTCCTTTGAAAGAGGAATCTTCTTATCATCATCACAGATAAGTGTAAGACTCTTTTCACAGATTTCCTTATTAAGTGCTTTTGCAACATCCAATAAATCCTGAGGAAGCTCTTTTACAACTGCCGGTTCATCTGTAAAGAGACCAAGCTTTTCCTTCATATCAAGCACACGCTGACAAGCATCGTCAATTCTTGATTCAGGGATTTCGCCTGATAAAACAGCCTTTTCCATTGTATCTAAGTAATTTTCAATATCATTTACAGGAAGGATAACATCGTTACCTGCCTTGATAAGCTCTTTGAAAAGCTCCATATCATCCTTATACATAAGTCTTAAGCTTCTCATTCCAACACCATCTGTTACAACGACACCCTTAAAGCCCATTTCACCCTTCAAAAGGTCTGTAATAACCTTCTTGGAAAGTGTTGATGGTCTGTAAGTTCTTCCGATTCTTGAGTTATCAAGTACAGGGAATGCGTTATGACCAATCATTACAGAGCATACACCTGCATCAATAGCTGCCTGATAAATAGGTCTTTGAGTTGCATTCCACTCTTCCATTGTGATAGGGTTTACTGTCGGTGCAGCGTGAGGATCTCTTTCATCAATCCAACCCGGGCCTGGGAAGTGCTTTAATGTTGCAGCAACACCTGCATCCTGCATACCCTTAATTTCTGCACAAACCATTCTCTTATTTACTTCAATATCATCGCCGTAGCCACGGTTTATAGAAACACCTATTCTGCCGGACAAGTCAGCTGGTGGTCCCCAAAGCCAGTTCATACCTGCGTATGTACTCTCCTTTGCAATCTGATAACCCTTTTTATATGCAAGCTCTTCGCTGTCTATCGCACCGATACAGCTTGAGTTTGGAAGTGTCGACATCTGTGGGAAAGCAAAGCCTACACCCTGTTCACAGTCGCCTGCGATAAGAAGCGGATATTTGGAAACACTATTAAGTTCAATCATCCACTGATGATATTTTTGTGCATAGTCTTCTTCATGGAAACCTTGCGCAACGCCATCTACCATATGAATGTCACCGAAGTTTCCGGCACCAAGCACATGGAATGTTCCGATTGGGTTTTCTTCAACATACTTTGTAGCCGCATCGCTTGCAGTAAAGTTGTCGAAAACCGCGTTTTGTGACAGCATCGCTGTCTGACTGATTTTTTCGCGAAGTGTCATTTCGCTGAGTTTTGGTTTCTTGTTCATTTGGATTCTCTCCTTATTTTATATATTTATGGCACCGCCATGTTCTTCACATAAACAAGCCACAGAATAACATTTTAATCTACAATATTATATATACACAAACCCCCAAAGTCAAGGTAATTTTTACCATAATTTATGTAAATTTCTACACTTTTCGAAAGCTCAAAAGCGAGCTTGGGGACACAAAAAGTGCACTTTTTATTCCCTGTTTTGCGGCATTTCTATGACCTTAATTTCTACGCAGGTTCCTTTGCCTTGCTTACTGCTTACAAATATTCCAAAGTCATTTCCGTAAATTAATTTTATTCTCTTATTTACATTATACATTCCCACAGAATCAGTCACCGGCATCTTTTCATCAAGGACATCTTGTACTCCTTTGAGTTTTTCTGGTTCAATCCCGCATCCATAGTCGCGGACTATTATATTCACCCTATCTGCATCCTTTTCAAAACGTATATCAATATTGGCTTTACTTTCAATATCGCGATATGCGTGGTTTATGCAGTTTTCAATTATGGGCTGAATTAACAGTTTTGCAATCTTAATCTTTTCAATTTCCGGAGTTATTTTAATATTCAATCTGAATTTATTATTAAACCTCATATTAAGTAGGTCTATATAATTCCTTATTATATCAAGTTCTTCACTAATCGTCACAACTGAGGCGAAGCTTGTTCCATATCTTAAAATAGATATTAGTGATGTAATTGAGTCCGCAATCACATCAGCACCACTATGCATTGCAACACTTCGTACACAACCAAGAGTATTATACAAAAAGTGAGGCTTAATCTGTTGCTTCAAAAATTCCGCCTCCATAGCTTTTGTCATAGACTCCTGCTTGTACATATTTTCCTTCATCTCAAGGATATCCCTGTTTCGCTTTTCGTTCTCCTCGATAAAGAAGTTTATTGCCCCTACGATTTCCTCAATCTCTACATTATCTGCAATACTTTCAGAAATCAGATAGCTACCATTTGACTCCTTCAATTTTCGTATTTTATCGACAAGTACATTTATAGGTTTTAGCAAACCCTTATACAGCCATACGTGATTTACTGCTATCAGTATTATTGAAATTATTATAGCCAGTATAATAAATACTCCTGCACGCATGCCCAAGTACAGCCAATAGCTACCACTACTTAAAAAATATATCATATTTTCTGTCCCTTTAACATTTACAGGACTTTCAAATATATAATTATCAATCATCTCCCCTTCCTTATATTTGTCAAAGTTAGAGAAGACTACATTATTTTCAATATCAGTTATTACATAGTCACAGACAATTTGGTTTTCAGTGAAAGCTGCCTCTGAATTAAAAACAACTACAACTGTCCCTATACGCTTACCGCGAACAAGTATGTTCCGGTCGCTATCATATATGGCGCAACTGTAGTATATATAGCTTTGCTGAGAATTTGCACATCCGATACCGCTATCATAGGTCTTATTCAAAATTCTGTCTTTCGGCAAAAAGATAGATGGTATAGGTAATGAAGCTTCTACCGGATAGCTAAGCTCCTGGTTGTCACCATAATATATGTAAATCGCACTCAAGCTCTTATCTGTAATACTCATTTTATCGACAATACTCTGTAGTTGCATCGCAAAAGTCATTTTATCTTCTATATTATACGAGTGCAAAAATTTGTATAAAATTTCATCATATCCGATGCTTTCGGCTACCTTTTTGGCATTTTCAAGCTTATATTCAATATTCTTCTGAACCTGACTATTTATATTATCTTTATCACGGTTCACCCTCATCATTGAGGGAAGTATTAAAAACAGGCAGACAGTAATTACCGCTACGATAGTTACCAAACAATACCCTATTGTTAATACTTCAAACTGTCTTTTCAGACTCTTCTTCTTTTTGATCATTGTTTTAGTTCTCGGCATCTGCCTGCATTCTTATCTGATTAGGTGTTTTATGAAAATAATTTTTGAATTTTCTATTAAAATACGCATAATCATCAAAGCCAGTTAAAAGTGCAATCTCTTTGATTTCAAGATTTCTGTCATTCAACATAATGCGGGCATTCTCCATTCTTATTTTGGTTAATAGTTTTGAAAATCCCATATTGTAATACTTCTGACAAAGCTGTGTACAATAGCTTTTACTTATATGAAACATATCCGTTATATCATTCATATGAATTGGATTCATATAGTTGTCCTGCAAATATTCAATGAGATTTTTAAAGTTCTGATTCATTCCACTGATTTTAGGCAACGAATATTTCTGCACAACCGCAGAATTCTTTTCAAATTTCTTTCTGATTTTAACAATTACATTGTCAAAAACTTCCTTTGTCAAAGGTTTTAACAGATAATCAAAAACACCAATATGAATAGCCTGCAGCGCATACGAAAACTCATCGTATGCACTTACCATTACAAACAGGCTTTCGATATTTGCACTACCGGCACGTTCAGCAAGCTGAAGGCCGGTAGTGTTATTCATCTTTATATCGGTGAAGACTACATCTACATGATTGTTTTTAATATAATCCCATGCACTATCTGCCGTATTAAATTCTCCGACTACATAGAAATCGTCATACTGACCGACGAAGTATCTCATATCGTCTATCGACCATGACTCATCATCAATTAAAACAACCTTATAAATAGCTCTCACCTTCCTTTACTTTAGAAGTGATTCCCACTTTGTAGACCATACAAATTCTTTGTAATCGTCAAATCCGCTCGGCACTTCAAAGTCATATTTTACATCTATGTTAGTACTACCGCTTGCAGTAAATGGTGTAAATACAACCTTCAATAGCTCGTTACCCTCATAGAAAGCTGAAATCACATTTCCTGTTACCTTAGTTGTAGAATTATTTGTGATTTTTGCAACACCAGTAACTGTTGTTCCTGCTACAAAGTTACTTGACGTAACCGTAGCCTGCGAATCTGTGCCATAGCCTGTATAATACGTTGCATTTATGCTATCCACGCCACACAGTATATCAATAGGAATTATTCCCACTTCTTCGCCACAGGCTGTCTTGATACCCGAAATAACCATTGTATTCCTTCCTGCCGCAGCTGTTGGGAGTGGTACAATAACTGTATTAGTTGTACTTTCAGCCAGTGTAGGTTTACGTGTTTCATCCAAGCATACTGCGGTTGCATTTGTAACATCTACAGCCTCTGCAAATTCAAGCTTTATACCATCTTTTATGCCATTTAAAACATGTTCTGAATCTGTATGAACAGAAGTTAACTTTCTTAATGAAATGTCATCAAGATAGTATTTTGTTCCTCCTGCATTTTTGATACAGAGCTTAACATCTGATATAGGAGAAGTTTCCACTATCTCAAGCTCGTCATAAAGTCTTGCATATCCTTGGTCTAAGAATTTAGTAAGTGTTAGCTCATTACTCTTTCTTGGTTGACCATCTGCAGTGTATGAAAGATACGCAGTAAGTGAACTGTCGGTAGTAGTTCCGAATGGAAGCTTTGCAAATACTTCAAGCTGATATGTAGCATTTGCTTCAACACCAGGAACGGAAGTCATTACAGTACCATTACCTGAAACCTCTAAGGATGCTACACCACGGTTAAAGTCATAATTTGAAACCGCAGCTGTAACACCATCATACGTATACTCAGCTACTCCCTTTTCAAAGCTGCCATTTGTTACAAGCTCATCGCCTAACTTGAACATATTGCTCTTTCCAAGGCCAATAGCCTCTACTACAAATGAATTCCCAAGGCTTACCGGAAGTCTTACCTCAATTGCCGTAAGTGTTCCCCTCCAGTGCTGATGATTCTTCATATAGACAAAATGCTCACGCACAAGTCCTGAGTTCCAGTCACTCGTATACGCAACCTTTGTATCATCTGAACCAAGGTTACCTGTAACATCAACCGTAACAATTTTTCCCTCATCGTTGGTATAACTATATTTTGTATTCATAAAAACATATGTTTCCGTGTCGCGATTTTCACTTAACCTTAGATATATCGTGTCGTATCCAGTTTCGTCAAGGTTAATATTAAGTCCGCCTATCTCAATCAAAGCATGTGCACTAGTCGTTATTCCCTGAAGTCCCACACCCTCTTCGATAGTAAGATTTGGAATATGTGCTTCGTCTAATTTTCCCTCGCCAATGTTATTGATAGACATTCCCGATTTTGTGAAATCCCAAAGCTTAACAACGTTGTGTTTATTATCAGCACTTGCAACATTACTTCCTTTGCGTCTCTTTCTTGTCTGGTCATAAAGCATATTGATACGCTTGAGCTGATTTTCAGTAGGTTCTATGTGAGAATGATCAGAGTCACCTGTAAATGTCTTACGGAATATATCAAGATAAGTAAAACCAAATGTCTTAGTAGGCATCAGGAAGTGACCTTCACCAAACTCATTCCAGTTGTTTACAACAAGTAGCTTTTCATTTGAAGCTCCGTTTTTATCTGAACCTACACTTGACGAATACATCTTTGAATAGTTCCAATTTGCCATACGGCTCTTAACTTCATTTGCAAGCAGCTCATATTCAGCAGGAGTTGTATACTGGTCTGCGTTTCCGCTCCAAGCCTCTTTATTATGGTGAACACTAAGAACAGGAAGTGCAGTGTTATCAGCAGTTTCAGATTTGGTCCACATTGAATCAAGTGCCTGCGGGTTTCTTACATTATAGCCATATGTAAAGCTACCTACGGCATATGTTCCGTCAATCATACTGTCGCCATTATAAAGGAATACCTTAACACCATTTAAGCCCGCTTCAACACATTTGTCATTTAAGTATTTTAAATGCTCTGTAACAACAGATACATTTCCGCCGCCAAGATAAGTTAAAAGCTCAGCGCCTGAGAAAATGTAAAGAACCGGCTTTCCATCTAATTTAGTATAGTTATTATCACTAAAATAGTTGTCTATCCAGTATGGAACATAAACCTCCTTGAAAAGCTTCTGGAATGATTTTGTAGTAGTTAAATTTAAGTCACGATATGCCAGCGATGCAACATTGTCACTTGCAGTATTAGTCCACAAAAGTGAATAATCCAACATATCAGAGTACTCAGCATCCTTAAACGCCGGAATAGCTCCGCCGTTATTATTTCTATCTGCGTCATACCAGCAGAAAATCTGTGAGTCTATGCCATGCTCTACCATATACTTGATTTCCCAGTCGGAAACCTCGGGCTTTCCTTCGTCATAGAAACCAAGAATCGAACTTCTTTCATCAAAGCCGCTTATTGCGTCCCAGCCACGTCCGCCGTTTTCAGTCCAAAGAGCACAGGACAGAAGTGATGAATAGTATCCATCATCAGCAGGCTCTTGAGGCTCAAGAACATAATCTGACGGAAGGTCATATACCTTCTTTACAGTTACGTCGTCAACAGTAATTGTTCCCGTTCCATTATTTGCAAAGATAAGGTTTTCAGGAGCTATATTATTTACCGGAACAACAGTTTCAGTTAAATGATTATGACGAACTGTTGCCTTTCTTGTACCTCTGTCATATGTAATTCTTACATTCTGCCAGATACCCGGTCTGTATTTACCTATAGTTACAGGAGTAGCACCACTGCCTGTTAGGGTTATAAAACCATTAACACCATCACTTGTTAAGTTAAGAGCCATAACCTCGCTACTATTTTCAAGAGGAGCAACACAAATGTTATCAAGCCAGAAGCTTCCTGATGAAATTTTAGAGGCTTCCGTCCCATTTGAATATACCTCAAACACTATTTCATTGATTGCAGCGCCTTCGCCTGCTTTTGCTAAAACTGCAGCCTCAACAGCAGCATAATCTACATCATAGTTATATGTTATATCCTGCCATTTATCATTGTCAAGAAAAATCGGTGAATTATTAGACCAAGCGACAAGTGCTTCTGTACTTCCATTAATTCCCGATGCAGTAGTATATTTTGCATAATATTGGAATTTGAATGTATCCAGCTTTTGATTTGTCACACCATTACTATAGTCAAGCCTCAGGTCAGAGCTTTTCCTGATGTCGAAGGACAAATTGAAATCTTTTCCTTTGCTTTGCAGTTCTTGATAAGATATAGCGTATTCAAACAGTACATTTTTATTGGCGACAGCATTAGAAGCATTAGAAGCCTTCATAGACTTTCCGTCAACTGCGGTACTGTCAGTTACAACAGAGTATTTAAATACTTTATCACTTGACCCCAATGCGTCTGCAGTATCGCAATTAGCCATTCCATCAGGAAGAAGGTTTTTGTACTCCCTCGCTGCCTGAACAGACATAACCTTATCAGCATTTACAAGGCTGTCCGAAACAAATCTGTAATGAAACTCAACTCTTTCATCAGATTTCACATTTCCATGCGAAATATCTCTCTCAGCCATCTTTCCGGCTTCCAATTTGAGCTGTTCATACACCATACCACGATATGGTGATGTAATTGTATTGTTCCACTCTCTCGGGTATCGTTCATTATCAAAAGATTCGTGCAGAATAAAATCTTTAGTTATTTTACACTCACAGATATTCAATGTACCTACACTACCCTTAAGTGCCTCAATCTGCACTTTAGAAATCGTATTCACAGTTCCGAGTGACAATTCCTTTATTACCATAGCTCCATTCAGATAAATCGTAATGGTTTTATCACTCAAATTGATATAAGCTTTTATTTTTACTAAAGCTGTTGACTGTTCCCCATCTACGGTCTGAATGTAACTGCCAATTGATTTACTGTATGTTCCACATAAAAATAGTATATCTCCTTTGTTAAATCTTATTGTTGCCAGAGCCCTATCGTTGCCGTCTGCAAGAAATGCAGAGAAAGTAGATGTTAATTCTTTGGTTTGTGCAGTAAATTCCCACTGCACCATACCATCCGAAATTTCTTCAGTTAACTTTTTAACCATTACACCCTTCGCGCTAGTTGAGTTATCTACAAGGTCAAAGTCTCCACCGGAGTTTTTTCCTGTTAGATATGCTCCACCAGTTACATCCCATCCAGAAGCAGTAACAACCGGCTCCCCGGAACCGGTTAGTCGGTCTTCTGTTCCCAATGAGCTGGATTGAGCAAATGTATCATTAATGTATACTTCAGGGCTTGAATAAAGCCCTGAAGTACTACTTTCTGCATTTACAACCTGCGTAACAGGAATCACAGATGATATTATGCTCAAACTTATTACTGAAGATAGAATTTTTTGAATTTTTTTATTTTTCATAAATTACCACCTTATATTAACCTTTCACTGCACCAGCAGTCAATCCACCGATAAAGAATCTCTGTATGAACGGATAGATGCACATAATCGGAATTGTGGCAGTCATAACGCATGCCATTCGGATTGATTCAGAATGCACAACCCTTTGTCCCTCTGCCTGAGATGCGTGGTCAAGGGTCTGCATAACATTCTGAGATTGCTGCTGAATGTCACGAAGCATTGTTGCAAGCGGCATTTTGCTAGCAGTACGCATATAAAGCATACCATTATACCATGAGTTCCAACAAGCAACAAATGCATTAAGTGCAGTAACTGCGATAAACGGAAGCATAAGCGGAAGAATAATCTGGAAGATAATTCTTATTTCACTCGCACCGTCAATCTTAGCAGATTCCTCAAGCTCGTAAGGTACTTCATTAAAGTATCTCGACATATAAAGTGCACTACTCCATCCAAAGCATCCCGGAAGTATCAAAGAGAGGTGATTGTTCAAGAGATTCAAGTCCCTCATAAGAAGATAAGTAGGGATAAGTCCACCCGGAACTATAGACGGGATCAAAAGGAACACCCAAAGTGCCTTACGACCCGGAAATCTTCTTGTAAAGATATATCCACCGAGAACTGTCAAAAGTACGTTAAGTGTAACGTGTGCAACACTTATGTAGGTTGAGTTCACAAAGCCTTGCGGAATAAATGAATCCTCAAACACATATCGATATGCTCCCCAGTCAAATCTCTTAGGTATTATCATCAAAGGATTCATCAGGAGGTCCTCCTGAGGAACGATTGAGATAAGGATTGAGTTCCAGAACGGATAAACAACCGTAATCGCACCAATTCCAAGTATAATAAGGATTATAAAGTCAAGCAGTGAGATCTTCTCTAAGAAATTTTTATCTTTTCTCTTGCTCATTATGACCTCACACCCCCTTCAAACATACTCTGTCCGCCTAATTTAACCTTAATGAAGTTAAATGAAAGCATCAGTATTGCAGAAACTACAGAGTTAGCCAAACCAACCGCTGTTGAATAACCGTAAGATGGTGTCTGCTGGAAGGAAATCTTGTAAAGATATACGTCCAGTGTTTCTGCAACCTCATATACGTTTGCATTATACAGGTTGAATATCTGCTCAAAGTTACTATGCAAAAGGTTTCCGAATGCCAAGACAAAGCCAAGGCTGAATATCGGTGCGATATGAGGAATTACTATGTACCAGATTCTCTGGAGCCTGCTCGCACCGTCAAGTGCGGCAGCCTCCTGAAGATCAGTTCCCATTGATGAGATAAGTGCGATGTAGCTAATTGATGACCAACCTACACCCTTCCAAATACTTGTTACCAAAAGGAATATTCGGAAGGTTTTTGGATTGGTAAGAAGTGTCTGATTTTCAAGACCAATCGCATTTAACATCGCATTTATAATACCCTCTGAACCGAACATATTATAGATAATACCGGATAGAATTACCCAGTTTAGGAAGTTCGGGAAGGTATATACTGTCTGCATAACTTTCTTGATCTTTTTCATTCTGAGCTCGCAGAACATAATTGCGAATATTGGCGGCCATAAGCAACCTCCAAAAAGGTTGATTAATGATATTGCCAATGTGTTCTTAATAGCATTTAAGAAGCCTGCCTCTGCAAACATTCGTCTAAAGTTTGCAAGACCTATCCATTCGCTTCCCCACACACCCTTGCTTGCATTATATTCCTTAAATGCAAGCTGAGCACCATAGAGAGGAATGTATGAAAAAATTATAACATATACAATAATCGGTATTAAGATTAGGTATATATATTTGTACTTGTATATGGCAAGCTTAAATCTTTCCCATAAGCTGCCATTTAATTCTTTGCTCTCCATGTTCTAATTTTCGCCTCCACTTTTAACTATTTAATCAAAATAGCTTATTTGTATATAATAAGGGCATATGAGATGTATCCCAGCATATTAATTAGAACACGTGAACTCTTTCCTTTTTCTATATAGCTATCAATGTCTTTGATAGCGCCGATTTTTACATTCTTCTTGCCGGCATCCTCTTCAATAACAATGATAGCACAACGGCTCAATGTAACCTCTTCAATATCTGACCATGTTGCATCCTTAGGTTCTACACCATTCTTAACTAAAGTGATGTAGCTATTGTCAACACTGTATACACTTGCAGGAAGAAGTCTTCTTGTTGTATTTATCTGAATCTTTCCTTCATTTCCTACATAATCTCCTGCAGTATCGTAGAAGTTATCCGGACCCTCTGCCATAATCTCTATTGCAACAATCTCATTAAGTGAATTTACAGAGTATGTAATTACGTCACCTACATCAACATTAAGCTTTGTATCAGTTCCATATTTCTTACCCTGAAGCACTCCGCCTGTGATAACCTTTTCTGATGCCACATAAGTATTCTCTTTAGCTGTATTACTCTTATTTTCAATAATTGTTACTTCATATGAGACTTCATCATCTTCGTTAAGTGTCTGATTTATACTCTTTACTACTGATAAGTATGCACCAGATGATATTGTTTCTTCCACTGTTGACTTAACTACAACAATGTCCTCATACGCTGAATCCTTGCTAAATACATAGCCTGTCACAGGATAAAACTTAGCATCACTCTGAATAAGGTCAGCCTTGCTGATTGCTTTGTATTCTTCATCAGTAGTTTCGGATGTAACAGTTTCAGGCACAGCAAAGATTATAGTATCTTCATCTACTGTTATTTTGCCGTAGAATGTACTGAAGTGAGAATACCACTTATATCCAGAGGTTGATTCAGAAGTTTTATAGATACCAAATTCATCCGGAATCTGGTTAGGTCCCTTTGCTGCTGTGCTTGTATCAGCAAATAATACCTTGTCAATGTTTCTCTCCTCGTCAACTGTGTATCCGATTATCTCGTTATTATTTGCAAACTTTGTTACAAGAGCATCATGGTCGCTGATTCTTCCTGACTCGCCTTCAATCTTAACCTTTTCTGCACATTTGTACTTTATAATCTTATTAAAAGGTGTTATAACCTTTACTACGCATACGCCATCACCATTTACTGATGCATCAATTACATAAGCAAATGCCCATGGAATATCTGTGCTGTCTGCCACTGCTGCTGATGTGAGCTTGCCTAAGAAGTCAACTCCGAATATATATTCACGTCCAAATGACAACGTTGAAGCGTCAAAATTTGCATCGTAATAGTAAGCTTCACCATCAAGTGTTATAGTACCTTCATCCATATCAATGGTCTGAACCTTACCTGTAACAGTTGCGTCAGAAATGATAATTCTGCGAGCTGCAACAGATTCAATAGCATCTGTTGATACGTTTGTGGAGATTTCACCAATTACAGATGCAACAACACCTGCTCTTAAGTTTTTGACTTCCGCAACATTCCCTTCTGCGTCAAGAATAATAGCAGTTTCACCTTCAGCTTCTGTTAAAAGTGTTGCTGTTATGCCTGAGTTAGCATCGAAAATCTGTGTAACATTTTCTTCTGTTGAGCTTCCCTGTACGTTAATGTTTACATATTCAACTACACGAACAACGTCAATGTCTCCATCGTCGTTATTATCAATAAGTGTTACATAACCATCCTGTGGGAGCATCTTTGCAACGCTGTAAGTTGCCATAGCTCTTTCGTTATATGCAATCGGAGTTCCGTCCGGAATAGCAACTTTTTCAACTTTTCCATTTTTATTCTGATATGTGTAAACTCTGCCTGCATCTGCATAATTAGCCATAGTATCGTCTAAAACGATTATATTGTTTTCATCATTTGCTGTCAGGAAAACAATCTCGTTGTCTTCGTTTACAAACGCATCTACATAGAAACCTAAGTGTGCATTGTAGTCATTTGTTGACTTATAGTTTACACCATTGATTGTAACGGTTGTATTATTTCCATAAGCTGAAATAATGCTACTGTAAGCATCTGCCTGAAGAACACCCTCTACTCTTTTGTAATCAAAGAAATATTCAGGAAGTTTTTCATTTGCATCTACGTCGCCTGACATAGTTCCAGGATTATCAAAGGTTGCCTTTGAGATTGTTACGTTAAGAGCATTGAACACCAAGTGCGCAAGTGTTTCATAATCAACAGCGCTTGTGTCTGCAAAGGAAAGACCCTTTGTCAATCTTCTAAAGTTATCTTCTGCGATAATTTCTTCGTTATTAAATATTCTAACGTTATTTGTAGCCTTTAAGATAAGCTTTACAGCCTGTGAGAAAAGAATTGGCTGGTCAGGTGCGAACTGGTTATCGCCCACACCTACCATTAAATCCTTAGCTCTTGCGAGCTCAATAGCTGCAGTTTCTTTTGATGCACCTTTTACGTCAGTATATGAAGTGTTTCCTGACACAGTAATAGGCTCATTAATAAGATTCATAAGCACAAGCGCAAAATCTGCTCTTGTGATATATTCTTTTTCGCTTAATTTTGTGTTTACAAGATTGAGTCCTGTAACAACATTCTGCATATACTCGTCTGATGATAAAAGCTGTTCACCTTTTGCAAAAGTCACAGTCGACACTGCAGAAAAAGCTAATACTAATACCAATAAATAACTAATCAGTTTTTTCAATTTGTTGCCTCCATTCTTTCAAGGAAACTGCACATAATTACAGCTGCCTGCGCTCTTGTCATATTATTCTTCGGTGCAAACTTGCCTTCACCAACACCGTTTAATAGGTTGCTTGCATAAAGCGCTTTAACTGCGTCCTTTGCATAGCTTGCAATTTCGCTTTCGTCAGCAATATTATTTGTCTCGATTGCATCGAGATTTACATTCTTAATAGTTGCAGCACGGTGAATAATTACTGATGCATCCTGTCTTGTTATAGGAAGGTTTGGACCAAATGAAGCCTCTGTCATTCCGCTTACAAGACCATTTTCAGCACCTGCAATAATATAATCATAGTACCATGCGTCAGCATTTACGTCTTCAAAGCTAAGACCTGTTCCCAAGCCCTGCATATTCATTGCTGAAACAAGCATCTTAACAAATTCAGCACGTGTTACATTGCTGTTTGGATTGAAGTTTCCGTTTTCATCACCTGATATAACGCCTCTTACTTTGAGCTTACGGATGCTGTCCTTGGCCCAGTTTACGCTTGATAAATCAGGGAACGCATCAGGTATAACAGTCGGAGCCGGCATTGATGATGTCGGTGATGAATATGTCGGTGTTGATGAACTACCCGGAGCTGGCGGGTTTGGAATAGATGCTGCTACTGCTGTGAATTTGTCAGTAATAGACTTTGCATCTGTATAAGTATTTACCTTCAACATTTCTGACATAATTGTCGGCATTTTAGCTGTGTATGCTGTTACATCAATACCTGCTGCAACAACTACCTTTTCCATTTCAGCTGCAACTAATGCATTATTTGCTGCCTTTGAAAGCACCTGGTCAGTAAAATCAGCAACCAATTCATCCTTTGAAGCATATGTATCATCGTTCATAGCATCTACGATTGCATCAGCATCTGTGCCTAAGTCTTCAAAGATTTCTAAAACCTTTGGAGCCTCTTCAGCAGCTACTTTAGTAAGCTTTGTTTCGTAATCTGCATCGTTAGCAGGCAGAATTTCGTTCATTTCCTGAACCTCACAGCAATCTGCAAAAACTTCTTTGAGGTCAGCAGCTGTAGGGTTTGTTATTTTCTCAAGCTCAGTCTGAACACTTGCATCCACTGCACTCTTATCTGTGAGTCCGTCATATGTTGTTGTGTCAAGCTGAAGGAATGTACCATAGTTAGTTATAGCATCTGAAACAGTCATTGTTCCGCCTTCAATATTCCCAACAACTTCAGTTGCTTTTGCCTTTGGATAGTATTTGAATTCTCCTGCCTCACCAAAGTGTTCATCAGCGGCAATAGCAAAGATGTATTCAACACCATCTGTACCTTCAAGCACACAGTCAAAGCTGTATGCACCATCTTTACCTGCAAACTGCTGGTCATACCATTTTAGGCTTTCAGCTACAGTTTTACCTTTTTCATAAACAGTAAGAGAAACAAGCTCTCCTTCAACTACACCATCAAGGGTTCCTTCAATAGTAACCATACCGTGTAGTCCTGTTCCCTGTGTTTCATCATAGGTCAATGTAGGACCTATGTTATCTACCGCAGGTGCGGCATTTGCCGCGCCGCTTATGGCAAGCATAGCGGCAACGGCATATATAGCAATTTTTTTCATTGAAGTTCTCCCCTCTTACTCTACTCTGATATAGTCGAATGAAATTGGACCCATTGCTGCAATCGGGTCAATTCTTAGCTGTGTGATTTTACCCTTCCAGTTTGCGTGCTTAGACATATCGAATGTGTATTCAACAAAGTCCTCATCATTTTTTGAAATTGTTACTGTCTGGCAGTTCTGTGCACTGATTCCTCCAGCTATTGAAGAAGCCCAGAATACCTGCATAACATTAGAATCAGATTCGTTCTTAACTCGAACCTTAATTGTCTTATACTTAGAAGAGTCAAAGTCAACGTTACGTGACATATTCGGGTCAACACTCATAGACTTAAGCTGGAGCTGACCATCTTTAACTCTTGCACGTGAGAAGTAGAACTGTGTTGAACAGGTCCATCCTTCTAAGTCGCCAGGAACTTCAAATTCCCACTGGTTAGGAACTCTTGTAGAAATATCGTAGTCAGATACAACTACTTCTTCCTGCTGAGTTGTAATAAGAATCTTACGGCTTTCACCATCCCAAGCAATTTCTGCTCCGATTGCTTCTGCCAAAACTCTTATCGGAAGATTTGGAAGACCATCAACCATCTCAAGCGGCTTTGCAAGTTTAACTTCGTTACCGTTAATTGTTACAATATCGCTTCCAATTGTGAAGATCATATCCGCATTCTTATGAGTTACAGATACAGTCTGTGTCGCGTTATCGTAAATTACTGCACATTCAAGCTTCTCCTGATAACCCTGATGTGGCCAGGTTGGAACATATGTTACACCATTAGTTAAATCTATTGTTCCCTTAGTCTTTTGAGTTTCTCCATTGATTGAAATTTTAATTGGAACCTGCTCATTTTCAAGAACTTCGATTGATTCGATAGCAAAGTTTATCTCAGGGTCTCTGCACATATCAAATCTGATGCTCTTTAGATTTCCGTTCCAGAGACTATTGTCAGACATCTTAAAGTAGTAATCATAATAGCCATCAGTTGATGAAATTGGAACGCGCTGCGACTGACTCTGATGCCATCTATCGTTTTCTTCAGTTTTGAAGAAAATTTCCGCTTCTTCATCACAGCTGTCAATCTTCATTCTTACCTTAATATAAGGAGCATTATCAATGTTGTACTTAATGTCGTTTACAAGGATAATACCAGCATCCATGTTATTTGTCTTACCGACTAAGTTACCATTTTCATTCTTAAAGCCGTCAATCTGCTTTTCAACCTTCCATTCAGCAGCATCGGCAGGATTGTTGAAATACCATCCCTTCAATACCTTGCTTGGAATCTGTGACTCTGTTGGTGGAATGTGAACAAGCCACTTTCTGTCGTCAGCATATCTTCCTTCAAGTCTTTCCTTAACCTTTTCAGAAGGTCTTGTATCCTCATGCTCGCTGCCATTTGTAAATACGTTTCTCACAGCATCAAGGTAGCCAAAGCCGTGGAGAGTTGATGGATTCATAAAGTGACCTTCACCATACTCGTTCCAGTTAGCAAGGCAAATGAAACGTGATGCCGGACTATCTTCGTCATATCTTTCCATATAATCATTTTTTAAGTATTCAAGCAAGTATTCAAAATCCTCAGGTGAAGCATAGCCACTTCTGATACCACCGTCCCAAGCCTGCTTGTCGTAGCCCTTTGAAGCTACCGGAATAAGGTCGAGTACGTCATCCGATTTACACATTTCCCACTGTAGCTCATGCTGATTAATGGTAAATTTAACATTAGCAGTATCACGACCCCAGTTATAAACGATACATCCGTCAAGGCCGACAGCCTTAGCCGTCTGCTTTTGAGCAAGGTGATGTGCGTTTCCAAAGATATACACGCCATCGAAGCCTGCCTTTATAGCTTCCTGCCTCAAATAATCAATTTCTTCAGCCACTGCTTCCACACTTCCAAGTATTGTTGTCCACTCCCAAGAGAACATATATACAACCGGCTTATTGTCAACAACCAGGTATCTCGGGTCTTTGAAATACTGCTCAATCCATAGAGGAACAATAGCATTTCTCCAGTGACCAACAGGGTCGTTTCCAGCAGGAGTTGCACAGTTTATAAGTGCATACTTCATATAGCCTGTGTAGTCTGCGTTAAACCAAGCATTAAATGCAGAGTTAGAATCAACCGGTTCCAAAGGTCCACCGTTATAGTTCCCTCCATCAACATAAAAGCACTTCAATGCTGCGTCAACACCGTGCTCTGCAAGCCATTTAGCTTCCCAGTCAGCAACTTCAGTTAATGTATCGTCGTACCAGCCGAGATATGGTTCTCTGTCAGGGTATGCAGAAATTCTATCCCAACCAACGTGACCACCTTCGTGCCAGAGGTCACAAACCATCATACCAACAATTGAGTCGTCCTTCTTTTCAGGAATTACCGGAGCTGAAGGATATTCAGAAATTTCCTCCGGGCTATACTTAATATAAGCAACAACGTCTTTAATCTGAAGGTCTGATTTTCCTGTTACTGATGTCGCAAATTCAAGTCTGTCAATATAGTCTACACTTTCTGTGAACGGAATCTGGCAAAGATCACGTCCGTTATATCTGATTTGTGCCATACCTGTTCTTGTATCTGCTTCGATACCCAAAATATGCCATATTGTGTTTGAAACATTTGTAAGAACATTGCCTTCAGCATCAACTAAGTTTCCTTCTGATAAGCCAAGCTTAACTGCAACCTTATCATCAGACTTAATCAAGATATTCATTCCGTCAACAGCCTTTTCAGGACGTAAGAATCTGAATTCTGTATAAACATTACCCTTCGACTTTTCAAACACCTTTCTAACTACTGTGTTATCAATGATGTTTGAGTCATTGATAGTAAGTGTTGCTGTAAAAGCCATATTTGTCGAATGATCTCCTGATACTTTAACAGAACCGTCATCCACTGAAATACATTCCCAGTCATATGGGAAGCCGCCGTAGAACTGTTCGTCAATCAAATAGTTCTCAGTAACCTTCATATTAGTAAACCTAACTGTCATTTCCTGATCGTCAGGCGTCTTAATTCTTAAGTAGTTAATTGTCTTTGCAGCAGCATCTGTAAAACTATATGTGCCTATAAGCTGTCCGTCTACAGAAACTTCAGCTGTTCTTGCATCAAGGTCAATTATTGCTTTATATCTGTACTGCTTATTATCTTGGATTTTGTGAAGTCTCTTAACGCCCTTCTTGCCTTCGTCATACGCAAACCAGCCATTATCAATACCGAAGCTGACTGCTCTTGTTCCGTCCTGCTGATTCATAAGGTCAATCGAGAAGCCTTTATATGCATCAATGAATAAGAAAGATGATTCAAATACTAACTTACCTGTTGAACGGTCTTTAATGTCGTGATACATAATTACCGGATATTCCTCCGATGTATCAAGAATACTTACATATCCCATATTCTGCTGAGTAACATCTCCGCCTCGGCGGTCAACATCCCAGCCTGTCGGATATGAAACTCCTTCCTCACCCACTGTTGCATATTTACCATTTGATTCCAAAATGGAACGTGCCAGTTTTGGATTTTCTATAGCAGTATCAGCTTCCTCAGCCTTTACTGTAAAGCCCATAGAAAGCAGATTTGACAAAGCAAGTGCTAATGCCAAAAGCTTATTTCTTTTTTTCATAAATTCCGCCTCCTTATTCTGTTATAATATTTGCCAAAGGTCTGTGGTCGGTTGTGCTGTCCCAAACGAATGCCTTTACATAGTCGCCTTCATTGAGTGCAACCACTTCATCAAATGTAGCTGATACTTCAGCTGTACCATTTGCTGCAACAGGTGTAGATGCTGATATTTTATAATCTACAATGTCGTTTCCGTTGCAAATTGCAATAACGAGTACAACCGGCTTTGTCGGAGCACTTGCATCATTGTTACGAACCTTTACCTTAGCACCTATTACTTTTCCGCTTCCATCCTTCAAAATCTTTGTTGATTCTCCTTCAGCGGATTCAACTGCAAGCTTATCCTTAACCTTGAAGCTTACCTTATGTGAGCCTGTAGCAGCTCTTGCCCATATGTCGTATGCTTCGTTTAATTCTACTTCGTAGTATTTACCATTTCTAAAGCCGCCGTCAGGAATAATCTCAACCTGAGATATTTCTGTTACAGGGTTATAAATAGCATTAAATGTCACAGTCTTATTTACAACCTTTAAGCTATCAGCTGCATCGCCTTCCTTAATAACAACTGCTGTCTGCGGGATAAGACTTGCTTCAACAGGACCCTCGTATAAGAATACAACCTTGTCAGATTCAGCATTCTGCTCGCCGTCAACAGGAGTTGATGGGTTTTCAGTAATAGCGGTTGTTAGGAACTCACCATCTGCCGGAGTTTCTAAAACCTGAACATTATCCATTAACACATATCCCTCTACAATAGCAGTATCAGAACGCGTATTATGTATAAAAACATTAACTTCTAAACCGATTAAAGTATATTCGTCTGAAATTACCGCACCAGTATGATCCTTCATATAGTTCGGAATATTAAAATCATGATATACGTACTGCCATTCAGTATAATTCGGCTTGATGTTAATTCCCGGCTGAGATAAAGTATACTTTTTCTCAGTTCCGTCTGTTTTTCTATAGTGACCATATAAAACCACTCGAGTATCAAAGAATGTATCTTCTCTATCAATATCTGCGGAATAAATTTTGATATCTTCTGATGCCTTTACATAGAATGACACCCTAAATTTATTCGGAGCTTCAACACTAGTCATAGGTATTACCTTTGAAACTATTTCTTGACGTGCATAGCCACCAGGTAAACCAGATGCTCCTCCGGTAATTTTAATTGATTTGGTTCCACTAACTCTATCATCAGAAAGGGCATATGTAAAGTCACCCGAACATAAAGCTGTAGAATCAAAATCAGTATACTCTGTACCAAGCAAATTCCTGGAGTAAGTTGCTCTTGTAGGAGTTTCCTTTATTACAGACTTGGTTTCATTGAGTCCTCTGTTCCATTCGTCCTTGATACCTACTACAACTGCAGAGTCAATAGTATCCTCCACAGTAAGATTAATTTTAACATTCTTTGTAGCTTTACCATCGTATGTTGCATCTTCAAGTTCAAAGGTGTACCCATTTTCTAAGATAACACCATTAATTTTAACAAGTACGTTTGAGAGTCCGTCCATATTTACATATGGTGTGTCAAGTATAAGCTTAATACCTGCGTGAATACCCTCTGATGAACCAGGAATTCTTTCAATATCAACTACATTTGTAATTGCACGAGCTTCTTCAATAACTGCATCTTCTACATTAACATTTGCTCCCCAAACGTCCTTAATTACACTTACTTCAACCTTCTGCAATAGCTTTGGTTCATCAAGATCAAGCACAATCTTTGCAAATGCTTTTCCAGCTTCATCGTGGTCGATTTCGATAGTCTTAGTATATGTAGTAACTTCCACTCCATCGAACTTGAGTACCATATTTTCGATAGTGCTCTCATTGATGTATGGTGTATTGAGAATTACCTCAATTTTATCTGCTCTTTCGTCACTTGTTGAAACAGGAGTCTTTATGAGCTTTGTAGCAACTGTTACATCTCTTTCAATTTCAAGCGTTGCTTCTGCACAATCAACTTCGTCACCCCAGAAATCCTTGATTCCGTCAACTTTTACTTCCTTTGCATAAATTCCGCCAACAAAAGTAATTGCTACTTTCTTTCTGCCTGCTATTGAATCAACAACCTCTGCTTCGTATTCTCCTTCAAAAGGAACTCCGTCAACTTCGATTTCCATATCTGCAAGGCAGTCATTGCCTACGTTTGAAGTGTTAAGCATTACGTCAACACCTGCAAGCTTTAAGTTTTCGCCATCAACGGCTACTAATCCCTGAGCTGTTGTAGGGTCTCTTGGGATTTCTTTTTCTGCCACTGGGATTGTTCTTCCCCAGATGTCCTTAATTCCATTAACTGTCAAAGTCTTTATAGACTTGGAATTTTTAAATGTGATTACAACCTTTGACTTACCGCCGCCGATTTCTTCAACTGCCGCAGTGTATTCAGTCTTAGCTAATTCTGTTCCGGCAAGTGTTACTGCCATATCAGCAAATCCGGCAGCATTTACATATGTTGTATCAAGAGTAAGCTCAACTTTTTTTGTCATTCCGTCAACATCAACTAAGTCAACTGTTTCAACTGTTGTTAATAAGTCAGTAGCGAGCGGAACTGCATAAAGTGAAATGCAGTCAATCCATGCAGATGCTTCCCCATCAACACCTGACAGGTTATTACCAATTCTTGCGTAGAAGCTGATACCTGTGCAAGTCTGTCCAGCGCTAAGACCACCGTTTGCTGGAATGTCAAATATTACACTGTAGTCAGTCCAATCTTTTGATACGTAATTTGTTGTATACTGAGTAACAACTGGCAACTGTGAATCGCTTGCTCCGTCGTTATACTGAACTCGGTAATAGAATCTTACCTGCATTCCAGATACACCGCTATATGCAGCATCAGATACCTTTAGCTTAAGTGAAACCTTTACTGATTCGCCGAGAAGGTCGTCACCTGCAACAGTCTTCTGGAAAATGTTACGACTTTCTCCTGTTAGCTTAATTGATGCATTATCATATGCAGCTTCACCTGTCTCTACGGATTCTGCAAATGCATTATCGCCTGAATTACCTTGAACACCTATTCCTTCTATAACTGTGTCACAGTTATAGTACGCATCCCCGAACAGATTTTCTGTGTAGATAGATGCATCCGCGGCTGCTGACACTGTAAACGCAAAATTAGATACGATATACATTGTTAGAAGCAATACACTAATTATTTTTTTCATCTTCATCCTCCTAAATTTTTATTTTTGTTAATATATATACATCCTTGAAAAATTAAGATATTCCTTCAAGGCAATTATCTTCCTATATTAACTCGCCCCAAAGCGGCTTTTTTTAGAAAAGCCGCTTTAGTGCAAGTGAATTCCTGTAAGGAATTTTTGCCGGCACACTACCAAATGTAAGTCTCCAATAAACAGCCGGCAGTAATGCTCATAAAGTTTTAACTTTAAAACTTATTACTAATTTTCTGCTTCATAAGCAGCATTAAGCTCTGCAATAACCTTTTCAACGTTCGGTCTTACAGAGTCTTTCCAAGCATTCCATTCAGCGATGATAGCCTCTTCGCTTTCCTGGCTTGGCATAAGTCTCTTAATAAGGTTTGAACCATCGAAGAAATAAGCTCCGTGAGCCTTGAAGGCTTCACCTGTGCAGAAGAATTGAGTGAAGTCATAACTTCTGAAGCTTGAATCATCCTGTCCTTCTTTCCATGTTTCAAAGTCTTCGTACTGGTCAATGATATGCTGTCCATAAAGCTTAAGATTCTCAGCAGGGTCTGCAGGGAATGTAGCAACAGGAGCTTTCGCCCAGAATGGATTTGCACCATTAATTGAACCGTCTTCATTGATCATTTCCTTCTTGCCGTCAACAACCTTATGGTCAACACCTTCGATACCCCATCTGCATATTTCGAGGCCTTCAGGTGATAAGCACCAGTCATAGATATCCATAAGTCTTGCCATCTTTTCGTCTGAAAGGTCAGGCTTGAAGAGAACAAGGTGAGAATAGTTCATACCATACTGACCCCAAGCTTTTCCGTTCGGAGCCAAAACCTTTGCGATTGCGATACATTCTTCAGGATTCTTACCTGTTGTAGCCTTGAAGTTCTGATAAATATCGCGTGTGTTAAAGTTAGCGCAGTTGTTCATCAAAATTCCGCACTTGCCGATTTTGAACTTATCGACTGCTTCGTTACCATTAAAGATAGCCTGATCTTTAGAGAATACGCCTTCTTTAAACATTTTGTTTGCAAAAAGGATACCATCTAAAGTTTCCTGCTTATCCATAGCCCATTCATATTTCTTTGTTTCTGGGTTAAAGTAGTACTGCTCCCAATATGGTGAGTACATCATAAGACCTGCTCCGTACGGGAAAAGTCCCTTTGGCATACCCCAAGGAATGAAGGCAGTGTCGTCCTTGCCATACTTATCGCGCATAGCACGAGCTAAGCTAACAAATTCTTCCCATGTAAAAACTTCTTTGTCAAGACCAAGCTCCTTTGCCATATCTTTACGGTAGTAGAAGCTGTAACCGTCAACAGGATTACCTTTATCAGGATCATACTGATTTGATACTATCCAAGCATAACGCTTTCCGTCAACAGTAATGTATTTGTCCATTGCATGGTAGCTCTGCTGCTGTTCAAGATATGTCCACTTTGAAAGATCAGGAAGCTCTCTTAAAAGGCCCTGATTAACCCAATCAAGATACTGGTCATATGAAGAACCCATAGACCATCTCATGATGTCAGGCATATCACCTGTAGCCATCCAAATTCTTGCCTTTTCTCCTGCACTTGCGTCAGGAACATAATAAGGCTCAATATCAACATTGAATTTTTCCTGAATATACTTCCAGGATGCACTTTTTGCAATAGCTTCATCGTCGACATTTACAAGCATTGTATAAGTGAATTTTTCAGAATAGTCACCGCTTGAGGTTGCGCCGTCTTTCTTTCCGCAACCGCTGACAGTTCCTAAAATTGCTGATATACTAAGTACAACTGACAATATTTTTTTTGCGTTCATAAATGCTTTCTCCCTTCAAAATGTTGTCATTTTTTGTCAAAAATACCATTTTTTTATAATCCCTGTTATACAGGGATGCCGCAAGAGGCAGCCACAGATATTTCTATACCCATAGCATGCGCCCTTGCGGTATTTCCTAATTAATTATTAATTACTCAAGTGTGCCTGTGATAACAGGAACCATTGTTTCAAGGCTTTCCCAAACATAAACCTTAACATCATCAGTAGTTAAGAGGTCGTTAGGGAATGAAACGTCCTTAGTTACAGTTGTTGCTTCGCCATCAACAGCAGCACCTGCTGTGATACCGTCTTCCATAACTTTGATTATATCTGCCTTACCACCGCTTAACTTAACGATAACTACGTCGTAAGTAACAGGTGCATCAGTTGGGTTTGTAAGAGTAACTCTACCAACTACATCTGTGTAAGATACTTTGTCTTTAGCGATATTTTCCTTAGAAAGCTTTGTATATTCAGGTGTAGAACCTTCTTCTTCTACAAACATTGCACCGAATTCTACAGAAGCAGAAGGAGGAATAACTTCTTCAGGAGCCTCTACAGTTTCGATTTCAGTAGTTGTTGTAACTACTTTACCCCACATATCTGTCAAGCCCTTAACTTCAAATGTGTTTATTGAAGTTACAGGAGTCTTCAATGTGTAAGTAGCTGTTCTGCCATTTGATGACAATGCAACAGATTCAACTTCCTTAGCTTCTCCGTCAACCTCTACAGTTGCATACTGGAGGTCAGAAAGTGTGATATAAGAACTGTTGAAATCAACCTTAACAGCTGTAACAGCACCGTTTGCTACAACAGGGTCCTGATTAGTAATCTTTGAACCTGAGTAAAGGTCATCTGCCGGAATCTGGTAACATTCCATCTGGTCGAACCAGAATGTGTCTGTACCAGGAATTGCGTGGTCATTAGCTCTGATTGTGAAATTCAGTTGATTGTATGAAAGATTACCTTCAGGAAGGATATATCCACCTTTACTTGCAGCTTCATCATAATCAAATTTGATGATACATGTTATCTTCTGCCATCCGTCATTACCATCCTCAACGTAGATGCCACGAGGTGATTCAATACCAAGACCTTGCTGTTTTCCCTCTGCATCCTTTATATAACCCGTGCCGAGGAATGTCAAGTCTCTTGCGGCAGTGTTAGTTGACTTGAACCAGAATGAGATTCTGTACGCGTCTTTATGACCCTGATTTGTTGTTCCGCCTCTCTTTACAACAGTCAAAAGGTCTCTACCTTGATTTCCAGAACCACCTGTTAACTTAACTGATGAATCGCCGTGATGGAATACAGTGGTATCAACTGAAACATCAGTGCCCTTACCAGCTTGATTTTCGTACGGCAAGTTATCTGTCCACATATCAACGTTATCACATTCGTAAACCCCAGCAAAAATGTTTTTGTGCTCATCGTTTGGCATTACATTTTCAATAACAACCTTATCAGTCCAGATTGTACCCTGAAGATTTCTGCCACCTGCACTATGAGGAGCTGCACCAAATTCGATTCCTACGAGCTTCTGGAATGTCCAGTTTACAGGAGTTGCAGCAGCTGCATCTCTAGCAATTTGGCTATTTACAGCAGCCATAATCTTCGCGTCGCTCATGTCGAGTAGTGCGTCAACTGTAGTCCACACATTGTCAGCAGTAATTGCATTGTTTACTACATATACACCGCTTGTTTTAGATGGTGATGTAACTTCTATAGTATGTTCCTTACCGTCTGTGTCAAGAACGATAGCATAAGCATAGAATCTTACAAATCCAATATCTACCCATGTATCCCATCCATTACCATTTCCAGTTAGATTTAGAGGATCCGGGAATTTTGCGTCTTCACTTGTCTTAACATCAAGAGTAACCTTAATCTTGTCTGTCATTGAAGCAAGCTTGTCTTCCGGTACTCTGTACTTGAAGAACCAAGGTGTACCTGTGCCGTCATTAATCTGGAATGCAGAGTTACCGTCAGCTTCAGTAATTGTCTCATATTTAGTGCCGTAGCCTGAACAGAGACCATTTGTCAAGTCGCCTGTACCTTCATAATAGTGAGTAGGAACATAGTTTCTGATAAATCTATCGCCGTTTACACTATCTTTTTCTTTACCTGTAATAATGTCATAGCCCCAGAATGACTTCAATCCTTTCATTTCGAAGGTTGAAATCTTTGTAACACCTGTTGGATAAATATCAACAGTTGCATTATCATTATGGATTTCATATGTGTAATCCGTGCAAGCCACGCCATTTACAAGGATTGTTGCATTTGCAAATGTAGCATCTGCAATCAACGAATCATTGAATACTGCTCTTACACCAGGTGCACCAGTAGCTGACTCAATGCCTGCAAGTGAAACAAGCTCTGTTTCAAACATATTTGATGATTCTGCATCAGGAAGAAGTGTGATAGCAAACTGGTCAACATAAACTGCTTCGCCATCAGCAATGCTTACTTTTTCATCCGGATGAGAGAGCAAGAACTGTGTTTTTGTTGTAAGAAGAAGTCTGTCAGTAAATGCTGCTGCCAATTCTTCTCCTGTCGCTATTACATTTCCTTCTACATCTTTTTTATCTGAATAGTTACGCACGAGGTCCTGCAAATTAACTGTAGCCTCTACATACTGCCAGTCTGTTGTATTCTTAATAGGAATCTTCGGACCGTTTGAAACATATGCGTCGAATAAACCTGCGTTTGCAACACTCTTTTCTTCATAGTCATTTGAAATGTAACTTATGAAGTAAGCAAACATTTCCTTATTTGTCATATTAGCCAAGGTTTGAGGACCAATCTTAACCCAAGCTGAAATCTTGAAGGTCGGGTCAGCTGTGCCAACCTTATAGTTGCTAAAGAAGTATGCAGGATCCAGAAGGAGACCATTACCTGTGTGTGAGCCTGCAAACTTATATGAATAGCTACCTGAATGTGCTTCTTCAGTTGTTACTGCTTTTGTTTCAAATGTTGAAGCTGCAATATAAGCGCTATCGTTTGCTTCATCCTTATCCAATAAGATGTTCTTTGTATATGGGTTAGCTCTCTTAATCTGGAACTGGTCAAACCACATATGTCCTGTGAGTTTTATGGCAGCTGAATTCGTCATTGCTATAAAGCATTGAATTTTTGTAATTGTTGAGCCTTCAGGGACTTTAGCAGTCGGAATTGTAATTGAATGCTTAACGAATTGCCATTCCTTAGTATCACTACTCGTTAAGTAATTAGATTCTGTATGTGTTTTTTCTGCACCTGCTGCGTCAAGATATGTTACAGTTAAGAAAACTCTTGAGCTTGTGCAGTCAGCCGGAGTGTCCGGAGTTGAAGTATACGCAATAGAGAAATCATCACTTCTCTTAATCCAGCCTGAGAACTCGAGTGTATCGCCAGGATTTATTGTATACTTTGTAGCATCGATATATGTATTGAACCAGTAGTGGTCCTTTCCATCTTCATTAGCTGACATTTTGATTGATGTGCCACCGTCATGCGATACTTCGGCATCAACTTCAACTGCGAAGCCGTTACTATTCGGAACATCTCTCCAGTCATCAATCATATCCCCGTAGATTCTGCCGCCTGTTAAGTCTTCTGAATAGTATCCATCCAGTACAGGTGGTTCAACCCATGTGAATTCGATTCTGTTAATATTGATGTTTGCATCAATATTTGTAGGAATGAGCTTGAAGCTCACAATCTTTTCATCAACATCAGTAAGTGCGAACGTGTGAGTTGCAGGAGCTGATGCAACTTTTACCGGTGAAGAGAATTCAAATTCATCGCCGCTTTCAGTTGTTACGATTAATTTTGCTTCTGTGTTTGCATCAATGACAGAGTTTGTCATTTCAACATTAAGTGTGTTGTATGTTGTAGGGTCAATTGCAATTGCAGGTGATACGACTGTAAGAGGAGCATCCTCTGTCATATCTGTTGCAACTGTCATAAGTGTTCCATATGTAAGGTCTGGGTCAGAACCATTTAGAACTGTGAAGCCATCGAAAGAATCATCGAATTCCCAAGCTGTTGCTTCAACCCATGTAGCGTAAACAGTTGTATCAGCTGTTACGGTAACTGTTTCTACCTTTGTTCCGTCTTCAAGTGCCCAGCCGTCAAACTTGTAGCCTGCACGAAGCGGAGTTTTAAACTTTTCAAGAGTATATGTACCCTTTGCATATGCATCAGCTGCAGGAAGATTTGTTGCATCTATTTCATTAGCAGCATATGTCAATGTGTATTTTGGTGTCTGTCCTGAAATTGCAACCGTTGCAGTAGCTGTTACTGTGCCGTTGTACTTTGAAGTAGCTGTAACTTCTACTGTACCGTCGTTAATTGCAGTAAGAACACCGTCTTCTGAAACTGTAGCGAGGTTTTCGTCGCTTACTGTCCAGATAGCCTTTGTTGAAGCTGTTGTAGGTTCAACTGTTGGAACTAATGCAAGTGTTCCACCGGCTGTTGTGATAGCAAGTCCTTCTGCGAAAGACATTGTCTCAGGATATGCAACGAATGTTGTTGGCAATTTTGCGATTGCAGGGCTCAATGTCTCAACAATCAAGTCTGCCATTCTTTCCATACCTGCATCTCCAGGATGCGCACCTACCTCGCCTGCGTATTTATTAACTGCTGTGTACGGGTATTTTTCTATTGTCTTGTCGCTATCAGCAGCTAAGAGGTAGCCTTTTCCTAAGTTTGTAGCTGTGAAGTAGATATTGTCTTCTGCACTTGTATCAGCAATAGCTTTCTTCACTGTGTAATCATAACCTGTGTCTTCGCCCCAGAAAGCTGCACAGAGGTTGATGATTAAGTTTGGATAAGTATTTTTTAAGCTGTTTGTCAATGTTGTGAGAATTTTGTTCCAAGTAGCCTCAGAACGTGAACCATCTTCACCAATCTGGAAGTTGATGATGTTTGCACCAGCTGTGCCAACCGCTGTAACATATTCATTTACAGCAGCCTGAATAACCTCATCAGTTGATGTATCTGTAAGGCTTTCAAGTGATGTTGCATCACTAAGCTTTGCCCATACAGGAGCTGAGTATCTGTTAGCAAGCTTTGTTACTGTCTGATGAGCATAGTCTTTGTCTTCAGAAGATGCTGCCATACCCCAGCCTTCGCCATACCATCCAATTGATGGATCAGGATCATTACCTAAGATTGAGTTACCAACAAAGAGCATATTGAGACCATAGTCCAATCCTCCGTTAGGCTGTCCTGTAACAGTAACATCAATTAACCATACTGCTGTAGGGTCGTCAGCGGCTGAAACTGTAATCTTTGCAGGAGTTTCAGTATTCTGCATAGCTGTAAGCGTTGCAGTATCTCCGTCAACATCCAACTTAACAGCAGAAGATGTCACATCCCACTTAACAGTGGTGGCATTTCCTGTTAAGTAAGCCTTGAGAACATATTGTTCCTGTGGCTCATCGAGTGTAATTTCACCCCTACCATTTTTACCAACAGGGACATCGCTTCCATCTGTAACACAGATATTAGCATAATCGCCCTCATAGTAGTCAGACGACTCTAATGCAAGGGCTGCACTCGACTGCAACAGCATTGCTGAAGCGAGGAATGTCCCAAGCACGCGTTTTAACCACGTTTTTTTCATAAAGAAATCTCTCCTTCTTTAAAATATTTATTAGGCATAATTATTATACAATGTTTCTTATAAAAAATAAATGTAAAAATGAACACATTTTAGGTACTTTTCAACACTTTTGCATATTTTTTTAACAAAATATGTACTTTTTATGTGAAAGTTGTACCAAACCTGTATTTGTTCTGTAATATTTGTAAAAAAGCAAGCTAAATTATTCGTCATTTTGCACAAACTAAATTTTTGTAGGTATATTCTATGCTTTAAGAAGATTTTTCATAATAGATAAATACATTCACTGAAGTTGCTACATATAATAGGAAGAAACTCCGTCTATTTCCCAAAAAGTCAACACAGTATATAAAACAGTTTAATCACATAATTTTATTGACATATTTTTACTATACATAAACAAAAAGGATTAAAGAATCAGGCGTATCACTGCTTTGCTTGAGGATGGTATGTTTGAAATAAAGCTGTGCTATCCTGTGTTACTTTTCGGTCAGATGCTCTGGGATACAGGCAGTGACCTTAGGGATATTTTGTTTGAAACGGTATTCTCTTACTAAGTTGAATTCTTATAAAACATGAAAAGCTGTGGAAAATTCCACAGCTTTTATCTTTTTTTTCTTAATATGATTGCACGTTTTATAAGGTAATCGCGGTTGTTTAAGGACGGGTCAATTACTACCTCATCCAAGAGCATTTTTAACGTATCGCCTATTTCTCTGCCTGCCTTATATCCGAGCTTTATCAGGTCTCTGCCGTTTATCTGCAAATGCGAAACCTGATAAGGCTGTCCCTCTGCGATAATTCTCTGGCATTGTGCATACACAGAGTGTAGCTTTGACAGCTTTTCGTCAAGGAATTTGAGGTTTTTCGCCCTGTTATCAGCTTCCTGAAGAAGTAATAGTTTTAAAAACAGTGGCTCACCCGTTCTCGCAAGCATACGTTTCACCGCCGCAGGATGTGTGTCAATCCTAACATCGTGGTTTTCAATTAAGACCAGAATGTCGTGTATTGAATCCTTATCCATCCTCAGCTTATGAAGTACATCCTCTGCAATTCGCACACTTTCTCTATGATGCCCGTAAAAGTGGTTGATACCTGCATTGTCACAGCTTAAACATTTGGGCTTTCCTACATCGTGAAGAAGTGCGGCCCAACGTAAAATCAGGTCGTTTGGTGTATTTTCCACCGCTTTTAGAATATGCTCGCCGACATCGTAGATGTGGTATTTATTATTTTGAGCAGTCGTAAAGCAATCGCACAGGTCAGGGATTATACATCTTAAAAGCCCCGTTTCGTAAAGAAGTCTGATTTTAGAGGGGTTATCACACAATAAAATTTTGTTAAGCTCCTCCAAAATACGTTCCGCGCTTATATTTTTGATTAATACCGCACATTTTCTTATCGCCTTTAAGGTCTGCGGTTCAAGTTCAAAGCCAAGGCTTGCGGCAAACCGCACTGCACGTAGCATACGAAGTGCATCCTCTTTAAAGCGTTCTTCAGGAATCCCGACGCATCTGATGATTTTTCGATTAATATCACAGGCTCCGTCATACTCATCAACTAAGCCTACTTGCGGATTATATGCCATTGCATTGACAGTAAAATCCCGCCTTTTCAGGTCAGCAGAAAGGCTTTTAACATACCTTACCTCGTCAGGATGACGCATATCACGATATCCATTTTCCTCTCGAAAGGTAGTTACCTCATAACCGATTTTGTTTTCTATAACAGTTATCGTACCGTGTTTCATACCTGTATCAATAGTTCTTGGGAATATGGATTTTACTTCCTGAGGCATCGCACTCGTCGCAACATCATAGTCGGACGGGGCCTTTCCCATAATGCTGTCCCGCACCGCGCCGCCTACGATATATGCTTCATAGCCGGCAGCTTCAAGCTGAGAAATAATATCTCTTGCCCCGCGGCTAATTTTTATTTCCATGCATTATCCCCGTCCTTTCTTTTAGATTTTTCTATTTCCTACTTACAGAAATTTTCCAGATAATTCTCCATAGCCTCGCCTATAATCTTTACAGCTTCTTCCCTTCCGCGAACTTCATCAACAGCAGTTTCCTTGTTTTCAAGGTTTTTATAAACCTTGAAAAAGTGCTTCATTTCATCAAAAAGATGTGTAGGAAGCTGGTCTATATCGGTGTAATGATTGTAGTTTGGGTCGTTAAACGGAATTGCGATAATTTTTTCATCAGCTCGTCCATTATCAACCATCGAAATTACCCCTATAGGATATGCTCTTACAAGTGACAGCGGCTCAAGTGGCTCGGCGCATATCAAGAGTACATCAAGCGGGTCATTATCGTCACCATAGGTTCTTGGGATAAAACCGTAATTTGCCGGATAATGCGTTGATGTATACAAAATCCTGTCAAGAATGATGTATCCGGTTTCCTTGTCAAGCTCGTATTTTTTCTTGCTTCCCTTTGAAATCTCAACTACACAGATGAAATCTTCCTTAGTAATCCTTTTCGGGGAAATATCATGCCATATATTATTAGCCATTTTTCACACTCCATATAAGTTTTTATTTTTAATATACCCTTTTTTATCAGCCTAAAACTTTTAAAACGTATACCGCAATAGTTTTCTATATTCCGCTAATTTACCACATTCAATATATTCGTTTGCCTGATGTGCACCGCCTTCTAACCCGAAATTTCGACCTGCACCAAAGTCAAATATTTTCCTGTCTTTTATCGCGCCGCTTAGTGGGTCAAGCTTCCAGTTACGGCTCCATTTTTACCTTTCTTAGCATTACAATGCAAGCCTCCTATATTATATCATACAAATATAAAATTCTCAACAAAATATTTGATTATATTTACAATTTCTTAAATTTATGGTAAAATGTAAAAAAACAATACGGAGATAAAACAATGACAGGACTTTTAGGAACTTTTGTAAACACATCTGCAGTAATTGCCGGCGGCACAATCGGACTTCTTCTCGGCTCACGTTTCCCGAAAAGAATTTCGCAAAGCCTGATGAAATCTCTCGGTCTTTGTACGCTTTTAATCGGAATTACTGGTATTTTCAAAGGAGAAAATCAGCTGATTACCATAATTTCAATGGCGATTGGTACTATAATCGGCGAGGCTTTTGATTTGGATGCAAAAATCAACAAGCTTGGAGCTACACTCCAGAGAAAATTCAAAAAGAACGGCGAAAAGGTAACCATCGCCGAAGGATTTGTTAATGCCAGCCTTTTATTTTGCGTGGGCGCAATGGCAATCGTCGGCTCGCTCCGCTCAGGTCTTACAGGTGATAACCAGATGATTTATACAAAATCACTACTTGACTTCACATCATCTTTGATTTTTGCATCAACTCTTGGTATAGGTGTTTTATTCTCAGCAGGCTTCGTCCTTTTATATCAAGGCGCAATAGTAATCCTTGCACATTACATAGCTCCATTTCTGACAGATACCGTTGTTGCAGAAATGACCTGTGTAGGCTCGCTTATAATTATCGGTCTTGCCCTTAATATGCTGGGCATTACAAAGCTTAAAGTTATGAACTGCGTTCCGGCAATTTTTCTGCCGATACTACTTTGCATCTTCATATGATTCTTCCATTGCAGAGAGGATAAGTCTTGCATTTTCTTCATAAATTTCATCAAGCATTTTTATGGGCAGGGGATTTTTCCCATGCCCTATTTCTATGGTAAAACCTGCTTTTCCAAACTCTTTAATAAACCAATCCTTGCATCCTCCAAAGCTTGCAGCTCCTTCCGGCACACTTACTGCATATCCACTTTCTTTCGCCATTTTTTCCGCAAGCTGCAACGAATTTTCAGCAACCATTCCGTCGAAATCATAATAGATTTCTCCGCCTTGTGAATGAAATGCAATAAGCATATCAAAATTCATTTCTTTCACAAATTCCACCATAGTTTTTGTCTCAGGCTCACTTTCAGAATAAGGTCCTGCATATCGTGTCGGCGACGGTTTTGTCTTGACAACTCTCCAATTTGCATTATAATTATGATTTATATCTACCCCTCGTGCATTCGCCTGCCACACTCTGTTAAAGCTATGCAAGCCAACCATACTTATCAACCTTTGGTGGTATGGGTTTGTTATATCCAATCCGTTTACTGCTATATCAACACCATCAGGATTTACCATAGGCACAACATAAAGTGCTACCCTTTTTCTCAATTCATTAGTGTCATATCCAAAAAAATCACTTTTGGATGCAATCGCCCGCGAATATTCCTTTAAAAATTTCATAACAAATGCTGATGTCAAATATTCAAGACCGTGGTGTGCGGCGTTTATAAAAATTTTTATATCCCCATCCCCTATTTTTATACAATGAATCGGGTTTTTCATCACGCTATATCCAATAATATTATGCTCTAAAAATACATATCTGCCAATAAGCGAGTCAATATCTTCCCGTAAATTCCTGTAGTCGTAGCCCATTCTTTTACCGTCCTTTCGCAAAACACATATTTATCCTTTTATTAATTATATGTCTGATAAAAGCGAAAAATCACAAAGGCATAAAGTCAAAAATCTATTTCTATACACATAAAAAAGTGATAAAATCTTCTGATTTTATCACTTTTTTCGCTATTCAAGTTCAAATGCGCCTGTATAAAGCTGATAATATTTACCCTTTTGGGCAATAAGGTCATCGTGAGGACCACGTTCTATAATTCGTCCGTTTTCCAAAACCATTATCACATCAGAGTTTTTAACTGTAGATAGCCTGTGGGCAATAACAAATACTGTTCTTCCCTTCATAAGCTCATCCATACCTCGTTGAACAATCGCCTCTGTTCTTGTATCAATACTGGAGGTAGCCTCGTCAAGTATCATAACAGGTGGGTCTGCAACAGCTGCTCTTGCAATAGAAATGAGCTGTCTTTGACCTTGCGATAGGTTCGAGCCGTTGTTGGTAAGCTCAGTTTCATAGCCGTTTGGCAGTCTCGTTATAAAGTCATCTGCTCCTGCAAGCTTTGCCGCGTTTATACAATCCTCATCGGTCGCATCAAGATTTCCATACCTGATATTTTCCATAACGCTACCTGTAAACAGGTTTGTATCCTGAAGAACAATTCCGAGTGAGCGTCTTAAATCTGACTTTTTTATCTTATTAATGTTAATTCCATCATATCTGATTTTTCCGTCAGCAATATCATAAAACCTGTTTATAAGATTTGTAATTGTTGTTTTTCCTGCTCCTGTCGCACCGACAAATGCAACCTTTTGTCCCGGCTCTGCATATACCGAAACATTATGAAGAACAGTTTTTTCAGGTGTATATCCAAAATCTACATCGAAAAGTCTTACGTCGCCACGAAGCGGAGTATATGTGAGTGTACCATCGCTATGAGGATGTTTCCACGCCCATTTTCCAGTATGCTTCGAAGTTTCTGTAACATTTCCGTCTTCATCAATTTCTGCATTGACTAAAGTAACGTATCCTTCATCCGCTTCCTTCTCTTCATCCATCAATGCAAATATTCGTTCAGCCCCTGCCAAAGCCATAACAATTGAGTTGATTTGCTGAGAGAACTGGTTTACGCTTCCTGTAAATTGCTTTGTCATATTCAGAAACGGCACCACAATACTAATAGAAAATGCCATACCCGATAAGCTTATATTCGGAACCTTATTTACCAAGAAAAGTCCGCCAGCCATAGCAACAAGAACATATAAAATGTTTCCGATATTTTGTATGATTGGTCCTAAGATGTTTGCATACGCGTGAGCCTTTTTACTATCCTCACAAAGTTCATCATTTATTCTGTTAAAATCGGTTATGCAATCTTCTTCGTGGTTAAATACCTTTATAACCTTTTGTCCGTTCATCATTTCCTGAACAAAACCTTCAGTTTTTCCGATAGATTTTTGCTGCCTGATAAAGTATTTAGCAGAGCCTCCGCCAACTTTTTTGGATACTACTGTCATTACAGCAACGCCTACAAGAACAATGAGCGTCATCCAGATACTGTAATATATCATTATCCCAAGCACACATATTAAAATCGAACCCGCTCTTATCACAGACGGAAGAGCCTGCGAGACAAGCTGACGGAGTGTGTCAATATCGTTTGTATAGTGGCTCATTATATCGCCGTGTTTGTGCGTATCAAAATACTTAATCGGCAGATTTTGCATTTTATCGAACATAGTGCAGCGCATCTTTGACAAGAACCCTTGCGTAATATATGCCATAAGCTGCGTGTAAAGAACTGCCGCTGCTAATGAAACAACATATATAAGTATTAAAAGCAATATTTGTGGTATTATCTCGCTAATTGCTGCTGACCAGTTTCCGTTTTGATACTTTTCGATTACAGCCATAATCTTCTGGATAAATATATCCGGCACCGCAGATGCCGCAGATGAAAATAGTATACAAAATGCAGTAACAGGCAGTAGTACTGGATAATATCCTATCAGCATTTTTATAACCCTTGCAAGTGTTTTTGGATTCATTTTTCTTGGAGGCATTTTATTCATTTGTTTCATCTTCACTACCCCCATTCGTTTGCTGTTCATATATATCGCGGTATATTTCACAACTCTCTAAAAGCTCGCCGTGTTTTCCAGATGCCTTAATTTTTCCATTTTCCATAACGATTATTAAATCTGCATCTTCTACCGAGGAAACTCTCTGCGCAATTATAATCTTGGTTGTATCCGGTATATATTCCTTAAAGCCTTTTCTTATAAGTGCATCTGTTTTGGTATCGACAGCACTTGTAGAGTCATCGAGTATAAGAATTTTAGGTTTTTTAAGAAGTGCTCTTGCAATACAAAGCCTCTGCTTTTGACCACCCGAAACATTTGTTCCGCCCTGCTCAATTTTCGTGTCATAGCCGTCAGGGAAAACAGAAACAAATTCGTCTGCCTGAGCTAGCTTACAGGCATCTATAATTTCTTCATCGGTTGCATTTTCATTACCCCAGCGGAGGTTTTCCTTTATAGTCCCTGAGAAGAGAAGATTCTTTTGAAGCACCATTGAAACATTGTCGCGGAGGGTTTTAAGTCCGTACTCCCGAACATCAATTCCCCCAACCAAAACGCTTCCCTCAGTTACATCATAAAGACGGGGGATAAGCTGAACAAGGGAGGATTTTCCTGAACCCGTTCCGCCGATAATTCCAACGGTTGCCCCTGATTTTATGTGCAAATCAATATTTGAAAGGGAGTTGCGCTTTGCCTTCTTTGAGTATTTGAAGTTGACATTGTTAAAGTCAATGCTTCCGTCCTTAACTGTAAGGATTGGGTTTTCCTTTTCGGTAAGTGAAGACTCTTCGTCAAGGACTTCAAAAATACGCTTAGCCGATTCTGCCGACATGGTTATCATAACATAAATCATTGAAAGCATCATAAGGGACATAAGGATTTGCATTCCGTATGTAAGCATAGCGGAAATCTGCCCAACATCAACGCCGCCAATATGATTTATTGCCATTTTAGAGCCGATTAGGAGAATAAATATCCAGTTAATATTCATACAAAGCTGCATAAGTGGGCCGTTGAAAGCAACAATTCTCTCTGCCTTTGTAAAGTCGTTTTTAATGTCCTCTGCGGCAGTTTCAAATTTTTCGTTTTCATAATCCTCTCTTGAAAAACCCTTAACAACTCGCATTGCCTGAACATTTTCTTCAATTGATTCGTTGAGCTTGTCGTATTTTTTGAAAACACGGCGGAAAGCAGGCATTGCCTTTCGGCTTATAAAGAAAAGACCGAAGCCTAAAATAGGAATAACAATAACGAAAGAGGTTGCCAAAGGTCCGCCCATAATGTATGCCATAATGATTGAGAAGATAAGCATAAGAGGGCTTCTTATGGCAGTTCTTATAATCATCATAAAGGACATCTGAACATTGGCAACATCAGTTGTCATTCTTGTTACCAAGGAAGAAGAGGAGAATTTGTCAATGTTTTCAAAGCTGTATCCTTGCACCTTATAGAACATACTCTGTCTTAAATTTTTTGCAAATCCGGCAGACGCCTTTGCGGCTGTAAAAGCGGCTAAACCGCCAAAGGCTAAGGATATGCAGGCGGCGATAATTAAAAGAACGCCAAGATTTAAAATCTCAGTCATATCCGTTCCGTTTTTGATTTTGTTAACTAAATTTGCCGTTATAAATGGGATAAGGGTTTCCAAAACCGCCTCTCCAAGAATGAAAAGCAAAGTCAGAATTGCAGGGGTTTTATATTCCCTGACTGATTTTGCAAGCTTTTTAATCATTTGCATTGTCCTCCTTTAAAATGTCATAAGTCTTATCAAGAAGAGAAGTAAGAGTGTCAAGCTCTTCTTTTGTAAACCTCTGTGCAAATCGCTTTTCTATATGTTCTCTCTGCGCCTTGCAATCAGACTGAACATCGTAAGCCTTCTGGGAAAGGGAGATGCACCGCTGTCGCTTGTCCGTTTTTGAAACGGAAACAGAAACAAACCCATTTTTCTCCATTCGCCCTAAGATTCCTCTGGCGGTGGAATGCTTTATTCCGAAATGCAATTCTAAGTCGCGCTGAGTGATTTCTTTATCTGCCTTAAAAAGATAGAAAAGAATGTCCATCTGGGTTCTGGTAAGCCCGAAGTTTTTTGCTCTTCGGTTGCCGTTTGCTCTGAAACATTCGTGGATTTTTTTAAACCTGTACCCTAAATCGTAAGACTCCAAAACATCCCCTCCTTAAAAAGTGTAGCATACTCCATATTTTACTCCAAACACCCCTAAAAGTCAATAAGTTTTTGTAGTTTTTTGGCATACGATTTTGAGAAAAATAAAAAGGAAAAAATTCCCAATTACAGAAATTTTAAACGAGACTATTTGCGGGAGGCAAAAGGAAAGGAAGGATAGATATGAAGATAAGGCTTGAATATGCCTCAGGGACTTTAATCGCCAAGATTAAGGGCGAGATTGACCATCATACTTCAAATGAGTTAAGAACGGTGCTGGACAAAGAAATTATGGAAAAGAGCATAAAAAATCTTGTTCTTGATTTTGACAAGGTAACCTTTATGGACAGCTCGGGAATAGGGGTTATTGTGGGGAGGTATAAAAAGATTGACGCCTTGGGCGGACAGCTTATGATAATCCGTGCAACAGGTCAGGTGGACAAGGTGCTTGAGCTTTCAGGAATTAAAAAGATTTTAAAATGCAGAGAAGAGGTGAGCGTTAATGAATAACTATATGAGGCTTGAAATTCCCGCAAAGAGCACGAACGAGGCCTTTGCAAGAATGGCGGTGGGGGCTTTTGTCAGTCAGGCGGACCCCACCATTGAGGAACTTTCGGATATAAAGACTGCGGTTTCCGAAGGGGTTACAAATGCTATTATTCACGGCTATGAGAATATGTCGGGGGTTGTCAGTATAGTCTGTCGCATTGATGAGGATATGCTTGAAATCGTAATAACTGATTTTGGTGTAGGGATTGAGAACATTGAAAAGGCGAGAGAGCCTCTTTATACCTCAAAACCTGACGAAGAGCGGAGCGGAATGGGATTTACGGTTATGGAAACCTTTATGGATGATTTGCTGGTTGAGTCAAAGCTTTCCGAAGGGACAAAGATTACTATGAGAAAGCGTCTTAAAAGCAGATGAGTATGGAGAAGGATTTAGGAAATCTCATAAGACTTGCCAAAGAGGGCGAAGAAGAAGCCACAGAAATTTTAGTTAAAGAAAATATGGGCCTCATTCGGAGCATTGTTAAAAGATTTATGGGGCGAGGCTATGAAACGGAGGATTTATTTCAGATTGGCGCAATCGGACTTATAAAAGCCATAAGGCGCTTTGATTTAAACTATGATGTTAAGTTTTCAACCTATGCTGTTCCTATGATTATGGGAGAGATTAAAAGATACATAAGAGATGACGGGATTATAAAGGTAAGCCGAAGCATAAAGGAGCTTTCCTATAAGGTTTCCTCGGTCCGTGAGGCATTAATCAGAGAGACAGGGGAAGAGCCAACCATTTCCCAGATTGCAAAGAGGATGGGGCTAAGCCCTGAGGAAGTTTCTGTTGCCATAGAGGCAACGGCAAAGCCTGACTCGCTTTATGCTAAAATTGATGATGGCAGTCAGGAAGGACAAGCCTTAATAGATAGGATAGAAAACCCCACGGATTATGAGAAAGAGTCAGTTGATAAAATTCTTATTTCGTCAATGCTTAAAGAGTTTCCCGAAAGGGAGCAGAAGATTATAATACTTCGGTATTTCAGGCGAAAAACCCAAGGGGAGATTGCCAAAATGCTTGGAATTTCTCAGGTGCAGGTGTCAAGAATTGAGAAAAAGGTACTCCTTAAAATGCGAGAACGGTTGAAAGATAGTGTCAATATATAAATAAAATTGTCAAAAAAATTAAAATTTGTTCCTTTTTACTATTGCTTTTTTCTAAGAAAAATTATATACTAAATAAAATAACCTAAAATTTTTTATTGAAAGGAAGAATAAAATGGCATTTTATTACAGCGAACCATCTCATACTTTTAATGAATATTTATTAGTTCCGGGATACTCATCATCTGAGTGTATGACTCAGAATGTGAGTCTTAAAACTCCTATAACAAAATTCAAGAAGGGCGAAGAGCCTGAAATCTCAATGAACATTCCGTTGGTTTCTGCTATTATGCAGGCAGTATCAGGGGAAAAGCTTGCAATTGCTTTGGCTCAGGAAGGCGGAATTGCTTTCATCTATGGTTCTCAGTCTGTTGAAGACGAAGCAAATATGGTTAGACGAGTTAAGGCCCATAAGGCAGGTTTTGTTTCAAGCGATTCAAATATCAGACCTGACCAGACTCTTGCCGATGTTCTTTATCTTAGAGAAAAGACAGGCCACAGCACAATTGCTGTAACAGAAGACGGAACACCAAACGGTAAGCTTTTAGGTATCGTAACAAGCAGAGACTACCGCGTAAGCCGTATGGACGCATCCACACCGGTTCGTGATTTTATGACTCCTTTCGAATCCCTTATATACGGAACAGAAGAAACAACACTTAAAGAAGCAAACGATATAATCTGGGATAACAAGCTTAACAACCTCCCAATCATTGACAAAGAGGGAAGACTTAAATACTTTGTATTCCGTAAGGACTATGATTCTCATAAGAGCAATCCGCTTGAACTTTTGGATAAGTCCAAGAGATATATTGTTGGTGCAGGTATTAATACAAGAGACTTTGAAGAAAGAGTTCCTGCTTTAATTGAGGCCGGTGCAGACATTCTCTGTATTGACTCCTCCGAAGGTTTTTCCGAGTGGCAATCAAGAACAATTGATTATATAAGAAAGACATACGGCGACACTGTTAAGGTAGGAGCTGGTAATGTTGTTGACGCAGAAGGCTTCAGATTCTTGGCAGAGGCAGGCGCTGACTTTATCAAAATCGGTATAGGCGGCGGTTCTATCTGTATAACCCGTGAACAAAAGGGTATAGGCAGAGGTCAGGCAACAGCTGTTCAGGAAGTTGCAAAGGCAAGAGATGAATACTTTAAGGAAACAGGGGTTTATATCCCGATTTGTGCTGACGGCGGTATCGTTCAGGATTATCATATAACATTAGCTCTCGCTATGGGCGCTGATTTCGTTATGCTTGGAAGATACTTTGCAAGATTTGACGAAAGTCCGTCTAACAAGGTAAGCATCAACGGAAACTATATGAAAGAATACTGGGGCGAAGGCTCAGCCAGAGCAAGAAACTGGCAGAGATACGATATGGGCGGAGCAAGCAAGCTTTCCTTTGAAGAAGGCGTTGACTCTTATGTTCCTTATGCCGGAAGCCTCCGCGACAATGTAAGACTAAGTCTTAACAAAGTTCGCTCAACTATGTGTAACTGTGGCGCACTCTCTATTCCTGAACTTCAGGAAAAGGCGAAAATCACTTTGGTTAGCGCAACAAGCATTATAGAGGGTGGAGCTCACGATGTACTTTTAAAGGAGAACAATTCTTATATTGTTAACAGATAAAAGAAACAGAGTTGAAGAGGTTTGAGAAACAAAAGATATTATAAGCCAAATAAGAATACAAGGAGAAGGGCCTATCACAGGCCTTTCTCCTTGCGTGCTTTTTTGGATAAATATGTCATTATTTCAAAGCAAAACTATGGTTTTCGGCGGGAAAAAACAAAATTTCGCATTTTAGGAATTGTTTTGTCATTAATTCTCCCGATTTATGTATATCTGATAACGGAATATATTCATTTTAAAGATGCAGGAAAACTCTTTGACTTTATAGGCGAAAACAGCGGAGCGGTTATATTTTCCCTTAGGGCACTATATGGACTTTATATTCTTTTGTGGCTGATTTTTAAACGGGGATTTTTTGCATCATTGACCTTTTTGATAGTCTGCTTTTCTCTTGGGGTTGCCAATTATTATAAGTTCGCCCTCCGAAGCGAAAATATATACCCCTGGGAAACCTTTACCCAGATTGGGAATTTAGGAGCGCTTTCTGACTTTGTCAAAATAGGCTTTCCTGTCTGGTATGGGTTGCTTATAGCTTTGGGGATAGGTGCGTTGGTAGTTTTGTTTATCTCAAAAACTTCTCTTCCTGTAAAGGCAGTCCCAAGGTATACTCTGGCAAGTCTCCTTGTCCTTTTGATGTATATAAGCGTTTGTACTCAGGGAATGGCGGAGAGAACACTGAAACTTTATAATATGTCCGTTGCCCAGACGGCAAATCAGGATAAAAATTATAATGAGAACGGCTTTGTGGGCGGTTTTCTTTTAAATACTCTTTCTATGGATACAGAAGTTCCTGAGGAATATTCAAAAAACAGCATTAAGAAAATAATTGATAAATATGACGGGGAAAGGGGAAAGAACTTCTCATCTCCTGATATAATTGTTGTGCTTTCGGAGAGCTTCTGGGACCCGAAACTCCTTCCAGGAACAACCTTTTCCAAAAACCCAACGGCGAATTTTGATGAAATTGCATCAAGGGAAACGGCGATTTCAGGATATATGTATCAGACGGCTTTTGCAGGCGGAACGGTCCGAACTGAGTTTGAGGTTATAACAGGCCTTTCCTGTGACGAAATTCCCGCAGGAGCAGTTCCCTGGCAATATGTGGAGGAGGAAATCCCAACCTATGCCTCTGCCTTTAAAAAATTAGGCTATAACACGACATTTTTGCATACCTATACCTCAGATTTTTATTTTAGAGAAGACACTTATCCATATCTTGGCTTTGATAAAGCATACTTTGAGGACGACTTGGCGGATATCAAGGAAGTTCCAAAGAAATACAGCGGTTTTTATATTTCCGACGATTCCTTTGCGGAGTATGTTAAGTACACTTTGAATGAAAACCCAAATAAGCCAAACTTTATTTTTGGTATAACTATGGAAAACCATCAGCCGTATACCAATAAATACAGCTCCTTTGAAGTTGGGGTTAAAAACCCAAAAATAAGCGATGGCATAGTGGAAGAGGTTAAACACTATACCCAAGGGGTTTATAATTCAGACAAAGCCTTAGGAAAGCTTGCCGATTTTGTTGATAATCGTGAGAAAGAAACAATCCTCATATTCTTCGGCGACCACCTTCCAAACCTTGGGGAAAATAAAGGCGCATACCGAGAAAGCGGATTTATCGAAAAGGGCGAAATGAGCGATGCGGACTGGGAGAAAATTTTAAGAACACCATTTTTAATTTACAGCAACTTCCCTATGGAAGAAGGGGAGATACTGAAAAAAGGAAAAGAAAATCTTATTTCCTCATACAGCCTATTAACAGGCGCTTGCGAGCTTATGGGTGCTCCCAAAACACCGTTTATGGAGTTTTTAAGTGACTATAACGAGGCAATTCCCTATTATAATGCAAGGCTTAAAATAGTGCCGAACAAAATTCAAAAAAGATATATAAACGGGCATAAGCTTATGACTTATGACCTGATTCACGGCGAAAAATATATAAAAGGAGAATAAGATATGCATGATTTCTGCAATATAAACAAAATGTTAAATGCTATATTAAATGGCATTGATCCATCAACGGGTGAAGTCTTTGATAGGCGAGATATGTATAATAACGCGCAGCTGAAAAATGTGTTATACCGTCTTTATATGATTGCCTCTGGGAAAATGAAACCTGAAAGCAGAAATTTGCTTAACAGAGATTCCAACGCCATTTTCAATGAATTGAAAGAATGGCGTCTTGATAAGGCAAAAGAACTGTCTGTTCCTGCTTTTGTAATATTTTCAGATAAAGAGCTTTTGTCTATTGCCAAAGGGGATATATGCAAGATTGAAGATTTGCTGTTGGTAAAAGGCATTCAGAATACTAGGTATGAAGAATATGGGAAAGAAATTTTTGAGATTTTGAAAAAGTATCTATGACTTAATCCACGGGGAGAAATATATAAAAGAGCCTTAGCTTTTGCTAGGCTCTTTTTCTTTTTGAGGCTCAGTTGGAATCTGCATTCCGCTATGGTCAATTTTATAGTTATCTTTTAAGATAAGTTCAGAAATAGGAACGATTTTATAACCGTCTTTTTGTAATTTTTCCAAAATAGTCGGCAGGGCAGCAGGCGTATTTTTTGCTGCGTTATGGAAAAGAACAATGGAGCCAGGTTTGACCTTGCTTGTAACTCTTTCCGTAATCTCCTCGGCGGAAAGGTCCTTCCAGTCCAAGCTGTCCACATCCCACTGAATTGTATAGTGTCCGCTCTCCCGCATAGCACCGATAACAGCGTTGTCATAATCCCCATATGGGGCACGGAAAAGGGTAGGTTTCTTACCTGTTATCTTCTTGATTTTTTCGTCGCACTTCGTAACCTCTTCAATCATCTGCTCCTTGGAAAGCGAGGTCATATGGGGATGGGAATTTGAATGATTCATAATCTCGTGCCCTGCATCCGAAAGCTGTTTAACGGACTCGGGGTATTTGTCAACCCAGCTTCCCACCACGAAAAATGTTGTCTTAACTTTGTATTTACCAAGAATATTGATAAGCTCTTCCGTATCCTCGTTGCCCCAGGCGGCATCAAAGGAAATGGAAATAACCTTATCGTCTTCTGCTTTCTGAACGCAGTATATGGGCAAATCCCGCTGCGCAGTTGCAGTCGGGGTTGTTGCAGACCGCCCTAAAATAACAGCGAGAGTTAAAAGAACACAAAAGAAAAGTGCAGTCAGCCCTCGTTTTTTGTTTATAACCCAGATTTTCATTTTTACACCTCCGTATAACCAATATATTAAAGAAAAGTTGCTTTTAGAAGAAAACCTAATAAATAACGGTTAAGGAAATCCTTAACCGTTATTTGTTAAATATTTTCTTCTGTTTTTTCCAAAGGACACTCGTTCATAATTTCCTGAACCTGCTCCTCTGAAAGAAAGCCTTTGGAATAATATGTTGCAGTTATTTCCGTAACCTTTGAAAAAGGAGTAAGTCCCTTTTTGTAGCCGTCTATTATCCCTGCTTTAAGCCAATCTGAAAAATTAAACATTAAATCGTACCTCCTAAATTGATTATAGCCTGTTTTAAAGTGTCAAGCTCTCCTAAAAGATTATTATAAGCCTTGGTTGTGTCCACCTTATATGAAATATTACAGTCAGTATCGCAGGAAATGACAGTCTTTGGATAATGTGTAAAAAGCGAAAGCAGAGCCTGACCGCAGTCTGTGTTGGTTATATCCGTGTCGATAGGCGTTGCAAGTTGATATATTACATATATTTCATTTGTTCCATTATTTGATAAATAGTTATAGAACTCTTCACCTGAACTATATAGTGAAGCTGTAACTGCATATACTTTATTGGTATATGATTGACCGAAATGAAGAGTTTCTGCATTCCATTCTTTCCAATCCTCATAAGTGGTCGGTAAAAAGTTTCCGTATCCGGCACTGCATGTTTTTATTCTCATAGCCGGAACTCCTGACGGAGTATTCATAAGGGTGTAATAAAAACCTTCAGGAGAGGGGTCATTGTAACGGGAGAACTTATTACAGTCGTTTGACGAAATAACCCATTTATAACATCTTTGTATAAGCTTAACTTTTCCCTCTTCAACAACAATTTCATCCCTTGCCTCAAACTTACCGTTTTTATTTTTAAGTCCCATAAGGGTATAAGGAATTTCTAATTCCCAGGCGGAATTTCCGTCTTCATCAGTAATTTTAAGAACGGGATTTTTGGCGGAAACTACATCGATAGGCGTAGTAGGAGAAGGCGTGCCGGTCTGATTGCAATCTCCAAAAATGCTAAGGCCGGATATTGTCCCTTTTGCGCTGTCGGTTATATTCAGACTTTTTGCAGTTTCGGATTTTTTAACTAAGACATCTGCCTTATCGCAAAGGGCGTTTTTGGCAATATTCTCAATGTCATTTTCAAAGTCTTTAACAATTTCCTGTCTCTCTTCGGCGGTATAATAGTCCACTCCCTTAATCGGAACATCCCCCTTATCGCCTTTATTCCCCTTGGCTCCTTTTTCCCCTTTGGGAATGCCAAATTCTAAAACCAGATCACGGCTTGTGCCTGTGTTTTTAACATAAGCCTTTTCGCCATAAGGGAGGGTTTTGACCTCTCCAACAGATGCCGTAACGACATAGACATTTGGATGGTTTTCCTCCCCCAGAGATACGAAAGAGTCAATGTAGATTTTAATTGGATCAAGCCTTTCAATATAGCCAAGAGCGTCATAGATCTCAAATCCTACCAATAGCTCACCCTCAACCATATAGGTATCCTCAATTTTAAGAGAGTATAAGCCATCTGAAACAGGAAGCTCATCGGTTACTGATGAGTTCCCGTTTGATGCCTTGATATAGGCCCTGACCTTTTGGTTTTCCCCTGCCAGAATTGATGCATCAATCCTGAGGGAATTGTTCTCCTGCTCATAATATGAGGCGGAGTCAACAATGTTTTTAATTCTGGAATTTTCATAAAATACTTTTATGGTTTTGATTTAAATCACCTCCAAAGTCTGAAATTATTATCCGTCTTTTCCCTCTCAAAATTTAAGACAAATAATAATCCATAAATATATATAGAAAAAGTAGGTGGTAATCTATGGTTTTGGGCAAAAGAAAAAGCGGAAATCCAGAAGATTTCCGCTTTTTCGGGGTATATTATTATTTAAGCAAACGAGCAAATCCGCTTTGACAGACAGGTCCGCCGATTGCTTCTAAAAGGGCATTATAGTCGTCCTTTTTAAGAACTTCGCTCATCTTTGCAAATACTCTGTCGATTGCCTTTTCATATTTAGTCATAATCTTATCTGTATG
>JAZNNI010000079.1:0-7777 GCA_045580145.1 Clostridia bacterium
TTCATAATTTCTCCTAAAATGATAAAATACTTATACTTTATCGTATTATAACACAAGAATTGTATACGAGTCAATGATATAATTACATTATAGAAAAAAATAAAAGGAGGAATTTTTATGTATCCGAAAATAGGAATAAGACCAACTATTGACGGTCGATGGGGCGGCGTTCGTGAAAGTCTTGAAGAGAAGACTATGGCGATGGCAAAGGCTGCAAAGGAATTAATTGAGGCGAATGTTCGCTATCAGGACGGAACCCCGGTAGAGTGTGTTATTTCGCCTTGCACAATCGGCTCGGGCGCTGAGGCAGCAAAGTGTGCAGACTTTTTTAAGACACAGAATATCTGTGCTTCGTTAGCAGTTACACCTTGCTGGTGCTACGGCTCTGAAACAATGGATTTAGACCCGAACACTATAAAGGCGGTTTGGGGCTTTAACGGGACAGAAAGACCGGGTGCGGTTTACTTAGCGGCTGTTATGGCGGCATTTGCTCAAAGAGGACTTCCGGCATTTTCAATGTACGGACACGATGTTCAGGATTTAGAGGATAACTCAATCCCTGCTGATGTTGCAGAAAAGATGATAAGATGGGCAAAGGGTGCGATCACCGTCGGACAGATGAAGGACAAGGCTTACGTAAACCTTGGCGGCGTTTCAATGGGTATTGCAGGCTCATACTGTGATATGTCATTTATGCAGAAGTACCTTGGCATTCGTGCAGAGTTTGTTGACCTTACAGAAATTTTAAGAAGAATTACTCTTGAAATCTATGACCACGACGAATATGAAAAGGCACTTTCGTGGATTAAGGCAAACTGTAAGGAAGGCTTTGATAAGAATGCGGGCAAGAACTTCCCTGAAATTATCAAAAAGTCCAAGGTTGTGCCTGCTGATAAAGATTGGGAGTTTATTGCGAAATTCTCAATCATAGTAAAGGATATTATGAATGGAAATCCAAAGCTTGCCAAAATGGGCTGGCACGAGGAGGCTCTTGGCAGAAATGGTATCGTAGGTGGCTTCCAGGGACAGCGTATGTGGACAGACTGGCTCCCGAATGCAGACTTTACAGAGGCTATTATGGCATCTTCATTTGACTGGAATGGTAAAAAAGCTCCTACTGCATTTGCGACAGAGAATGATACACTAAATGGAATTTCAATGCTTTTTGGAACACTTTTGACAGGAAAAGCACCTGCTTTCCACGATGTTCGTACATACTGGTCACCTGAGGCTGTTAAGAGAGTTACAGGAAAAGATTTAGAGGGCAAAGCAGCAAATGGTATTATTCACCTTATCAATTCGGGTGCAACAGCTCTTGACTGCACAGGTGCAGCGAAAGACGAAAACGGATGCGGAACACAAAAAGAGTGGTGGAATATGACAGACGCTGACATCAAAGCTTGCCTTGAGGCAACAGACTGGTGCAGAGCCGACTATGAATATTTCAGAGGCGGCGGCTTCTCAAGCCACTTCAGAACACGCGCCGAAATGCCTGTTACAATGCTCCGTGTTAATATCGCTGAGGGTATCGGACCTGTTATCCAGATTGCAGAGGGTTATACCTGTGACCTCGAGGACGATGTTCACGAAAAGCTTGACAAGAGAACAGACCCGACCTGGCCAACAACCTGGTTTGCTCCGATTTTAACAGGAAAGGGTGCATTCCGCGACGTATATTCTGTGATGGCTAACTGGGGAGCAAATCACGGCGTAACAGTAGGCGGACACGTTGGAGCAGATATTATCACTCTTTGCTCAATGCTCAGAATCCCTGTAACAATGCATAATGTCCCTGAAGAAAAGGTATACAGACCTCATTCCTGGGCAGCATTCGGCACAGAAGATGCACAGGCAGCAGATTATGCAGCTTGTAAAAAATATGGACCTTTATACAGATAAAATATATGGAAAAAAACGCTCGGGAAAACCGATTGTTTTTTTGCTATGTGTGTCATAAAAATGTAAAGAAGTTTGAGGTTTTTTTGGTTCATTTTGGTTGACAAAAGCCTTGTGCCGTAATATAATTACCTTAACTAAACTCTCTTTAAAAAGGAAGGAATTTATTATGGAAATCAAATTACCTGCATTTGGTGAACAAAGTTATTGTGATAATTTTGTAAGCAAAAAAAACCGTGCTGTGAAAATCTGGGATGGGGATGAGAAAAGCTTTGAGGCATATTGTGATATGTTCGAGAAAATGGGAGCTAAAATCAAAGAATCCCGAGCTTTAAAAACGCGTAGCTATGCGGCATATGAGCTTGAAAACCACGGCATTTTCCTTAACTACTTTTCAAATATAAACGAGCTTACGATTGCTGTTGAAGAGGACTGTAACTATTTTAATTATACTGATAAATCTTTAAATGCACGAATCGCACCTCAGATAACACAGGTACATCTTACTGATTTTGGTATGTCCTATGTGGTTCGCCTGTCAGACGGCAGATTTATTATCATTGACGGAGGCTGGAACTTTAAGCCTGATGCAGAAGAATTAATGCGCGTTTTGAAGGAAGGCTCACCTTTTGAAAAGCCTGTAATTGCGGCGTGGATTATGACGCATTATCATTGTGACCATATCCGCTGTTTTAATAAATTCTGTGAGCTTTTTGATGGTGAATTTGTGGTTGAGAAGTATATGCTCGACTTCCCTGATCCTGAAAAATATCAGAACAAGCTTTTTGCTCGTTTCCCACATATCAAGGATGAGAGCTACGATTTTGAAAACACCGAGCCGTGCCTACATATTCAAATGATGCTTGATAATTTCAAAAGAATTGGTGCAGATTTTTATATGCTCCATACAGGACAAACCTACAATATCGGGGACAGTAAAATAGAAATGCTTGCTTGTCTTGATGATACAGTTAATAAAATGGAGGATACAAACTCTGAGTCGATTATATTCAAAATGGAGCTTGGGGGACAGACAATTTTGTGGACAGGAGATGCGAATTTCTCTGATGCAAGACTCCACGAAAAGTACACAGATTACTTAAAGGCAGATATTCTTCAGGTTCCGCATCACGGTTTTGGAAGCGGCTCTTTCCAAGCGCAGATAGAAAGTTATGACTACATAAAGCCAAGTGTTTGTATGCTTCCGGTTTCAGACTATAACGCATATACACGTATTGACACATATAAAGAGGGTTCACGTCATTTGATGACAAGCGTAGGAATTGATGAACTCATTACTGGTGATGTGACTACAACAATCACACTTCCTTATACTGCGCCTTCATATAAAAAGGAGGAGCTTAGGAGAAAATATTTGAGAGGACTTAATAATGCAGGCTCAACCTGCTGGATATTTACAGGCTTAAATACTGCCAATAAGGAAGATTTTGAGTTTACTTTTTTAGGTGGTGCGGCACCGATTTATGTTGAGCTTACTTTTGAAGATGGAAGTCGCGATGTTGGTGGAATGAAGATAAAGAAGGTAGATGGATATAGGAAAGTCAATATTGTTGATGAAAATGATGTTGAGAAAAATCCTAATTTCTTCAGCTGGACGTCTCTTGAACAAAAGGGTATTCCTGAAAATGCTGATTTTGCAGTAAGATTTTTAAGTGATGAGCCATTTGTTGTATCACACAAAACACATTATGCGGCATATAGAGCGGATAATAATTTTTAATTAGTAAAAACGTTCGAAATTATCCGAACGTTTTTGAAAGCTTATAATAAAGAAATAAGGCAGACGCAGGTATGAAAGTTGGGGCTGTAAAAGGGACACAAAAACTTCGATGCCGAAACTAAGGAGATACATATATGATTTACAAAAAAATTCAGCTTGACGAAAAGGATAAAGATATATATTTAGAGGCATATGTCGCAGAGCCTGTAGGCGACTTCGTACGGAAGGCTATTTTGGTTATTCCGGGCGGTGGATATGGCTGTGTATGTGCTGACAGAGAGGGCGAACCAATAGCTCTTGCGTTTATGGCGCAGGGCTATAATGCGTTTGTGCTGCACTACTCGGTCGCAAGGAAAAAACCATATCCTGCGCAGCTTATAGAAGCATCGCTTGCAATGGGACATATAAGGGATAATGCAAAGGAATATAATATCAATCCTGAAAAGGTGTTTGTAACAGGATTTTCAGCGGGCGGACACTTGGCTGCAAGCCTTGGCACAATGTGGCATAAGGTTTCAGACAAGCTTGATATGCCTTATGGCTATAATAAGCCTGCTGGTATGATGCTTGCATACCCTGTTATATCTGGGAAGGAATTTGGGCATATGGGAAGCTTTTACAACCTTTTATGCACAGATACACCTACTGAAGAACAGCTTTTTGAGGTAAGTATAGAGAATAATGTTGATGAAAAGTCTGCACCGTGTTATATTATGCACACGTCAAATGATGAGGCTGTCAACATAAAAAATTCACTTGTACTTGCTGAGGCTTTTGCTGATAAGGGTATAAAATTTGAATTGCACGTGTATCCTGATGCACCACACGGCGTTGCACTTGGGAATGAGATAACGAAATGCGGAGTCGCAAAATGGGAAAATCCTGCAATAGCAAAATGGATTGAAAATGCGGTATTCTGGGCAGAAAATTTATAAATAGTTTTGAATTTAAAATGGGAATGCAATTTTGCATTCCCATCTTTAGTTTATGGATTATTTACCTAAAAGCTTGCTGAAAAACCCGCCCTTTTCATCCTTTGCAGGAGCCTCTTGCACCGGTTCAGGCTTTACTTCTTCCTGAGCCTTTGGCTGTGGCTTCGGTGCATCGTGATGCTGCGGATATTTATGCTCACCGCCGTACTTGTGCTGTGGCTTGTTACCGCCGTTATTTCTCGGAGGTCTCTGGCCGCCATTACCGCCCTCGCGTCTTTGAGGTCTTTCCTCATAACCCTCAGGCTTTTCCATTGTTTCCTTGTGTGAAAGGCTGATTTTACCTGTCTTTTCGTCAATCTTCATAACCTTAACTGTAAGTGTCTGACCAACTTCAACACAGTCCTCAACCTTGTCTACACGCTTGTAGTCAAGCTCTGAAATGTGGCAAAGTCCGTCCTTGCCTGGGAGGATTTCAACGAAAGCACCGAAATCTGTAATTGTCTTAACAGTACCTTCATAAACCTCGCCAACCTCAGGCTCCTTAACGATAAGCTCGATTGCAGTTCTTGCAGCATCGCCTGATGCCTGGTCGATAGCGAAGATGTGGATTGTTCCATCTTCTTCGATATCAATCTTAGCGCCTGTATCAGCAACAATTTTCTGGATAACCTTACCGCCCTGACCGATAACTTCACGAATCTTGTCAACGTCAATCTTCATTGTTGAAACCTTTGGTGCATATGGTGAAAGCTCAGCTCTTGGCTCTGCGATGGCCTTTAAGAGAACATCGTCAATAATCATTTCACGACCTGCTTTTGTCTTAGCAAAAGCCTCGGCAATAACCTCATATGTGAGACCGTCATTCTTAATATCAACCTGAATTGATGTGATACCCTTTTTAGTACCTGCTACCTTAAAGTCCATTTCGCCATAGAAGTCTTCAAGGCCCTGAATGTCAACCATTGTAGTAAATCCTGTATCTGTTGTGATAAGACCACAGGAGATACCTGCAACAGGGGCCTTAATCGGAACGCCTGCAGCCATTAAAGCAAGTGTTGAGCCGCAGACAGAACCCTGAGAAGTTGAACCATTTGATGAAAGGACTTCTGATACAGTTCTGATTGCATATGGGAAGTCTTCCTCTGACGGAAGAACAGGAACGAGTGATTTCTCTGCCAAAGCACCGTGTCCTATTTCACGACGTCCCGGTCCTCTTGATGGCTTTGTTTCGCCAACTGAGTATGACGGGAAGTTGTAGTGGTGCATATATCTTTTTGACTCTTCTGTATCGATGCCGTCAAGTCTCTGCATTTCAGCAAGCGGAGCAAGTGTTGCAACAGTCATAACCTGAGTCTGACCTCTTGTGAAAAGACCTGAGCCGTGAGTTCTTGGAAGTAAGTCAACCTCTGCAGAGAGTGGTCTTATTTCATCAAGGCCTCTGCCGTCAACACGCTTACCCTGTACCAGCCAGTCTCTTACGATTTCCTTCTGCATCTTGTATAAAAGCTCGCCGAGAGTTTCTGTAAGGTCAGGGAACTGCTCTGAAAGTTTTTCAATTATTTCGTCTTCAACAACACCCATTCTTGCATCGCGGACATTCTTGTCGTCAGTGTCGAGTGCGTGCTTTATGTTTTCATATTCAAGCTCTTTTACTGCATTCCATAAATCCTGGTTAAGTGTATGAGGCTCATATTCAAACTTAGGCTTGCCGATTTCAGCCTTAACTGTGTCGATAAATTCGCAGATTTTGATAATTTCCTTGTGAGCGAACTTGATACCATCAAGCATAACATCTTCTGGGATTTCGTTACCGCCTGCTTCAATCATAACGATTTTCTCTTTTGTACCTGCAAGAGTAACGTGCATTTCTGATTTTTCTCTTTGTTCAACAGTCGGGTTGATAATGAATTCGCCGTCAACCAAGCCAAGCCAAACCGCACCGATAGGACCATTCCAAGGAATATCGGAAATTGAAAGAGCGATTGAAGTACCAATCATAGCGGCAACTTCCGGAGGGTTGTCCTGTTCAACAGATAAAACTGTCGCAACAACAGTACAGTCGTTTCGAAGGTCAGCCGGGAAGAGCGGACGGATTGGTCTGTCAATACAACGTGATGTTAAGATTGCCTTTTCTGATGGCTTTGCTTCACGCTTAATGTATCCGCCAGGGATTTTACCAACGGAATAAAGCTTTTCTTCATAGTCAACTGAGAGAGGGAAGAAGTCGATTCCTTCTCTCGGAGTTCTTGATGCAGTTACGTTTACCATAACCACTGTGTCACCGTAGCGAACAACGCAGTGACCATTTGCAAGGCAACACATTTTGCCTGTTTCGATGATGAGCGGACGGCCTGCCAGCTCTGTTTCAAAGGTTCTAAACATAATCATTCTCCTTTTTAAAAATATTCTTTTTGGAGATACATATTAGCAGATAAATACAGACGAAAAACGGGTTTTCGGCTCTATTTATGTGCTAAATATTATATCTCCTATATGCAAATATGGGCAAACATAAATGCTTGCCCATAAACATATCAAATTACTTTCTAAGTCCTAACTTAGCTACTAAAGCACGATATCTTTCGATATCCTGACTCTTTAGGTAGTTCATAAGATTTCTTCTCTTACCAACCATCATCAGAAGACCTCTCTTTGAGTGGTTATCCTTCTTGTGGAAGTTTAAGTGTTCGTTATTCAAGTGGTTAATTCTTTCTGTTAAAAGAGCAATCTGAACTTCCGGAGAACCTGTATCTCCTTCGTGAGTTGCGTAAGTAGCGATAATTTCCTGCTTACGTTCCTTTGTCATAGCTTTCACCTCCTATAATTAAATGATCCCCATTTGCCGAGAAACCGTTGGTGATTCGGTCATCCAAGCAATGGTTTAACCTTAAGTTTCATAAAATTTGTAATAACCCTAAAATTATTTACGGTTAAATCTCTTGTTGAATTTCTCAACACGTCCGCCTGTATCAATAAGCTTCTGCTTACCTGTGTAGAAAGGATGGCATTTTGAGCAAATTTCGACGTTGATATTCTCTTTTGTAGAGCCAATTTCGATTACTTCGCCGCAAGCACATTTGATAACAGTCTGCTTGTATTCCGGATGGATTCCTTCTCTCATCAGTAATTCCTCCTTCTTTAATATTTAGTGCCATAAAACACCATTTAATAGTATAGCACAGTTTTTTTTGTTTTGCAAGTGTTTTTT
>JAZNNI010000080.1:0-15389 GCA_045580145.1 Clostridia bacterium
AAAGCACATTGTCATTAGGGCTTCCAGACCGCCATCCTTTTCAAGTGCTGATTTAATTGCCGGGTATTTTTGCATACCTTGTGGGTTATCCGTTCTTCCAAAGATATAATCCAAAGATACATTAAAGAAGTCTGCATACCACAATAGTTTTTGGAACGGTGGCTCGGCAGCACCCATTTCATAGCGACCGATGGTTGCTTGTGTTGTCTCACACAATTCCGCTAACTGCTTTTGAGAATAACGCGCATTTACCCTTAGTTCTTTTAGTCGTTCTCCAACAATATTCATATTCTAATTCACCTCCAAATGATTTGTGTTTATTATAACACATAAACGGTTTATAGTCAATACGTAAAACAATTTTTATACACTCCATTTTCGTTAATAATTTTATTTAGCGGTACGGCAGTACAGCCGTACCGCTTATATCTTAATCTTCTTCGTCTTCCGAAGCTTCTCTCATCAATCTCTCAAACTCTTCTTTTCCAATGTCGCTTTCGATAAAACGCTCCATCTCTTCCATCATGAACATAGCTAAAGAAACAAGCGCTTCTTCGGGAACATCTGATTTAAAAACAATCTTAGGATCGCTCATGAGCTACACCTCCTTAAATATCATTACCTCCATTTCCGCTGGAGGCTAGCCTTGAAACATATAACATATAAATTCTCCTTAACAAGCGGTAGCTTGACGCCACCGCCATAAACTATAGGCAGATAAACCGCCTAATCTTTACTTCCTTTTATTGTCCCTATATATCAATCCCGCATATTTTCGTCAGCAGGATATTGTAGTCAATTTAAATTCTTCCTTCACAATTTTAATTAATAGATTACTTTTTCTTTGGCTTATCAGCCAAATAGATTCTTGTTACTTCGGTTCTGTGGTGGCCCAAGTTTTCGCTAACAATCTTTCGTGCTTTCTTTGGGCGCTCTTTTAATGCTTCAGCGTAGGTTCTTTGTGCATAGGTGTGTCTCAGACTGTGCCAAGAAATTGTCTCGGTTCTTTTCTTTTTACCGTCTTCGCTCAAATCTTCGCGGTTTTCTACCATAAAGTATTTTCTGTTATAGCTCATCCAGTTCTGTAACGAGCGTTTTTCCCGTTGAACGCCGCCCTTTTCACTGCCTGAGATTAAATAATCTCTCGGGTAGCGACCTGAACACCTGGCATAGTTTAAATTATCGGTAATAATACTGCGTTGCTTTGCGCTTAAATCGATAGCCCTTGTCTGACCGCCTTTGCCTTTTATGACAAGTTGTCCGGTCTTTAATGCAGACATAAGGTATTCAACTCTCAGCGTGCAAATCTCTTCAAGCCTTAAACCAAATTCACTGGCAAAGTCAAAGCCAATAACCACGTCCTGTCGACCTTTTTCGATAGCCCACTGTCGAATACGGACAAGTTCTTTATCTAATAGCGAATGGTCTTTAACACCCGTTGCTCGTTTTGGTAGCGCCAACTTGCTATTAGGGGATAGCCTGTTTTTACTACCGGATTTTCTGTGGAAATACCGTATGCCCGACAGATCGGATTGAATTGTTGCGGCTGCATTATTTTCTTTCAAATGCTCCACATAGGCTTTGAAGTGTCGGTCTTCCGCATTCTTGAAATTTTGCAGACGATAATTATCCGCTAAAAACTTACAGAACCTTTTTGTTGCTTCGTAGTACCGTGCTCTTGTTTTAAAGCTTAATTCATTGCTGTGCTTATAGATGGACTCGACTTGAGCAAGCAGGTTTTTATACAGCCCCGGGTTTAACACTGTAATATTATTAGAATCTGACATAGCAAACCGTCTCCTTTCTTAAAAAATTTATTTCAACGCAAGGATAGGGACCAAGCCTTGCGTAAAAAGCTGTGTACGAAAAAAATAGATTATATGGCATTTTCGTCAATAAAATATCTGGGGTTCTCCTGACGAAAATAATTTTGTGTACGAAAATTTTCTACCCCTCATTTCAAAATGACAGTCATAAAGCATTTCAAAATGTAAATAGGAACGCTTTGCTCATTTCGAAATGAAAGTCATATATCATTTCAAAACGAGGGGCATAAAAAATTGCTTTCAGAGATTGTGCTGACCCAAACTCGAAATGAAAGTACTCTCGAACGGATGGTCAGCACAATCCTTTTTTAAGGGAATGAAAGTAATTCCAAAATATTATTTCAAAAAGATAGGTAATATATCATTTCGAAAATACAATCATCAATCATACAAGAGCCATATTCAGTAACATCATAATTACAAATATCATCAGTTAATGTTATCTATAATAAATCTATCATTAACCTATATGGCTCTTAAAAGGAAAGTCCGCAGGGCATAATACACCCACTGTCAATGGTGCGTACGAGCCTTCGTTTCTTACTGATTCTTTATTGACGCGGGGTATTATGCCCTGCTCATCTCGGCTCTCCGACTACGTCTCCGAGCCGTTTCTATCTGACTTCGTCCAATAGAAACGGCTCGGCTCCCAAAAAGAGAGTCATAAATCATTTCTAAAGGACAATCATCTATCATCATAGAAATGATAGTCATAGCACCTGCTTTGTAGTTTGTGTATTATCTTCTTCGGCTTCCTGCAGCTTGTCATTCATAATACGAATGACAACTTGCAGAGAGCCGAAAAGCTTTAATCTTGTCCAAGTTTATACTTGGCGCAGGTGCAACTTGCTCTCGAAAAGTAAATCATATACTCTCGAAGAGATAGTCATAAATCATATCGAAAAGAAAATTCTGTTCTGTTATTCTGCTGTAAAATAAGGTTAGTACTTGGCTTAATCTATTTACACTTCATGCAAGATTAATAGATTTTCCGTGCGCGTTCTCTTGTAGTTCAAGAGTGCAAACAACCTTGTATTGCTTGCTGACGCTACGCCGAGTGCAAGGCATTTCAGCCCTGCCGAGACTAAACACTCGTTCGGCGGGGATTTTCATTCTGTTTTTAACAACGATTAAATCCCGGAAACTTCGTATGCTATTCCCGTAAGGGCTGGAGATTTCCCTTAATGGACGGTAGCACTACCGCTTGAGCAGTTTTATTTTACGACGGAACTCTCAAACGTCGTGGATTCCATAATTTTCGTCAATAACTTAAGGCTGAATCCTTACCAAAGCTATACACTTATTTTCGTTAATGAACTGCCATAAGTGAAGGCAGATCGCAGTCGAACAATCCTTGTTTCGTAACGGCTCTGCTATCCGCACAATTTAATTCACATCGCCTTTGTGAAGGGATTTGCATATCACGGCTTTTCCTACTATCTTATTTCGGACCACCGCGTGAAAGTGGGTTCTGATTTTTTTACAGGAATCATAAACCTGAGCAACGTAATAGGTCGATTAAAAATTTGTCGCCCTATCTACCTCATATCACTTTGTCCGTTGCCATAACCGTGATAGCTCTTTAATTCCGTATTTCCTGTTCTTTGGTCCTACGGATAATCAGCCTTAGAGCATCGGCTGATAAAGTCTAACCCGACTTTAAAGGTTTTCTGCTAGTGATTCTCAGTCCGTCGCAGAACTCAGACTGTAGCACTCGGCACCAAGGCTCCAAAATGCATTGGTGCAACTAACTTCCCATCACAATTTAGCAAATAAATTGCTCAGCCGTTCGAATCCTCCTTTTATGGTTCTTTTTTTGCTCCGTCACTTACCGAAGGACAAAACATAAAAGTAGGCAAAGAGCAACAATAATATACAATCATTTTTATTGCTCTTTGTGTTCACTCCTTCTTAATTATGAATGAAGTATAGTCAGTTTATCATGTGATTTTTTCAGCGTCAATAGATTTGCCCGATGTGTTGTTTGACAAACGATACGCCGGAACTTTTACTTGGTAATATTTAAAAAATCCCATATTGTGCAGCCAAAATATGCTGCCATTTCAAACAAAGATATAGTGGACGGATCGATTCTTCGGCTGAGAACATCGTGAATATATCCTGGGGATTTGCCAAGCTTAATACTTAATTCTCGATAGGTCATATTACGCTCATCCAAAAGTTTGTCCAACTTCTGCTGGAAGGCATACCAATAATTTTCGTACTCTGTTCTGTCTAACATAGAAAAAACCTCTTTTACACAAAAAATTAAGAGCCGCGACACCGCGACTCTTTGATAAAAATGTAAAAAAGGTTAATTTCGACTTTCAAGAAAACATTAATTACGATATGATTTATTCCAATCCTCAAACATTATAACTAACGGTTGACGGTAAAACCCCTTCTTCCTGATACTTGTCAAAAATGTGAAATATCAAATAATAAGCAATTATATCTTTTCCTGATGGAAACGTGTGCCAACAGTTGCTACAATTCTGAATCTCAATTTTCCCTGATTCGATGAGTTCCATATACGGAACTTCTCTTAGGACTCTTTTCGTAACCAGTTTTTTCTGTCCACCTTGTGTTCGTTTGAGCTTTGTATGTATCTCCGGCTCGACAAGAGCGCTTTTTTCAATGGTTATGATGCCATCAAAAATACAATCGAAATTTCTGTATTCCGGTTCATTAAGATTATATCCGCCGTATTCGTAAATTACAGTATGTTCATCTTCTTCTACGATACGACAGTTACCACCTATACCTCTACTCAATGCCTACACCTCTTTAACTGTATATTTTTAATCAATCATCCAACCTTCTTTTGCAAGTTCGAATTCTTTTTTAGTGATTTTATGTAGCACTTCAAAATATGCAGATTTGATTTGCTCAACTTCCTCTTTTGTTTTTCCTTCAACAGCCTCAAAGAACGCCATTCTTGCTTCATTACTTGTCATTTGTTCGTTAAAAATGTCATTAAACAACAATATTTCCTCCCCCTATTACCAGCCCGAGAGTTTTACCTCTCTCATAATTTAATATCAGATAACCCTAACTGTTCAATTAGATTGTCCCAATATTCACAGTTTGTTATATCATCAAACTTCTTGCTCATCAAAATGTGTTCTTTAGCGGCCCTCTTTGCATTTATAGGAGTATCACTTTTAAAGCCGATAATATTTTCGTTCTCATCAACAATTATGAAAGGTAAATATTCTTTTTTTAGAACTTCACATTGATACTTATCAAATTCCTCATCTGTCATATTTCTAATGGCAATAAGTTGTTCTAAAACATTATCATCATTACATATGTAATCTGTGTCATCTATCTCGCAGTTCTCTATATCTTCTTTCGTAATGCCTAACTGTTTCAACATTATGAGTGAATTTCTTTCTGCAACTTCGTTTGGCAAGTCCAAACCGTGTATTATTGTAGCTTTTTCCAACTCGCTTTCGGCAAATTCTCTATAGAGAGCTTCTTCTATAGTTTCTAAATTTTTATCTATAAACTCAACAGTATAAGCCTTGCCACCGTTATGAATATCAACAATAGTTCCAATATTATTGGGTGTTAAAGATAGTTCAGGGTATTCTTTTTTTACTCTAACAATATCATGTAATTTAAACATAGAAAACCTCTTTTTCACTTACTCTTTACTTCTGCAACTCTTCTTCTGTGATTTGTTCGGGCTTCTTATCAAGTAACCTGCAATATTCTCTGAATTTTGCAATTTCTTCAGACACATCAACATCGGACGTATGTTCTACAGGCAATCCGTAATCTAAAAAAGACAAATTACTTATTTTCAAACAATCTAAATTCTGATATTCTGGGTATCTTATAAAGAACCGAGGCAAATACTGCAACACAAGTTCCTGTAAATATGTCGGCAAGTCGTTGATATGGTTACAACCGGAAATTTGATGTACCCAATAATCGTTAACAGTGGTATGCTTATGCAACTTATCTAAGCAATCAATTTCATAGTCCACTTCGTATGACGGCTTGATCTTCGATTGACTTATATACAGGCAATAATTTTCAACGTATTCTTGAAGACCACCTGCAAGTCTATCCCATAAATCCATATTTTATCACCTCTGTAATATGATAATAACACAACTACTGTCCCATAAACCGGACTTTATTTTATCATATTTTAATTGAAGTATCAATACTATTAGCCACCGCACCTTTGTGCCTTGTTTAGTGTGCTTTTGTTCAGACTGATGTTGCCATAGTATAAATCTTCAAGTGTTATAATGTGCATTCCACCTCCTTTGCAACACAAACATATACTACAGCAATTTCCATAAGTCCAATGGTTTATTTTAATAAGAAAAACGGCGATTATATTAAACGGGCACAGAAAAATCTCCCGTGCCCATTTGCTTGTCCAATACTACTTATATACCGTTAATTTCTTTTTGATAACGTTGATTAGCCACCTCAACAAGAAATGTCAGCGTTGAAATTTGAGTTTCGGTAAGCGGTTCATTGTGTTGAACTATCAAATAAGAATCAAGTGCTCTAAAAACACTAATATACATCCCTTGCCAATCACAGTTACACTTAATATCACCCTGCAAATAATCATCAAACTGATTTGAACGATATTCTTTTATATGAACTTTAGGCTTATAACTTGTCGAATATCCTAAAATGCCATAATCCCAATAGAAGTGTGTTGCCTTTATATTGCTCTTTAAAATACAAAACATAAGTGCTTGTGATAAATCCAGTTGGGTTATTTGTTTTTCTATTTCATCCAATTGTTCTACATTAAAATAGTTATATCTCAACACTGCATAGGTAGCTTCGTTTAGCTCTTCCATATTTAAAAAGTAATCTTTTAACGTAGTATAATGATCGGTTGTTTTTATCTTTTCGATGATATCTAAAGATAAATATTTCTCAAATATGCCTATAGGAATAGGTTCTGTCATTGGATCAAACGGTATATGTGAGTCAACTTCATAATCCGAAAGAGCCAAGGACAATGGATCTAACGCAATATTCATAATCAACATCATTCCTATGGCGTATTTCAAAAAAGAAAGAAAAAGATTTGTTCGCTCCTCTTGGTCTGTGAAATTTGAAATATTGTTAGAAACATAAAAGGTATCAAAACCCTGTTTATGTATATACTTATTTGCTTTTTTCAACAATTCATCATATTGTTCAAAGAATTCCGGGATAACAGTTTTAATCTCATTATATGCATCATTTTGACGGCTAAGTAAATCCTTAACTGCTTTATCCGTCGGAAATCTACCCTTTTCTTTCCAAAGTTCATACTTATCGGCATCAACTGCAGATAAAAGCATATTGTTCATATTCTCTATTGACTGTCGTAAAGAATAGAATGCGCAATCAAAATAACCATCCTCGTATAGGAAAAAAGCGTGTTTTAACAGTTCCACCGATTCACTGAAAAACATATTACAAAACATCTCGTTAAGATTTCCTGTAGTGGGTATCAATGCTCGGAGTGTGCTTAATAATTCATCATGTTCTGGCAACTGCCTTTTCACCAAAAGACAGTGATCTTGTTCAAACAATATTTCTTCCCATTCGGATTTATTCATTGAATTCACCTCACTATCTCATTTTTTTGTTTGATAGTAGTTATTATTTTAAGTTCAAACACACTCAATCGTCAAACTCTTGAGTTAATGTTCTGCCTTTAATACGTACTTCAATTTTAGAAAGTATCTTTGCCGGGTCCATATCCTTGTGGTCACTTGTTAGCTGTCCTTTTTCAGGTTTAATAAAATACTGCACTTTCTCTTTTGTGTCTTTATGTCCTATGTAGAGCACAATTATCGTGTCACCATCTTTATCGGTTTTCACATCAGTATTTATCCAATAACCTGTTTCTGTTTTCATTTTTTCTTTAATTTCGGAAACATACCAATCATCAAGTCTGATTAACTTGGCATTTTTAAACTCTGGTATGTTAAACTTTTTCAGACAGCGATTCCTTAAATCTCTATAATTTTCAACTAAAATAGGCGTTTTACATCTCGGACATTGATAAATAAGTCTGCCGAACTCATTAGATAGAACATCTAATTCTAACTCCGGATGTTTAGTGCAATGAAAATGAATTCCTTCTTGATTACAACAATAATATGTTTTCCAGTTTTCTTCTACTGTAGAAAAGTTAGTACAATCCCCATATGTCGCCTTGTTTCCGTCGCTCAGAGAACACTTTCGGAATGATATTAGATCATCCAGCCTATATATTATTTTATCACTCACTTTTACTATACCACCATTAACTTTATTTTCTATATAAAGATTCTATTTCTTTTGAGAGGGCTTCTTTTATAATTTTCAATTCGTGTTTCATCGTCATTTTATTGGAGTCGTTGTAGTCACTATTCTCGATGAGATTCTCACAGAATTTATGGAGAACTTCATTTCCTTGTTTTGATTCGTTATAGCCGACTCTCGCAGTCAATCCCCATTGTATAGCGGAGATATAACTTCTTTTCAAATTATCAAATTCGGTCACTTTTTCACCTCACTAATTGTTTTTGTTATATTTTTTCCGAACGTTGCAACATCATTATTCACTTACCAATTTCTGATACATTTTCATTAGTTCTGCCACACAGGCGCTCTCCGTCATAGTCTTTACATCAAAACCATACGCCTGCATTACGGCGCGGTCGTTGGCTTGGTGTGCCTTTCGGAGTTCTGGTGGCATAGCCAATTCATCGTAGAGATCAGCCAAAGAACAATCAGGATAGAGAGCACGAGCATCAAGAATTGCCTGTGCAGTTTGCTCTATCTTTGCTTTTTGTTCCTCAGAAGGAATAGGCCACGGGAAGTTATTATAAACCACGTCTTTGGAATATCTATAGTCACTTTTAATTCTTCCGCAGACCGCGCGTGTCCAAGCCATATGAACATTAGACATCATAATTCCAAAATGGTACAGTTCTGCATTAGGTATAATTTGGACGGCGTCATTCACTATAATTTCAGGATTTACAAATCCAAACGGAATGTATTTTCTGTTTTCGGAAGAATGACGTGGAATGATTATATATTGACTGTCTGGATGACGGATTTCTTGGAACAATGCGGGGGTATCTGCACTTCTGCGAGTAGCATCTTTAGTGCTACTTAATCTAAATTCTCTTACCTTTTCAACACGATCTCTAATAAACGCAGAGCTTCGCAGTTCAGCAGGAGAAATTCCAACAAGCCACAAACAATAACGCGCCTTGTTGTTGATATACTCTGTTGCCCCATATATTTGACGAACATATTTTAATGCGCTTGGCTCGTTCTTCGCTAAGTCCTCCTTTTCCTCGGGGGATAAAAAGAGGAATCCGCCATCAGTAGGCTTATTACCGTATACCATTTGTGGCACATCGCATATGGATTGTGTTCTGCTTTCAATAAATACAGTAGGTGCAGAAATCAGATACGCATTTATATTATCAACATGTTGTACTCTTTCAGAAGAATACAGCTGCTTCTGTTTATAATTGGGCACAGTGCTGAATCCAACGATTACACAGTGTACGTGTGCTTTAATGCTCGCTTCACTATCCCAACGGAATGTGCGGTGAGCAAAATCAATATGAATATTAAAACGGTCATAAAGGGGTTTCCATACACCGGCAACCTGTTCGCCCTGTGTAATAGAGTTTGTAGACACGAAAGCAGTACGGACATTGGTATTGTGCATTAATTCTGCCGCCTTAAAATACCATCCCGAAACATAGTCGATTTTGCCCGCTGTCTTATAAGGCTTACCCTTTTCGTCAACATAGATGGAGAGGATATCCTGCTTTTGGTCTGCTGTCTGCAAAGAATATCCCACAAACGGAGGGTTTCCCATAATGTAATTCAGCTTGTCTTTGGGCACAACAGTTTCCCAATCGGTGCGCAGAGCGTTGCCTTCTACAATATTGGCATAGGATTTGAGCGGCAAAAAATCAAGGTTAACGTGTGCAATAACCTCTGTTTCCTTCATCATTTGGCTTTCGGCAATCCAAAGGGCAGTTTTAGCAACAGTAACAGCGAAATCATTGATTTCGATACCGTAAAATTGACCGATGGATACTTTAATAATGCCGGTAAAATCAAGGAGCATTTGCCCCTGCGTAATAACCTCAATAGCTTCATTTTCCAAACGGCGCAGAGAAATATAGGTTTCGGTCAAAAAGTTGCCCGAACCACAAGCAGGATCAAAGAAAGTAAGGTTTCCGAGCTTTTCACGGAAATCATTTATTTTGGTTTCTCTTGTCTTGGCAACCTTTATAGCCTTGATTTCTTCCAATTCTTCGCGCAGTTCATCAAGGAATAGTGGGTCAATAACTTTATGTATATTTTCGATAGAGGTGTAGTGCATACCACCGCTACGGCGGGTTTCGGGGTTTAAGGTGCTTTCAAATACTGCGCCGAAGATGGTGGGGCTGATGTCGCTCCAGTCAAAGTCCTCACTTGCATTATGAAGAAGAAGGTCAACGATTTCCTGTGTGAAATTAGGAATCTCAATATTTTCGTCAGCAAACAAACCACCGTTTACATAAGGGAACGTCGCCAAAGCACCATCCATATACGGATCGCGCTCTTCGGTTTTGGTATCGAGTACACGGAAAAGGTCGATGAGTGCGCGGCGCACGTCTTTCACGTTAAAGCTCTTTATGTAATTATGGAATTTCAGATGACCGCCGAAAATACCCGCGTCCTCTGCATAAAGGCAAAATACAAGACGGACACAAAGCATATTCAAGCTGCGCAGAGTTTCTTCACTGTCGGGATGAATATACTGCTTCAGAATGGCATCGTACAGTTTGCCCACAAGCTCACCGGCTTTGATGGAGATCTGTTCCTCTCGGTGCAGAAGCTCACTCTTTTCTTCTACAAGAAATTGCAGGCGATAATACTCCTTGCCGAGATCCTTAAGCATTATACTTTCCGGCTCACCTGTAGGCTTCTCCATATCGTAGATAAGGAACTCTTCAAAATTGCAAGTGATGATCCAACGAGGACGCTGCGAATAAGGCAGTGCCGCAGAATATCTCTGTGCCTGCTGAAAAGGATTGAGCAAAGTACCATCCGATTGACGAATAGGACTACGCAAATTAAGTCCCTTCTTTTTCTGTTCGATCAACACATGCGTAGAGGGAATATGACCGTCAATAAAGCTGGTATGGTCCAACTTTACGCGTTCTTCAAACAATATAAACTTTTCGGGCTCCGCAACGCCCAACACGTCACGTGCAAGAGAAAGCCAAAAGGACTGGCTGTCGCTCTTTTCGTCACCACGATCTTTCCAATATTCCGCAAAGGCTTTCGCCGCTGCTCGTCGTTCTGTATCTTTCATATTATCCTCCTATGTTAGGCTCCCTCATTTGTTGCCGAAGTATTTTTTCTTTTGATCTTCGATAATATGGGGATCTTTTTTTCGTATGTAATATCCTTTTTAAAATATGTTGAACAACGAAACTCCTCTATTCTATCCGACATATCATCAAACAAATGCTGGTATACAACTGTATGAATTTCACTTGTTGCGTGTTCGGATTTAGCTTCGAAAAACATATCATTTAGTTCAAACAGTTTACGAACACATATGACAAAATTTCCTTTACCTTCTTTTAATAAACCAAAATGGTACGATTCGCTTAACAGCTTGTTGCGCCAATCTTGTAATTTTTGATAAATGGAATCATAAGCTGTTTGTCGCAGAGTATTATTACCGAAAAGAAAATCCAAGTTGCCATAAGCATTTGATAGGTCTTCCAAATCTGTCTTGGAAATTTCCAAATACATATCGATTCGGGACAGAAACAACTTTTTGTAATCCTCAATACGTTGATTATACATTTGAATCAATATGGCCTGGATGTCATCGTCTTCAGAAAATGACATTACCTCATTTGCTTCCATCCATGCGATATACTCATCACGTTTTGTATGATTAACAATCATTCCCATCACTTTTGCAGTTTCGCCTTCTAAACCACAGCAAAGAGCGTTGTGTTGCTCTTCCGCGATGCAATCAATAATGAGGTCACGCGGTTCATCAATGTCAATATATTTGATTTTTCTTAACTTTGAATAAACCTTATAAGATGCCCTTAAAAAATCTTCCATGGCCTTTCGACGCTCCGTAAAATATTCAGTTAGTGACATAATAAATCCTAATAAGGCACTACCGAAAATTGCCATAGAAAAATCATAGGCAAGGTCATACTTTTTGCACTTCGCATATAACGCAACTATCATTGCCACTAGCGTAACAGCTAACGTTATAATTGTTAACCACTTTTTTGCTTTCATATTTTCTCCTATTATTTTTTGTAAGGAATTCTAAAATAATCCAAATAAGCTTTAAATGTATCCTGAGCAGAAAGGCAGGTATCGGTGAGGTATCCTTTCTCCTGATTCCACTCTTTAAGACCACGATAGTAAAACATTTTAATTTTGTCCTCTATGATAAAGGGAACGATACCGTGTTTGAGGCACTCTTTAAACATAATGAGTCTGCCGACACGTCCGTTACCATCTTGGAATGGGTGTATGCGTTCAAACTGCACGTGGAACTCAATAATATCTTCTAGAGTTACATTCTCTTTGCTGTTATAATCAGCAAGGAGCTTTTTCATTTCAACCGATACATCTTCGGGTAAGGTGGTTTCCATACCACCAACTTCGTTAGGCAACTTTTTATAATCACCGACTGCAAACCAATCTTTTTTTGAATCGCTTGTTCCGGTCTTGAGGATGAAATGCAAATGTTTGATAAACTTTTCGCTGAGCTGCGATTTTGCACTTTCAATGATTTCATCGATGCAACGGAAGTGGGTTGCGGTTTCAATAATATCGTCAACACGAACGCCTTCCTCGGTTAAACCTATAGTGTTTGTTTCAAAGATATAGCGTGTCTGATCATGAGTGAGGCGGCTGCCTTCGATATGATTGGAGTTATAGGTTAATTCAATCTGTATTTTATGATAAATTCCTCCGTGGGTCTGACTGCGCTTTTCCTCTTTTAAAATATCAAGCAAAGTCTGCGGAGCCGTTTTGCTTTTATTGCTCCTTTCGGGCTTCTCAGCATTTTCGGGTATGTTCCATGTTTTGCCTGTAAGGAAAGCGCCGGGGACACGACCTGCGGCACAATAATTGCGAACGCTACGCTCGGATGTATTCCAAAGTAAAGCAACCTCTTTAACGGATAGATATTTCATATTCCTACCTCCAAATTTACTGTTATTAGTATACCACAACATCGGCAAAATGTCAATCGTTAAAAATTAGTATTTATTATATTTTTGCCGATATCGGCATTTTTATTATTATTAACTTTATGAACTTAAAAGCCGCCCAAACGAGCGGCTTTAATATTGCTTAATTCAATATATTTTCGTTATTTGGTATTCTTTGTCTTGAATATAGGGATTTCCTATTTTTTTAAACCCATAAAGTTGTTCATGCTTTTTTGTTTGAACTGTATCAAAGGTTACATCCATATTCCACCAAGAGCCATCAAGGTATACTCGATTCCAAGTGTGGTGATATTGGATATTATCTCGCTTATCGCCATCGACAACATAGCAAGGAATGTTCTGACCGCGGCAGAGTGCAGCGAACAGATGGGAAAAGTCATAACAGATGCCTTTTCGGGTGCTTAAGGTTTTGCGAATATTGAAATACTGTATTAATGGATTACAGTCATAGTCATACTCGAAACTATGTATCATCCATTCGTATATTGCTTTTGCTTTTTCTTCATCAGTATCACAATCGGCACAAATCTCGTCAGCAAATTTAACAGTGTCTGTATCCCACAAGGTTGCTTTACCGTTGGTAAGAGAAAGATCAGCCTGTTTGTAGACGAAAATATATGCTAAAAAAAGCAATGCGACTATAAGTGCAGATACTATTAAAACATATATTTTCGTCAATAACTTATCTTTATGAGTAGCGTTGGCAAAAGCAACAAAATACATAAAGACAATACCAAGTGATATGATTGCTAAAACGGGAAATATTCTTCGACAATAAATCGCATAAGTAATATTCATACAAGCAATGAGTATCAGCGAAATATTAACCGTCGATCTCATTGCTTTTGAATTTATCTTAACGGTTAAAAACAAAGTCGGTAGAGCCGATAGCATATAGAACACCTGTAGAGTGGGAGAGAGGACAAGAAAGTCTCTCAGATAAAATCCCAATATTAAATTATATGTAAGTGCAATGGTAAAGAAAATAAATCTTGTTATGTTAGTTTTAGATGCTTTTTTAGTCTTCATTTCAAATCTCCTCTATGTAAGAAATCTTCTGAAACGAAGAAGTGGCAGTACAGAGCAAAACACTCTGTACTGCCACAAACAAAGGCTTATTTAACATCTTTTAAGAAAACAACAAACCCGAACGTTTCACCGATTGGTAAAAGGTTCGGGTTTGAATGCTTTGGTGCGAGAGACGGGACTTGAACCCACATAGTATTACTACCACTAGCACCTCAAGCTAGCGCGTCTGCCAATTCCGCCACTCTCGCAAGCAGCATACGATATTATAGTAGAAGCCGTGTTTTTTGTCAAGAGTTTTTTCAAATTTTATTTTTTTATGCAGCCGTGTTTCGCTCGGCTTTTCACACTTTTCGGGGCAGGACATATTCTATCAATGAGCCCGCCTACGGCAGGTATCAAACAAAAAGGGGTAACACTATGAACTGCGCTTGCAATCTTTTCAGTAAAGACGTTTTGCTCTGGGTCATTTTGATCGCTGTTATCATTCTGCTTTTCTGCTTCTGCTGAAAACAAAGAAAAAAGAAAGCGTGCGAAGGCACGCTTTCTTTTTTTAACTGACGGTAACCGAAACGGTATATTCACCCACCGGATAATATTTGCCTTCGCTGGCAGAGGTTTGCACGATTTGGATCGGAACCTGAGTCGTACCGGAGGTGGCAAGATCCGAAAGATCGATGTTCAAATAGAAGTCGTTCGGATCGGCTTTGTGTATGGTTTCAAAGCTTCCGCGGATCTTAAAGCTGAGCGCGGCATCGTCAAAGGTATAGGTCAGATCCCCTTTGGGCGGAGTGACCGCCACGTGGTTGGAATTTAAATTCATCTTCAGCGTTCGGGAAGCGTTGTCCGAAAGGGCGAGATTGACATTGATGTCCCCCAGCATTTCACCCAAAGCGATTCCCTCGGGCAAAACGATTTGAGAGGGAGTGAGGGTCTTGGTATAACGGTTGGAATCCAGTTTGGTTTCATCCAAGATAATTGCCGGAACAGAAGACACACTGTCCACAAGAGCCGGATCGCCCTTGATTGTGATCGTTTCGGGAGAAACGGTAAATTTCATGCTTTCCTTTTTCCACCAGCCGTTCAAGCTCTGAACCGTGAGGGGAACGACTTTGGACTTATAAACGGAAAATTCCACTTTAATGCTGCGTTCGGGAAGCAGAATGTGGCGCGATTCGATCAAGGCACCGTTTTCATTATAAAGGGAATATTCGAGATTTCTTTCAAAAGAGGAAGAAATCTGTCCCAAATCCCCCGTAAGAATCTTGGCGTGGTG
>JAZNNI010000081.1:0-2720 GCA_045580145.1 Clostridia bacterium
CAAGGATTTCGGCTGGTCGCAACATGGAATAAAGGTAAAGTATGATAATAAAAAGACAACAAAAACTGTCGGAAGGTGTGAATGGTTTTTTCTTGCAACAATGATGGATAACATGTTTTTAAGAAAATCTTGCTATACCTGTGACAAACCTTGTTATCATGACTCCGATATAACCATAGCAGATTTCTGGGGTGTATTTTCATATAAGCCTGAGCTTAATGATAATAAAGGAATATCTCTTATTTTTACCAACAACAAAAAGGGTGAGGATTTATTAAAATCAATTTCCGGCGATTTTGAGATATATCCATTAGAGAAAAAATATGTGGATTATGCATATGCGGTTAAAACAAATGATAAAAAAATATTCTGGAGAAACAAGGAATTTGATGACTACAACAAGCTTGGTATTAGTACATATATAAACAAAAAGTACAAAACCAAACTGTTTAAGAACAATGCAATCTTTTCCATAAGAAAATTTATGTTAAGAAGGGGAAATCATGAATAAATTAGTTAGTATTGTGTCTCCGTGCTATAATGGCGAAGCCTACATAGAAAGATATCTTGAGGCACTGCTGAAGCAGACATACAGACCCTTGGAGATTGTTCTCGTAAATGATGGGTCAACTGATAAGACAGAAGAAGTAATTTTGTCTTATGCTGACAAGCTCGAAAAATCAGGAATAACACTTAAATATGTAAGTAAGCAAAACGGAGGTACAGGAGCTGCTATAAACGATGGTCTTAAACACACGACCGGAGAATATTTAATCTGGCCTGATACCGATGATTTTCTGTTCTCTAAAAGCATTGAAAAAAGAGTGGCTTATTTGGAAGAACACCCTGAATTTGGTTTTGTATATTCTGACGGCCAGACCTTTTCCGAAAAAGATATAAAAGCTCCTGCCGGCAACATAAAAGCCAAAATTCCGAAAAACGGATATATCTTCAAAAATGTTCTTTCAGGAAATGTAGTATATAATCCTTGCGGATATATGCTCAGAATGAGTGCATTTTTAGATGTTAATCCACAAAAAGAAATTTATCCTTCAAGATATGGTCAGAATATACAAATGCTGATGCCTATAGCATATAAATACAGATGCGGACACTTAAAAGAGAAGTTATATGGAAGAGTTGACCGAGAGGGCAGTCTTTCTAAAAAGGTGTGGAATGAGGATGATACAGCGTGGCGAAATAGGGTTTTGGGACTTGAGAAAATATATGTTGAGACACTTACTTCAATGGGTGGAGAGGCTCTGGCATACATACCATACATATACTACAGAAATCATAGAACCCTTGCGGCAATTTCCAAAAACGTAGGCAAAAAAGCATATAATATGCAGAAAAAAACTTTGAAAATTTCAACCAAAATGTTGATTACAGAAATTATAAAAACTTTTATAAAAAGGAACTAGGCCTAAAAGAAATTCACTTATAATAAGTATAATTGTTCCGGTGTATAAGGTGAAAAATGTTTGTAAGGAGAATACTATGCAACAAAAAGGTCTATAAGTGAACGAATGCGGTTGAAGCTAAAGGAGATAATGCTATGCAAGAAAGTGTAATAAGTGTAATCGTGCCTGTTTATAATGTTGAAAAATATCTTAATTTATGTGTGAACAGCATACTAAACCAGTCGTATAAAAATCTTGAAATAATTTTGGTTGATGACGGATCGCCTGATAATTGCCCTAAAATTTGCGACGAATATGAAAAGTTAGACCCCCGTATAAAAGTGATACACAAAGAAAACGGTGGCTTGTCAGATGCCAGAAATGCTGGAATTGAAGTTGCAACAGGTGAGTATATTGGGTTTGTTGACAGCGATGACTATATAGCTCCTGATATGTATGATAGTCTTTATAAGATCATCACAGAGAACGATTGCGATATGGCAGTATGTCGGGCAGTAATTGTTGGCGAAGGTGAAGCTGCTATATATGAGGATAGCAGAGAGATATGTGTGCTTGACAGTAAAGTGGCACTTAGGCAAATGATATGCAATAGGCTGTTTACTGTTAATGCATGGAACAAGCTCTATAAAAGGGATTTGTTTCGGGAAATTCGCTTCCCAAAAGGATTATTATATGAGGACTTGGCAACAACGTATAAGCTTATAATGCTTTCAAATAGAGTTGCATATTCGCCGATGAAAAAATATGCGTACCTTCAACGACAGGGAAGCATAATGAATGTTAGCGGTTATATGGTGCGGGCAGACAAAATAAAAATAGTAAAAAATATGCTTTCAGACATTACTGACGGAGAATTACAATTAGGAATAATCAGGTATTTGCTGAATGATATATATAAAATGGCATCCTGCGGAAATCTTACAAAAAATAAAGAATATATGGAAGCATTTTGCAAACTTTATAAGAATAAAAGAGATATATTTAGGAACGGATTTTTAACAATAAAAGAAAAGACAGTTCTTTATTTGGCAGTAAATATGCCTAAGCTGTTGCAGGCAATATATAAAAGGTGATATTATGAAAAAAATTTTGGTTTTTGTAAATAGTTTTACTCTTGGTGGAGTAACAAGCCTTATTCAGGACATCTATAGAAGTATAGACCGCAGTAAATATAGAATTTCCTTTGTAAGAGATTGTGGGGAAATATATGAATTTGACAATAAAGTTATAAAAAATGATGATAAGGTATATTACATAAAAACAGAAAAATTAAACCGCATACCTATTCTTAACTAT
>JAZNNI010000082.1:0-33132 GCA_045580145.1 Clostridia bacterium
TCGGGAAGAGTACAAAGATAATTTATCAGGCGGGCCTTTAGGCTCGCTTGAATTTTTAGAGGTAAACATTATGATGATTGACTTTCATACACATATTTTCCCTGATAAACTTGCAGGGAGTACGATTGAATTTTTAAAAAACCAGTCTAAAGAAAATGGATATCCCATTGAAAACAAGTCAGATGCGACGTTAAACGGACTTTTAAGTTATATGAAAAGGTCGGGAATTGATATTTCAGTAGTTATGCCTATTGCAACCAAACCGTCGCATTTTGAGTCTATGAACAGGTTTGCTCAAGAAGTTAATAAAACAGAAAATGTGATTTCTTTCGGGGCAATCCATCCTGAGGATGACGACTATAAAGAGCATTTAAAGCAAATAAAACAGATGGACTTTAAAGGAATTAAATTGCATCCTTATTTTCAAAATATGAGAATTGACCACGTAAAATTTATAAAAGTGGTTGAAGAGGCTGTAAAAAACAATTTGATTGTGGTAATACACGCAGGACTTGACAGCGGGTTTAGCACTGTTATGGCAGAGCCTAAAGCGGCTTTAAAGTTTGTTAAAAATGTTGACTGTTCAAAGGTTGTGCTTGCTCACATGGGTGGCTGTATGCTTTGGGATGAGGTGGAAGAATATTTAGTCGGCGAAAATGTTTTGTTTGATACAAGCTATTGCCTTGATATTATAAAAGACCAAAAGCAGTTCTACCGAATTGTAAAAAATCACGGGAGCCATAAAATTTTGTTTGGCTCGGACTCACCCTGGACTGACGGAAAAAAAGACGCAGAAATAATAAATTCTTTAGAGCTTACACCAAATGACAAAGAGCTGATTTTTTACAAAAACGCAAAAAGACTTCTTGGGATTTAAAAACACAAAAAAAGCCTCCCTTGTGCAAAGGGAGGTGGGTTGCGTAGCAACTCGGAGGGATTGAAATGGACTATAAACACAACAAAGAAATTGTACCACTTGCAAAAGCATTGAGAAAGAATATGACGAAAGAAGAAAATCACCTTTGGTATGATTTCTTAAGAGGATATCCTATCAGGTTTATAAGACAGAAAGTTATAGGAAAATATATAGTTGATTTTTACTGTGCCAAAGCAAAGCTTGTTATTGAATTGGATGGTTCGCAACATTATGAGGATAAGGGTATTGAGGCAGATGCTTTGAGAACCGAGTTTTTAGAACAATATGGATTAAAAGTTATAAGAATATTCAATCTTGATATAAACAAAAACTTTGAGGGAATATGTATGTTTATTGATAATGAGGTTAAACAATCCCTCCACCGCTAAAGCGGTCCCCCTCCCTTTACACAAGGGAGGCTTTTTAATAGGTGTCATTTATAGGTGTCGGTTTTTCCCGGAAGATTTTCCAAACCTATTTTTTTACTGATTTTACCCCTTAAAAAGCATAGTTTTTTAGAAAAATTAATAGGCAAATATATATAAGTGTCGGTTTTTTCTTCTTCGGGGATATCCACCAGAAGGAAATAACCCGAACAGGGCACTATGCCGAAAATTGCCAAAATTGTTGACTTTAGGATGTGTTTTTGCTATAATTTATGTAGAAAACAAAAGATTGGAGAGATATATAATGGCAGATTTATATAAAAAAATGCTGGATGATACTTTTACTAAATATTATGAAAGATTTAGGGAGTTGAACGCACTCTCAAAGGAAAATGCTGTAACTAAAGCAGAGTTGTTTCCTGATGGACAAAACTTGCTTGACCCTGATAGAATGCATAAAATGCTTAGTGCGGGAATTGTTAAAAGAGTAGGTTTTAATAGATATTGGTTGGACGAGAATAGAGCAAATGACAGTAAAGGGATATTAAAGCAAAGATTGTTGATAGTTGTTTTAGGTTTAATTTTTGGATTAATACTTGTAGCATTAGAAAAAATGGGGATTATCAATTTATAAAGAATAGGTAGTTTTTTTATTAATTAAAAGGAATATGTGTTTAGGTAATGGACAAAGTTATAAACTTTGCCCATTTTCTTTATGTAAAAATCAATTTCTGTGCGAAATCTCAACAAAAAATCATTCCACAGAAAATAAAGTTATAGGAAGAAAAGCTTTACATTGACAATTTGGTAAAAATATGATAATATAATATTATCGGGCGGAAGGAGGTTTCTTCTGCCCGATATTTGTTTGCGGATGTGGCATAAAACATACAAGGAGGTACGGTTTATGGCAACATATATGCTTATTGCTGCAGTAATAATTATTGTATGTGTAATATTTAATAAAATATCGGGTAAGCTTGGCGTGCCAATGCTTCTCGCATTTATGCTGCTCGGAATGATTTTCGGTTCGGACGGACTCTTTAAAATACATTTTGACAATTACTTTTTCACAGAACAGATATGCACCATAGCACTCGTCTTTATTATGTTCTACGGTGGTGCAGGCACGCGCCTTAAAGAAGCCAAGCCTGTTGTCACGCGCGCAGTCCTGCTTTCCTCCTTGGGAACTATGCTTACTGCGGGCTTTGTTGGGCTTTTTTGCATATTTGGCCTTAAAATGAGTGTTTTAGAGGGGCTTTTAATGGGTGCGGTTATAAGCTCAACCGACGCCGCTTCCGTCTTTTCTATCCTACGTTCAAAAAAGCTTAATTTAAAGTATAACACGGCATCTCTTTTAGAGCTCGAAAGTGGCAGTAATGACCCGTTTTCATATATGCTGACAGCGATAATTCTGTCACTTATGAATGGTGATGTCAGTGGCGGCGGCATAGCCTATATGCTTTTTGCACAGATTGTATTCGGCGTGTTATTTGGAGTTATAGTCGCGTATCTTTCACTTTTCTTTATGAAAAAATTTGAATTTAACTCTGACGGCTTTGATGCAGTTTTTGTAGCTGCAATCGCCTTGATTTCCTATGCAATCCCTGCAAGCCTCGGTGGAAATGGATACTTATCTGCATACATAACAGGCATCATTCTCGGAAATAACAAGCTTAGAAACAAACAGGCAATTGTGCACTTTTTTGACGGAGTTACGGGCCTTATGCAGATGCTTCTATTCTTCCTGTTAGGACTTTTATCCTTCCCATCAGAGTTTCATAAAATTATACTTCCTGCATCCCTCATTGCTCTCTTTTTGACATTTGTGGCAAGACCTTTATCGGTATTTTTAATCCTTTCCCCGTTTAAGTGCTCGATAAAACAACAGCTTTTAGTGTCCTGGGCAGGTTTAAGAGGTGCGGCATCAATCGTTTTTGCAATTATGACAGTTATCCATCCCGCACATATAGGTAATGATATTTTCCATACAGTATTTATGATTGTCCTTTTCTCAATCCTTCTGCAAGGAACACTTTTGCCCATCACAGCAAAAAAACTTGATATGACTGACGACAGCGGCGACGTTATGAAAACATTTACCGACTATTCCTATGAGCTTCCTGTGAGCTTCATACAGATTACCCTTAGCGATGGTCATCATTGGACAGAAAAGAGTATCAAAGACCTTGCTCTGCCGCTCAATCTGGTACTTGCACTCATTATCAGGGGCGAAGAAAAGATAATCCCAAATGGCAAAACAGAGCTAAAATCAGGTGATAAAGTAATTTTATGTGGAAGGTCAAGCGAAACTATTGACGGGGTACGCATCTTTGAACACGAAATTGATAAAGCTGATGCCTGGTACGGAAAGCATCTCAGAGAAATTTCCACAAGCGGTGAGCTTATTATAATGATAAAGCGCGGTGAACGTATCATTATCCCTGACGGGAATACAAAAATTTGCGAAAATGATATTGTTATTGTAAATAAAAGTGAGTAAATTACGGAGGAAAACAAATGACAGAATTGCAGGAAGCAAGAGAATTTTTCAAAAATGACAAATATGCAACAGAAGCCACAGGAATAGAGATAGATGCAGTAGGCGAGAAATACGCAAAATGCAGTTTAAAGCTCGACAGTCGCCACAAAAATGCTGTAGGACACGTTATGGGCGGTGTTATGTTTACACTTGCCGACTTTGTTTTTGCGATTGCTACTAACTTTAAGCAGCCTATAACCGTCTCTGTTGTGAGTCAGATAAGCCATCTTTCATCACCTAAAGGTGATACACTTTTCGGCGAATCAAGGCTTATAAAGGGCGGCAAGCATACCTGTTTTTATGAGATTGACATAACAGATAACCTTGGCACTAAGGTGGCGGTTGTTTCAATCAGTGGAACGCATCTTGGGATACAATCGTTTTGAAAATGCGCATAAAAAGAACGGCTCAGGGCCGTTCTTTTTATGCAAGTCTTATTGTCTTAATAATTTGCTTTTCAATCGGTGCATCACTGTAATCAGTTTCGCACTCTGCGATTTTATCAACAATTTCAATTCCCTCTGTGACCTTTCCAAATGCCGCATACTGACCGTCCAAATGCGGTGCGTCCTGATGCATAATAAAGAACTGACTTGATGCTGAATCCTTTATCATTGTTCTTGCCATTGAGAGAACTCCTCTTGTGTGCTTTAAGTCATTCTGGATGCCATTTGCCGCAAATTCTCCGCGGATTGTTGCCGCATCAATATGATTTCCTGCTGCATCATAACCACCGCCCTGAATCATAAAGCCTTTAATGACGCGGTGGAAAATAAGTCCGTCAAAGAAATTTCCTTTTATAAGTCTTAAAAAATTTTCAACCGTAATCGGTGCAATTTCCGGATAAAGCTCCGCCTTTATGATGTCTCCATTTAACATTTCAATTTCTATGTTTGCCATATCTTATCCCCTTTTTCATTTATAAAATCAATTATTCAACAGTTTCTTCTACAATTTCAATCGTCTTAATAACAATCGGCTCTGCGGGAACATCCTGCATTGTCTGCTTATAGTCCTGACCCTCAAATGTCACAAACCCCTCAATTTCAATTTTTGGAGTAGCGGCAATCTCGTCAACAATTTCAATTCCCTCTGTAACCTTTCCAAATGCCGCATACTGACCGTCCAGACTCGGTGTATCCTGATGCATAATGAAGAACTGGCTTGATGCGGAATTTGGTGCACTCGTTCTTGCCATTGAAAGAACTCCCCTTGTGTGCTTCAAATCATTTCTTACACTATTTCCGGAAAATTCTCCCTTTATTTCATCAGCTTCTTTTTGGTTAAAGTCTCCGTTATAGAATTTTGAATCATATCCACCGCCCTGAATCATAAAGCCTTCTATAACTCTGTGGAAAATCAGCCCGTCATAAAAATCTTCATTTATCAACTTGACAAAGTTATTAACCGTAATCGGCGCAATTTCAGGATAAAGCTCTGCTTTAATTTCTCTTCCGTCTTCAAGTGAAATTTTAATATCAATAATCTCTTTGCTACTGTCTTTTTCCTGATTGCAGCCTGATACCACAAATAAAGAGACCATAAGCAGCGCACTCAAAATCAAGCTAAATACAGTTTTTTTATTCCTCATTATTTATTTCCTCACCTTCTGTGCTTTCCTCTTCTATATGCGGCGTTACGCCCATACTAACTACCTTTACATCATCTGCAAGCCTCATAACGCGGACACCCTGTGTTTGTCTTCCAAATGTGCTTATTTCTGCAGTATGTGTTCTTATGATTATTCCGTCGGATGTAATCATCATAACGTCATCCTCATCACAAACAGCCGCCATACCCGAAACGTTACCTGTTTTTTCGGTCAGCTTATAGTTAAACACACCCATTCCGCCACGGGACTGAACCTTGTACTCATCAAAGTCTGTCTTTTTACCATATCCGTTTTCTGTTATTGTAAGAAGCTTTGCATCTTCACGTACCGAAACAGCAGCAACAACATAATCACCTTTTTTAAGCCTAATTCCGCGGACACCGTGCGCAGTTCTTCCCATAGGCCTTACATCATCACCTCTAAAGCGAATTGCCATACCCTTATGCGTTCCTATCATAATTTCGCTGTCTTTATCAGTAATCTGAACACTAATAAGCTCGTCACCTTCGGCAATATCAATCGCGCGAAGACCACTTGCACGGATTTTTGAGTAGGCCATAAGGTCTGTTTTCTTAACAGTTCCGTCCTTTGTTATAAAGGTCAGGAAGTTATCACCCTCAAAATCTGAAACAGGAATCATCGCTGTAATTTTTTCTTCCTTTTCAAGCGGCAGGAGATTTACAATCGCAGTTCCCTTAGCTTGTCTTCCCGCCTCAGGAATCTGGTATGCCTTTAAGTGATATACAATACCCTTATTCGTGAAAAACAGGATATGGTTATGTGTTGAGGTCGTAAACAGATGCTCAACAAAATCCTCCTCACGGGTCTGCATACCCGAAATACCTCTTCCGCCTCTATGCTGAGATTTATATGTGTCAACCGGCACTCTCTTAGTATAACCTGTATGCGTAAGAGTAATTACAACATCCTCTTCTTCAATCAGGTCTTCATCCTCTAAGTCAATAGCCGACATTGAAATCTCGGTACGTCTTTCATCGCCGTACTTCGCCTTTATTTTTAAAAGGTCTTCCTTGATAATATCAAGCACCTTTTCCTTATGCTCTAAAATATCGCGAAGTCCTGCAATCTTTTCAACGGTCTGGTCATATTCGGTTTCTATTTTTTCACGTTCCATACCGGAGAGACGTCCAAGCTGCATCTGCACAATCGCTGTCGCCTGAACATCAGAAAGACCAAATTTTTCGCAAAGTGCCAGCTTTGCATCATTAATTGACGCAGATTTTCTGATAGTAGCTATAACTTCGTCTATATTTTCTACAACAAGCTTGTAGCCCTCCAAAAGGTGCAGTCTTTCTTCTGCTTTTGTAAGGTCAAACTGTGTACGGCGGCGGATTACGTCCTGCTGATGATGGATATATGCATCAATCATTTCTCTTAAGGTGAGAATTTTCGGCTCCTTGTCCACCAATGCAAGCATAATTGTACCAAAGGTTTCCTGCATCTGTGTGAACTTATAAAGATTATTTAAAACAACATTCGCATTTGCGTCTCGTTTTAAATCTATGATAAAGTGCATATTTGCGTCCGACTCATCACGTGTTGACGAAATTCCGTCAAGCTTGCCGTCGCGAACCAGCTCATTTATATATTTTTCAAGCCTTGCCTTATTAACCTGATAAGGCAGCTCGGAAACAACAATTCTCTGTCTTCCTCCCGGAAGCTCCTCAATTTCAGCCTTTGCGCGAACGATTATTCTGCCTCGTCCTGTCGTATAAGCCTTTCTGATACCGCTTTTTCCCATAATTACGCCGCCTGTCGGGAAGTCCGGACCGGCGATATAGTTCTGCATCAGTTCTTCGATTGTAATCATCGGCTCATCGATTGTTGCAATGATACCATCGATAACTTCAGAAAGGTTATGCGGCGGGATATTTGTCGCCATACCAACTGCGATACCTGATGAGCCGTTAATCAAAAGATTAGGGAATCTTGACGGCAAAACATCCGGTTCTAAAAGCTTATCATCATAGTTTGGCACCATATCAACAGTCTGCTTTTCAATGTCGGACAGCATTTCAGCTGCCATCTTTGACATTTTAGCCTCTGTATAACGATAAGCAGCAGGCGGGTCTCCGTCGATTGAACCAAAGTTACCTTTACCCTGAACAAGAGGATACCTTAAAGAAAAATCCTGACCGAGTCGCACCATCGCATCATAAACAGACGCGTCACCGTGCGGGTGATATTTACCAAGCACGTCACCGACAGTTGCCGCAGACTTTCTAAAATCCGCTTCATACAAAAGTCCAGACTCGTACATATCATATAAGATACGTCTGTGAACAGGCTTTAAACCGTCACGAACATCTGGGAGTGCACGAGAAACAATAACACTCATCGCGTAATCAATATATGATTTCTTCATTTCCGAATTAAGCTCAACATCGACTATTTTTTGGTTATTTATAGCCTCCATATCAAGCTCTTTTTCAACAAATTTTTTAGCCACTTTAAAGTTCCTCCTAATCGGAAAAATTAGCTGTATTTTAACTACTTAATTATATCATAAAAAGGCAAAAAAATCAAGCATTTTAGCCAAATATTAAAGGATTTTGAGAAAGAAAAAATGGCACGAGATAAAATATTAATTTGTGGTATGTGGTATATTTATTATATCACACCTCATTCCTTTTGTTCATATATTTTTTGTCATTACATATTGTATTTTTCATCAAAATAGTGTATAATGTAACTATATATTGTAAAATGAGGAGAATAATATGTTTGACAAACTTGAGGCACTTGAGGAGCGGTTTGAACTTGTAAATAAAAAGCTTGCAGACCCTGACATTGTCAGCGATCAGGACGAGTTTCGTAAATATTGCAAAGAAAATTCCGACCTTACGCCTATAATCGAGAAATATCGAGAATATAAAGCTGCAAAAATGACAATTTCAGAATGCAAGGAAATCTTGTCAAGCGGCGACAAGGAGCTTGAAGAACTTGCCAAAATAGAGCTTTCAGACGCAGAAGACACGCTTGAAGCCGCAACAGGTGAGCTGAAAATTCTTCTACTTCCAAAAGACCCGAACGACGATAAAAACGTTATTATTGAAATACGCGGCGGTACAGGTGGCGAGGAGGCGGCACTTTTTGCAGCAGACCTTTTCAGAATGTATACAATGTATGCCGAGAGCAAGCAATGGAAGATAGAAATTCTTTCTTCCAATCCAACCGACATCGGCGGATACAAGGAAATCACCTTTTCGATTTCAGGGCAGGGCGCATATTCAAAGTTTAAATTTGAAAGCGGTGTGCATAGAGTCCAAAGAGTTCCTACCACAGAATCTCAAGGAAGAATTCAGACTTCAGCCGCAACAGTTGCAGTTCTTCCCGAGGTTGAAGAAGTCGAGGTTGATATTAACCCTAACGATTTAAGAATTGACGTGTTCCGTGCAGGTGGTCCGGGCGGACAGTGTGTAAACACTACCGACTCAGCTGTACGTATTACACATATACCTACAGGAATTGTCGTTTCCTGTCAGGACGAAAAGTCACAGTTTAAGAACAAGGATAAGGCAATGAAAATTCTGCGTTCACGAATTTACGAGGAAATGGAAGCACAGCGTCATTCACAAATTGCAGACGAGAGAAAGTCACAAATCGGCTCAGGCGACCGAAGCGAGCGAATCCGCACCTACAACTTCCCGCAAAGCCGTGTGACTGACCACAGGATTAACCTTACCCTATATAAGCTGGAACAAGTTTTAAACGGCTCTTTGGATGAGCTGATTGATGCCCTTATAACCGCCGACCAGGCGGCAAAAATGTCGGGCGAAGAATAAGGAGGAACAAAAAATGGGAAAGAATTATCCTTACAACAAGATTGACCACGTTCGCACTCTGCGTGAAGTAGTAGAACGTGCAAGCAGCAAGTTTGGAAAACAAGCAGCTTTTGAATATTCCATAGGCGGCAAAAAGATAAGTGTAAATTATGAACAATTTAAAGAAGATGTTTTCGGTCTGGCAAGTTATTTTTACACTATTGGTGTAAAAGACAGCAAGATTGCACTATATGCAGAAAACAGCTATGAATGGATTGTTACATACTTCGCGGCAACTATTGGCTCAAACATCATCGTTCCGCTCGACAAAGAGTTAAAGCCTGCTGAAGCTGCAACACTCTACCGTTCCTGCGAAGCAGATATGCTTGTTTATTCATCGAAAAAGGCGGCATTAACAGAGGAATTTGAAGAAGGCGAAATTAAGCACAGTCTTTGTATTGACAACTTTACCGACGCTGTTGAAAAAGGCACTTCAAAGCTTGCAGAAAGCGGAATTTTAGAAAACGAAATTGATGTTGAGGCACCTTGCTCTATCATCTACACATCAGGAACAACTGGCGTTCCAAAGGGAGTTATGCTCTGCCAGAGAAACCTTATATCAGATATGATAAGATCTATGGAAATTCTTACCTTCCCTAAAAGAACAGTTGCTGTATTGCCTTTTAACCACACATTTGGATTTATGGCATGTGTGCTTTGTATGATACACGATGGTTCTACCGTTTACATAAATGCAGGTCTTAAATATGTTCTAAATGACATTAAAGAAGCAAAGCCTGGACATATTTCAGTAGTTCCACTATTTGTTGAAAGCTTCTACAAAGGAATCTGGAAAAATGCCAAAAAGAGCGGCAAGGATAAGCTTTTAAAGAAAATGATTAAGGTTTCTAACGGTCTTAGAAAAGCCGGCATTGATATGCGTCGCACCCTGTTTAAATCAGTTCTTGATGCATTCGGCGGAAATCTTGAAATGATTATCACAGGCGGTGCTCCAATGTCTGACGAGCTTATTAAAGGCTTTGATGACATCGGCATTCAGGTCATCAACGGCTATGGTATTACTGAGTGTTCACCAATCGTTTCAATCAACCGAGATAAGTGGACTAAAAACGGAAGTGTTGGTCAGCACATTAATACAGTTCAGGTTAAGACCGTCAACAACAACGAAGACGGCGAAGGCGAAATCTGTGTTAAGGGTGACATTGTTATGATGGGTTACTACAACAATCCTGAAGCAAACGCACAAGTCTTCTTAGAAGACGGCTGGTTTAACACAGGCGACATCGGTAAGGTTGACGAGGATGGTTTCGTTTACATTACAGGACGTAAGAAAAACCTTATTATCCTTGATAATGGTAAGAATGTTTACCCTGAGGAGCTTGAATATCTGATTGGCTTAATTGAAGGTGTAACCGAGGTTTTGGTTTATTCCGAGGATGAACTTATCACAGCAGAAATCTATGCTGAGGATATAAGCTTCAAGGATGCGATTACTGAAAATATAAAGAACAAATTAAACCCATCAATCGCACAGTATAAGCAGATTAGAAAAATCAAATTCAGAGCTAACGAGTTTGAAAAGACAACAACAAAGAAGATAAAGAGATAGTTTAAAAATCCCGCAGGTTCAGATACTTGCGGGATTTTTTTAATATTGTTTATGTCCTTTTGACCGACCAAAAGGACGAAAAGTCGTCGGGTAGCGAAGCGGCAAATCGGTAGGGAATGACAGTCCGGCGGACTGTCAGAGCCGATTTGTGACCGAGCCGCAGCGAGACACCCGAACCCGTGGTTTAGTGGCTTCGGACAAGTCGCAAGTTTCGTCGGCTTTAAAAAAAGCCGCAAAACTTCGACAACTCGCCTTAAGTTTTGTGCCACAGGGATGTCTTGTGTGAATTTTTTTCGTAGTATTGACTGATTTAAAAAATATATTAAAAATTGCCATTTCTTATTCTTATTAATTGTACGAAAAAATTTCAGCAGCGAAAAAGTTACTTTTTATATTGCGCACTATGTTTTAGAATTTTCATTGACATTTTATAGGTACTGTGCTATACTAAATATGCTAAACAAAGCAACCTGCCTTTAGGGCAGGTTGCTTTGTTCTTATAAAAAGCTGTCACTTTTCGTGACAGCTTTAAAATCATAATACTGCTTCCCACAGCTCTGGATGGGGATTTGCGATAACCTCGGTGTTAATAAGTACACCATCTTCTGCCGCAATTTTAGCTCCCGCTTCTGTTGCTGCCTTAACATCAGCAACCTCGCCTGTCATTGTAACAAAGCATTTTCCACCCATACCACGTGCAACTCTTACTTCAATAAGCGAAATATCTGCCGCTTTAACAGCCGCATCTGCCGCTAAAATTGCACTTGCGGCAGTAAAGGTCTCAACTATGCCAAGCGCCTTTCTCTCCTGCGTATTTGCAGTACCGCACATTGCTTCAAACACCTTGTCGCCAAGATTTCCTATTACGAATTTATCAATAAGTGCATCTTCAGAAACAAGTGCGCCTCTATCAACTGCCGCCTGAATTTCGGACAGGTTTCCACCGACAATAGTCACAAACTTACCTGGGCAGACACTACCCGACTGTATCAGGAAAACGCCGGCACTTTTAAGCATTTCGTCAGTTACTCTGATGCCCTTTGAAACATTCTTAACTTCTACAAGTCCTATTGCGTTCATTTTCTATCTCTACCTTTCAATTACGACAAATCTGTCGGTAATTTCCTTAACCTTACCATCGATGCTTGCGTGCATTGTTGTGCCAAGTGCATCAGCATCTGTTCTTGCAACTACATCACCTATTTTTACGCTGTCTCCTACTTTAACAGTTGCAGAAGCCGGTTTTCCAACGTGCTGAGAAAATGGTATATAAACAGTTCTCGGCTCAAGCTTGATATTTTCAAACTTAACCTCCTGCTTTACATACTTTCTTATTCCCAGTCTGTCAATCAAAACTGATGATGGAACAAGTCTGCCTGCACGTTCTTTTCTAACCTCGGTAGGTGCAATATTATTCTGACGTCTAAAGCCCTGCTTCGCAAGCTCGCTTTTTACTTCCATAGAAATTGCCTGAGGGTCAAGCATCTGCTGGCATCCAATTACAGTACAAACACCGCAACCACAGCAAAGTGCAGCCTGTGTAAAGCTTTCGCTATCTGTAACCTCGCTGTGTGATGCTGCGCGCAAGGTTTTATCAACACGTATATTGTAGCCTAAAAGATACCTCGGGCACATATCCGAACACATATGACAGTTACAGCAAGCCGATGACGCGCGCTTTAGTGTCATTGACATTGGTCTTCTCTTTCTTTGAATAACCGAATGTGTTTCAGGGAAAATAAGAAGTCCCTTAGTAGTTTTTGTTATAACATCGGTTTCAAGATTTACAAGCTTACCCATCATAGGGCCGCCGTTAATTACAGCCTTTCCCTCAAGATTTGTATATCCCAAAGAGGTCAAAAACTCACTTATCTTCATACCAATCGGCGCTCTTACGATAACATCCTTATCCACATCGCCACCAACCGATACATATTTCGCAGTTGTGCTTTCTCCGTCCTTTATGGCTTTATGTATATTATAAATTGTTTCGGCATTCAGAACCATAACGCCGACCATAAGCGGAATACTGCCCTCCGGAATGATTTTTCCGGTTGTTTCATAAACCAAAACAACCTCATCACCGGCAGGGTAAATATCCGGAATTTCGTGAATTTTCACATTTGTTCCGGCAATAGAATCTACAATCTTCTTATCAAGAAGATGCATATTCTTTCCCTTAATTCCAATGATGGCCTCCTCAGCACCCATTGTTTCTATCAAAATTTTCAAGGTATCAACCAATACACCAAAATGCTCAGCAAGAACGTGATGGTCAACCATCATTAGTGGCTCACACTCCGCCGCATTTACAACAATTTGCTTGACATCCTTGGAGAATTTTTTGTGAGTAGGGAATCCGGCACCACCGGCACCGACAATTCCGGCGTCATAAACAACTTCCTGAAGCTTATTAAACTCCATTTGTCATTCCTCCCGATTACTGATTTTTGTCAACTATACCCACTATTGCGGCATCTACCGGTGCATCTGTTCTGTCAAGTGCCAGTCTTGCCGCGCTTCCTGTTGAAATCAGGACTTCCTCACCGATACCGGCTCCGACTCCGTCAACAGCGAGCAGGTGGTTTCCTGTAAGCTTTCCATTTTCGATAGTTTCAACTATCATAAACTTGTAGCCCACCAGCTTTTCATTTTTTACCGTGGAAACAATGCTTCCTTTAACCTGTGCCAATATCATATCTTTTCTCCTAATTCTTACAGAAATTATATGTAAACTAAAATTGTTTTCGCATTTAATCAAATTTGGTGCAGTTTGGCTAACAATTACAAGGTGCTACAAAATGATATCATCCTCGTGATTGGAAGTCAAAATGCGCAAATTCAGCTATTTCTTTAAAATAGTTACCTTATCGCCCGTCTTAATTCCTGCTGCATTAGCATCGTCTGTGTCAATATGCATCTCGGTATTGAAATCCTTATGCACACGAACCTGAACATTGTAATAACGGGTTGGCTTGATTCCGTCAATCTCAACATCGACTATGTCATTATCCTTAAGCCCATACTTTTCTGCATCCGGCAAATTCACGTGAATATGACGGTTTGCAATAATAGTACATTCATTCAAGAACACACTTCCGCACGGACCTACAAGTGCCATTGGCGCACTTCCCTCAAGTTTTCCGGAAGGACGTACCGGTGGACTTACCTTTAGCTTGAATGTGTCTGTCCTCGAAATTTCAACCTGTGACTTATCACGCACCGGTCCTAAAACTCTCACACCTTCCATCGTGCGAAGAGACGGACTTACCAATGTAACACATTCTTCCGCTGCAAACTGGTCACCCATCAGATACTTCTTAACAGTAAGCTTATGACCCTTACCAAAAAGTGTCTCCAAATCTTGCTGCGATAAGTGAACGTGTCTTGCGGAAACACCGACTTTTATGCCAGTATCTTCCTGATTATTTAAAATATCAACCACAGTTTTTGTGATTGAACTAATTAATTTCTCGTCAAACATTTTAAAAACTCCTTATAGGGAATTTTGTGGGAATTGCCCACACCGAACCAAACGTACACAAATACTCTTAAGCTTCTGCGGAGAAGCATTCTTTCTCCGCAGAAGAATGAATATATGCGTCCGTAATGTTTTTATGCAGACAATCCCGCTTTCCGTAGGTTTTTGATTACTTTAAAGCAGGCAAAATCTTTTCTACATCGCCGTGTGGACGTGGAATTACGTGAACAGAAACTAATTCGCCAAGCTTTGAACCAGCTGCTGCACCTGCGTCTGTTGCAGCCTGAACTGCACCAACGTCACCGCGAACCATAACAGTTACCAAACCTGAACCGATTCTCTCAGTTCCGATAAGCTGTACGTTTGCAGCCTTAACCATAGCATCTGCAGCTTCGATTGCAGCTACAAGACCTCTTGTTTCAACCATTCCTAATGCTTCTACTGCCATTTTACATTACCTCTACTTTCTGAGCTTTTTGCTCGATTTAACTATTTTGTTTTTTTGCCCGATTTCTTCGGAACTTTTTTTATATCTGAAGCCTTTTCGGCTTTAGAAACTGTTTTTGTTGTTTTTTTTGTTGCAGGTTTTTCAGTTTTTACTGCTTCAGGCTTTTTGGCCTTTTCCACCTTCTGTGCAGGCTCTTTTGCAACAATACTGCCGGTATGAGTCTCTGCAGACTCCGCCTTTGCTTCTGGTTTATTTTTCTCATCAAGATTGACGAACTTCAAAATTTCCGGATGCGGTCTTGCTATTACCTCAGCAGATTTTAAGCAACCAAGCTTTTCTGCAAAACGTTTACCTGTTTCAACAGATGCAGTTACCGATGAAATGCTGCCACGAACTACGATTGTAACCAATCTTCCGCCGAGCTTTCTTTCTGTTGCAACAAATTCGACATCTGCCACCTTGAGCATTTCATCAAGCATAATAATCGCATTACCAAGTGATGAAACCTCAACTAATCCAAGAGAAAAATTCATAACTCTTGTCCCCTCTTATTATGTATTTTTAGATTCCCGGTAAAATCTTTTCAACGTCACCATGAGGACGAGGAATAACGTGCTGAGCAACAAGCTCACCAAGTCTTGAAGCTGCCTGTGCACCTGCTTCAACTGCAGCCTTAACTGCGCCAACATCTCCTCTTACGATAACAGATACAAGACCTGAACCGATTTTTTCTGTTCCAACAAGTGCAACATTTGCTGCTTTTGTCATAGCATCTGCTGCTTCGATTGAAGCTGTTAAGCCTCTTGTTTCAATCATTCCTAATGCTTCCATTTTCTTGACTCCTTTTTAAACACTTATCTTTTTAAGACTTTCAAAAAATATTTGTCTTATTATGCATTATTTTTTATATGACCAACTCTGTCTCTTCCGACACTTGTTCTGTCCGCCATTTTCTGCGTATCATCAGTCGGTCTTGCTATTATATGTTTCTGGATAACCTGCGTGATGCGCGCCGCTTCTTCAGCAGCCGCTTCAACGCCTGCAGTTACTGCAGATACCGAGCCTTGCATCTTTACAACCGTAATCAGAGGAACCTCCTCTTTTTCGGCATTTGCAGGCTTGTTTGTATCAATCGCAATAATCTTCACATCCGCAGCCTTTGCCGCTGCATCTGCTGCACACATTGCCGCAACAAATCCAAACATTTCTACCATACCTATTGCGTCCGGCATATTATTTTAACCCCTTTCGCAAATTATTTATTAACGATTGCAATCTTTAAGCCCTTCTGAGCAACATTTGTCTTAAATGCTTCGTCAATCTCATCAAGACTGTACTTATGTGTAATAAGCTCTTTAATTGGAAGACCGATTGCGATTGCTCTCTTTAAGAAATCAAATGTTGTTGCATAGTCACGAAGTGTGTAAACCCATGAGCCAACAGTTGTGATTTCCTTTGCACATATATCAAAGTGCGGATTGATATTTGCGTCTCCACCGTTGATGAAGAAGCCAAGCTCACAAAGTCCGCCGCCGCTTCTTATGAACTTATAGATATTGCTGTGAGCAACAGGTGAACCTGTGCACTGGAAAGCAAAATCTGCAAGGTAGCCGCCGAATGCATCCTTAACACCGCCTGCTAATTCTTCAATTCCCTTATGATTCTTGAAGTTAACAACATTGTCTGCACCCATTCTCTTTGCAAAGTCAAGTCTCTGCTCATTACCGTCAACGGCAACGATGTTTTCAATACCCATTGTTCTCAAAACTGCGATACAGATAAGTCCGATAGGTCCGCAGCCCTGAACAACAACTCTTGAGTTGAATTTCAAAATTCCTGTTGTTTTGGCTCTTTCAACTGCGTGGATTAAAACTGCACAAGGCTCAATCAGAATTCTTGAGTCAAGGTCTAAATCACTTACGTTAAATACAGTTGAGCCGCCTCTTACTACTATGTAATCTGCAAACCATCCGTTAAGATGAGTATCATCATCAGGAATAAGTCCGTAAACATCAGCACCGCCAACATTCTGTTTGTTTAAGTCGAACATTGTGATATCAGGGTTGTCATTGAATATCATACAAGTAACAACCTTGTCACCAACGCCAAGTGGCTTTCCTGCGCTATCCTTTTTAACGTTTTTGCCCACCTTTACAACTTCGCCTGTTCCCTCATGTCCTAAAACAACTGGTATAAGACCAAATGGGTCTCTTAAGTATTCGTGTGCGTCTGTTCCGCAAACGCCACAGCCCTCAACCTTAACCAAAATATCATCGTCGCCAAGCTCAGGGATTGGGCACTCCTTAATTTCAAGCTTTTCTATTCCAGTCAAAAATGCAACCTTTGAAGTTTTAGGAATACTGCCGGCCGGTGCGGAAGGCTTTGATGCACAAGCTGACGGAGCAGGAGCATTTCCGCTCATTTCTGCCAGAACTGACTGCACCAATTTTGCAATTTCATTTTCATTTATTGTCATGGCTATCTCGTCCTTTCTGAATTATATAATTGACAAGCTGTCAACCAATACACATCTTCTTTGTCTTGTAAAGCTTCTCGCAGAAGTTATACCCTCGCCTGTCGGTCCGGCAATCGTAAAGGTTGTGTGACCTTCGCTGTTAAATCCGATTCCGGCATAGCTTGGAGCATTCTTTACAAAGATTGTTGTGCAGATAGCTTTTGCATATGCTGTCATATGGTCAACATTCTTTGAGTGAAGATGCGCTGTATGTCTGTTTCCGTGTTCTGCCTTAACTGCCATCTCAAGCGCCTGCTCAAAAGTATCGCATCTTACGATAGGCAAAATCGGCATCATTAACTCTGTCTGAACAAAGCTGTGTGAAAATTCTGTTTCGCAAATGATGCATCTTGTATCATCGCTTGCCTTAATTCCAATTTCGGCAAGAATCTTCTTTGCATCACGTCCTACCCAGTTTTTATTGATAGTCTTCTTTGGCTTATCTCCCGGGTTTTTCGGCTGGAGTGTTACCGTTACAACATCTTCCAACGCCTTAACCTGCTGGCTGTTTAAAAGATATGCACCGTTTTTCTGCATTTCTGCAATCAACTGGTCAGCAATAGAATTTATTGCAAAGCATTCCTTTTCAGCAATACACGGCAGGTTATTATCAAAAGTACATCCATCAATGATGTCCTTTCCTGCTTTTACAATATCTGCAGTTTCATCTACAACTACCGGAGGGTTTCCGGCACCTGCACCGATTGCCTTCTTGCCGCTTGACAAGAGCATCTTAACAACTCCTGGGCCGCCTGTTGCAACCAGCATCTTAATGGACGGATGGTTAACCATTATGTTTGATGTGTCCATTGTAGGGTTTTTAACTGTAACCACTATATTTTCAGGACCGCCGGCAGCTAAAACTGCACGGTTTACAAGGTCAACTGCATAACACGAACATTCCTTTGCGTGCGGATGCGGATTAAATACAACTCCGTTTCCTGCAGCAAGCATTCCTATACTGTTACAAATTACTGTACAGCTCGGGTTTGTTGAAGGTGTGATTGCACCGATAATTCCATAAGGTGCCATCTCAACCAGTGTAAGCCCTCTGTCACCTGAAAGAGCTTTACACTCTAAATCTTCAGTTCCCGGTGTTTTATCTGCAACAAGATGATGCTTCAATGTTTTGTGGTATACATTACCCATTTTTGTTTCTTCCACAGCCATCTTCGACATAATTTCAGCCTCGGCGTGTGTAAGCTTTCTTATTTCACGGATAATGTTTTCTCTTTGTTCCTTATTGTAATGGCGGAAAAGCGTGTACGCCTTGTTTACCTCGGCAATAGCCTCCTCCATCGTGTCAAAAACACCTATCTGCTTTCTTTTTGGGGCCTTTCCTGTTCCCATTTCAGAAAGCACGTTTCTGACAATTTCGGAAATTTCATTTTCATTTATATTCATAGATAATTTCCTTTCATTAATTTATTTTTTCAGCATATCGGCTCATGGCATATACCAAATCGGATGTCCTGTTTAAATAAACATAAGTAACATTTCTCATTCTGCCCTGCTGCAAGACCTTTGCTGCAAATCTTTCTGCACGTCTTACGACACACCTTGCAAGGTCCAAATAGCTGGAAACAGGATTTGAACCTGAAACGGAAAATCCCTCAAAGCCACTTGCGTAGCCGTCAGTCATTTCTTCAACTGTTTTTACGCAGGTCTCTGTGACACTTATTGTTCCGCCCGCAAGTTCACTCATTATCGAAATTAACTTTTTCTGCAAGCGTCCGATATCAAGGATAAGTCTTTCATCCTTTGTATGAACCTTGGCAACCCCAAGACAGGACGAAAACTCATCTAAAGTCCCTATAAGCTCTATAAGAGCATCGCTTTTTGAAATGTGCTTATTATTAAGTGTCTCGGTATATCCTTTATCTCCACAGCCTGTATACAATCTGCTCATTACTTTCCGTACTTCTCAAGGACTCTCTTTGTTACTTCAGCAACAATAGCTTCAATGTCGCCGTTTCCTTTATCTGTGTATTCGCCGTGTTCCTTATAATACTTAATTTGCGAATCAAGTGGCTGGAAACCGTGATATGCAGCTGAGGATTCCTTTCCGAACTTTTCGTTTGCTTCCTCAGGAGTAAGCTCACAAGTTCCGTCCTCATAACATCCCGGACAAAGCTTTTCCATTGGGTGCTTACCCGGAACTCCAAACTGCTTTCTTAAATCGATAAGCTTCTTAACTTCGCCGCAAGGAATTTCCTTAGCACCACCGAGCATTGTCGAGTAGTAAAGGAGCTTTGCATAGAATTCTGTTGATTCCATTCTAAAGAATGCAGTATTTAAGTCACATCCGAAAGAAAGTGCTCCGTGGTTTGCAAGAAGGATTGCATCATAATCCTGTATGTATGGCTGGAGTGATTCCGGAATTTCCATTGTTGATGGTGTACCATACTGTGCAATCGGAACAGCACCTAAGAAGATAATAGCTTCCGGCATAATCAGCTTATCAAGTGCGATACCTGCAATAGCAAAGGAGGTAGCAATCGGAGGATGTGCGTGAACAACCGCATTTACATCCGGTCTTTCCTGATAAACCTTCAGGTGCATCTTGAATTCTGATGACGGCTTCCAGTTATTTGGCTCTTTAAGGTTTCCTTTTCCGTCTACTTTACAAATCATGTCAGGAGTCATATAACCCTTCGACACGCCTGTAGGTGTTGCGAAAAATGTGTCATCATCAATTTTAACAGAAATGTTACCATCATTTGCAGCAACGAATCCGTCCATATAGATTCTTCTTCCGATTTCACAAATTTCTTTTTTGATTTCAAAATCTGATTTGTACATCGTTTATACCTCCATAAATTTTGTTTTGTTTTGTTTTCTTTGGTTTTGCTTTAATTATATGCCATTTGTACGTGTTTGTAAAGGGCTTTTTGTGTCCCTTTTACATTTCTTGTCATATTATAAATATTATATCATACTTTCGACAATATGTAAAATGTTTTTTTATATTTTATCCAAAAAATTTTCTGTCAAGATTTCGATACTGAATTGCCTCGGCAATATGTGCTTGCGATATGTCTTTTTCTCCCTCTAAATCCGCAATAGTCCTCGCAACCTTGAGAATTCTCGAATGTGCTCTTGCAGAAAGCCCGAGCCGGTCAAATGCCATCTTCAGTATGTTGTTTTCAGCCTCTTTTAAGGCGCAGAATTCATTAAGCATTCCGGCAGTTAATTGTGCATTTGAATAGATGCCGAATTCCTTATATCGTTCTCTTTGGATTTGTCTTGCTTTGTTTACTCTTTTTTTGATTTCAGCAGAGGTTTCGCCTTTTTCCATATTGCTGAGGTCTTTATAATCAACATTTGCAACCTCAACCTGTATGTCAATTCTGTCTAAAAGCGGTCCTGAAATACGTGAGCGATACTGATTTATCTGTGCCGGAGTGCAGGTACATTCTCTTTTTGCATCACCTAAAAAACCACATTTGCAAGGGTTCATACTCGAAATAAGCATAAGGTTACAAGGATATGTAAGAGTTGCATTCACTCTTGAAATCGTCACCTTTCCATCTTCAAGTGGTTGACGCATTACCTCTAAAACCTCTCTGCGAAATTCAGGCAGTTCATCCAAAAACAAAACTCCATTATGCGCAAGAGACAATTCCCCCGGCTTCGGCACAGTTCCGCCACCTGAAAGCCCCGCAGTAGAAATAGTATGATGCGGATTGCGGAAGGGCCTTTGTGTTATAAGAGGTGCGTCGGCAGATAACGTTCCTGCTATTGAATGAATTTTCGAAACCTCAAGAGCCTCCTCAAAGGATAAATCAGGCAAAATTGACGGCATTCTTTGTGCGAGCATTGTTTTTCCCGTACCCGGCGAACCGATTAAAAGGACATTGTGATTTCCTGCCGCCGCGATTTCCAAAGCACGTTTGGCACTCTCCTGCCCCTTGACATCGCAAAAATCAAGAAGTGTATCAGCCTTGTTTTCTGCAAAAGTTTCTTCTGACTTCGTATATCTTTCAATTTTTTCCTCGCCCTTTAAGTGCCTGCAAAGCTCACCCAAGTTTGAAACAGGATAAACATTTGCATCACTTATAACTGATGCCTCTTTAGCATTGACCGACGGAACAAAAAAATTCTTAAACCCCTTTTTATATGCCGAAATCACCATAGGAAGCACACCCGAAACGTGGTTCACACTTCCGTCTAAAGAAAGCTCGCCGATGAAAATCGTGTCTTCCTTCTGCTTTGGTATCTGCTCCGTTGCCGAAAGCACAGCCACCGCCATAGGAAGGTCATACCCCGGCCCCTCTTTTCTTAAATTTGCCGGAGCTAAGTTTGTAATCAGTTTTTTAGATGGGAAAACATAGCCGGAATTTTTTATTCCCGATCGAATTCTCTCCTTTGACTCTTTAACCGCTGCATCAGGAAGTCCGACAATATCAAAAGCAGGCAGACCACCTGTTATATCAACCTCAACCGTAACTATAAATCCGTCAATACCCAAAAGCCCGACAGAATATGATTTTGAAAGCATTTTTTGCACCCTCTTTTAGCCTTGTAGTTTATCTTTTCGTGCAACACCTTGTCGCACCCAACCATCTATACCACTCGTCTGGATAGCAGTAAAAAGTCTTTTTTTAAGCCCCGCATTGACCGATTTATCAAGGTCGGCAAGGATATTTTTTATTTCCTCGCGCTTTGTGTTTCCGTCAACAGGGCACGAGCTTTTTATAACAGGAATTTCAAGTCTTTTCGCCACTCCCTTTATATCTCCCTCACGCACGTAAATCATCGGGCGGATTGAGTAAAGGTCTGTTCTGTCAAGGTATGTAACAGGAGAAAAGCAGTTAATTCTTCCCTCATACAGAAGGCTTAAAAGAAACGTCTCCAAAACATCGTCGTTATGATGCCCGAGCGCCACTCTTTTGCACCCTTGTTCAATAGCCAAGTCATTAAGGGCACCCCTGCGCATCTTTGCACAAAGCGAACAAGGATTTTCCTCTTTTCGATAATCAAATATAACCTCAGCGATATTTGTCGGCTTTACTATGTATTCAACTCCAAGCTCATCGCAGTATTTTTGTATACCCGAATAGTCAGGATTGTATCCCATATCAAGAGTCAAGCCAACCACAGTAAATTTTTTCGGGTAATATCTCGAAAGCATTGAAAGTGCACCCAAAAGAACAAGGCTGTCCTTGCCGCCAGACACACCGACACCGATTCTGTCGCCATCTTGTATCATATCATAATCCTCGACGGCCTTTCTCACTCTGCTGACAATTCTTTTCATTATTTTGCTTCCTTGATTATATCTATATTTTTAATCACATAGTCCGCTCCCGATATAACTGTAACAAATGCAGATAACCACACCAAAATATCACTTATCATAACAGCTGTGTTTTGCGGACAGAATGGGAACATCAAAAGGATTGCGGCAATTATTGCAACCATCTGGAAAACTGTCTTCATCTTGCCCCATATTGATGCTGCGATTACATTTCCTTTTCCTGCTGCCACAAGGCGTATGCCCGACACGATGAATTCACGTGCCAAAATAAGCATAACTGCAACAGCAGATGCCCTGCCGTGATGCATAAGGCATAAAAATGCGGATGTTGTGAGCATTTTATCGGCCAGCGGGTCCATAAATTTGCCAAAATCGGTAATCATATTGCGGCTGCGTGCTATATGTCCGTCAAGAGTGTCCGTGAGTGATGCCACCACGAAAAGCACAAGACTAATCGCCACAAACACAGGATTTGTTATATCCGCCATCAAAAAAGCCATAAATACCGGCACCATAATTATTCTTAAAACTGTAAGCTTGTTTGCAATATTCATTTTCTTATTCCTTTCTTTACCCCTATAAAACCTGTTTCCCTGTTAAGTCATATGCATCTGCATCAAGTATTTCTACCTTTACAAAAGCGCCTATTTCCACTTCATCTTCAGTGGCGAAGTAAACCGTCCCGTCAACGTCAATACTGTCGGCATAGCTTCTTCCGAAATACATAAAGTTTTCCTCATCATAACCCTCGCATAAAACTTCTAAAACTCTTCCGATTTTCGCCTTATTTTTTTCAAGAGAAATCCCCTGCTGAAGTATCATAAGCCTGTCTCTTCGTGCTTCCTTTATATCTTCCTCAAGCTGACCTTCGAAATTTGCCGCAGGTGTGCCTTCTTCCTTGGAATACGCAAAAACACCCATCCTGTCAAACCTTATTTCCTTTACAAATTCGTAAAGCTCCGAAAATTGCTCCTCTGTTTCACCCGGAAAACCGGCTATAATCGACGTCCTGATTGATGCATTCGGCATTTTTTCTCTTATCTTTTCTATTTTTTCGATAATCTCGCCTTTATTTGTCCGTCTTGCCATCCTCCGCAGAATATCATTATTTATATGTTGAATCGGCATATCGATGTAATGACATATCTTTTCATTTTTCGCCATTACATCAATCAGGCTGTCGGTAATTGCTTCGGTGTAAAAATAATGAACTCTTATCCAATGTATCCCCTCTATTTCGCACAGTTTTTCAAGGAGCGCATCAAGGCGCGGCTCACCATACAAATCAAGTCCATATCTCGTAGTGTCCTGAGCAATCAGTATAAGCTCCCGAACACCGCTTTCTGCAAGTCTTTCCGCCTCGCGTACAATGTCCTCTATTCTTCTACTCTTAAAATGTCCTCGTATCATCGGGATTGCACAATATGTGCAGTTATTGTCGCACCCGTCGGCGATTTTCAGATATGCAGAATATGATGGAGTGGTGAGTATTCTCGGCAGATTTTCTGCCACCTCACAGTTTTGATGTCCGAAAAGGCAAATTTCATCGCCCTTTGCGGCTTTTTCAATCACCTCGGCTATTTTATCAAAATCACCCGCTCCCACTATTGCATCAACCTCTGGAAGCTCATTTTTTATATCCTCGTGGTACCTCTCTGCAAGGCAGCCAGACGCAATCAAAATCTTACATTTTCCGTCTTTTTTATATTCCGCCATTTCTAAAATGGCATCAATCGACTCCTGCTTTGCGGGGTCAATAAATCCACAGGTATTTACGATTATTGCCTCAGCCTCCTGTGGCTCTGCTACTATTTCATACCCCTTTTCTGCCAGTATGCCCAGCATAATTTCTGCATCAGTCTGATTTTTAGGGCAACCAAGCGAGACCATTCCTATTTTCATTATGTAAATTCCTTTCAGTCTTCAAAATAATCTGATTTAAGCTTATCGATACAAGCCTTTATGTCATCAAATCCGTAGCCGCGATAAAGGAAATACCTTATTGTACGGTCCACATTCTTCTTTTCAAAATCTCCGCCAAGCTTTCTTTCAAGCAAAGGCAAAAGTGCATCCTCTTCCTCGTCATCAAGCTCTGAAATCGCCTCATCAAGAGCCTCGCCATTAATTCCCTTTGCTTTTAGTTCGCTGATAATGCGGCGCTTGCCAAGCTTTTTAAGGTTTTGCAAGTCTCTTGCAAGACCTTTGGCATATTCAGTATCATCCAAAAAGGAGTATTCCTTTAAAAACTCAATTATCGGCGGCAGGTCTTCTCTTTTTGCACCCGCTCTTATGAGCTTATCTGTAAGCTCTTTTTCCGAATGCGAGCGAAATTCCAAAAGCCTTAGTGCCTTTTCTTTTGCCTGCTCTGCACTTAATTCTTTCTTTTCTCTTATCATATTCTAAAATAATCAAACAACTGTCCGAAATCAACCGAGCCTATTATGCGGTTTTCATATTGCTGGAACAGATTGTGATAACCCTCCTGTATCTGTTCGGAATTAATGCCATACTTAATTGACAAATATGCCTCAAGGTATGCAGACAAGTGGTCACAACCTCTTATAATCTCCCCGTCAATCGGCAGGTACTTGTCACTATTATATTTTTCATTTATTTCATCTGAGGTCACAACAATCTTCTTTCCGTCTATTGTAACCTTTGAAGAAAATTCATCCTGAGTATAAAATTCGAGGTCTTTTTTAATCTCGTCCGTAATAAGCGGGAAAATCACCTTTGCCATCTGTTCATCTTCAATTCCCTTAATTATATCGTCAAGTCCCTTTACAGAGTTTTTAACCGGCGAAACGATATCACGCGTCAAAACTTCAGGGAGGTCGTGGAAAAGTCCGCCGTAAAAGTTGTTCACAAGCCTTACTTCCGTCGCATCGCACTCAAGTGAGCAAAGGTATGACATAACTGCTACAACAAGCATATGTCCCATAACAGATGTATTCGGGGTTCTCACAGCTCTTGACCATCTCTGCTGATAACGGAGCTTTCCTATAAGCGATAAAAATTCCTTGAGGTCGTGGCTTGTTTCAAACTTTGAAAACCCCTCAAATGTGTTGCAACGGTAAAGTCCTTTTTCAACCTCGCTTTTTACCTGCTCTATTGCATATGTATTTTTGTTTTGCGGATAGATTACTTCAAACTCCCAATGTGTTGCATAGTAATGTGCCGCTTTTAAAATTTTCTTTTCCTTTTTCGCATAATCATCATCGGTAAAATAGCGGCGCATTTTGGTATAGAAATCGCCCTTTAGTCCCTCAAGCTGCCCCTTTAACTCCGAAAGCACCCATTCGTTAATCTGTTCACCTTTTTCTTTCATTAAAGAGTGATAAATCGGTGGCTTTATATCAGTCAGCATAATTCTGTGCAAAAATTCAAATATTCCACCCTCCAAAAGCTTTAATGGGTCATAGTTCCCCTCACCCTCGCATTTCGCAAGCACATATGCATAAACCATCTTATGTGCCTGTTTATCAAGTTCGGAAAAGCCGTTCCACGGACGGATATGGTCGTTCCAGCGTTGGATAGATGCCGCAACGTGTATAAGTGAAATAAGGGATTTTCTTATCATAAACACTCACCTCAGGATACAATTATAGTTATTTTAATTATATCACAAACCATACCTCAAGGTCAATAGAATATGAAAACAAACAGGCTTGTATCTTTTATAAAAAGCAGACAGCCTTCCTTCAAAATACGACGCACACAATGAAAATTTGCGCATATTCTGTTAACAAGGGGCTATCCCAAATAAAGAAAGGAAGTTTTAATATGAAAGACAACTGTTGTTCAACGGATAACGGCGGTTTTAAAGAAGCCGTTTGTATACACACCGATAAAGTTTACGACAGCTGCAGAGACAAAGACTGTCTTGAGAATATAAGAGTTTACTTAACTGCTTGCGGTCAGGATGTAATCGACAGAGCAATAAATGTAAAATGCACAAAAGCAGAAATTATCTGGGTTTATTCCGACATTGAGCCTGTTCCTTTTAACAGAGGATTTTACTCGGTAGACCTAAAATATTTCTTCAAAATCACTCTTGCAGTCTTCACTGGTCTTGGAAGACCGACAGAGGTTGAAGGTCTTGCAACATTCGACAAAAAGGTTATTCTTTTCGGTAGCGAAGGCAATGCAAAGGTATTTGCTTCCAAGTATAAGCAGGATGCATTCGACCCGCAGATGTGGAAAAAGACAAATATGCCGAATGCCGTAGTTGAGGTTGTTGACCCGATTGCGCTCGGTGCTAAGGTTGTTGACGTAAATGACAAGTGCTGCTGCGATGACGACTTTGACCTTGCCAGCGTTCCTGACTCGGTAAGCCGCGTATTTGATGACAGCCTGATTTTAGGCGGTGAGCAGAAAAGAGTATTCGTTTCTATCGGAATTTTCTCAATCATCCGCTTAGAAAGACGCGTAATGCTACTCATTCCTGCATATGATTTCTGCGTTCCGCAGAAGGAATGCATCGGTGCAACCGACGATAATCCTTGCGATTTATTCGACAGAATTTCCTTCCCCGTTGACGAATTCTTCCCGCCTGAGCGCGGCGATTTCGAAGACAACGGCTGCGATAACGGTTGCGGCTGCGGTTGTGACTGATAAAGACGTGAAAAAATCCACCCATATGGGTGGATTTTTTAATAATCACTTATTCTCAATTATTCTCAAGCTGACCGAGACTTGCCGCCTTTAAGTACGCATTGATAAAGCCACCGAGGTCTCCGTCCATAACAGCTCCGATATTTCCCATTTCAAAGCCTGTTCTATGGTCTTTTACAAGGTTATACGGATGGAAAACATATGAGCGAATCTGACTTCCCCACGCAATTTCCTTCTGCACACCCTTAATATCCTCGATTTTTTCCTTCTGTTGTTGTTCAGCAATCTCCGCAAGCTTGGATTTTAACATCTTCATAGCGTAGTCTTTGTTTTGATGCTGAGACCTCTGAGTCTGGCAGGCAACAACAAGTCCAGTTGGGATATGTGTAATTCGTACCGCCGAGTCGGTCTTGTTGATATGCTGACCGCCTGCACCCGACGCGCGATAGGTATCAATTTTTAAATCTTCAGCCTTAATATTGATTTCGATTTCATCGTCAATTTCCGGCATAACCTCGATTGATGCAAAAGAAGTATGACGTCTGCCCGATGCATCAAACGGGGAAATTCTTACCAAGCGATGCACGCCCTTTTCCGCCTTTAAATAGCCATATGCATTAATTCCACTAATTGAAATTGTCGCACTCTTAATTCCGGCATCATCACCTGGCAAAAGGTCGATTGTTTCTGTGGTATATCCATTTTTCTGTGCATACATCTGGTACATACGAAGGAGCATTTCAGCCCAGTCCTGTGCCTCTGTTCCGCCTGCACCTGCGTGGAAAGTCATAATCGCATCGCATCTGTCATAGTTTCCTGAAAGTAGTGTTTCAAGAGTCATCTTTTCAACAGCTTCCTTAACCTCTGAAACTGCCTTTGTGATTTCTCCCATCATAGACTCGTCATTTTCTTCATTTGCAAGGTCAATTAAAACAATCGCATCCTCCCAAGAGGTTTTGAGGCTATCGTATGCCGCAACCTTATCCTTTAGTTGCTTTGTTTTTTGAAGAACCTTCTGCGAATTTTCCATATCGTCCCAAAAGTCCTGTGCCGCAGCCTGCTGTTCAAGTTCTTCAATCTTTTTGAGTGTTCCTGCAATATCAAGCGAGGATTCAAGCTCATTTATTCCGTCCTCGAGTCCTAAAAGCTCAAGCTTATACTGTTCATACTCTAACATTTTTATTGTCCTTTCTTATATGGGTTTACCCAAAAGACGGGCGGATTTGTATATCCGCCCTCTGTCTTATCTTCCGCAACAATGCTTATATTTTTTACCCGAGCCGCAAGGACAAGGGTCATTTCTGCCCGGTGTCTTTTTAGCAGATACAGGCTTTTTAGATAGTGTACCATCTCCGCCCGTATCAAGAGGCTTTGCAACCTGAACTCTCTTGATTTCCTCGGTCGGACGCGGTTTTACCGCAAGCACATACTTGACAGTATCGCGTTTTATAGCCTCAAGCATTCCGTCATACAGGTCACTTCCGACATTTCTATACTCAATTACAGGGTCGTGCTGACCATATGCACGAAGACCGATTTCACGTTTTACGTGCTCCATTTCGTCTAAGTGGTCCATCCAGAGTGTGTCCACCACGCGAAGCATCATAACGCGTTCAACCTCACGCATATTTTCGCCGAAAAGCTCACATTGTTCTTTATATCTCGCCTCACCGATAGCCATAAGTTTTTCCTTGATTTCCTCTTTGGTTATCGTTTCAAGCTCATCATTTGTGATTTCAAATTCACCCTGTGCAAAGAGAATCTGGTTCGCAAAATCGCTAAGAGCCTTTAAGTTCCAGTTTTCCGGAATATCGGTGATGCCGATATAATCGTCAATCGCCGAGTCAATAACAGACTCAATCATATTCCTGATTGTCTCGGAAATATCCTCGCCATCTAAAACCATCTGGCGCTGAGCATAGATAATCTTTCTCTGCTCATTCATAACCTCGTCATACTGAAGCACGTGACGACGCGAGTCAAAGTGCCTGCTCTCCAGGTTCTTTTGTGCATTTTCTATTGATTTATTAAGAATTTTTGCTTCAATCGGCTCATCTTCCTCAAGCCCCAATGTCGCAACCATACTCTTCACTCTGTCTGAGCCAAAAATACGCATAAGGTCATCCTCTAAGGACAGATAGAACTTCGACTGTCCCGGGTCACCCTGACGTCCCGCACGTCCACGGAGCTGGTTATCAATTCGGCGTGATTCGTGTCTTTCAGTACCGATTATATACAGTCCGCCGGCTTTTTTGACCTCTTCCTGTTCATCGCGGAGCTCCTCCTTGAACTTCTCGTTAAGCTCACGGAAAAGGTTTCTTGCCTCGATGATTTCTGCATCATCAGTTTCCGCAAAGCCTGTCGCCTCAACCATAAGTTGCTCAATCCTATCGTCTGTCATATTCTCATCTTCGGTTTTTTTCGCGATAAGCCTCTTTTTAAGCTCATGCTTTGCCATATATTCTGCGTTACCGCCCAGGATAATGTCGGTACCACGTCCCGCCATATTTGTTGCGATTGTAACAGCGCCTTTTTTTCCTGCCTGAGCAACAATCTCAGCTTCCTTTGCGTGATACTTTGCATTCAAAACCTCGTGCTTGATGCCCTCACGCTTTAAAAGTGCAGAAAGAATTTCTGATTTATCAACGTTGACAGTACCTACCAAAACAGGCTGTCCCTTTTCATTACATTCCTTGATTTTACGGATAACTGCCATATATTTACCCTTTTCCGAGCGGTAAACACTATCGTGCTCATCAATTCTCGCAACAGGTTTATTTGTCGGCACTTCAACACAGTCAAGGCGATAGGTCTCTTGAAATTCCTCTTCCTCAGTAAGTGCAGTACCTGTCATACCCGACAGCTTTTTATATAGTCTGAAATAGTTTTGGAAAGTAATTGTTGCCAAAGTTTTCGACTCATTTTCTACCTTAACGCCTTCCTTTGCTTCAATCGCCTGATGAAGTCCGTCAGAATAGCGTCTGCCAGGCATAATTCTACCCGTAAATTCGTCAACAATCATAACCTCGCCGTTTTGCACAACATACTGCTGGTCACGGTGCATAACACCGTTTGCGTGAAGCGCCTGATTGACGTGGTGCTGAATTTTCATATTGTCAGGGTCAGCAAGGTTTTCAATTCCAAAATACTGCTCTGCTTTTTTAATTCCTCTTTGTGTTAAGGTTGCAGTTTTTGCCTTTTCGTCCACGATATAGTCGCAGTCTGCATCGTCATTTAACACCTTTGTATCTTCCTCAGTAACAACCTGCTTTGAAAGACCTTTTACGAACTTGTCTGCAGTATTATAAAGGTCATTTGCAGCATCACCCATACCCGAAATGATAAGCGGAGTTCTCGCTTCGTCAATCAAAATTGAGTCAACCTCATCGACAACTGCATAGTTGTGACCTCTTTGTACCTGTTGTTCCTTATATGTCACCATATTATCACGCAGGTAGTCAAAGCCCATTTCGTTGTTTGTTCCATAGGTAACATCAGCCGCATAAGCCGCTCGTCTTTCACCATTATCAAGGTCGTGGATGATAAGTCCGACAGAAATTCCGAGGAACTTATACACCTTTCCCATCCATTCTGAGTCTCGTTTTGCAAGGTAATCGTTTACTGTAACGATATGTACACCCTTGCCCTCAAGTGCATTTAAGTATGCAGGAAGTGTTGACACCAAAGTCTTTCCTTCACCTGTCTTCATTTCGGCAATTCTGCCCTGATGCAGAATAATTCCGCCGATAACCTGAACATAAAAATGCTTCATACCGAGAACTCGCCAGGATGCCTCACGCATAACTGCAAAAGCCTCAGGAAGAATATCATCAAGAGTTTCTCCTGTTGCCAGTCTTTCTTTAAATTCAACGGTTTTCGCTTTAAGCTCGCTGTCGGAAAGTGCTTCCATTTCGCCTTCTAGTGACATAACCTTGTCCGCAATCGGCTTAATTCTTTTCAGCTCGCGCTCTGAATATGTGCCGAAAACCTTATCAAATAATCCCATTTTTTCACCTCATATATTTAAATTGGAAATAGCATATATTCCACCTGATTATACACCTTATCCTACAGTATATCACAAATGTGATAAAATTACTATACTTTTTTCTAAATTTTTCTAAAATAGTTTTTACATCAGCAAAAAGGACTGCCAAAGCAGTCCTTCCAGTGTGTCGATAAACCTATCGGCATACTGGCAGATTTCGAAAAAGGAAGTTATATTTTGTCAATTCAAATTCGTCGACGTACGATGGTACGATAGAGTTTGAATTGACAAAAAGCAAGTAATGGCAAGAAAAACCTTGGGTTTTTCTTGCCATTTTATATGCTTATATATGTAATTTTTTAACAACAAAAGATTTACTTGCGGTAGAACGACTTTTTCGACAGTCTAAAAAGGACTGCCAAAGCAGTCCTTCCTCATCTTTTGCGGATATATATAATCAGCACAATATTGGCTGGAGTTGTTTAAACTCAAGCGCCATTTCTGCCGCCGGTACTATTTTCGTCATATCGGCAACCAACGAGTTTGGCTTTTTTTCGCAGTCGTCCTGACCGAACGGAACGAAGAATATGCTCTTATTATTAAGCAAAAGACCGATATTTTTCGCCGCATTTGAAAGTCCGTCATTGGTGGAAACTGCGATAAGTACAGGCTTTTGATTTCTAAGGTGAGCCTTTGCCGCCATTGTCACACAGCTATCGGTTACGCCTGATGCCATTTTGGCAAGTGTATTTCCGGTACACGGCGCAACAATCAGCAAATCAAGATAGCTCTTCGGTCCAATCGGCTCTGCCTCCTTGATTGACTTTATAATAGGATTTTGACAAATCATTTCCATACGGTTGCGAAAATCCTCGCACGAGCCAAATCTCGTATCGGTGCTATATGCAATTTCGCTCATAATGGGAAATATTGTCGCACCCGTTGTGCTTAAAATCTCAAGCTCTTTTAAGACTCTGGAAAAAGTACAAAAAGAGCCGGTCATAGCAAATCCCACAGCTTTCCCTTTTAACTCCACATCCTACACCCCCGTTTCTGCAAGAATGTTCATAATAGTTTCCTTTATTATTTTTCCGGAGGTTATCGGCGCAGATTTTCCCGGCAGAGATAATGCCCAGATTACATTTTTGCCGAGTTTCTTCGCCATATTAAAGTCCACACCACCCGGCTTTGATGCAAGGTCGATAATAAGTGCATCATCCCGCACCTTTTCCAAAACTTCCTCTGTCAAAACCACTGCAGGTATTGTATTTATAATCAGATCAAACTTCCCTGCCGAAGAAATTAAATCGTTTGTATGTATATATTTATATCTGTTTTCCTCAATCCACGCAAAATCGGCATACTTACGTGCGGAAACAGTCACCTCTGCACCCATCCCAGAAAGACGGTCTGCCATTACCTTTCCGACTCTGCCATATCCCAAAACAAGTGCACGACTTTTAAAGAGAGTTATCGGCATTTCGGAAAGTGCTATTTCGATTGCACCTTCGGCCGTCGGGATTGCATTTTTGATGATAAGCTCTTCTCTTAAAAAATAGTCACAGTATTTAAGGCGACGGTCTGTCAACATCTGCTCGAAGTCCTTTGACATACAAGCACCCATCACAAAACAGTCTTGGGACAGCATATCCAGTACCTCTTTTATAACAATACGCCTTTTTGAAAGCGGAGCATTTATATAAACATTGTCATAGCTGACAGGTATAGGCAGAATAATCACATCGGCTTTTTCGACTCCTCTTAGTGACTCGTCGCTGCCCGAAAGCCCACAAGTGAAAACGTCATACCCTTCCTCCCTAAAAGCCTCTGCAACCGTTACCTGCCGAAGGTCGCCGCCGACAACAAAAATTGTTTTTTTCATCGCTTTTATACCTCCTTTCTACCATAATATGATTTTAAAAAGGTTTTGTTCGGTAAGGGGGAATTTTTTTATT
>JAZNNI010000083.1:0-2040 GCA_045580145.1 Clostridia bacterium
TATGATTTTAGTACCGAAGGTGTATCAAAGCTTTCCGGACAAGCAAGATAGGATGATTGCATACACGTGCAGCATATTGGTGTTTGGATACTTTATTGCAACGAAGGCTGTGCCTTATGAATTTTTCTGGCAGGCGATGTAGGAGGATTGTATGAGAGTAAATATAATAACAAAACACTCAGCATATAATTTTGGTGCAATGCTTCAAGCATATGCGTTAAGGGAAAAAGTTTCGGAGTTAGGTGCAGAGTGCAGCATCATTGACTTAAGGCAAAAAAAACCGAGTACCGTGTCACCTTGGCTGCATCCTGTAGGTGCTATAAAGAATGTTTCGTTTTTTCTTCATAAGAATGAAATTATGGAGGGGCATAAAAGATTTGAAAAATTTATTGACAATTATACTAAAACTGAAAGGTATGACAGTAGCTGGGATATAAGGACTAATGTTCCTGATGCTGATGTATATATAGCAGGAAGTGATCAGGTATGGAATCCTCTGAGTATAAATGATGCGTTCTTTTTGAGATTTGTTCCAAAAGAAAAGATTAGAGCATCATATGCGGCAAGCATGGGCATTTCATATATTCCGGAAGGCGCAAAAAGAATATTAAACGAGTACATATCAGAATTTGACTATATTTCTGTCAGAGAAAACACGGCACAAAAAATGCTGTCGGAAATTACTGATAAGGATATAGAGGTAAATGTTGACCCTGTTTTTTTGCTTGACGAGAACAAATGGAAGGCATTGGGGCATAATCCGGACTTAAAGAAGCCATACATATTATGTTATGTTTTATACAGGCCAGCTTGGATGAATAAATGGCTCAAGAAGCTGCACAAGGAAACTGGAAAGCAAATCGTTGTTGTGACGCCGGAAGCATATCGGAATATCTACCACAATAAAATGATAAGAAATGCCGGACCACTTGAATTCTTAGGTCTTTTGCAGAATGCGGACTTTGTGGTAAGCACATCTTTTCACGGTGTAGCATTGTCGATTGCGAATAAAAAACCGTTTTATGCGGCTGTTAATAATGATGCGCCTTCGAGAATTTCTGATTTGCTGTCGCTTATGAAACTCGAGGATAGAATCATCTCGGAAAAATCGGCTACGGTTTTGAAGGATTTAAATTATGAGGAAACCGACAAGATAATTGAAAGTGAACGAGAGAGAGCCACAGAGTATTTGAAAACGTTAATAACGTGCCCAGTTAAGTCAGAAAAAAAGCAGGAACAAAAAGGCCAGACAATAGGAAACATATCCATTGTCGGCGATAAGTGTACTGCGTGCACAGTCTGCAAAAATGTGTGTAAAGCAGGTGCAATTACTATGGTTGCTGATAAGGATGGATTTCTATTTCCTCAAATAGATGCTGCAAAATGTGTAAACTGCGGATTGTGTCTAAAGAAATGTCATACCATAAACGAGAGGAAAAACACAAAAGAAACAGCGAAAGCTTATTACGGATGGCATAAGGACGAGCTTATAAGAAAGGAATCCACATCCGGAGGGGCATTCAGTGCATTAGCGAAGAAAATTACGGATGTAGGTGGACTTGTTGTTGCCGCGTATTTTGATGCAGAGACAAAAACTGTACGTCACGCAAGCTCGGATAATATAGAATTTTCAAAATTCAGAAAGAGTAAATATGTTGAAAGTGAAATGGGAGATATTCTTGCTGAGATTAAGGATGCTCTTTCCAGCAAGCGTCAAGTTCTGTTTTGTGGTACGCCTTGCCAGTGTGCAGGTGTTCGAAAGATGTTCGGACAGGATGAAAACCTTATTATCTGTGACTTTTTGTGTCATGGAGTACCATCAGCTAAGGTTTTCAAAGAGTTTCTTCAATTAAAAGAAGCCAAAGCGAAAACGAAAATTGCTGATTATAGCTTCAGGGTCAAGGATTTCGGCTGGTCGCAACATGGAATAAAGGTAAAGTATGATAATAAAAAGACAACAAAAACTGTCGGAAGGTGTGAATGGTTTTTTCTTGCAACAATGATGGATAACATGTTTTTAAGAAAATCTTGCTATACCTG
>JAZNNI010000084.1:0-1604 GCA_045580145.1 Clostridia bacterium
ACCTTGCTCTCAGGGTCCTGGCGCAGGAACTCATCAAGGATTGCATCTGAAATCTGGTCTGCAACTTTATCGGGATGCCCCTCTGAAACAGACTCTGAAGTAAACAAATAAGACATAACTCTAAAAACTAAATTAAATTAATACTCCCGATAACAAATTCCGGCTCTGCAACTGACGCCGCAAAATGTATACCGATTAACAAAATTTAGTGTAAGATTTTGACTTTGTGCTGAAATGATTTGAATCGTTTTAGCATTTTTTAATGTGGTTGCAAGCAGTCAAATCCTTCCACTATTGCCTAAAGCGGGCGCAAAGGTAATACAATTTCCTGATTTGCAAAAAATAATAGCAGGCAGGAAGCAAACCTGTCATTACATTGCCACGCTGGCGTATGTGGAGTAAATTAGTTGTTTGATAACTTTATTTTTAACATACTTGTATTGCATTTGTTAACACATTGTAATATATTTGCAATACAAACTATAATAATTATGGGACAGTCAACTATATCAATTAGGGTAGATGATAAGCTGAAAAAGAGCTTTGATGAACTATGTAATGAAATTGGCTTGAGTAATTCAGCAGCAGTGATAATTTTTATGAAGGCTGCAGTGCGGGAGCAGCGTATTCCGTTTGAGTTGCGCACAGAATCAGAAGAGGAAGTCCGGGCAAAAGGACTTGCAGCATTTCACAAACTTAGAGCAATCGCACTAGAAAACGGCGTTGCAGGAATGAGTCTTGAAGAGATTAATGAGGAGATAAGATTGGCAAGAAGTAAGTTTATTCACATTTGATTTTTTGACAGAAATTTTGCAATCTGTCAAAAAAAGCATAATTTTGACAGAAGAGTTAAAATCTGTCAAAATTATGGTACCATACGATAGAAACGTTCCACATAACAATTTGCCGTCTTTGCCCCCTGCGTTGGAGTGCTATAATACTCCTGAGCTGATGCGCAAGCTTACAGATGCCAGCAGAAAGTTGGCGGAGCTCAAAGGTTTGGCATCAATGCTTCCAAATCAGTCAATCTTTGTAAATACAATATCGCTGCGTGAGGCAAAAGCAAGTAGTGCTATTGAAAATATTTTTACTACAGATGATGAGCTGTACCGTGCACTGTCTTTTCAGGATGAGGAATATGTGCAGGGACCGGCAAAGGAGATTCTACACTATCGGGAAGCACTTTGGGAAGGGTTTAACAATCTGGCTGTAACAGGCAAGATAACCCAGCAGTCTTTAATAGACATTTATAGAAAAGTTAATCAGACGCGTGATGGGATTCGTCCGTATCAGGCTGAAATTGTCATAAAGAAAAGAGGCTGGGGGTCACTTATAGGGGAAACTGTATATACTCCACCAAGAGGAAAGGGTGTAGTTGAAAAAATGCTGGCAGATTTAGTGGAATTTTTGAATGATGATATAAAATTCCCAATTGATCCTCTACTTAAGATGATTATGGCACACTATCAGTTTGAGGCAATCCACCCTTTCCGTGATGGAAATGGTAGGACTGGAAGAATTTTATGTATTCTCTACCTTATTCAAAAGAGTTTGCTGGATATGCCTATTCTGTATATAAGTTCATACATTCTTCAGAACAAAGA
>JAZNNI010000085.1:0-144717 GCA_045580145.1 Clostridia bacterium
TGTTTAATTCATTTCAGTTCTGCCTTCAAGTGCCTTTGAAAGAGTCATTTCATCGGCATATTCAAGGTCAGAGCCTATCGGGATTCCGTGCGCAATTCTGGTCACCTTTACACCCATCGGCTTTAAAAGTTTTTGAATATACACCGCTGTCGCAGTACCGTTAACGGTCGGGTTAGTCGCCATAATAACCTCTGCGACCTCGCCACTTGCAAGTCGCATTAACAGTTCTTTTATCTTAATATCCTCAGGCGAAATATCGTCAATCGGCGAAATTGCGCCGTGGAGAACGTGATAAAGACCGTTATACTGTCCTGTTTTCTCGATTGCAGAAACATCCTTTGGCTGTTCAACAACGCAAATCACAGATTTGTCGCGTCGGCTTGAAGCACAAATCGGGCAAGGTGATACGTCGGTCAGGTTCTGACAAACCTCGCAAAACGCAACCGATTTCTTGGCAAGCTTAATAACATCGGCAAGTTGATTGGCTTCACTCTCCGACATCATATCAAGGATATAAAAAGCAATACGTTCCGCACTTTTTCTGCCGATGCCGGGAAACTGTGCAAACTGTTCGATAAGGCTTTCAATCATTGGTGAGTACATATTATCACCTCTTAAAGATTAAAACAGTCCCGGAATATTAAGTCCGCCTGTGATTTCGCTCATTCCCTCTGCCATCATATCGTCTGCCTTTTTAATAGCCTCGTTGACAGCAACCATAATTAAATCCTCAAGTGTTTCAACATCTTCAGGGTCAACAGCCTCCGGTTTGATTTTGATTGACTCAATTTCCTTCTTACCGTTTGCAATAACAGTTATAACACCGCCGCCTGCAGTTGCTTCTACAGTTTTCTTTTCAACTTCAGCCTGAACAGCCTCCATTTTTTCCTGCATAAGCTGTGCTTGTCTCACAACACCAGAAACCTCTTTGTTTTGGTTCATTCCGCTTCCGCCGAAGCCCCTATATTTTCCCATTTTTAAATTCTCCTTTTATTTTTTAAGGGCATATGCCCGATTTTTAACTATTCGTCCTGTTCCTGCTCGTCATCGTCAAGGAACTCCTCGCCGTCATCGTCATCATCCGGCTCTTCGCCAAGCTCGGCTTGACTGAAGTTATCTTCCTCTGAATTGTAGTCTAAAAATTCCGATTCATCGGTTATTTCAATAAGCTCAGGGAAGCTCTCTGTAAGTGCATCTATGGGGTCAGAAGACTCTGTTGGAGCTACATTTTCCACGCCGCCTATTTTCCAGAAATCTATAATATTATCCTCGATATCCTCAAAAAATGCAGTCTTGATTACAAGCTGTGCTCCGCTCATTCTGCATACAACATCGGATATTTGAGAAAGGAAGGTTGAGGCGATTTTTTTAATCATCATTTCGTTCTTTTTGAAAATTAAGATAATTCCTTCGCCGTCGATTGTTACCTGCCTGTTTAAAACTGCTGCCGCAACGTGCGGATATTGTTTTGCGACAGCCTGTGCAATCTTGTCCCACTTGCGAGCCGCTGAAACAGTCGGCGACTGGGATGTAAGAGTTGATACATCAACCGGAACGAAAAGTCTTGCTGACGGCTGTGCCTTTTTTTGCTCAGGCTTTTTTTCTTCCTTTTCAGGCTTTTGGGCAACCGTTTTAACAGTTATACCTTTACTGATTTTATCCTCGCATTCTGTGAGCCTGTCAAGTATCGCTTCATATGACACATCAAGCTCGGGTTTTACAAGTTTAATTAATGCCAGTTCATATATGATACGTGGCTCTTTTACCCATTTTGCTTCACTTCGGGCAGCGGATAATTTGCTCACTGCATTAGATAGCTTTTCATATGATGTCGCCTCAGCCTGTGATTTTAGCTTTATAATATCTTCGTCATCACAGCTTAGAAGTACGTCAGGGTTATCGGTCACTTTGCATACTAAAAGGTTGCGGAAATGCTCTAAAAGATTATCAATGAAAAGATGAAGGTCCATTCCGTCGTTCATAAGGGAGTCGATTATTTTTAAAATCCCCGCTGAATTTTGCTCGTTAATGTGGTTTACTATATCAAAAAGTGGACCGTTGCCTGCAATTCCCAAAACGGAGGTTATGGTATCATACGAGAGGCTTGTTCCCGCTGCGGAAACACATCTTTCAAGTATAGATAGTCCATCACGCATCGAGCCATCTGCAAGCTGAGCTAAAAGGCGGTAAGCATCATCTGTGAGTGACAGCCCGTCACCCATAGCGATTTCGCGCATACGTCTTATAATGTCATCAGGTTTTATTCGTTTAAAATCAAAGCGCTGACATCTTGACAGAATTGTCTGCGGAACCTTGTGTGATTCTGTGGTTGCTAAAATAAATATAACGTGTGCAGGCGGTTCTTCAAGTGTCTTTAAAAGTGCGTTGAATGCACCAGAGGAGAGCATATGCACCTCATCTATGATATAGACGCGGTATTTTGCCTCAGTTGCCACATATTTTGCATCTTCGATTATTTCACGGATGTTGTCAACACCATTATTGGATGCCGCGTCAATCTCGAAAACATCCATAATACTGCCGTCTGAAATGCCTCGGCAGATGGAACATTCGTTACAAGGAGAACCATTTTTCGGATTTTCGCAGTTGACAGCTTTTGCAAAAATTTTTGCACAGGTGGTTTTTCCTGTTCCGCGAGTTCCGCAGAAAAGATAAGCGTGGCTGGCTCTGCCTGTTTCAAGCTGATTTTGCAGAGTTTTTGTAATATGCTCTTGGCCTACGACGTCCTCAAAAACTGCAGGTCGCCATTTTCTGTAAATAGCCTGATATGCCATAACTTATCATCTCCTTTGTTTATAATGTAAAAACCCCTGATTAAAGGGGCTGCAAATTTCAAAAAAGGCTCAAACCGAGTTTGACTGTATCGCACCCGACATTCTGCTTATTGCTGCTTGGTTCCCCATCTGACAAGGTTCACAGCGACTGGTCGTACAGGACTCGGTTATCATCGCCCAATATTTAATATAACTATAACATTATACTATATAAATCTCCAAACTGCAACCCTTTTTTGAAAATTTATATTTTAGTAAGCTTAGCAAATGCCGCCATAAGCCTTTTTGTCTCGCCCGAGTCAAAAAGTATTTCGAGCATAGCATCCTTTTCAAAGCGCTGAACAGCTTTTACTGTGCCCTCACCGAACTTTTTGTGCATAACACGTTCGCCGGGTGAAAAGTCAATAACTGCAGACGGCACTGAGGATACTGAAGAGAGCTTGTGGAAAAGCTCGTTTGGTGCTTTTTTTGTTTCAAAAGTAACCTGTGAAATTTTAACTGATGCCCTGTCAAGCGGTGTTTCGCCGTCAGGAACAAGGAATTCTGCAGGAATTTCACCTAAAAATCTGGAGTTTATCTGGTGTGTGGTCTGACCATAGAGTGTACGGCTTTTAGCGCCCGTTATATAAAGCTGCTCTTTTGCACGCGTTATTGCAACGTAGCAAAGACGTCTTTCTTCTTCTAAATCCTCGGCGGTGTTCATAGAACGTGCAGAAGGGAATAGGCCTTCTTCCATTCCCGATAAGAATACAACAGGGAACTCAAGCCCCTTTGCCGAGTGAATGGTCATAAGCACACAGGTTTCCTCGTCTTCATCATATCCGTCGAGGTCGGAAATGAGTGCGACATTCTCTAAAAATCCCGAAAGTGTCGGGTCTTCTTCATTCTTTTCGTACTCCGAAATAGCTGATAAAAATTCACCAAGGTTGTCAATTCTCGTCTTTGATTCGACGGTATTTTCAGTGATTAGTGCCAACATATATCCCGTGTCTGCCAAAACCTTTTCAACAAAATCCTTTAGTGGCATAGTATGCAGGGATTTTTGAAGTGAAAGGATTATTTCGGAAAACTCAACTAACTTTATTGCAGTTTTGGATAGCTGTGTATACTGATTTGCAAATCGTGCAACCTCAAAGCTTGACACGTCAAAATCCTGACTGATTTCGCTGATTTTATCAAGCGTTGTTTTTCCTATTCCGCGTTTTGGTTCATTTATAATTCTCTGGAAAGAAAGGCTGTCATTTGGATTGTGAATAAGCCGCAGGTATGCGACAATATCCTTGATTTCCTTGCGGTCGTAGAACCTGAGGCCACCTACGACCTTATATGGTATAGCGCTCCTTAGGAGTAAATCTTCTATTACACGTGATTGTGCATTTGTTCTGTAAAGAATTGCAACGTCCGAAAAACTGCCGCCACTTTGTCTGTACTTTTCGATTTCATTTGCGATATAGACAGCCTCGTCGCGCTCGTTATATCCAATATGCACTTTTATCTTATCTCCTGTACCGTTCTCGGTCCAGAGTGATTTGTCTTTTCTGCCTTTGTTATTATGTATGACGGCGTTTGCAGCATCTAAAATTGTTGAGGTGGAGCGGTAATTTTGCTCAAGCTTAATGACTGTGGTGCCTGCAAATGTATCTTCAAAATTTAAAATGTTTTGAATGTTAGCACCACGGAATTTATAAATACTCTGGTCATCATCACCCACAACACAAATGTTTTCGTGCTTTGCTGCAAGCATACTGATAAGCATATACTGAGCATTGTTTGTGTCCTGATATTCGTCTACCATAATATACTGAAATCTCTCCTGATACCTTGCAAGAACCTCAGGGTTTTCAGATAGTATTTTGACTGCAAAAAAGAGTATATCGTCAAAATCTATGGCATTATTTGCCTTTAGCTTTTTCTGGTAAAGTGAGTAAATTTCGCCTATTTTAGACATACGAAAATCGCTGCTATATATTGCCTTAAAGGTTTCTGCATCCTGCAGATTGTCCTTTGCATTTGAAATCACAGACACAACAGAGCGGATAGGGTAATTTTTGTCATCAATATCAAGCTCCTTATAGCATTCTTTTAATACAGTTTTTGTGTCTGCGGAATCGTAAATAACAAAATCTCTTTCAAATCCCAAAAGCATAATATGGCTTCTTAAAATTCTCACACAAGCCGAGTGAAAGGTACAGAGCCACATATCTTGAGAAAGGTCGCCGATAACGCCGGAAACTCTTTCCTTCATTTCGTTTGCCGCCTTGTTTGTAAATGTAATAGCCATAATGTTGTATGGGCGGATGTTTTTTGTTTCTATTATGTATGCAATTCTGTTTACTAAAACTGTCGTTTTGCCACTTCCGGCGCCTGCTAAAATCAAAACAGGACCTTCTGTATGCTGGACAGCTTGTCTTTGCATTTCGTTAAGTGTAGTTAAATCTATCATAGTTCCTCCAAAAAATCTCATCATTATAAGTATAACACAACAGAGCAGAAAAAGCTATAAATTTTTCAAAGTTCCACCATTTTTGCAATATCTTTTTCAGTATTTAAAACTGAAATGGGGAAAAGTTAATAACGTAATTTCGATTACAAACAACTTAAAAACTGAATAGACTTTGGGATAATATCGTTTTTATGTCCGGATAAAAGCGGGACAACAGACACAATTTAAAAAAATTCTATCAGCTTTATGTTTTTTACTTCTTTATTGAAAGGAGTTAAAATTTTGAAAAAACTTACTAAAAAGATATTAGTAGTATTACCCGTGTTTGTGTTTTTAGCCGCATATATGCAAATTCCCGAAAAAGTAACTGTGATGCAAGGGCAAAAGCTTGATTTTAGGTGGGGAATTACTGCATCGGCAAGTACGGAAAATACAGGCAGTTTTGATTGCAGGGTAAAATTATTTAACTGTATTCCAATAAAAACGGTAAGTGTTTCGGTTACAGAGGCGTGTTATGTTATTCCATCCGGCGAGGCAATAGGTGTAAAGGTTCATACCGAAGGTATATTGGTGGTCGGTATGAGCGAGGTTTTGGGAGAAGACGACAGAATATATGAACCAGCAAAAAAAGCTGGTATTAATGTCGGAGACAGAATTATGGCGGTAGATGGAGAAGAGATTTTAGGAACAAGAGATTTTAGTGATAAGGTAAATGATTGCAAAGGCAGATTTATATTAAAAGTTATTCGTAATGACAATGTAATGGAAATTCCTGTTGAGGCAGTTTTTTCATCTCAAACAAAGAACTATAAATTAGGTCTTTGGGTGAGAGATTCGGCTGCAGGCATTGGAACGCTGACATTTTATAATCCCCAAAATTCGTGCTTTGCGGCACTTGGGCACGGTATATGCGATAGTGACACTAAAGATATTATGACGGTTAAAAGAGGAAGTATTACCGAGTGCAAAATAAGACGTGCTGAAAAGGGCGAAAAAGGAACTCCGGGAGAATTGATTGGTGATTTTTCTGCTAAAGAAATTGGAGAAGTTATTTCAAACACACCAATCGGAATATACGGAAATAGCTATAATATTCCCAAGACAGAAGCTGTAAAAGTGGCCTCAAGATTTGAGGTGGAAGAAGGAAAGGCACAGGTTATGTGCGATATTGACGGCGAAGGTCCGAAAAAGTATGAAATCGAAATTACAAAGGTATCAAAAAGCCCAAAAATAACAAATAAGGATTTTGTTATAAAGGTGACGGATGCAAGGCTTTTGGATAAAACAGGAGGAATCGTTCAGGGAATGAGTGGCTCACCTATTATTCAAAGCGGCGAGCTTGTCGGGGCAGTAACACACGTTTTCGTGAATGACCCCGCGCGTGGCTACGGCATATTTGCCGAGAATATGCTGGCAGAGGCAGAAAAAGTTAAATAGAAAAAGCCCGCTTATATTATAAGCGGGCTTTTGATAGCCTTACTTTTTAATTCTCAACTTCTGGTGCATTACATTAACGCAGGCGAATTTGTATTGGTCGGAATATTGCATTAAGAGGAAGCTGCCGTTTTCGTCCTTTAATGTGATATTGTTTGAGTAGAATGCTGCGGCGTGCTTGTCATAAATAAGCATAGTTCCTTCGCTCCAGTTTGTTGCATCCTCAGATGTGTAGAGAACAAAGCCTTCAGCTTCAGCTGAGCGTCCGTGCAGAACATATACACCATCAATGTAGCCAATCTGCGGATTTCTTATACCTTTGTCAAGCGCGCAAGGTGATAAAACCTGCCATCTGTGTCCGCCGTCAGGGCTTACTGCGTGGTCTATTTCACATTCTGCATCCAAGTTGTAAGCATAAATGTGAAGTGCTCCGGCTTTGTCAAAGGTCATAGCACCATATCCGCGGTTTTTTGTATCAAAAGGAACCATAGAAATTTCAAAGAAGCTCTTTCCATCATCGGTGCTTTTGTATACTCTGTAGCGGTGGTCGCCTGTTGAACCTAAGAAATGCTCATTACAGAATTCCAGAAAATATATCGCACCATTATGATAAACTGCATCGTAAATTCTGCCCTTGTATGGAGAAACTTCAAAAGGTTCAGACCAGGTTTCGCCTCCGTCTGTGCTTCTTACTGCCATCGGTGTATCCCAAGGCTCACAGCCGTCTGCACAGTCATTTCTTAGGCAAAGGGCAACGATTGCTCCGCTGTCTGTTGCGACTGCCTTTTCAACCGAGATTGTGTAAATTCCGTCTAAAAAGCTGTCAACAGAGTATGGAAGTGCTTTTGGCTCTGAATAGGTCTTGCCGGAATCTTTTGAAATCCTATACTCAACCCAGCCATATGTAGAATGTCCTATCCATTTTTTATCCGAGCAATTTGAGTTGAAATCAATAAAACAACCGGGCGCAAATTCGGCCATTGCATGAGTCATATGACCGCTTCTTTTGCGGCTTTCATTGTCAACGTAAAGCGTTGGTTCTTCAAGCTCTACAGTATAATTTTTATTTACTATTTCTTTGAAGCTCATAGTAGAAAAAATCCTTTCTTGTAGTTTAGTTCATTATATCATTATGGCGCGCCGTTTTACAATTATAATTGCGGACAATTTATTTCAATTTAAGGACATTTATCCCTGTTTTCTGAACTTTCCTGGGGCAGTACCTACTCGGCGTTTGAAAAACGATACAAAGCCGCTTTCATTTTCAAAGCCTAAAAGAAAACTTATTTCCTTAATACTTTTGTCGCTTTGCAAAAGGAGATGCTTTGCGTAATTTATTTTTGATGAGGCTATATACTCCGAAATAGAAATGCCCATATGCTTTTTAAATATTCTGCTGAGCTGTTTTGTGGAAAGACAACATTCTTTAGCTACATCCTCGCATTTAATGATAAGATGGTGGTTGTTTTTGATAAAACTTTTTGCAACTAAAACACGCGAATCAATCATTTTATCACTCAGCTGTGGAAGGACGATATCGGTCATACCGAGGGCAGAATTGATAATTTCAAGCAGTCTTCCGCCGATAATTGAGGGAAGAAAAAGGCTTTTGCTTTCGAGTTGTGTCAGTATGTAATTAATGTTTTCGCAGGCAAGCTCAGGAAGGGACAGGACTTTAGAATCGGTACTATCCAAAACGTCAGCCTTATCACCGTTTTTTTTAAGAGAGAATGCGATGGATACCTTTATGGAATCCTTGCTGCACTTTATAAATCTGTGCGGGACAGATGGGGCTATTAAAATTGCATCTTTTTTTGATAGCACCGCCGTCTTTCCGTCATATTCGTAATGCATTTTTCCGGACAAAGGAAAGATAAGCTCGAAAAAGGAATGTGAATGTATATCCATACTTGCGTGATTGTCGCCGATTTCGTCATAGGACATAATATCCAACCACAAAACCTTAGTGCTTATCTGCAAATCAAATTCCGGAATATTCAAATTTGTTAAAACTTTTGCCCTTTCGGGAGTATACTGACATTCACCCATAGTTTCGCACCTAAATGTTATGTATTTTTATAGAATTATTATATCAATCATAGACACGTGTGTCAATAAAATGTCCTAAAATAGAAAAAGTATGTCCTTTGGAAAAATTGACAATAAAGGGCATAAAATGATATTATTTACAAAGAGGTGATAGTATGCTTAAGGATAGAATAAAAAATAAAGAAAAGCTGATAGGGATGTATGTTCAGCTTGCCGATATAAGTATAGCAAGGATTGCAGGACTTTTGGGATATGACTTTGTGTGGGTGGATACCGAGCATAGCTATATGTCTTACGAAACACTTTTAGGGCATATTTTGGCGCTAAAAAGTACCGGAACACCTGTTATAGTCCGTGCGCCGCAGGATGATTTGACGGCTACTAAAAAAATTATTGAAATGGGGATTGACGGAATTATTTTCCCAATGGTCAGAACCTTGGAGGAATCAAACAGGGTTATCGCATCAACACTTTATCCGCCATACGGAGACAGGGGCTTTGGTCCTATGGGGGCTATTGACTATGGGCTTAAGGATGTTGTAGAGTATATTGATAATAATCACAATGAGCTTTGCAGATTTATCCAGATAGAGCATCAGGATGCAATAGATAATCTTGACGAAATAATGAAGAATGAGTTTATTGACGGATATATCTTCGGGCCTAATGACCTGTCCGGCTCACATAATATACTCGGCAGACCGTTCGATGATAAGATTACGGAAATTATGAAAGACACAATTAAGCGTCTTCACGATAATGGTAAGTATGTAGGTATTGCATCGGGGGGTTATTCCGAGGAGGTTTTAAAGCATTGGGAGAGTTTCTGCCCTGATATGCTGTCTGCCGGAGCCGATTTTGATTTTATAAGGGACGCTGCCAGACAGAACCGCATAAATCTTGAAAGGATACATAAAAATAAATAATGAGGGTTTTCATTATTTCATAGAGTATTATAAAAGATATTCCAAGTATTGCTTTGTAGCATATTTGTGTGGAATATCTTTTGTTTTGTCATATTTTGTCGAAGAATGCAAAAGTGTGTCATAAACTGCGACCGAAAGCTACAAAATAAGCGAAAAAGCGCTTGCAAATGTTGGTAAAATATGGTAGTATTGTGTTGTCAAGGAGGTTTCCGGCACTTATTTTGAAAAGAAATACAATTTAATATTGAATTTTGGCTTAGAGATAAGTATAGGTTATCTCCTATGTAAAACGTATAATACAAAGGAGGTCCAACCTATGGAAAACAAGATATCTGTACTGATTGCAGATGACAACAAACCATTTGCAGATGAACTCAAGGAGTATCTGCGGACAAGGGATGATATTGTGTCTACATATGTAGCATATGACGGAGAGGAAGCATATGGGCTTATTATGGAGACAAAGCCGGATGTTGTTCTTTTGGACATTATTATGCCAAAGCGCGACGGGCTTAGTGTTATGAAAAGGCTTATGGCATCCCATCTTCCCAAAAAACCGATGTGCATTGCCCTGTCGGTTACCGGCAGCCAGAGAATTATGGATGCGGCAGAAAGTGCAGGAGCGGATTATTTTCTTTTAAAACCGCAGTCGGTGGATGCAATTTATGACACGATAAGAAATTTTGGCAATAAGAATAAGCGGACAAGCTTTGAGATTGTCGAGGAGGAAGAGAAAAAATCCTATGATCTTGAATCTTTGGTAACAGAGTTTATTCACGAGCTGGGTGTTCCGGCTCATATAAAAGGTTATCAGTATGTAAGGTCAGCGATAATGATGGTTGTTGAGGATATGGAATTGCTGAATTATATAACAAAGCAGCTTTATCCGGAAATTGCAAAGAAGTACAGCACGACTTCATCGAGAGTGGAGCGTGCAATCAGACATTCCATAGAAGTTGCATGGAGTAGGGGAAGACCTGAAACAATGAACAGAATTTTTGGTTATACCATTGATAATGGTAAAGGAAAACCAACAAATTCAGAGTTTATAGCTATGGTTGCCGACAGAATCAGATTGCAGGTAAAATAGTAAATAATGACCTGCAGCATACGTTTTACAATTTGTTTAAAAACTTTAAAAAAACTGACAGATAGTCTGTCAGTTTTTTGCTACCTTTCAATATGCCCATATATGCTTTGACCATATAGAGCGCGAAGAAGCGCAAATGGTGAGCGAAACAAGGATAAAGAATTGCTCTAAATAAACAAATGCAGCTTTTTGAATCCAGGTCCCACGCGGTGCCATTCCATTTATAAAGAATGCATAAGCAAATGGTATTGCAAGGGACAGGATAAAGATTGCAAGGTATAAAAAATATGATATAGTTCTGCGTCTTTTTATCCATTTTCCAAGGAAAACATACAAGATGGCGATAACACCACTAAGTAATACGCCCAATATATTAGGGATATTCCACATAATATTAACAAATACAGTGTCGCCTTCTCTAAAGGAATATCCGACAAAGAAATTGTATGTAATTAAATCAGAAACAGTGCCTATAGTGATTACCGCGGCAAAGGAATAGAAAAGCATCCTTAAAACCTGAGCCTTGCTCGGATAAATATTACTTAAAAGCAATACCAGCGGGAGAAGAAAGAGCAAAATTGAATATGCCATATAAAGAACTGTCTGCCCGTTTACATAATTAAGGGTTATTGCTGCTTTGGCAAATGGTAACATTTGCGAATAAAGAAAATATAGGTTAATAAGCATAGCAAAAAAGATAAAAGAATCTATTATCAACCTTTTAACAGTTTGTTGAAACATAGCATTTCTCCTTTGGAGCGGTTATTTTATATTGAGTGTTCATCTTCATCTTCATCATCCTTTTCCGGAAGGCTTTGGTTCCAAATAAGTGAAACCCAAGTTGAATCATCTGTTGATGCAAAGCAGATTGCTGCGGAATATGCAAGGATAGAGAGCAAATCAAGGAAGTTATTGACAAGCCAGTTTGTGGAAATAATGCCGTTTTCCGTTGCTATAAAGTTATTGACGAGCCAGTTCACAGACGGAATACCATTTTGCATTATTATATTTACTATATTGTAAAGCAAAGGCAAGAGAAGTTTTACTGCAAACATAAGCAGTATACAAGTGCGGACCTTTTTGCGGTCATCGTCAAAGCAGATACCGGTATAAATGGTCAGTATGGAATATAAAAGAGTGAATAACGATCCTACCGGAGAATATGTATCCCAAAAAACACGTGATGCCACAAAGGCATTTTCGGGGTTTTTTTGAAAGGATATCATTTTTCCCATAGAGAGAAGATCCTCCAAATTATGCGCATTAAGAAAATAAAATACCCATGTAAGTGTCAAAAGTTGAAAAATTCCATATACGATGAAGGTAATCCTTGTAAGCTTTATTTGACCAAATTCAAACATAGAGGGGGATATAAAAATTAATGGAAGAATAATGCAACTGATTATCCTTGTTATAGCATAAGCTATATTTGGGATATGGAGTACGCCTTCTTGAGCAGCTTTTGCAATAAAGTTAAAATTATTAGATGCAAAAAAGGCTATTCCTAAAGCAAGTGAAGTTATCATCAAAGCAATAAAAATGCCACGTTTTGTATACATATCCTGCATAGTATATACCTCCGAAAAAGTTTAGTACATTACAATCATATTATCACAGTTGGCAGGATTTTGCAATATAAATATTTAATATAATTTTTTTGTTAAAAGTATTTACTTTATCCCTGATTTTGGTTATAATAATAGGAAAGAAATCAGATGGCGGTGGATAAATGCTTAGTTTGACAAATATACTCATTAATATTCCAATTACTCTTATTGCTTTGACGGTGCATGAGCTTGCACACGGCTGGGTTTCGTCGAAGCTTGGAGACCCTACACCGAGATATGAAGGAAGGCTGACCTTGAATCCGCTGGCACATCTTGACCCGATAGGAACAGTACTGATGATTTTGACGGGGTTTGGTTGGGCAAAGCCTGTAAGTGTCAATCCGATGTATTATAAAGACAGAAAAAAGGGTATGGCAATGACGGCTATAGCAGGCCCGCTTGCAAATTTTATTATGGCATTTGCAGGCATACTGGTAGGAACGATTTTGCTTGTTGTGGGCAATATGATGGGATGGAGCAGAAGTGCTTTGTCTGTAATAAATATGATTTTTTACATTTTTGCATTCCGCAATTTGTGTTTTATGGTTTTTAATTTGATACCAATCCCGCCGCTTGATGGCTCTAAGGTGCTTGGGATGTTTCTCCCGAGCAGGACATATTATCAAATTCTGCAATATGAAAGATACGCAATTATTTTGATTATGTTTTTATCCTTAACAGGTGCATTTGATGTAATAATAGGAACAGGTGTAAATATTTTTTATACCATTATTCAAAATGCAGTTTCGACGATGATATCGTGGATAGTATAAGGCAGGTAGAAAATGGATACAATGCTATATAAGCTGGAGTCCTTTGAAGGACCACTTGATTTGCTCCTGCACCTGATTTCAAAAAACAAGGTGAGTATTTATGATATTCCCATTGTTGAAATCACGGCGCAGTATCTTGAGGCAATAGAGGGGATAGAGGAGTCTCAGCTCGAGAATACAAGTGAATTTCTCGTTATGGCAGCTCAGCTTTTATACATAAAATCAAAGCTGTTATTGCCGAAAAACGAGGAAGAAGAGGAAGAAGACCCTCGTGATGACCTTGCAAGGCGACTTTACGAGTATCAGCAGTACAAAGAAGCATCACAGGAGCTTAGAAAGAGTGAGTTTTCGTCAAGGTATATGTTCTTCAAGGAAGAAGAAAAAATTGATTTCCCGCTTCCTGAATATAATAAAAAGCATACGGTTGATGAACTTATGGATGCTTTTAACTCGATTATGCAGAGAAAGCTTAGATTTGCGAAACCGGAAAAGAGAGCATTTTCCGGAATTGTAGGCAGGGAAAAGGTTTCTGTTGAGGCAATGGCGGAAAATCTTAATATGCTTTTAAGAAAAAATAAACGGCTTGAATTTAGAAAGGCTTTTGCAGGAAGAAAATCAAAGCCTGAGCTTGTGGCGACATTTCTTGCAATACTTGAGATGATTCGTTCAAATAAGATAATGGCAGAATATGATGAAAAGTCAAAGGACTATATTTTAATAAAATCGAAAAAAGAGGTAACTGATGAATAAGGATAAAATCCCTTATGCGATTGAGGGAATATTGTTTGCGGCAGGCGAGCCTGTTAAGACGGCAAAGCTTGCAGCAGTTCTTGAAATAGAAACAGAGGCTGTCGAGGAAGCAATCCGGCTTTTAAAGTATGACTATGATACTAATGAGCGCGGACTTATGATTATCGACATTGATGAAGGATACCAGATTTGTTCAAGACCTGAGTATTATAACTACATACAGGTCATTTTAGGTGAACAAAGGCGTCAGGCACTTTCAAATGCGGCGATGGAGGCACTTGCAATTATTGCATATAAGCAGCCGATAACAAGAGGACAAGTTGAATACATACGTGGAGTAAATTCCGATGGTGCTGTGAACAGGCTTGCAGAGAGAGGACTTATCGAGGAGTGCGGAAGGCTCGATGCACCGGGAAGACCTATTCTTTACAGAACTACGCAGAACTTTTTAAGGTGTTTTGGTCTTGCGACTCCAAGGGACTTGCCTGAGCTTGACCTTTCTAAGCTAAGCCCTGAATATGAACAGCTTTCACTCCAGATGGACGAAAATCCTGAAATTGCAGGGCAGGAGGAGCTGATTGTGGATACGGAAGGTTCGGATGTAAACAATCAGGAAGATAATACAGAGGAGTATTCCGAGTAAAAAATAAATCGGGAAAGGAGTTGCAGCAATGAAAAGTATGCTTATAATTTTTGCTATACTGCTTGTGCTGTTGCTTGCTTTGCTTTTTATTCCGATACGTCTTGAAATTGATTACAAAAAAGATGCAGTGACAAATAAAGTAAACTTTGACCTTAAGTATATATGCTTTAAATTTCGGCTTTTTGAGGACAAGGATAAAAATAAGAAGCCCAAAAAAGAGAAGGAAGATAAGGGAAAAAAGGAAAAAGAACCCTTTTCCTTTGAAAGTGCAAAAGCAAAAATTGAGGGATATATTAAGACCTTTGAAAGCGTAAAGGATGATGCAGGAAAAATTTTAGACTATACGGCAAGCCGTGCGGCAGTTTTTGATAATATAGAGGTTGAAACAGAATTCGGGTTTGAAGATGCAATGCATACAGGAATATTTACCGGTATTCTGAACGGGTTTGTGTATAGTGTGCTTGGACTTATACATCATAGGTCAAATCTTAAAAAAATGAATGTGAATATTCAGCCTGTATTTGGAAATGTTTGCTTTAATTTGCATATAAGGTGCATATTGCATCTTAAAAACGTGCATATTATAGTTGTTGCAGTTAATGTACTTAGATTACTGAGAAAAATAAAGAAATAAAAGAAGGGAGAGAAAGGCTATGGCAGAACATCCTATTCAGGGACTTATGGATACTGCGATGAGCAATATCAAATCTATGGTGGACGTAAACACCATTGTAGGTGATTCAGTTACTACACCGGACGGAACTGTGATTATTCCTATTTCTACTGTCAGCTTTGGATTTGGAGCAGGAGGTACGCAGTTTGCGGCTAAGCAGGATACTGTTACTCCGCAAAACCCTATGTTTGGCGGAGGCTGTGGCGGCGGTGCGAACGTGAAGCCGATTGCATTTTTAGTTGTTGGAAACGGAAATGTGAAGCTACTTCCAATCAGCGACAAAACAACACCTGTTGACAAGATTATAGACCTTGTGCCTGAAGTTGTAGATAAGGTAAACGGAGCATTTTCGGGAGCTGTTGATAAGATATGCAGCAGAAAAGACAAGAAAAAGGAAGAAAAGGCAGAAAAAACCACTTCTACCGATGCACCTAAATTTGTTGACGTAGCAGAATAATTTAAGAAAGAATATTAAAGGCTGCTTTTATGTGCAGCCTTTAATTAAGGAGAAATTATGGTATATACCCAAAAAGATAAAATTTTAATGAAGGTACAAAAGCCGACAAGATATACGGGCGGTGAGCTTAATAGCGTTGTAAAGGACCCGAAAAATGTTGATTGTCGCTTCGGCTTTTGTTTCCCTGATGTGTATGAGATTGCGATGTCTCATCTCGGAATGAAAATTCTTTATCACGGGCTGAATGAACGTGAGGATACATATTGTGAACGTGTTTTTGCACCGTGGGTGGATATGGAGGCGGAAATGCGAAAGGCAGGAATGCGCCTTTTTGCTTTGGAAACCGGAGATGAAGTCTGCGCCTTTGATATGCTCGGATTTACGCTTTCTTACGAGCTTTCCTATTCCAATGTCATAAATATGCTTGACTTAGCAGGCATCCCAATCCTTGCAAAGGACAGGGATGAAAGTTCTCCGATTATTTGCGGAGGGGGACTTTGCGCGTATAATGCAGAACCTATATGCGAGGTTTTTGACTTTTTGATGCTGGGCGAGGGCGAAGAAATAGTTAATGAGGTCGTGGACGAATATATCAAGTGGAAAAAAGCCGGCAAGAAGAATAAAAAAGAATATTTGAAAGAAATCGCGAAGCTTGACGGAGTTTATGTGCCGTCCTTTTATGATGTGACATACAATGACGATGGAACGATAAGGGCAATCGAACCAAATGAGCCTGAAGCAAAGGCAGTAATCACTAAGCGGATTATGAAGGATTTTGAGTCGGCATATACGCCTGATAAGGTTGTTGTCCCGTTTGGTGAGGTTGTGCACGACAGAGTTATGCTCGAGGTTTTCAGAGGTTGCATAAGGGGATGCAGATTTTGTGAGGCAGGATATGCATACAGACCCGTTCGCGAAAGAAAGGCAGAAACTCTTACAGAGCTTGCAGACAGTTTATTAGGATGCAGCGGATATGATGAAATTTCGCTTTCTTCTCTAAGCACAAGCGATTATTCCGAGTTAAAGGATTTAACTGACAATCTCATTGACCTTACCGAAAAAAAGAAGATAGGGTTGTCGCTTCCGTCACTCAGAATTGATAATTTCTCACTTGAGCTTATGAAAAAGGTGCAGAAGGTCAGAAAATCGGGAATTACCTTTGCGCCTGAGGCAGGAACACAAAGGCTTCGTGATGTTATAAATAAAAATATAACTGAGGAGAATATTCTGACCTCGACAAAAATGCTATTTGAGGGCGGCTGGACTAATGTTAAGCTTTACTTTATGATAGGACTCCCGACTGAAACGGACGAGGATATTTTAGGGATTGCTGACCTTTCGCAGAAGGTTTTGGAACAGTATTTCTCTGTTCCAAAGGAGGAGCGTGCGAAAAATATCAATATAACCACAAGTACATCGAGCTTTATTCCAAAGCCGTTTACACCGTTTCAGTGGGCAAAGCAGGACTTTCGTGAGGAAATTATCCGAAAGCAGGATATGCTCAAAAGCTCTATAACCAACAGGAAAATAAAATATAACTGGCACGATAATAAAGCAAGCTACTTAGAGGGTGTGTTTGCAAGAGGTGACAGAAGACTTTTGCCGGCTGTACTTGCAGCAGTTAAGGCGGGATGTCGCTTCGACAGCTGGGATGAGCATTTCAGATTTGATAAGTGGATGAAAACCTTTGAGGAATGCGGAATAGACCCTGATTGGTATTTAAGAGAGAGGTCGTATGATGAAGTATTGCCTTGGGAACATATCAGCATTGGTATATCGAAAAAATATTTTATGCGGGAAAATGAAAAGGCAAAATGTGCAGAGACAACGCCAAACTGTAGACAGCAGTGTTCGGGATGCGGCGTAAATTCGTTTGGGGCAGGTGTTTGTTTTGAGTAATTATGTTTTAAAATATGCGCGCGACAGCCGTGTTAAATATATTTCGCATCTTGACTTTATAAGAACTTTTCACAGAACTGTCCGCCGAGCAGGTCTTTCGATGACCTTTTCGCAAGGCTTTAATCCTCACCCTGTAATGACTGTGGCTATGCCGCTTTCTGTTGGTGTAACATCCGACTCGGAATATATGAAGATAGGTTTTGACGGCGGGTATTCAGAGCAAGAGATAAAGGACAGAATAAATGAAGCATTCCCAAGGGGTTTTGAAATTTTAAAGGTAGTAAAAACCGAGGGAAAACAGCACGATTTTTCAAAGCTGGACAGGGCTGTGTATAAGGTGAAAATGGAATGTAATGATGCATCGATATTTGATGCTGACAGCTTCCTTTCTAATAAAGAGCTGCTCATTATGAAGAAGACAAAGAGCGGTGAGAAAGAGGCGGATATAAGACCTTACATATATGATTTTCAGGTGAACGAAAAGACCGAAAATACGATAGCCCTTACTATGTGCGTTGCGGCAGGGAATACGTATAATTTAAAGGTGGATACTGTGGTTGATGCGATGGAAAAATACATAGACGGATTTTCAGTTGAATTTTTCTGTGTTCACAGAGAGAAAATACTTGCGGGCGATAAAGAATTGTTATAAAAAAATTAATAGCATAAGAAAAAGACTGTGGCAAATCGATTTTACCACAGTCTTTTGCATAAAAAATAGCGCAAGTGATTTTACTCTTGCTCTAATGTAGTGCGGGTGTTCATAACGTGTAAAAAATAGAAAAAGTGTCCGTAGCATACGTTACGAACACTCAAACTGGTGCGGATGACAGGACTTGAACCTGCACATCGTAGACACTAGATCCTAAGTCTAGCGCGTCTGCCAATTCCGCCACATCCGCATATTAAGTTTTACCTCTTAAATTTCACACGGGAGAGGTAACCCGAGGAGGAGCATATCGCTTAACCCTCATCAATGTACCTGATCACAGGCACTTTGTTATTATAACAGTTTGGGTGAAGTTTGTCAAGGGTTTTTGTAAAAATCACTAAATAAATTATATTACATAAATCTATTCTCTTTGGGACTATACTCATATCCTATACTTGACAATTTCTCCAAAATTTCCGATTCCTTTTCATCAAGGTCGTTACACAGGGCTGCGAGTGAGGAATAACTATCTCTTAACTTGGTGTTTACTACACTAAGCAGTATCACAGGGTCTTTTGGAAGCATTTTTACTCTCCTTTCTTCTTAAGCTGTGAAATGACAATTCCCACAAAAATAAGTACACAACCTATATAACCGCGGAGGGTGAACGACTCGTTTAAGAAAATTGCCCCACCGATGGCGCTGAAGACACATTCTGTTGAAAGAATGATTGCGGCATAGTTCGGGTCGGCATCTTTTTGACCGACAACCTGACAGGTGTATGCAACGCCTGTTGACATAAGTCCCGTATAAAGAATAGGGAATGCGGTAAGGGAAATACCAGTCCAGGTAATAGTTTCGGTCATAAGTGCAAAAAGCATATTCAAAAGTCCGCAGACGGCAAATTGCATACTTGAAAATGTGATGGGATTTATGCCCTGCACCTTTTTATCAACAACAAGAATATGTATTGTCCAAAAAAATGAACCTATTAAAACAACAATGTCACCAGCCTCTACAGAGTCAAAACCCTCTCCGGCACTTAAAAGGAAAAGCCCTATCACAGCCAAAAACGCGGCAAGCCAAGCCTTAAATCCTGTTTTGTTTCTCCATATTACCCAACCGAAAATTGGCACTAAAACGGTGTATAGACTGGTGATGAAGCCACTTTTTCCTGCATTATGATTCATACTTATACCTTGCTGCTGAAGTGCTGAAGCTATGAAAAGCGCGGTTCCTGCCATAGCAGCAGCAATAACTGTTTTTTTCCATTTCTCTCTGTCAGCTTTTTCTAGTTCAAAAATGAGGATTACCGGAATAAGAGAAAGCGAGCCTATCAAGAATCTTACTCCGTTGAATGTGAAGTTGCCGATTACGTTATTGTCGACAGCAACCTGTGCGACGAATGCAAAACCCCATATGATAGCGGCTGTAAGCATTATAAAAGTTGATTTTAGTTGCTTTGTCATTTTTAGTATCTCCAATATAATTAAAATAAGTATTTTTTTATGCATAAATACACACTTTCACCATTATAGCACAAAATTCCCGCTATTTCTACCCTTTTAAGTATATTTTAGGGCAAAAAACCTAACAAAAAAACCATATAAATCTGCAATCCTTTTATAAATATTCACAAAAATGCATAAATACTAAAAAACAAGGGCAATTATATGCTTGACAAACCCCGAAATATATGTAATAATGGTATTTGTGTTAAATTGTATATTTATACATTGAGGAGTATTTTTATGAAGAAAGTATTTGTGGACGGAAGTGCCGGAACAACAGGACTCAGAATTTTTGAAAGGCTCGGAAAAAGAGACGATATTGAGCTAATAACTATAAGTGAAGAAAACAGAAAAAATTTAAGATATAGAAAAGAAGCGATTGAAAGTGCAGATGCTGCATTTTTATGCTTGCCGGATGATGCGGCAAGAGAAATCGTTGCAGAAATTCAAAATGACAATGTGAAAATTCTTGACACATCAACTGCACATAGAACAGACAGTGGATGGGCATATGGTTTTCCGGAGCTTTCAGGGGAGTTTAAAGAAAAAGTCACCAAAATGAACAGGATAGCTGTTCCAGGCTGCCACGCAAGCGGCTTTATAGCTCTTGTGTATCCGCTTGTTAAGGCAGGTGTGCTTCCGGAGGATTATCCGATTGTCTGCTATTCGGTTACCGGTTATTCAGGCGGTGGGAAAAAGATGATTGCAGAATATGAGAGCGAGGAAAGAGACAGCGAGCTTTCGTCACCAAGACAGTATGCACTCACACAGAATCACAAGCACTTAAAGGAAATAAAGGCAGTGTGTTCGCTTAGCCAGAATCCTATTTTTGCACCGATTGTAGCTGGTTTTTACAGCGGTATGGTGGTATCAGTTCCGCTTTTTGCAAATATGCTGAAGGGAAACCCGACGGCAAAGGAAATACATAAGATTTTTGAGAAGCATTATAAAGGGAAAGAGGTTGTAAAGGTAATGCCATTTGGAAAAGAAGGATTTTTAGGAAGTAATAACTTGTCGGGAAAAGATACTCTTGAAATAGAGGTTACGGGAAATGACGAAAGAATACTTATTGCATCGAGATTTGATAACCTCGGCAAAGGTTCATCGGGAGCGGCAATACAGTGTATGAACTTAGCTCTTGGTTTTCCTGAAACAAAAGGACTTGACTTATAAATATGAAAGGGATTGAATTTACTATGAATAAAATAAACGGAGGAGTTTGTGCTGCGAAGGGTTTTTCGGCGGCAGGAATTCACGCAGGAATACGAAAGAATAAAACAAAGCTCGACCTTGCTTTAATCGTGAGTGACACGCCTTGTGCGACTGCGGGCTGCTATACGCAAAATCTTGTTAAAGGTGCACCGATTTGGGTCACAAAAAAGAACATCGAAAATGGAATCGCACGTGCTATTGTATGCAATAGCGGAAATGCAAATACCTGTAACGCAGACGGCGTTGAAGTTGCAGAAAGAATGTGCGAAATTGTTGCGGAGAATACCAATGTAAAAGCTGAGGATGTTGTGGTTGCATCAACAGGTGTAATCGGACAGCCGCTTGATACCACACCAATTAAAAATGCTATGCCTGAGCTGGTAAAAAGCTTAAGCAGTAAAGGAAGCGATAGGGCTGCACAGGCAATTATGACTACCGACACAGTTCAGAAAGAGATTGCATTTGAGTTTACAGCAGGCGGAAAGGTTTGTCATATCGGAGGTATTGCAAAGGGCTCGGGAATGATTCATCCAAATATGGCAACAATGCTTGTGTTTGTTACAACTGATGTAAAGATTTCTTCTGAGATGCTAAAGAAGGCTCTTTCTTCTGATGTTAAGGATACTTTCAATATGATTAGTGTTGACGGAGACACTTCGACTAATGATATGGTTGTTGTACTTGCAAACGGACAGGCAGGCAACACTGAAATCACAGACGAAGGCGAAGATTTTGAGGCATTTTCTATGGCACTAAATGCCGTAACAAGGGACCTTTGTCGCAGGCTTGCAAAGGACGGCGAGGGTGCTACAAAGCTTTTAGAATGTAAAGTTTTTGGCGGTCTTACAGAGCTTGATGCAAAGATGATTGCGAAAAGTGTTATCACATCATCGCTGTTTAAGTCTGCGATGTTCGGAGCAGATGCAAACTGGGGACGAATTCTTTGTGCTGTTGGATACTCGGGTGCAAATGTTGACGTTTCAAAAATCGGTGTTGTGCTTGCTTCCAAGGCAGGAAGTATGGAGGTTTGTAAAAACGGAAGCGGAGTTGATTTTTCCGAGGAGCTGGCAAAGACAATTCTGACAGAGGACGAAATTGAAATTAAAATCACTTTGGGTGACGGAGATTTTGAAGCAACTGCGTGGGGATGCGATTTGACATACGATTATGTGAAAATTAACGGTGACTACCGCACTTGATTTAAGAGAGGAATTTAAGAAAATGAAGATTGAAAATAAAGACCGTGCAAAAATTCTGATTGAGGCACTTCCGTATATACAAAAGTATAATGACAAGATTATCGTTATCAAATACGGCGGAAATGCGATGATTAATGAGGAGCTTAAAAACGCAGTTATGGGAGATATTGTGCTTTTATCCCTGATTGGTGTAAAAGTCGTTCTTATTCACGGCGGCGGCCCTGAAATTACAGGTATGCTTAATAAAATCGGCAAAAAGACAGAGTTTGTTGACGGACTTCGCGTTACGGACAGAGAAACTGTTGATGTCTGCCAGATGGTGCTGTCGGGAAAGATTAATAAAGGTCTTGTAAACCTTATTCAGAATATGGGCGGAAAGGCAATGGGTCTTTGCGGCTGTGACGGTCATATCATAAAGGCAGAAAAGCTTGATGATAAGCTTGGCTATGTCGGAAAAATTACAGAGGTAAATATCCAGCCGGTATTGGATGTTTTGGATAAAGGATATATTCCGGTTATTTCCACAATCGGCTGTGATGATGAAAATAATATCTACAACATCAATGCTGATACGGCGGCATCAAAAATTGCAGGAATGTTGAAGGCGGAGTGTCTTATTTCAATGACAGATATACGTGGACTTCTTCGCGATACAAATGACGAAAACTCACTTATTCCGGTTGTTAAGGTATCGGAAGCACCACAGCTTATGAGTGAGGGAATTATCTCAGGTGGAATGATTCCAAAGGTGGATTGCTGCACGGAGGCTGTTCGTCAGGGAGTTAATAAGGTATTTATGATTGACGGACGTGTTCCGCACGCAATATTACTCGAAGTTTTGACCGATGAAGGAATTGGAACGATGTTCGTTTGATGGCTGAAAGGATTGATTTGATGAATACAAAAGAGCTTGATAAGGCATATGTTGCCGGAACATATGCAAGGTTTGACGTAGCACTAAAAAGCGGCAAGGGCAGTACTCTTTATGATGAAGATGGCAAGGAATACATTGATTTTGGAAGCGGTATTGCAGTAAATGCATTCGGCATTTGTGACGATGAGTGGAAAGAAGCAGTTATTTCTCAGCTTGATAAAATTCAGCACACGTCTAACCTGTATTTTAATGAAAACGGTGCGAAATTAGCAGAACTACTTTGCACCAAAACAGGAATGAAAAAGGTTTTCTTCTCAAATTCGGGTGCTGAGGCAAATGAATGTGCGATTAAGGCAGCAAGAAAGTATGGAACCGACCAAAATCCTGATAAGAATGTTATAATTACTTTAGAAAATAGCTTTCACGGAAGAACGATAACAACACTTTCGGCAACCGGTCAGGAGGTTTTCCACAAAAACTTCACACCTTTTACCGAGGGCTTTAAGCACGTGATAGCAAATGACGTATCGGCACTTTTAAGTGAAATAGATGATAGTGTCTGTGCAATTATGATTGAAACCGTGCAGGGCGAGGGCGGTGTAAATGTGCTGTCAGAGGAATTTTTGGCGGCGATTGAAGAAATTACAACCAAAAATGACATACTCTTAATTGTTGACGAGGTTCAGACAGGAAACGGAAGATGCGGAGCTATGTATTCATATATGAAGCTTGGGCTTACTCCCGATATTGTTTCAACGGCAAAAGGTTTGGCAGGCGGTCTTCCAATGGGAGCAACTCTTTTGGGAGACAAGGTGGAAAATACACTTACTGCCGGAACACACGGCTCAACATTTGGTGCTAACCCTGTATGTGCGGCGGCAGCAATCAGTGTTGTGTCAAGACTTAGCGATGAGCTTTTTGCAGATGTTTGTAAAAAGAGTGATTACATAAAAGCAGAGCTTGAAAAGATAAATGGAGTTAAGTCTGTCAGTGGTATGGGACTTATGATGGGTGTTGAAACCTCGAAAAATGCGGCAGAGGTTGTAAAGGAATGCATAAAAAAAGGACTTTTGGTTCTAACCGCAAAAACAAAGGTACGACTTTTGCCGGCACTTAATATTACGAAGGAAGAAATTGATAAAGGTATTGCAATTTTGAAGGAGGTAATTGAAGGATGAAGCATTTACTGAAGCTATCAGACCTTACGAGTGAGGAGATTGTTGAGATTTTAAATCTTGCAGACCAGCTTAAATATGAAAAGAAGAATGGAATTGAGCATAAGCACTTAGCAGGAAAATCTCTTGGTATGATTTTTGAAAAATCATCTACAAGAACACGTGTTTCTTTTGAGGTGGGTATGTATGAGCTTGGCGGAAATCCGATGTTCCTAAGCTCAAATGATTTGCAGATAGGCAGAGGCGAGCCTGTTGAAGATACGGCGAGAGTTTTGTCACGATTTGTTGACGGAATTATGATAAGAACCTTTGCACAGGAAGAGGTTGAGGCACTTGCAAAATACGGAAGCATCCCGATTATAAACGGACTTACTGACTATGCACATCCGTGTCAGGTGCTTGCAGACCTTCTCACAATACGTGAGCATAAAGGAAGGCTTGCAGGATTAAAGCTTTGCTTTATCGGTGACGGAAACAATATGGCAAACTCACTCATTGTAGGATGCATTAAAAGCGGAATGAGTGTGGCGATTGCCTGTCCGGATACAAATAAGCCTGATTCAGACATTATGGCGTGGGCAGAGGAAAATGGTGATTTTGTCTGCACATCTGACATTAAAGAAGCAATTTCAGGCGCAGATGTTGTTTACACGGATGTATGGGCATCTATGGGACAAGAGGCAGAGGCTGAGGAGCGCAAAAAGATTTTTGCGGGATATCAGGTAAATGAAGAAAATATGGCACTTGCAAATGATGGTGCTATGGTGCTTCATTGTCTGCCGGCACACCGAGGCGAGGAAATTACTGCAGAGACTTTTGAAAAGCACGCAGATGAAATTTTTGATGAGGCAGAAAACCGCTTGCACGCGCAGAAAGCGGTGCTTGTAATGCTGATGAAGGACTGATTAAATGATTGATATTAAAATTACAGACGTCCGTGAAACACCCGGCGACAGTGCGTTTTTAATAGATGACGGCAAGACTGCCATTATGTATGACTCGGGGTTTGCGTTTACAGGATATAAAATCGCGGACAGGATAAAGGCAATTTTGGGAGAAAGAAGCCTTGACTATATTTTCCTCACACATTCGCATTATGACCACGCTTTAGGCTCTGTTTATGCGCTTAAATACTGGCCAAAGGCTAAGGTGGTAGCGGGCGAATATGCGGCAAAAATTTTTGAAAAGCCGTCCGCTAAAAGTCTTATGCGTGACCTTGACCAAAAGTTTGCTAAAAAGTGCGGAGTTTTGGAATATGAGGACCTGATTGATGATTTGAGAGTGGATATTGCCGCAAAGGAAGGCGATGTGATTTGTGCCGGTGATATGAAATTTACTGTAGTAAATTTGCCGGGGCATACAAAATGTTCAATCGGATTTTATATGGAGGAAAACAAACTTCTTCTAAGCTCGGAGACTATTGGAGTTTTTGACGGAGAAAAAACTGTCCTTCCATCTTATCTTGTAGGGTATCAAATGGCACTTGATTCAATTTCTAAGGTTGAACAGCTTGATATTGATAATATCCTTCTTCCTCATTATGGAATACTGGATAAGGATAAAACGGCGGAATATTTAAAATCTGCAAGGCAAAGCGCTGAGTATACAGCTGAAAAAATTTCAAGCATTTTGAAGTCCGGCGGAACGAAAGAGGAGGCAGTAAAAGCCTTCAAGGACGAATATTTCAATGAAAATGTGAAGAGAATTTATCCAATAGACGCTATAAACTTAAATACGGAGATTATGGTTAATTTAATCGAAAGAGAACTTGTTTGCCAGTAATTTGAGGGAAATCGGACCAGAAAAGGTTTGATTTCCTTTTTGTGTAATAATAAGAAAATAAATGAAAATAATAAAAATAAAAGCATTTGTTAGCAAATTGTAATTGAAAAATAACCTGAGTGATAGTATAATTAAACTGAAGCGGAGGCGATAGATTTGAGGAGAAGAGAAACCTTGCAAATACACGGTCACGACAATGTCTTATTTGCAGTTACTTTAATTACTGCAATCATAGGAATAATTGTAATATATAGTGCAACCTTGTCAATGAATACATATTCAAATGTGGTTGTTCAGTCTATATCCTTTGTTATCGGTGTGGCTTTGATGCTTATGCTAAGCAGGATTGACTATCACTTTTTCGGGCATATCGCCATACCAATATTCGCTGTCTGTATTGCACTTTTAGTGGCGGTTTTGGTTATAGGCTCGACGGGGAACTGGGGAGCGAGAAGCTGGATAAGATTCGGGCCGATTGGTATTCAGCCGGCAGAAATTTGTAAAATCGGTTTTACAATAACCTTTGCAAGACATTTGTCACTTGTAAAGGACAGAATAAACAGACCGATGGTCTTACTTTTTCTGTTAGCACATCTTGCAGTAATTCTTTCACTTATTATGATGCAGCCGGATTTTGGAAGTGCGATGGTGTTTTGCTTTATGTTCGCAGTAATGGTGTTCACTGCGGGGCTTTCCTTTAAGTATATAATTCCGGCAGTTCTGACACTTGCGGCATCTGCACCGCTTGTATATATGTTCCTTTTAAGCGATTATCAGAAGCACAGAATACAGGTGTTTTTTAATCCGGAAATGGACAAGCTCGGGAGTGGATATAATGTAATTCAATCTAAGATTGCGGTAGGCTCAGGGCAACTTTTCGGCAAGGGATACTTAAAAGGTACACAGAACCAGATGGGATTTTTGCCGACAAAGCATACTGACTTTATATTCAGTGTCATCTCGGAAGAATTTGGATTTATAGGCGCACTCTTAGTTATACTTCTTTTGTTTTTAATCATTGCAAGGTGTATAAAGGCAGCAACAGATGCAAATGACTCGTTTGGGAAATATATCTGTGTGGGCATTGCATCGATGCTGATTTTCCACACATTTGAAAATGCGGGGATGTGTATAGGGCTTATGCCGGTTACGGGTATTCCGCTTCCGTTTATAAGCTACGGCGGAACATCGCTGATGACAAATATGATAGCAATAGGGATTGTCCTCTCGGTGACAAGACATTCAAGGGGAACAAAAATTGCTTTTAGGGAATAGAAAAAATCAGAGCAACGGCTCTGATTTTTTTAGTTAGAAGATTTATGTTTATCGGTTAATCCAAGGATATAGTCTGTTGAAACACCATAAAATTTCGCTAATACAACAACCAATTCACATGGCAAATCCCTTAGACCGCTTTCATACCTGTAATATTGCGGCTGTGTTGTATAAAGTATGTCAGCAATTTGCTTTTGTGTGTAGTTGTTATCTTCGCGTAAATCACGTAATCTTTTATAATAAGCCAAAATAAAGACTCCTTCAAATATATCTGTTTGGGTATATTGACATTTTATCATTATTGTGTTAAAATAAGAAATATTATATCCATATGGATATAAAGAGGGAGATGTGAAATGAAAAGAAATAATTTCTTAAAACTTGTGTCAATTTTGTGTTTTATGATTAACATATTGGTTTTATCGGTATCAGCAGAGGAGACATGGTATACATCGGGAGATTATAAGTACACGTTGAATGGTGGAAATGCGACTATTGTATATTATACTGGTGATAAATATGGTGACAACTATATAGTTCCGTCGACATTAGATGGTTATCCTGTAACAGCAATAGGAAGTAATGTGTTTAGGGGGCTAGCTTTCTATAAAGTAACAATTCCGGAAGGAGTAGTGTCCATAGGTGAGCGCGCTTTTACAGTTTGTAGAGATGTGGAAATTTTTAATTTACCAAGCAGCCTGACTCAAATTGGGGAATATGCTTTTGATAGATGTCATAGTATTACAAAATTCAATGTTGCCTCCCAAAATAAATATTTTCGGAATCTTGACGGAAATTTATATAATAAGGAAATAACCACATTGATTAGGTATGCATCAGGAAAACCAGATGGTCAATATGCAATTCCAGACGGTGTTACCGAAATAGCAGACGGAGCCTTTTCGCGTGCATATAATATTGGGCTGGTTACAATTCCACAAAGTGTTAAAAGTATAGGCGAAAAAGCCTTTCAAGGTTCAGGAATTGCAAGAATTAATATACCTGAAGGTGTTACATATATAGGAAACGGAGCATTTTCAGCCACACCCTTAATGGAAATTACTGTTGATGAGAATAATAGCAAATATTGTGATGTGGATGGTAATCTTTATAGTAAAGATATGAGTGAGATGCTTCAATATTCGACTGGGAAGACGGCTACTGAATTTAATATTCCTACTGGGGTTAAAAAGATAGGTGACGGGGCATTTTGCGGTTCATATAATCTTTTAAGTGTAAATATTCCTGATGGTGTTACCGATATAGGGCTAGGAACTTTTGAAAATTGTGAAAATCTTGAAGAAATAATATTGCCTGAAGGTATAGAGGAAATTAAAGAGTATACATTTCATTATTGTTTGAATTTTTCATCCATAACGATTCCTAAAAGCATAAAAAGCATCAGGAATTCGGCATTTGGTGAGTGCAACAGCTTAACCAATGTGTATTATGAGGGAAGTGAAGAAGAATGGAATAAGATAACCATAGAAAGTGGAAATGAAAAACTAAAATCAGCTAATATTATCTATAAAACGCAATATAATGTTGATGTGATTAGTGTAACAGCAAGTAAAAATACGTTAAAATTTATCTCAAGGGTTGAATTTTCAGATGATAAAAATATTGCCTCATTTGGAACCGTTTTTGTGCCTCTATGGGTATATAAAGCTGGGATTGATGACACAGTTATGGTGGAATATGATAATTCAGTCTATAACATATCTAATGGACAGACCTTTGGTGCGGCTTTAACAGGTATACCTGAAATTTGTCGCAGTATGGAAATTGTGGTGAAATCATTTATAAAAGATTTGAATGGGAATTTAATGTGGTCTGAATCTAAAAGTGCATCATTAATAAGCCCGATATTAACGGGTGTGGAATAAGGAGGATATAAAATGAATATATATAAGAAACCAAAAATTCAAATATTAAAATTTGAAGTAGAAGATATACTGACAATTTCTTCTGCGGATATTGATGGAAAGGATATTGGATTTAAGGATTCCTGGATAAAAGAGGAAGAAAAAGAAGTTGCAGAGTTGTTGAAGTATTAAAAAAACAAAAACAGGCAATCACTGATTGCCTGTTTTTGTTTTAGAAGGAGAATTATTTTTTTATGTAGGAAATTACGCGCAGAAATGACGGAATAACAAAACTGCTACCAAAATCCTACGCCCGCAAGATGGGCTTTTATAAAAAGCTTTTTTATAACCAACCTTGTTCCTTTTGGTATTGAACAATAAAGTCTGCGTTATATTTTTCGATTTCGTTTAGAGTCATATCTGCTGAAGGATTAGGGTTATACCAGCTTTGTGACTCAAAATATTTCTTCATTGACTTATTTGTGAAAACATAACCTTTTCTTGCAAAAATCTCATTTCTCAAAAGGTCGAGGTCATATTTTGAAAGTCCTTCGATATCGGATATTGTCAGTCTCTTGGTATCTGAAGGGAACAAAACCTTGTTCTGTGTAATAACTCTTGGAGTTGGGGTTGGCTTTTCGGTCGGAGTTGATGCCGGAGTTGGCTTTGGTGTTACTGCCGGTGTTGGTTCAACGGTAGGTTCAACAGTTGGTTCAACAGTCGGCTCGATGGTAGGTTCGATTGTTGGCTCGGCTGTCACTTCGGGGGTTGGTGATGTCTCGGTCACATTGTCCCCCATAGCATCCTGAGGTTTATTGAATACACCACCTGCATAAAGTCCTAATGCGACACAGACGCAAAGCACAGCGACAATGATAGCGGCAAACTTACCCTTCTTTGATGCTTTTTTCTCTGCTTTTTTTGCTGCTTTTTCTGCCGCCTTTTTCTCTTCCAGAGCAATGGCTGCAAGACGCTTTTCTTCCTTTTCGCGTTTTTTGTCTTCTTCAGCTTTTTTTGAAAGGGCTTCCTTTTTGGCTTTTTCCTGTTCTTTTAAAGCACGCTCTTCTTCAGCTTTTTTCAAAAGCTCAGCCTTTAAAAGTGCATTCGCTTTTTCTTTTTCAGCCTTTTCTGCGGCTTTTTGCTCTGCTAAAGAAGCAGCTTTTTGAGCCTGTTCTTCTTTGGCTTGCTGTTTTTTTATAAGCTCTGCCTCTTTTTCCTGCTCTTTTTTTGCTATTGCCTCAGCTTTTGCAGTTTCACGGGATATGCGTTCATTTTCTTTTTGCGCCTGTTTTTCGGTAGCAAGCTTTTCTTTCTCAGCAAGCTTGTCAGCCTTTGCCTGAGCCTTTGCTTTTTCCTCAGCTATTTTCTTGTATTCAAGGCGCATTTTCTTTTCTTTTTCACGAATTTCTTTGGCAGGCAGATGTCTTTTTTCTTCCTGCTCCATAACACGCAAAAGGACCGGTGCTCCGCATTTCGGACAGCGTTTATGCTCGGTTGTAACTTCTGCTCCGCATTTTCTACACTTCATTTTTCACTGCTCCTTTGTATTTCATATCACGTTTGTTAGCTATATTATAACAGATTTTTTCTGATGGGACAGGAAAAATATGCATTTGTTATAAACTTGTAATTAAAATACAATTTTACCGTAATGTAGAGTACAATTAATTACTTTTTTTCTAATAAAGCGCAAAATGTATACAAAAATTCATACAATTTCGTCAAAATATACCATCATAAGCATTTACATTTTAAACTAAGTGTGGTATAATAAAAATAATGTCGCGTTATGGCGGGAGGTGACACTGGTGTTTGAAGTGGGAGATAGAATTCTTTATCCTATGCACGGAGCAGGTGTGATTGAAAAAATTGAAGAGCAAAAAGTGCTGGGACAAAAGCAAGCATATTACATTATGAATATGCAGCCTGAGGGAATGAAGGTAATGATTCCGGTAGCAACCTGCGAGGAAATCGGTGTCAGGTTCATTATTTCAAAGGATGAAGGACAGAAGGTTTTAGAGCAGTTTGTTAAAGAACCTGTAGTCAGTGACGATAATTGGAATAGGCGTCATCGTGAAAATATGGCTAAAATTAAGTCAGGCGATATTTTTAAGGTGCTTGAAGTTGTGAAAAATCTGATGTTCCGTGACAGAGCTAAGGGGCTTTCTACAAGCGAACGTAAAATGCTTGCTGTTTCACGCAAGATTTTGGTTAGTGAGCTTGTTTTGTCGGGTGTTGCTGACAGAAGTGATATTGAAAGTATAATGGTTGATACTATTGAAGGGTTGATATGAGAGATTGCTTGGGTTATAGCTGTTTGGTGGCTTTAAAGAGCAGTCTCTTTTTAAGGAGATAGAAATGAAAATTACAGCTGTTATTGTTGCCGCAGGCAGTGGTAGGAGAATGGGCGCGAAGGGGAACAAAGTGTTTTTAAAATTGGCAAATACTGCAGTTTTGGAATATACCTTGAGCGCATTTGCGACGCATCCGAAAATTGAGGACATAGTGCTTGTTGTCCGTGAATGTGATATGGATAGATGTCAAAAGCTTGTAAAATATATTAATAAGCCAGTTAAAATTGTGACAGGCGGTGCGACGAGACAAGAATCAGTTTGTTGCGGATTAAAAGCTGCACCGGATGCAGATATAGCAGTAATTCACGACGGCGCAAGAGCAATGGTGACAGAGAAAATCATATCAGATACAATTTGCGATGCGCTCCAATATGGTGCAGCAGCGGCAGGAGTGTTGTGTAAGGACAGCCTAAAAAGTGCTGATGATGAAGGCTTTATTGCCGCAACTATTGACAGATCCAGCACATATCTTATTCAGACACCGCAGATTTTTAAGTATGAGGAGATTTTAAAAGCACATCAAATGGCAGAAAAAGAAAAATTTATGGCAACTGATGACTGTGCTTTGTATGAGAGGTATGTGGGAAGAATTAAGATTACCGAGGGCAGCTACGATAATGTCAAACTGACAACACCGGAGGATATGGTGATTGCCAAAAATATTTTGAAAAATTCCGGAGTCCTTGGTGTAATAAATAGACGCAGAAAATTCAATAATACAGTTAAATTGATTGTTCAGAATTATATAGTAAGGCGTAACAGTAAAAAGGAATGGAGGAAAGGTACAAAATGAGAATCGGTCAGGGGTATGATGTTCATACCTTAACAGAGGGACGAAATCTTTATTTATGCGGCGAGAAAATTGAGTATGAACTGGGACTTTTAGGTCATTCTGATGCAGATGTAGCACTACACGCCTTATGTGACGCTCTTTTAGGCGCGGCGGCACTGGGTGATATAGGCAGACATTTTCCTGATACAGACCCTGAATATAAGGGAATATCGAGTGTTATTCTTTTAAAGCACGTTTGCTCGCTTATACGTGAAAAAGGCTTTGAAATTGAAAATGTTGATATAACGATTATTGCTCAAAAACCTAAGCTTATGAATTACATTCCTGCTATGTGCAATAATGTTGCAGAGGCTATGGGAGTTTCAAAGGACAAGATAAACGTAAAGGCTACAACGACAGAGCGCCTCGGATTTGAAGGCAGAGGCGAGGGAATCTCGGCAATGGCTGTCGCACTGCTTAAATAAACTGTAATCATTTAAAACGAATTGAAGCTATACTTTTGTATAGTTTCTTTTTTTGTTCTATTTTTATGTAAACAAAAATATGATAAAGGGAAAGAGGTGGACAAAATGCTTACATTGGCAAAAGAAGATTTTATATTAGGAGAGGATTTGTTATCGGCTATTCCCGAAAGGATAAGACACGTTCTTGGAAAAATGCCCTTGGACAAGGTTATGGAAGTGCGCCTCAGGAATGCATCTCCGCTTTCTCTGGTATGCACAGACGGGATATATTATGTCACACATCGAGGTACGCTCACAAAAAATTATAAAGAGGCGGCCACTATTACAGGAAGCGATATACGAAGAGGGATGGAGCTTATAACACGCTCGTCAGTATATGCGTTTGAAAACGAGATAAGAAACGGCTTTATAACATTGTCAGGAGGGCATCGTGTGGGGATAAGTGGTGATGCTGTAGTTGAAGGTGGGAAAATTTCGCATATAAGGACTGTGCAGTCCTTAAATTACAGGTTTGCGCGTGAGGTTATAGGCGCTGCAAACAGCATTATGGACAGAATTTTTGACGGAATCCGGATTAAAAATACATTAATAGTTTCGCCGCCTATGTGCGGAAAGACCACTATGCTAAGAGATATAGCAAGGGTGCTTTCTGAAGCTGGGAAAAAAGTATCTGTCGTTGATGAGCGAGGGGAGATTGCTGCAATAGCCTTTGGGGTGTCGCCCTTTAATCTTGGAGCAAATTGCGATGTGTTATCCGGTGTAAATAAAGCGGACGGGATGCTTGTTATGCTAAGGTCTATGTCGCCTGATGTGATTATAACCGATGAAATAGGGGATGAAAGAGATTTTGATGCAATTCGTGAAATTAAAAAACGCGGAGTAAAGGTTATAACGACCCTACACGGTGAATGCAGCGAATTTGAGGGCTTTGAAACGGTAATCAGGCTTGGAGGCATAGGCAAATGCTTAGACTGATTGGAGCAGGGTTGATAATAGCTGCTGCGAGTCTGTGGGGCATTTTAAAGGCAGAAAGACTAAAGAAAAGGGTCATATTGATAAGCGGTATAATTTCGGGACTTGTGTTCTTGGAAAATGAAATTGCATATGGAAAAAGGGACATAAAAAATACACTGTTGGCAATAGCTGATGTTGAAAAGATTGAACTCTTTAAAAATGCCGCGGAATATATAGACAAGTTTGGTATAAGGGACGGATTTATAAAAGCGAGAGAAGAAACTGGCGAGATTTTTTTGGGGACGGAAAAACAGGCGCTTGATGCTTTGGCAGAGCATTTGGGAATGACGGATACAAAAACGCAGGTAAGCAGCATAAGACATACAAGACTCTTGCTTGAATCGGCCAAGGAAAATGCTGCGACAGAATATGATAAGTCTGGAAAAATGTATAAAAGCGCAGGGCTTTTAGTTGGACTTGCAGTGGTAATATTTTTGCTTTAGCGGAGGGATAAAATGGATGTTGATTTAATATTTCGTATAGCAGGTGTCGGGATAGTTGTAGCGGTCCTCAATCAGCTGTTAATACGCTCAGGAAGGGAAGAACAAGCGCTTTTAACAACAATAGCAGGTCTTGTAGTGGTTTTGTATGTTCTGGCAAAAGAGATAGGAAATCTGTTTGAAGTAATTAAGCAGATATTCAATTTATAATTATGGACGTAACTAAAGTTATAGGTATAGGTATAGTCGGGACATTTCTGGCAGTGATGGTAAGGAGCTATCGACCGGAGCTTGGTATAGGCGTTGCGGCGGCGACAGGCCTCGTTATTTTTGCCATAATTATTGCGCCGCTCGGAGAACTTTTAAAAGAACTTTCGGCTCTTTGCGAAAATACAGGGATAAGTTCTGAATATTTTAAAACAACGGCAAAAATAATCGGCATCGCGTATATAACGCAGTATTCAAGCGAGCTTGCAAAGGATGCAGGCGAGGGTGCTATTTCAAAAAAGGTGGAATTTGCCGGAAAGATAAGTGTTATGCTTATAATGATGCCTGTTGTGAGTGAGCTATTAAGAACTATTATAGATATATTAATGAGCTTCTAAAGAGGGACACAAAATGAAAAAGGTAATTATTTTGTTTATGCTGCTTATTTTTTGTATGCCTGTGGGCGCAGAAGAAATTGAGATTTTGGGTGAAGATTTTTATAACAAGACTGCGCAGGAAATAGCGGCAGGCGAGCTTGATTTAAATCCTGTCACAATAATTAATAATATGGTGAAAAGTATATTTGAGGAAATTTCAAACACAAAGGCGCTGATTAAGATGATACTTATGATAGCGGTGTCGGGAGGACTTTTGCGCATATTATCAGACTCATTCGGCGAAGGAGAAACAAATAGTGCCGCATCTTTTGCGTGTTTTGTGTTTATGGCGTGCGTGGCTGTGAAAATCTTTGCGGAGGTTGTTGGATATGGGGTAGAGGTAATTCACTCGCTGTGCGGATTTATTACCAAATTTGAACCTGTGTTTGTGGGACTTTTGGCATCAAGCGGAGCGGTTACACAGGCTGTGGCCTTTCAGCCTGTCCTTGCAGGAAGCGTATATGTGTTGGGACTTTTGGTGGATAAATGTATATTGCCTTTGAGTTATTTTTCGGCTATTTTGGGGATTGTAAACAATATCGGGAACAGAATAGAATTAGGGACACTAAATAATTTACTGAAATCTACATCAAAATGGCTTTTGACCGGAGTGCTTACACTATTTTCAAGTATACTTGCAATTTACGGTTTTGGTACAAGCGCTATGAATACAGTCACTTTGAAAAGTTTAAAATTTGCAGTAGGCAGCTTTGTGCCGGTTGTGGGCGGAATTTTATCTGACACTATCGACACTGTTATATCCGGCACTAATCTTTTAAAAAATGCTGTCGGGACAGCCGGTATGATAACTGTGATAACCATTGCTGCAGTTCCGGTAATAAAGATATGGATAATGATGATGCTTTTAAAGGTTACAGCAGCAGTTATTGAGCCGTTTTCCGACAAAAGAATTACTAATATACTGATTAACGTGTCAGAGGCAATAAGTAATGTATTTTCGATGGTTATAACATCAGTAATGTTATTTGTGATTTCGATTGGAATTATTTTGCTTGCAACGGGGGTGAGTTTGTGAAGGGATATATAATTACTGTGGCGGTTGCGGCTATATGCGCAGGTATAACCGATATTTTAGCACCTAAGGAATGGAGCAAATATATACGGGTAATGATTGGTTTTTTGATTTTGTCGGTTATTTTAGCACCTTTAGTAAAATTTAAAGGTGGAGAGATTCTTTCTGATACAAGGGCGTATAATATAAGTGATGAGCCTCTTAAAGATAAGGTGTCGCAAGAATTGAAAGTGAATGTGGAGAAGGATATTGAAGAAAGACTTAAGACTGAATTCGGCATAAAAGCAGAGGCTTTGGTAGACATAGATATAGACGAAAATCATAACATAAAGGGCATAGATGCGATTGAGATAAGAACACGGAAAAATCCTGACGGAATGATTGACAGGTTAAAAGATATTTATGGGTGTGAAAAAATTGAAATTAGATTTGAATAAATTTCTGAAAAAATATGCGAATAATAAGGGCCTGTATATAATAATTATAATTGGGATTGTTTTTATGCTGATGCCGCTTGGCGGACAAAGGCAGGAAGACGACAAAAAGGCACAGGGCTATAATGCTTATTCCGATGAAGAGCGGCTGGAGGAGATTTTGTCAAAAATCGACGGCGTCAGTAACGTCTCGGTTATGATTACATATTACGGGACAACGACGTATGACGTGGCTTTTGAAAAAAGCGAAAGCGACTCAGTTTCAGAAAAGGAAAGGACTAAAAGCGAAGAAAACTCGGTTATAACTGCAAACGGTCAACCACTTGTTAAGGGAGAGGTTTATCCTAAGGCAAAGGGTGTTATCGTGATTGCAAATGGTGCAGGAATTCCGTCTGTTAAAAAGGCGATAACCGATGCAGTGACAGCGGCGCTTGAGGTCAGCTCATATAGAGTGTGCGTTTTAGATGGAAAGGAAAGGAATTAGAGGTTATGATGGTATTGAAAAAGAAGGAAGTTGTTGCGGCGGCGTTGGTGGTTTTGATTGGAGTGGCAGGATACTTGAACTGGTCTTATCAGGACACAATCAGGGTAACAGATGGCGGAAGCTATTTAGAAGAAGTGAAAAAGCTTGGCGAAGCGGAATTTGTTACATCGGAAAAGGAAGATGTTGAAGATGAGGAAAAGGGAGAAAAAACAGAAGAAACTGCCGCAATCGGCACTGAATATTTTACCGAGGCAAAAATGTCTAAGGATAACTCACGTTCAAAGGCGCTTGAAATTTTAAATCAGACAGCGGTTAATGAAAGCTTCGACAGCGAGGTAAGACGTCAGGCACAGAATAAGATAATTTCTATTGCGGATGCTACTGAAAAAGAAACAATAATTGAAAATGTAGCAAAAGCGAAAGGATATAAAGATATTTCCGTGTATATTGATGGTGAGAGTGTGGAAATAATAGTTAAAAAGAGCAACTTCTCAAGTGAGGATGTTAAGACAATTAAGGAAATTGTGACGTCAGAACTTGATACTTCCGCTAAGAATATTAAAATTATTGAGGCAAAATAGTTGAATTTTTGTTTGGGATTTGATATAATTAGCTAAAGAAGAGAGAAAACGGATTGTTTTCTGCCTTGCTTTTTAAAGAAAGGAATGAAGAAACATGGATGAAAATATGAATATAATAGAGGAAATTACATTAGAAGAGGACACAGGAAAAGTTAATATTTCAGATGATGTTGTGGCTACTATTGCGGGAATTGCTGCTACCGAGATTGAGGGTGTTGCAGGAATGTCGGGGAATGCACTTGATGCAATTTCGCAAAAGCTCGGCGCTAAAAAAAGTCCGCAAAAGGGGGTAAAGGTTGCAGTTTCCCCTGACGGTGCTGTGATTGACCTTTATATCGTTGTTGAATTTGGAATAAGAATTCCGGAGCTTGCGTGGGAAGTTCAGGAAAATGTTAAGAACAGCGTTGAGTCTATGACAGGAATTGAAGTTTTAAAGGTTAATGTGCGAATTGAGGGCGTTAGCTTTGAAAAGGAAAAGAAGAAAAAGGATGAACCTGCAAAGGAAGAACCAGTTAGCGAGAATGAGATCGTAAGCGAGGTTATCCTTAGTGAAGATGAGGAATAATTAAAAATGCAAAGCGAAAATTCGCTTTGCATTTTTTATATGGTTATAAATTCTCCGTCCTTGGTATCGATAGTTACTTTTTCTGAAAGTGTGCCATCAATGATTTTTTCAGATAACATATCCTCAATTTTGCTTTGAATTGCACGTCTTAGCGGTCTTGCCCCGTATACAGGGTCAAAGCCTGCACGTGCAATTTCAGCTATGGCGGCATCGGTAAATTCTGCCTCAATATCGTTTGACAAAAGCCGTTTTTTAAGTCCCTTTAGCATAATTTGTGCGATTTGTTTGATGTCATCCTCACGGAGCCTATCAAAGACAATGATTTCGTCGATTCGATTTAGAAATTCCGGCTTAAATGCATCCTTGACTTTTGCCATAACCTTTTCCTTGATTGCGGCAGATTCGTTTTCATTATCCGCTTTATCGGTAGTGCCAAATCCCATTTTTGAGCCGCCTGTCTGCAAAATATCCTTTGCACCAAGGTTTGAGGTCATTATTATAACCGTGTTTCTGAAATCTACACGCCGTCCCTGTGCATCTGTTAAGATGCCGTCATCCAAAATTTGAAGCATAATATTAAAGACATCGGGGTGTGCTTTTTCGATTTCGTCAAATAGGATTACAGAGTATGGCTGTCTTCTTATTTTTTCAGTAAGCTGTCCGCCTTCGTCGTAGCCTACATACCCAGGAGGTGAGCCGACAAATTTTGAAACAGAATGTTTTTCCATATACTCGGACATATCTACTCTTATTATTGAGTCCTCCGAGCCAAACATTGCCTCAGCAAGTGCCTTTGAAAGCTCGGTTTTGCCGACACCGGTAGGGCCTAAGAACAGGAATGAGCCTGTCGGACGCTTCGGGTCTTTAAGACCGGCTCTGCCTCTGCGGATTGCACGGGATACGGCGCTCACGGCTTCGTCCTGACCTATAACGCGCTTGTGAAGGATGCTTTCAAGATTTTTAAGCTTCTCGCTTTCCTCCTCTGCAACCTTGTGAGCCGGAATGTGAGTCCATTCTGCAATTATTTCGGCAATATCGCTGTCCCTGATAACAAGCTCGTTTGAGTGACTATGGTCTTTCCATTGATTTTTGCCTTTTTCAAGCTCTTGTTCAATCATTTTTTCACGGTCGCGAAGCTCTGCTGCCTTTTCAAAATTCTGGGATATTATAGCTTCCTGCTTCTCTTTTTTAATTTGCTCCGCCTCTTTTTCAAGGGTTTTCACATTGTCAGGCGCGGTTAATGCGGAAAGCCGCTTTTTACTTGCCGCTTCGTCCATTAAGTCTATTGCCTTGTCAGGAAGGAATCTGTCGGTTATATACCGCTCAGACATCTTTGCGGCGGCAAGGATGGCGGAATCGTCAATTTTTACGCTGTGATGCGCTTCGTATTTGTCGCGCAGGCCCTTTAAAATTTCGATTGTTTCATCTACTGTCGGTTCGCCGACTGTTACCGGCTGGAAGCGGCGCTCGAGGGCTGCATCTTTTTCAATATATTTTCTATACTCGTTGAGGGTTGTCGCACCGATTAGCTGAAGCTCGCCACGTGCTAAAGACGGCTTTAAGATGTTTGATGCATCAATCGCACCCTCTGCCGAGCCTGCACCGACGATTGTATGGATTTCGTCAATGAAAAGAATGACATTTCCTGCTGATTTCACTTCTTCAATGGCTTTTTTTAATCGGTCTTCGAATTCTCCTCGATATTTAGCACCTGCAACCATTGATGACAAATCCATTGTAACAACCCGTTTGTTCTTTAAAAGCTCCGGAACATCTCCTCCGGCAATTTTTTGTGCAAGACCTTCAGCTACTGCCGTTTTGCCGACACCAGGCTCACCAATGAGACAAGGGTTATTTTTTGTGCGCCTTGAAAGTATTTGTATGACGCGGGAGATTTCTTCGTCTCTGCCGATTACGGGGTCAAACTTGTTTTCCTCTGCGAGCGTTGTAAGGTCTCTGCCGAATTGGTCGAGGGTAGGTGTTTTTGTGTTATTTGAAGAACGGCTGCGCTTTTGTGGCTGTTTGTTGTCAAAATACCCCGGCTCAGTTGAGGATACAATGTTATTATAAATCACATTGAAATCGACGTTGCAGGAGGATAGTACATTTGCGCCTATTCCGTCGCCGTCTTTAATAATTCCTATCAGTATATGCTCTGTGCCTATATAATTATGCCCCATATTTCGTGCTTCCATTGCAGCAATCTCAAGGATTCGCTTGCTTCTTGGAGTAAGTGCAAGCTCGACATTTTTGTTAAGCGGTGCATTTGTGCCCATAAGCTCTTTGATACGATCGTAGATAACTTCCTTTTTTGCACCCGCAGTTTCGAGAATTTTTGCACCGACACCGCTGCCTTCGTCTATTATTCCGAGAAGCAGATGCTCACTGCCTATATAGCTGTGCCCCAGCTCGCACGCTGCATCGTGTGCTTTATTTATGGAAATTCTTGCTTTTTCTGTAAAATTTGAGAACATAATGACTGCCTCCTTTTGTTTTATATATTTTCGCGTAAATATTCCGCTCTTTTTTTATCCCGCTCGTCGGGAGAAAGAGTACTGCCTGCAGAAATTAGTGCAGGCTCTGTATCGACCATAAGCTGCATTGGTGATATTTTTTCCTTAGTATCTATTATAGCCAGATTTTTTCCTAAAATTACATCGGATAAAAGTGATTTTGCCTCAGATGATGAAATCGAACGTGCAAATTTTAAAGTTCCATAAGAACGCCATAGCCTGTCTGCAAGATTTTCGTTATCCTTGAGTTTTTCCCGCGCTTCTTTTTCGTGGTTTTCAATTTGACCTGCGATATTTTCAAGTTTTGAAATAATCTCATCCTCGCTTATTCCTAAGGTCACCTGATTTGAAATCTGATAAAGGTTTCCGTAAGCCTTTGAGCCTTCGCCGTAAAGACCGCGTACTGTAAGCCCTAAAGCAGAGGCTGAGGATATAATTTTGTTTATGTTTCCTGTAAGGGTCAGCGCCGGAAGGTGCATCATAACCGATGCACGAAGACCTGTTCCTGTGTTTGTAGGGCAAGCTGTTAAATATCCGAATTCTTCGGAAAACGCATAAGAGGTGTTTTCCTCTATCACGTCGTCCACCTTGCTTGCTAAGTTCCACGCATCTTTTAGCTTAAAACCGCCGAAAATTACCTGAAGTCTTAGGTGGTCCTCCTCTAAAAGCATTATGCTCATTGTTTCGTCGCTGTTTATGAGGACTTTACCATAATCGGATTTTGCCATATCAAAGCTGATTAAATGCTTTTCGGCAAGCTTGTTTTTCTCGCTCTGGGATAGATCCTTCATTGAAAGGAGAGAAAAATCCTTGGAGAGAGTGGAGTTTGAATTCAAAATTGGATTTATAAGCTCGCCTGAAACCTTTTCCTTGCCTTCGGCATTTAGCATAGCAGGGAAGGGGTAGCTGTCGAGGTTTCTTGCAAGGCGAATTCGTGTACTGATTATAATATCATTACCTGTTTGTTCTTTGTACCAAATCATTGCTTAACCCTCCAATCCTTTAATTTCCTTGTGAAGTTTTGCGGCAAGCTCGTAGTTCTCGTCTGTGACAGCCTTTGTAAGCTGTGCCTTTAAATCTGAAAGTCTGCGTTTTTTGGAAAGCTCAGCAGATTTTTTAGACGGAATTTTGCCTGTGTGTGTACTGCTTTTTTGCATTTGAACCAAGGTTGTGCGCACGGGAGACTCGAAAGCGGTGTAACATTCCCCGCAGCCAAGGCGTCCGCTTTTTTGGAAATCGTAATAGCTTCTTCCACAATTAGGGCAATGTCTGTCATCTCTGTATACAGGGAAAACATCAAAGCTGTCAAAAAAATCTGAAAATAAATCGTACATAATTGGTTCCTTCTTTCTTATAATTCACATAATGCATTTTTTAAAATATTTGCTCTTAAAACATCTCTTTGAGGGTTAGGGAGCAGGAGGGTGTTGTCTGAGATTGCGGCGATTAATATCCGTGCTGCCTGCTCGCTTAGATATTTTTCGTTATAGAGATAGTTTATAACCGATTTGGCGGTTTTTATATCACAGCTTTTACCGATTGAGGCAATCACATCATTTACGCCTCCGCGACTTATTCTTTTAATTTTGATATAACCGCCCCCGCCGCGTCTTGACTCAACGGAGTAGCCTTTTTCGGGACTGAATCTGGTTGAAATCACATAATTTATCTGCGATGGTACACAACCGAAGATGTCTGCAAGCTCGTTTCTGCCAAATTCGGCATAGCTTTCATCGTCTTTCATCAGTTCTATAATAAATGCTTCAATTTTATCGCTTATACCCACGTAATCATCTCCTCTAAATTTGACTTTGACTTTCTTTGACCTTTGTTAATTTTATTATAGCACTTATTTTCTGTTTGTCAATGAAAAAAATTGGTATATTTTATGAACAATTTGTGAACAAGTATTGTCAATAATGGAAAAATGGGGTATAATTTTCCTATTGAAAGGACTGATTGCTATAATTCCGGTAGAAAAAAATCACGAATATATAATTGATATAGAGGCGCTTTCTTCTGAAGGAAGCGGCATTGCGAGAGTAGATGGTTACACTCTTTTTGTGCCGCAGACGGTAAAAGGAGACAAAGCAAGAATACTTGTTTTAAAAACGAAGTCGTCGTATGGGTATGCAAAGGTGTTGGAGATTATAAAGCCGTCACCTGATAGAGTGTCGCCGCCTTGCGAGCATTTTTCAAAATGCGGCGGGTGTCAGCTTATGGCACTTTCTTATGATGCACAGTTTGAATTTAAAAGACAGACTGTTTGCGATGCACTTTTGCGGATTGGCGGCATAGATGCCAATGTGGATATAATCGGAATGGAAGTGCCCGATAGGTACAGAAATAAAATGATATTCCCGATTGACAAAAATGGGGATTGGGGCTTTTACCGAGAGAGAAGTCACGATGTTATACCGCTTACTGATTGTCTTTTGGGCGATGAAATTAATCGGGAGATAATGGATACTGTCTCGGAATTCATTAAGGAACATAATATCTCTGTTTATGATGAAAATTTGCATAAAGGGATTATAAGGCGTGTTTTTATAAGAAACACAAAGAGTGAGATTATGGTCGTTATATCGGTAAATGCGGATAAGCTTCCTTATAAGGACGAGTTGATTGACAAATTGAGGTTGGTATCTTCCAAAATTACCGGAATTATTTTGAATATAAACAAAAAGCGGACAAATCTTGTTCTGGGCGAAAAAAATGTTACGCTTTGGGGAAGAGACAGGCTTTCGGACACTCTCTGCGGACTTTCGTATGAAATTTCGCCGCACAGCTTTTTTCAAGTGAACCCTGTGCAGACGGAAAAGCTTTATAATACTGCGATTGAGTTTGCAGATATTTCGGATACCGACACCGTTATGGATATATACTGCGGAATAGGTACAATTTCGCTTACTGCGGCGAAAAAAGCAAGGTCGGTAATCGGTGTTGAGATAGTCCCGCAGGCGATAGAAAATGCAAAGGAAAATGCAAAGAGAAATGGGATAGAAAATGCGGAGTTTTATTGCTCGGCGGCTGAGGATATTGTACCTGAGCTTATTAAAAACGGGCAAAAGCCTGATATTGTTATTCTTGACCCGCCAAGAAAAGGAAGCGATGAAAAGACGCTGTCGGCAATCGTTTCTGCAAAGCCGGAGCGGATTGTGTATGTGTCCTGTAACCCTGCAACACTGGCAAGGGATGCAAAGTTTCTGACTGAAAATGGATATAGGTCAGAAAAAGCAACAGCGGTCGATATGTTCCCATATACGACGCACGTCGAGTGCTGTATGCTAATGACCTTGGAAAAATAAAGAACAAAGGAGTGACGATATGAAGAAAGAGGTATCTAAAGGTATTTCCTTAATGAACGTATTTTTATGCTTTTGCGTTGTTATGATACACTTAACCTCGTCACCACTGGGAGCATTGGAAAGAGGCGGTTTTTCACATATTTTTATTTTTGTAATAAATAAACTACTTTGTTTTTCGGTGCCGGCATTTATATTTTTAAGCGGATTCAAGCTTTATTCTAAGTATAGCGATGAAAAAATTAATCTAAAGGAATTTTTCTCAAAAAGAGTTAAGAAAATAATTGTTCCATATATAATAAGTGTGTTTGTTTATTTTATATACTTTTATTTAAAACATTGGGTGAGTATTAAAGACCTTTTAGAGTATATATTTTTGGGAACATTGGCGGCGCATTTTTACTATATCATAATTGCAGTGCAGATGTATCTTTTGTTCCCTTTCCTTAAAAATATTTTCAATAAAAATCAGGTGCTTACCATAGTTTTAACTTTGGTCCTAACCGTTTTGTGCCAACAGTTTTTGACATTTAAGTATTCCGACAGATTTTTTGGAAGCTATATTTTCTATTTTGTGTTAGGAATATTATTTGCAAGGTATAAGGCAAGTGAAAGTAAATACTTGGTTACGGGAGCTTTAGGATTTTTGCCTGCGGCAATACTTCACATAAGTCTTTCATATATGTCAGGATTGGAAAGATTCGTATATAGTTATGCAGAAATAGTGAACATTATCTATGTCACATTTTCTATTATGACAATATATGGAGTCTGCATCAGGCTTTCGGGGAAATACGATTTTATAAACAAGTACGCAAAAATGCTGGGAAACATATCATACAATGTATATTTGTATCATATTTTAGTGATATTTTTTCTTGAGTATGACGTTTTTCCCTATTTTGATTTATCTGTAAAAGAGAGATTTGTAATTTCATTTATTTTTGTATATTCTTTGATTTTTATATATGGATTTTTAAGCAGAAAAAACTATGCAAGGAGCAGAGAGAATGGCTGATATGAAAAAATTATCGGGAAATCAGCTCAAGGTTATAGCTTTAATTGCTATGACCATTGACCATATAGGTATGCAGATTTTCAAGGAATACCGTATCTTGCGGATAATAGGCAGAATAGCCTTCCCGATTTTTGCGTATATGATTGCGGAGGGCTGCAGATATACAAAAAGCAAAAAGAAGTATTTGCAGACGATGGTAATTTCAGCAGCGGTCTGTCAGGTGGCGTACTTTTTTGCGCTGGACTCACTTTATCAATGCATACTGGTGACGTTTTCGCTGTCGCTGCTGCTTATTTTTGCATATGATAAGGCAAGTAAAAATACCGACGCAAAAAGCTATGGAATTTTGTTTGTTACATTTTTGGGGGTACTTTTTCTGACAGAGGTGCTGCCAAATATTTTAAAGGGTACAGATTATCGAGTTGACTATGGCTTTTGGGGAGTCGTGCTTCCGCTTTTGGTTTATATAGGTGAAGGTAAAGCTCAGAAGCTTATGTATGCCGCAGCGGGACTTACCTTGGTTGCGGCTGATTTTGGTGGTGTGCAGTGGTATGCATTTGCGGCACTTCCGTTTTTGGCGCTATATAGCGGAAAACGAGGTAAAATGCAGATGAAAAACTTTTTCTATATTTACTATCCTGTGCATCTTGTAGTGATATATTTAATAAGCTATATTATATAGTATTTTTGGAGGAATTTATGAAAACGATAGTGGTATATAAATCAAAATACGGGTCGACAAAGCAATATGCTGATTGGATTGCAGAAGAACTTGAATGCAGGGGTGTTGAAGCAAAGGAAGCAACCCTTGATATGCTTAAAGAATATGACACAATAATCTACGGGGGCGGTTTGTATGGAGAGGTTATTAATGGTGTGAGTCTAATTACTAAGAATATCGACAGTCTTTCGGGTAAGAAGATAATTGTTTATACGACAGGTATTACCCCACTATCCTGCCGTGATTATTATGATAAGCTGGTTATAGACAAGAACTTTAAAAAAGGCGTGCCTGAAAATGTGCGGATATTTAACTTTTTAGGGAAGATGATTATTAATGAGCTTTCTTTAGTACATAAAACTGCTATAAAGACCTTAAAAAAGATTATGTCAACAAAGGAAAATCCGAGCGAAATGGAGAAACTTTTAGTAGAGCTTTGTGATGCAGACGGGGATTTTACTGACAAAAATGAAACCAAAGCGCTTATTGATTATGTAAGTAAATAATAAAACCCACCTTTTGAAAAGGTGGGTTTTAAAATTATTCTTTTCCGTCCCAGCAGTAGGTACAGAGCTTACATTTATCCATTCCGATTGCTTCGATAATTCCGTCCAAGGTCTGAAATTCAAGAGATGCAAAGTTTAGCTTTTCGCAAATGGCATTTCTTAAATTTTTACCTCTTTGGGTATTTGAGTCGCTGTACTCATCAAGATGCTTAAGCCCCTCTTCGCCTTCTATTTCCATAATGGTTTTTCTTGTGATAAGCTCCATTGGGTCTGTGGCACGTGAGAAATTCAAGTATTTACAGCTATACATAATTGGAGGACAGGCAGAGCGCATATGAACTGATTTTGCACCATTGTCGTAAAGGAAATCAACTGTCCCTTTAAGCTGTGTTCCGCGAACGATTGAGTCGTCTACAAAAAGCAGATTTTTACCTGAAATCAAATCGTGAACGGGAATTTGCTTCATTTTCGCAATTTTATTTCTATCGTCCTGATGGGTAGGGGTAAAGCTTCTTGCCCAAGTAGGAGTGTATTTGATAAAAGGTCTTGCAAAAGGGATATTACAGCCGTTTGAATATCCGATTGCGTGAGGTGTTCCGGAGTCTGGTACTCCGCAGACATAGTCGATGCTTTCGGCATTTCCTGCCTTTTTATCGTTCGATGCCATTATCTGTCCGTTTTTGCAACGCATAACTTCAACATTTATACCTTCATAGGTCGATGTTGGAAAGCCATAGTATGACCATAGGAATGAGCAAATGCGCATTTCCTTTCCAGGAGGTGAAAGCTGAGTAATGCTATCTGCTGTGATTTCCACAATTTCTGCAGGACCAAGCTCTTTTTCAATCTCATAGCCAAGCTTTTGACCTGCAAAGGATTCAAATGTGACGCAGTATCCGTCTTCAGATTTTCCTATCATAACCGGAAGTCTGCCGAGCCTGTCGCGTGCGGCGATTAATTTTCCGTCATTTTTCAATATAAGGATAGAGGCTGTGCCATCAATTGAGTCCTGAGCAAACCTTATGCCTTCAGCAAAATCGTTTTTTTGGTTTATAAGTGCTGCGATTAAGTCAGTTTGGTTTACGGCGCCGCCTGTCATTGCATCAAAATGTCCGTGAGAGGATGAAAGAAACTCGTCTATCAGCTTGTCTGCATTATTTATCATACCTATCATACATATAGCGTATGCTCCAAGCTGAGAGCGGATAAGCTTTGGCTGTGGGTCATAGTCACTGATACAGCCTATTGCGGATTTTCCTGTCATCTCCTCAAAAACGTGGTCGAATTTGGTACGAAAAGGAGAATTTTGTATGTTGTGAATTTCTCTTTGAAGCCCGATTTTTTCGTCATATGCCGCCATTCCGCCGCGACGTGTTCCTAAGTGTGAATGATAGTCAGTTCCGAAAAATACGTCTGATATTACGTTGCGCTTGCTGACTGCACCAAAAAAGCCTCCCATTGTCATTACCTCCGCCATTTAGAATATGAATATATTTTAACATATTTGAAAATATAGGTCAATAACCTACATACTAATATTGTCATTTTGTAGAAAATTTTAGATAAAACAGGGGAAGGATATTGTTAATTCTTTCTTTATATAAAAATAAACCCTGTCTGCAGACGTAGGATTTTGGCAGCATTTTTGTTATTCTGTCATTTGGGGGCGCACTTTCCTGCATAATAAAAAAGCAAGCTTCCGAAAATGTTGGAAGCTTACTTTTGTCAAATTGTTTCAACTTTAATTATATTTGTATTTCCAGATTTTCCTTCTGCCTTTCCTCCGGTCATAACAATACTGTCACCTTCTTTGAGAGAAAGGACTTCTTTTGCTTTTTGACAGGCGTGGTAGAAAAGAACGTCGGTAGAATCAAATCTTTCGCTGAGAACGGGTGTAACGCCCCAGGAAAGAGAAAGCTTGTACCAAACCTTTTTGTTAATTGCCATCCCGATAATATCGACAGGCGCGCGGAACCTTGATACCATTCGTACTGTCATTCCCGAAACAGAGCTTACGACAATCGCCTTTGCGCCGATGTCGATTGCCATTCCGCAGGTCGCGTGAGAAATAGCGTCAAGCTGGTTTTTTATCTGGAAGTCTGCGGCATAAAAACGCTTTTTATAGTGAATGTGATTTTCAGTTTCTTCGACAATTCTTGCCATTGTCTTCACAGTTTCAACAGGATATTTTCCTGCAGCAGATTCGCCCGAGAGCATTACTACACTTGTGCCATCGTAAACTGCGTTTGCAACGTCGGAAATTTCAGCTCTTGTTGGACGTGGGTTATAAATCATAGATTCAAGCATTTCAGTCGCTGTTATAACTCGTTTTCCGAGCATTCTGCATTTTGTAATTAAGTATTTCTGAATAGACGGAAGCTCTGCAAACGGAACTTCAACGCCGAGGTCGCCACGGGCAATCATAATTCCGTCACATTCCTCGCATATATCGTCTATATAGTCAATTCCCATACGATTTTCGATTTTTGCTATAAGCCCAATGTCTGTGCCGCCATTTTCGTCAAGGAAAGCACGAATTGATTGAATATCCTCGCGTGTGGATACGAAGGAAGCTGCAACATAGTCGACATCATTTTCTATGCCGAACAAGAGGTCTGATTTATCCTGATCGCTCAGGAAGGTCTGATTTAAAACTTTATTCGGAAAGCTCATACTTTTTCTGTTTGAAAGCTCGCCGCCTACAATTACTCTACAGATAACATCTGTTTTTGTTTTTTCAACAACTTCAAATATAACAAGTCCGTTGTTTACCTGGACAATATCCCCGAGCTGCAAGTCGTCAACAAGGCCTTGATAATTGACCGATACCCGAGTTTCATCGCCATCAATTTCTTCAGTGGTGAAACTGAAGGTGTCGCCGTCATTTACTGTAACCTTATTGTTTTTAAATGTTTTAATGCGATACTCAGGACCTTTAGTGTCGAGCATTATGGCGATTGGAAGGTTGAGCTTTTCACGAACTCGTTTTATCATATCTATTGTTTCCTGATGCTCGCTGTGTGTGCCGTGTGAGAAATTGAGCCTTGCTACGTTAAGACCTGCTTTGCACATTTGTGTGAATACCGTTTCATCATTGCTCGCAGGACCGATTGTACAAATTATTTTGGTTTTTCTCATATAATGATGCCTTCTTTCAAGATTTATCCAATTATATCATATAATAAAAACATAAAATTGTAAATAGTATTGCCTAAAATGATGAAAAAAACATATGTGTTTTAAAAATCACAGCATATTTTTTGTAAAAATCGAACCCAAAAAGAAGAAAGGGGATTTTAAATATAAAAAAAGGGAAAATTCGCTTGACAATTATATGGTTTAGCAGTATAATGATGCAATATTATAGAAAAGGAGTGCATAGAAGTGACCGAAGTTTTGACGCAGCAGGCTGTATTCTTCGTGCGGCTTTTGCTGGCGTGTGTATGCGGCGGGATGATCGGCTATGAGAGAACAAACAGAGGAAAGGGAGCAGGAATAAGGACGCATATTATTGTTGCTCTTGCATCAGCGCTTATGATGCTCGTCTCAAAATATGGATTTGGGGATATGGCATCGGGAGGCGGCGATGGCTCGCGTATTGCAGCACAGGTAGTAAGCGGAGTCGGTTTTTTGGGCGCAGGTATGATTTACTTTAATGGCAGACACTCTGTCAAGGGACTAACGACTGCAGCAGGAATATGGGCAACCTCCGGAGTGGGTCTCGCTCTCGGTGCAGGTCTTTATCTAATGGGTATTTTGACGGCGGTTATGATTGTTGCAATGCAGAGGCTTTTGCACAAGAACTTTAAAATGCTTCAGCTTCCAAATGAAGAAATTTTAAAGGTCGTAATTACCGATGAGAAGGAATCATTAGAGTACTTACATAATGTGCTTGACCGGTATGAAATTGTTATTACTAAATTCAGTTTCACAAGAGCAGATGACTATACTGTTGAGGTTGAGATGCATATAAATGTACCGCCGACAACAGACTACAATAGGCTGATTGAAACGTTCCAGGAAAGCAAATGCTTTAAGGCTGTAAGTATTTAAAAACACCCTAAGAAGATTTTAGGGTGTTTTATTGTGCCAAAAAGGCAGACATTTTGTCTGCCTTTTTGGATTTAATTGTCGCTTAAAGATACTTTCGCCGAAACAACCACTTTTTGTTCATAACATTCAAAGCATCCGTCTACAAACTCTTTATTAGGAGCTTTTGTAAAGGCGCTAACAAAAGGAACGATTACAAATCCTGCCAGCATAGCGGCAACACCGCAATTAATTGGCGACTGCAAAAGCTCTGGGAAGTATGGTCTTAAGAGCATATTCAGAATCATAAGCATTGAGCCGAATATGAAATTTGTGCATACTGCGGCTTTTGTCACACGCTTCCAGTAAAGACCAAGCATAAATGGTGCTAAAAATGCACCTGCCAGTGCTCCCCACGAAATACCCATCATATCAGCAATTGCACTGAGTTTATCTTTGTTAAGAGCTATAAATGCCGAAATTGCAATAAATACAACTACAAGTATTCGCATAGCGAGAACTTGCTTTTTCTCGGTCATATTCTTGATGACATGGTCTTTTAAAAGGTCTAAAGTAAGTGTTGAGCTTGATGCTAATACCAGTGACGAGAGTGTTGACATTGATGCTGAAAGAACTAATATTATAACAATCGCAATTAGTATATCAGGAAGTCCTGAGAGCATTGTAGGGATGATTGCATCAAAGCCGCCTTCTATTGAACCGTTTGGAAGGAATGTCAGTTTGTCTGTAAAGAGTCTTCCAAATCCGCCGAGGAAGTAGCATCCTCCTGCAACTATAGCTGCAAATATTGTTGAAATAATTGTACCCTTATTTATATCCTTTTCGCTTTTTATTGCATAGAATTTCTGCACCATCTGAGGAAGCCCCCAAGTACCTAAAGAAGTCAGGATTATAACGCACAGAAGTCCTAACGGGTCAGGACCGAAGAAAGAATTGAATGCTCCGGGGGCTGTGCCTTCAACACTGACCTCGGCAAGAGCATTTAATGAGTCCATAAATCCGCCGTTTTGCGAAAGAACCGCTGCAATTACCGCGACAATTCCAATTATCATAATTATACCCTGAATGAAATCATTAATAGCAGTTGCCATATATCCGCCGGCGATTACGTAAACACCCGTCAGGATTGCCATTATTATAACACAGGTAGAATAATTTACACTTGGGAATGCCATTTCAAAAAGACGTGAAAGCCCATTATATAGAGATGCAGTGTAAGGAATCAGGAAAACAAACACCAATGCCGATGCGATGATTTTAAGTGCAGGGCTGGAAAATCTTTTGCCAAAAAATTCGGGCATTGTTGCACTCTCTAAATGCTGGCTCATAAGCCTTGTACGTCTTCCTAAAACCAGCCAAGCTAAAAGTGAGCCGATAAGAGCGTTTCCTATACCTATCCAGGTAGATGCAATTCCGAATTTCCAGCCAAACTGACCTGCATATCCTACAAAGATTACTGCGGAAAAGTAGGAAGTACCATATGCAAAAGCCGTAAGCCAGGGACCGACAGAACGTCCGCCCAGAACAAAGCCGTTTACATCCGTAGAGTGCTTGCGGCAGTAAATGCCGACACCAACCATTACTGAAAAGAAAATAACCAACATAACAATTTTGATAATCATAATAAATCCCTCCTAAAATAAATTTTCCTGAGAACGAAAAAAATCTCGTCCTCACCTTTTAAGCTGAGGACGAGACATTATATCCCGCGCTACCACCTCATTTTACCGATGCCTCACAGCAATCGGCCTCATCGGGTACTCGAAAACGGTTATACCCTTGCGCTATGACGGGCGCTCCCGCCGCAGCCTACTGAGGAATTAAAACCCTGTTCGGTGCGAAGCTCCGAGAATGTATTCGCTGAAAGTACCGCCGCCACTGTCTTGCACCACCCGACAGCTCTCTTTGGTCAGCTAAATACCGCTACTTGTTTCTCATCATTGCCTTTTTGTATGTATGGTTGTTGTTTCATATTTTAGCACTAGTAACATCTTTTGTCAATATCTTTTTCGATATTTTTCGCAAAAAGTTTAATCGCCCGTATGTTGACACAAAAATTGAAATATGTTAAAATTCGGGTATATTTTAAGAAGGGATAGGAGGATGAGAAATGTTTAAGAAACTTTTATCGCTTTTTTTTGATAAGACATTTCTTAAATTTATTCTGGTAGGAACTATAAATACAATTTTAGGTGCAGGAATAATGTTTACTGCCTACAATGTATTTGGTTTCTCTTATTGGATTTCATCGGCGCTTAACTATTTCCTTGTAAGCATACTAAGCTTTCTATTAAATAAACATTTTACTTTTGAAAACAGAGAGTTTTCATACAGACAGATAATTGAATTTGCTATAAATATAACAGCGTGCTACTTCGTAGCATATGGAGTTGCAAAAAGACTTGCACTTTTCTTTTTTGAATTTTTGGGTGAAAGCCTGCAAAATAACATTGCAATGATTATAGGAATGGTGCTATTCACAGTATTAAATTATATAGGACAGAGATTTTTTTGTTTCAAAGAGAAAAATGGAAGTGAAAATTTATGAAAATACAGTGGTATTGATTTTATAAGCTTTATTTATGATAGGAACTGTAAATAATTAATTTTACAGTTCCTATTTTTGTGATTAAAATTTATTTAAAATATCTCTTTAAAAGTCCTTCAAGACCTTTACCGTGTCGAGCTTCGACATACTTCTTATCAATTTGATTTTATCAAATTTCCCTTGTATTGTCAAGGATTTTGGCGTTTTGAATTTTGCATTTTAAAATCAAAATGCCAGTTTCGATGCCACATTGATAAATTTATTTTGAATTTATCACTTTTTTGCCCAAATTTCAACGTGGACAAGTGTGTCCCAAATGCCAACCGATACATTTTAATGGCAAATTTTGTTACTAACATTACAATGTCAGTAATCTGTTGACAAACTAACATTATGATGTTATAATATATTCAAGGATGGTGATACTATGAATGAAATTACAATATATCATGGTTCGGAAAACATTATAGAAAAACCGAAATATGGTCTTGGCAAACCATATAATGATTATGGCAGAGGTTTTTATTGCACGGAATATATCGAACTTGCCAAAGAATGGGCATGCGACGAAAAGCACGGCGGCTATGCAAATAAATATTCACTCAATTTAGCGGGCCTCAAAGTTCTTGATTTAAACAGCAGCGACTTTTGCATTTTGCATTGGTTGTCCGTCCTTTTAAAAAACAGAAAATTCACTTTGGATAATGACATCGGACGAACTGCAAGAGAATATATTTTGAAAAACTTTCCCGTTAACACAGATGAAATTGATGTAATCAAAGGTTATCGTGCGGACGATTCATATTTTTCTTATGCGAGAGATTTTCTTCAAAACGGAATATCGGTTAAAAGGTTAACACAAGTTATGAAGCTTGGTAATCTCGGAAATCAGATTGTCCTCATTTCCCCGAAGTCATTTGAACAAATAAAGTTTTTAGGATATGAAGAAGCACCGCAGGAAATCCACTTCCCACTCCGTAAAAACAGAGACGAACTTGCAAGAAGTGAGTATCTTTCCGACCGCCAAGGCGGAGCATTTCACCCTGATGATATATTGATGATTGATATTTTAAGAGGGGAGATTAAAGCAGATGATCCACGCTTACAATGAGATTTATTTGAATAGTGTAATGAAAAATCTTGCGGCACTATTTGACCTTGCAATAAATGCCGAAGGTTATGACGCAGATGAATTCGCGGTAGTTTTTGCCGAGTCAGATATTGCCTCGGGAATCCGGAACGGCACCCCAAATATGTTGGCAGGCAAGTCTGCAACAGAGCTTTTGATTGAGCTTACCGGCAAAGACTCGGACTATACGAGCGTCCCGACAGACAGAACACCGGAGTATTGGGCGGGGTGGGTGCTGGCTTATGCACAATGGTACCTTAATAAAAGTTTTTCCGAAATACTTTCGGTTATGCCATTTGGCCAATTAGTTAATATGTATCACCCGTACCACGAGGCAGACGAAATGAAAACAATAGAAATAATACAAGGACTGTTCTCAAATACTTCCGCATTAAAACTACTGCGACAAAAGCGAAACCTCACACAAGAACAACTTGCCACATTAAGCGGGGTTAATATTCGTACCATCCGCTCCTATGAACAAGGAACCAATGAGCTTGCAAAAGCACAAGGCGAAACGCTTTTAATGCTGTCAAAAGCATTGAATTGTACCGTGGAAGAGTTACTTAATTGATTCTAATTCCCAAAAACAATTAAAATTTGTTTTTGGGAATTTTTTTATTTTTAAACAAAATAGCAAATAAATTTCGTTCGTTTTGCATGCGGATATCTCGGATAAAACGCGGTATACTGTATACCTCGAGGAGGCGAAAACATGGAAAACGAAGAAAAGAAAACGACTAAAGGTAAGTCGGAGGCATCCAAGGGTGGCGTGCATTATGACAAACAGAGTAAATCTTGGGCATTCAGGGCAATCCGCGACGGCAAAGACGTCCGCAAGAAAGGTTTTGCCACCAAAACTGAAGCCAAAGAGGCTCGCATAAGCTTTCTTGCAGAACATAAAGTCAGGAAATCCAAGAATCCGGATGCAGATACCAATATAAAATTAAAAGATGTTTATAAGCATTATATGGAGTTCGGTGCAATCGAAAAACGACCAACCACCCTCCGCAAACAACAAAGCATATGGGAAAATCACATCGGACCGACTTTTGGCAACCGCCCAATGGTCACCATAGGTGTGGGAGAACTGAAGAACTATTTGATTCAACTGTACTACAAAGGCTCACCCTATAACAAGTTTGAAAAAGGCTATGAATACAGTTATGTTGAGGGTTTTTTGAAGCTTTTCTATTTGCTTTGGGGATATGCACGACGTATGTTTTGGATAAGCCGTGATACATACAGAACAATGTGCGAAGATAAGAAAATGCGACTTGAAATGCCTAAAAAGATGGATGAAGATGTGTATGACAATCGCATTGAAACATACACCCGGGATGAAATTCAAAGAATGGCAGAGCGCTTGAAATCCACCAATCTTTATACCGCCTTTTTATTGGGATATTACCTCGGTGTCAGAATCAGCGAATGCTTCGGGCTGATGTGGCACGATATTGACTGGGAGGCACATACTATCAGCATAGAACGCCAACTGCTTATGGAATCACCACACCGTGTTATCTCTCAATGTAAAACAGCCGCTGCAAAACGGACTATCGACATACCCGATAAACTGTATGAACACCTAAAAGAACTCAAAGTTCAGCAAGAGGAAGACAGAAAGTTCTACGGCAGGTCGTATAAGGCAAACGAAACGGTTAAAGTCCGCCTGAAAGCCAATCAAGACGACAACCTGAAAGGTGGCGACTTTATCAACCGGCAGAGAAATGGGCAGCTACTCACAAGCGACAGTATGAAATCCTGGGCGGTTAAAATAGAAAAGGAGCTTGGTATCCACTTCAAATACCATAACCTCCGCCATACTCACGCCTCACTCCTCGCCGCTTGTAATACACCGATTCCCAAGCTAAAACATAGATTGGGACATACCAAAATTGAAACGACCACTAAGTATTATATCGGAGAAAACGAAATTGCAAGTGATAAGATGAAAGAGGCTTTGAGGTTGTTGTAAGAACTTGAAAGGCCCGACATCACAACGATGTCGGGCCTTTACATGCCTCAAAATTTACTTTATTTAACCTAACGACTTAAAGTTGAGATAAGTAATCATCATAGTCTATACATTTAATTTTCTCTTCTTTGCATATTTGATATATTTTTTTTGCATGAAGTGAACGAGAATCTATTACAAGTGTCGCCTCAGCGCCTAATTTTTTTGCTTGAATTATAGAAAAAGGAGCAGAAATTGGTATATTTCTAATAATATCATTTGTATTTATACAATAATCAAAAACCTTTTTCCTATTCCATTCAGCAAGTAAAACAAATTCATCTGGAGATGGATTTATAAAAATTGCTTTATTCTTTTTAAGCCATTCAATCCCTTCAAATTGTGTGATTTCATTTTGCTCCAATTCGTAAAAAACTTGGTCCGAGGAAATGCTTTCTTTCATTAGACATGATTCCTCAAACTTTTCCCATAAATCACTACAGGATTTTTTGGGGAAGTTTTCTAACATATATTTAAGACATGAACAATCTAAGATATACATTATAAAACACCCCCCATCAATGTAGATGCTAGTGTTGCAACTTGTGATGTTTTTATATTAGCAAACTTACCCACTTGTTGAACAGTTATTTTCCCGGAATAATATGAATTAATAATGCTTGTCAAATATGTCTTACCAAGATAACTCGCTTTTGTAGCATAATAATTCCCACCTGATGATTTTGATTTTTGCCTAAAATTTTCGTTAAATTCTCTTCTTAATTCCTCATAGAATGAATGTGATATTTTGCCTTGCTCACATAATCTATAACAAATTGCATCTCGACTAACTTTATATGTATCTGCTAAACTCTCTATCAAATAAATGTCTTCATAATTATGTATTCTCTTTGTTATGTTATTGAAATCATTACTCGGAATTAAAAATTCGCTAGCAAACTTATCGCATTCACGTTCTGTTTCTGCACTTGTTCTTTCCAAATTCGCCCTTTTATTAATCAAGTGATATAGCTCGTGAAAAACAGTGAACAATTGTCTTGTAAATGATGTAGAATTATTTAATAATATTATAGGATAATCTTTATCATACAAGCACAAGCCAGAAAATTCATCAGTTTTAAACGCTTCTTTAAACACATATATTCCTACATCATATAATCTCTCTCTGATGATTTCAAGCAATTGAGGAACGCTTTTTACTTCTTTTTGCTCATGTAGTGAAAGTTTTAAAACATTTCTTATTGTTAACGGATCATTCATAAATGAAGTTCTATCTTTTGACAATATCTCATAAAAGTTTGGCCTATCTTCATTTTCAAATAATTCAGACAAATTTATTCTATAAATATTTGCAAGTTCGAATAATTCCCTTATTCTTTTATTATCAGACGAAAAGTAAATTTCAGAATTACTTCTGCAAGCAATGTCATATGTAGAAACCATATCTGCTGGTACTTCTTCAAGGAAAAAAGTTATCATTGGTTTTTTATAAAATTCACACAATTTTTTTAATTTGGAGTATGTAGGATAATCTTCACCTTTTTCCCAAGACTCAATTTGCTGCACAGGAATGTTAGTTTTACTTGAAACCTCTGCGAACGATAGTCCATAGTATTCGCGTGCCCATTTTAATATTGAACTATTTATAGCTGTAATCTCATTTTTCATCGTCCCAGGCTCCTTTCAAAAAATTTCGTGTATTTATATATTTGCCGGCAATTTCAGGCGTTAAAGCTTTTGTTCTTTCAATTAAATTCTTGTATGAAAGCTTGCTAATATTCCATTTAACGCAGTAATTTAATTTTGGTGATTTATCCTTCATAGGAACTGAATATTCGGTTACGTTTTCTAAAGTTTTTGTATCTTCAATAACAATTTCGCTGCTAGGCGATAATGAAACCCCTATCCAATCAGCTTTTTCATGCCAACTTGCACACTCATCTATTCCAGGTCCCAACATAATATTTCCTTTATAGCTATATTCACCGTAAGTTATTGCGCCCCTTATGGCAAAACATCTTTGTGTAGTTTCTTCCAAAATGAACTTAGAAATAGCAGCGTGTATTTCTATCATATCTTTTTCGTCTAAAAAGCTCACTTGAGGCGTGAGAATTGCTATAGTATCAGAAATGCTTATCAATCTACTAATTTTGTAAAATTTGCTGTATGGTATTTTTACTTGTATAATTTTATGCATTTCATTTTCGATGTTAGTAATTAATGTACTTGCTTCACGTAAATAATTAACATCTCCCGTGTTTTCTCTCCACAATCCTTTCCATCCCAAAAAGTCACAAAAAGTAATTACACCTTTGGACATACGGAAGTCTTGAATCAACTTTTCGTTCAAAACTTCAGAAAACTTGTAAAACAGGTCCTGTATTTCTTCATGCGTGTCGTTTTCTTCTTGATATATCTTTTCTAGTTCTTCTTTAATATATTCTGCATGTTCATAATGTACACCGAGATAATCAATACAAAAATCAATAATCGTATATTCTTCTTTTAAAAATTTTTCTGTATCAAGCATTATGAATTTCTTTTTTGACTTGATAAAGAATACATCTTCATTTCGGTTTGTATATTTTGAAAAAATTGGGCAATGAAACAAATGGTTGTAAGTTCCATGTTGATATTTGCTTTTATTTGCAAATCTATAAGCTATTAAATCATATATTATTATTCTATTTTCCTGTATGAAAGAATAGAATTCCAAAGAACAATCATCTTCAATATCATCTATACTTCTTTTATTAAATCCTTTTATAGAAAAATCAACATCATTGTATATTAAGTCACAATATAGTTTATATGCATAACTTTCTATTTGCTTTATAAGCAAAGGATGTTCAAATGATATTGGTGCACTAACTTTTAGTTTTGCGTCATTAATTTTTATTAATAATTCCTTTATGTCATCTATGCTTATTTCTTGAATTTCATCATACACATCAAATTCATTTGTCATAGTACATTCCTCCTTTGCCAATTTATAAAATATTCGTACAATCAAATAAATATCCGATTTTTAACATGTAATATCACTTATTATTTATTATGATATTACTCCTTCTTCATTTTTATATTGTAACACTTTTTATGGAAAATGACAATCTTAATTAGATTTCTATATCTATGTAATGTATCAAAAAACATTTAACAGTATATAATTTCGAAGTGAATTCCCCTAATTTTTCAAAGCACTTTACTCCATTCACTTTCTTTAAATCCGACCAAAACAAAGTCTTTACCTTTCACAAGAGGACGTTTTACGAGCATTCCGTCTGTTGCAAGGAGTTTTAGTTGTTCTTCTTCCGACATTGCAGGAAGCTTGTCCTTAAGTTCCATTGCTTTATACAAAAGCCCGGAGGTGTTAAAGAATTTCTTTAAAGGAAGTCCACTCATCTTATACCAAGCAGATAACTCCTCAAAACTCGGATTATCTTCCTTTATATCACGAAGTTCATATTCTATTTTGTTGTCATCAAGCCATTTCTTCGCCTTCTGGCAAGTTGTGCATTTTGGGTAACAAATAAATTCAATCATAAAACAACCTCTTCATTTATCTATTTACTGTCTTTTGCCTGTGTAAACATTATATTCCCCAGGTTTGTAGTCATATTTCCCATTTATCATATTGTGTTGCACCTGTGCATTTGACAAATTATTGTTTACCTTATCAGCTACCATTTTGCTGGTATTTACTCTTGATATATCATAATTATCTACTTTGTTATTAAAACTTGATTTACAAGCGAAATAAATCACAGCAAATATAATCAATCCTATAAAAGTACCCATTGACTTTCCTCTCCTTTAATTTAATATCCACAAAACAATTAAATAAACAACAATTGCAGTCATATTGTCGAACTCCTTATTTATATTTACCATTGTTCATATTTCTGATAAATTGACTTCTGCTCATTTCTCCAAAACGAACCTTGTTAGCATCTTCTTGTTCTAGACGCCAATTGCGGTGATATTCTGCTGGCAATTCTTTTTCACATGCTTCCATAATCAGTTTAATAACAACATATCCGATTACGATTAAAGTTAAAACTCCCATATATTTTCCTCCTAAATAAGTCAATTCACTTATTATCTTAATATCAAATCAAATTCTCGCTGTAAAAGTTCAACTAGTTCAATTGCCATATCTCTATCAATCTGAATTGATTGGCTTATTTTATCTTTTAACTGTCTATTTTCAGAACCATAAGTATCAATTTGAAAATATTTATTTTCTCCTTTTGTAAATGTACAATATGTTGCATCTACCGAATCATGTATTGTGTTCCGTTCTTTGCCTATATGACTAAAGTGTCTCTTCGTTATAAGCGCCATTGTTTTTCCTCCTATTTGTTAAGCTTAAATTTAGTGTTTTTTTCTGTAGAGTTAAATTTTGATTTGGCGTTTTTTAACTCTTTTTCAATTGTACCAAAAATATAGTTGACATCCGACTCGCTATACTCATAGCTGGCAGTATTAGCACAATTACCGAGTAATTGCACCATGGATATAATCTTGTTAGTTCTTGCTTCAGCAATTCGAACAAACTTTTCTCGTTTTGTTTCGGAAATAGACATTTTACCCCTCTTTTCATTTTATTCTAAAAATATTATATATATATTTTAAGTATTTGTCAATAAAATTAAAATTATTTGCATAATATTTTATAAATAATTTTAATTTTCTGGCAATTTCTACATTTTTTCGCTGCAATAATGCAGCAAAATTTTTAAAATCTATTGCATTTTCGCAGCAAGTTTGATATTATATAATAAAGAGGTGGTAACTATGAAAGGATTAGGTCCTTTTTTGCGTGAAATTCGAGAAGAAAATAAGCTAACTTTGACAGATGTGTGTAAAAAAACTGGAATTACAGACAGTAGATTATCCAGAATTGAAAACGAATCACTAAAGACTTCTCCACCGATAGACGATGTGATAAGCCTTGCCAAATTATACGATATAGATTTTAACAAAATACTCTCATTTTCAACTGAACATAGCGGTAAGGATTTTAAAAGTAGTAGAAACCTATTAAGGAATCTTGAATTATTAGATAAAAAAGAGTTGCAACACATACAAGATGAAATTGATTTTATAGTAGGTCAGAAAGGAACTGGAAGAAATGAATTATAAATTAGGAGAATTATTCTGCGGACCGGGCGGGATCGCTTGGGGGGCCTTAAATGCAGATATTGGAATAGAAGATTGGTCCATCAAACATGAGTGGGCTAATGATTATGATCACAACACTTGCGAAACATATCGCAACAACATTTGTCCAAACAACAGAGACAGTGTTTATGAGGGTGATGTTAAAGAGCTAGATTTTTCCCAACTTTCTGATATAAACGCACTTGCTTTTGGATTCCCATGTAATGACTACAGTGTTGTTGGAGAGCAGAAGGGTATGGATGGACATTATGGTCCTTTATATACATATGGCATCAAAGCATTGGTAAGATTTCAACCAGATTGGTTTTTAGCTGAAAATGTTGGCGGATTAAGAAATGCGAACGAAGGAAAAGCTTTCTCAAAAATCTTGAAGGAAATGCAAAATGCCGGATATAGAATATACCCCCATCTCTATAAATTTGAAGAATACGGAATTCCACAAGCTCGTCATAGAATAATAATTGTTGGTATAAGAAACGATTTAAAACAAGAATTCAAAGTACCTTCTCCTGCCCAATACACTATGCGAACATGTAAAGAGGCTATTGAAAATCCTCCTATTCCAGCCGATGCCGCAAACAATGAAGCAACTCGCCAATCTGCAAATGTTGTTGCAAGATTGGAGCATATTCGAGAGGGCGAAAACGCATTTACTGCAGATCTACCAGAAGAATTACAGTTAAATGTGGTTGGAGCAAAAATAAGCCAAATATACAAACGCCTTGACTCGACAAAGCCAGCTTATACTGTAACCGGTAGCGGCGGCGGCGGAACTCATATCTATCATTGGGAAGAAAATAGAGCCCTTACAAACAGAGAACGCGCAAGACTACAAACGTTTAGAGATAATTATGTGTTTTATGGCAATAAGGAATCTGTAAGAAAACAGATTGGTATGGCTGTTCCTTGTGATGGTGCAAAAATAATTTTTGAAGCCATATTAAAAACCATGGCAGGGATTGAATACGACTATGTTGAATGCAATGCTATTGAATATATGTTTGATGGAGATGAAGACATCAGATGGCAATTCGATGACGATCTTGAAAACAAGGTGCTTATAGCACCCGCTAAAGAAGGTGCAAATGAATTAAGGATTGTGTCTGCATATGCCTCTCCAAGCATGGTTGATTGGCACATTCAAAAACTTTTCGAATCAGGTATGCAACCTATAAAAATCAAATTAATAGTAGGCATGTGTCCTTACGATGGGTTGTCGGAGGTATCGCACAAAGGCTTCAACAAATTAATTGATACATATAAAGATGCACCAGATTATTCGAACTTCGAATGTCAATATATCTATCAAAGCCCACCTGCTCATTCAAAAATGTATCTGTGGATGAAAAACGGAAGACCATATAAGGCGTTTTCTGGTTCAGCTAATTATACTCTACGTAGTTTTAGCAGAGAATGCGGAGAATTGATGATAGCATGTGATAAAAACGAAGCTTTAGCCTATTATGATACAGTTGAGGCCAGAAGTATAAACTGCAACTCTAATGAAGTCGAAAACTATATAAGAATACACAAACACAGTCCAAACTATAACTACGAAAGATTGCAAATAGATACCACCAGTGAAGCAGTTCAAAAATTAAGTTTGGTAAGTAAAAACGGTGAGGTTCCCAAATCTTCAGGCTTAAACTGGGGACAAAGACCTAATCGAAATCCAAACCAAGCATATATACCACTTCCATCACAGATTGCAAGAACAGGATTTTTTCCATTAAACAAACGGCCGTTCACAGTTATTGCAGATGATGGTTGGTGTGCTGTAATGAGGGTTGAACAAGACAACGATAAAGCTATTACAACTCCAGGGAATAATGCTGAACTCGGAGAATACCTACGTGGCAGACTTGGATTAGACGCTGGAGAATTAGTGACAGTTGAGCATCTAAACGCCCACGGTCGTCAAGACATTGAATTCACAAAATTAGATGACGAACACTTTATGATGAATTTTTCATCCCCTAATGCAAATGAAGATATGTAGAAAAGGTAGCCGCAAGGCTACCTTTTCTATACGCTATATGTTTCATTTTCATATTTGATAACATCGGATAATTGCAACTCTCTCGGTGTTGCCTTAGTCGTAAGATGATTCAGTATTAGGAAAGATAAAAATTGATTTTCGCGCAGTGATTCTATTCCATGATATTTCATAGTTGCAGCAACAATTCCATCATATGTATCTGTAGAAGAATCGGATTCTATAATAATTCCTTTTTGATATCGCCTATCTCTTGTTTGAGGCTGAACAATCTTGAATCCCATCTCACAATTTTCAACTATTGACGCGAGCAAGAATGTATTCCATTCATATCCAACATCTATAAAATCTTCAAAATCATCCAAACCAATCAAAGACAGGTATCCTATCTCATTCAGCTTAGAACCAATCGTCTGTTTGATGCTGTCTATAATTTGAGAATCAAATGATACAATATCTTTTTTAACATATTCATCCTGAGATATCCTGATATATTCGGTTTCCAATTCCGAAAAGACAAGGCCCACAGTTACTGGAGACCAATGCATTTTTTCAGCGATATCGGTGAATTCCGAATATAATACATGATTAACATCATTAAGAAAATGTATCGCAACATTTTTAGTTGTCAAATCATCAAATAAATCATACTTTGCAATATGTGGCTGACTAAATTTATATTTTGTGTTTAATAATGCACCTAAAATATAAAACAGATTCGTATGGTTTTCGATATTATTTCTACTACAAAAGTCAGGCATCTGACTAATTACTTCTTCATATATCCATCTGTCGCTACAATATCCATCATTATCACTGATAATCATTTCAAGAATTATAGCAAGTTCTTCCTGTTCATCGTTTTCAAAAGCAATATTGTGCATTGTATTGTAGTAATTGGAATCCCATTGAATTAAATATTCACTTCTATACACGGCATTAAAAATCATTACATCCGAGTAACCCGCTAACTTATTCTTGATTTCTTTTCTGCTTAATGCATGCCCCGATGTTCGCAATAATTCATCTATTCTTTCCTCTATACTTACAGATACATATTCATCCCCCGACTTTGTCAAAAAGTCTCTGCCGTATGTATAATTGTCAGGATAAAAATACGCCAATACTCCGTGTAAACAATAGGGATTTGTAATTCCAGTAGTCATGCACAGCAAACCTTCGTATTCACTGAATATTTCGGAATAATAAAGTTCGCTACGCTTTTCGGAATCAATATACTTTTTTACTTCCTCTAACACATCTAAATCTACAGAAATATTCTCAATAACATTAGATTTACCCTTGTCAACTATCACTAAAAAGCTATCTATTCTTGACGCAAGTGCTCTGTTGTTTTCAGGCAATTTTAATGCTCCAAATTCCTTTTTTACATATTCTCTAAGTAGATTTAAATCTTCGTCAGAATAAAGGTTTATACCATTCTTAAAATATTTTCCAACAACCTTTGAGCAGAGATATCCATAGGATTGCCTATTAAATACAACATAATCTCCATAAAACTTTGCATTACAAGCAATAAGCAAATTTAAGAAAGCATCGGCATCAATATATGAATAACCCTTCCCCGCAAGCATACCATCTAATTCATCTAATCTGTCATATAAATTGATTCCTTCACCTATGAATTCTACAGCTATTTCATACAATTTCTCAAATGTATTCTGTTCTTTTGAACTTTTAGAAATATATAATTCTGCAAAATCAAGATATTCTAACTCGTCACAACCGTTTAATGTATGAATAATTACTTTATCAAAATTATCATCATCAAATATATCTAAGACAGTTTGCATGCGTATATAATTCTGATTATTCTCAGAAAAATAATTTGTAATCAGAGTTAACATCAATGGTTTTATTTTGTTATTGAACTTCTTTTCTATCTGTCTTACACGCTCTCTAGTCAGATTATACATATCCGCTATTTCCTGCAATGTAAAACCTTCTGCTCTCTTTACATACACTTCAAAACTGCGATCAGCACGAATCTCTTCGAGTATTCCTTGAGCGATATCACTTAACGGCAACTCCAAGTTTTTCAAAGCACCAATAAGCGCATCTAGTTTTTTCTTTCCTATGCGCTTTAGTAATTCTATTTTTCTTGTTTCAGACAAGATTACTTCGCCTAAATCCTCAATTGTATTTATATTTAATCCTTCAATTTCTGCGACTAATTTTTCAGAAATATCAAGATTTTTCAAAATACTAATCGGTAATTTTTTGTTTGATTCGTGCAGAGCGATGTTCGGGTTCGATTTCACTTTGCAAGTTGATTTGTCAACATTAGAATAATCAACATTTTCTAATATTTCTTCGTATTTTGCTTTTAATTTTTCAATTCTTCCTGCGCCAAAGCCACTTTCGTAAACTAGCGAATCAAAATCAAATCCTATTAGTTCCGAAAACAGAGTTATTCCGTTAGCATTACAATACTTGACAAACAAGTTATAAGTGTTTTCAGAAAATGCGCGGGCAATAGTTAATTCACTTTTAAGAGCAGGCTCTGAATCCGATTCAGAAAAAGATATCATATCAGTTCCTAAAAGTTCGTAAATTTCAGAGTGTGTTTTTTGACCAAGGTTCTTCAAATCATTCAAATCATTAGTCTGGACAAACACTTTTAATTCGCCAATAGTAAATATACCATTGCGCATTAGAACATTTTTTGCTCTTCGACTTAACGTTGTTATATTTGCGATTTCAATACCGTCATAATTGTTAGCCTCAAACACACCATCCTGTTCGGGTGCATCTAAAAAGGATTTTTCTATTTCTATATCTGTATCGGCATCTTTTTTCACATCATCCAGGTTATGCTTTTGATAATAGTATGCAAGTTTTTGATTTAGCAAATCTACTAGTTTACTAAACTCTTGATCCGTCATCGATGCAGTAATATCGTCATGAAAAACAAAAATTAATTCATCGTTTTCGTTTCTATTGATAAACAAAAATCCCTTCTGATTTATTACATTATATGGTTGACTCTTCATAACAGCAAAAACATCATAATCTTTTGATTCAAGGATATTGGCAATACGAGAATCAACATCAACATCAGGTAGCAACCCTCTATTATACCTGTCTACATAGAATTCCCGAATATCAGAAATAACTTTAGATACTAGTGCCTCTCTTTTTTCGTTGAAATTCTGAATGATATTTATTAAGAGTACAAGTTTATATGATTTTTGATATCCATTCAAATTGTCTGGAGCGCCAATATAGGTTATAAAATTAGATTTTACTTGGTTAATCCGAGCACCACAAAAAGAGCATACGGATGCCTCAGTGTTAATATCATTATTACAGTTAAAACATTTCATTAGTGTATGCTCCTTTTGCTATTATTCTCAAAAAGCCAATTTTGTTTTTAGTTTTTGATATATCTCATCAAAGGTGAGACAATCTAATACATAAATTCCACCTAGTAAATTAACATATCGGGAAATGCTTCTTACTAAATCTCTATCGATTTTAATTCCAGCTTTTTCTGCATCAAACAATGCCGCAAGTACAGCCTTTGTAATAGTTGCATTGCTAGCAAAACCAATATCAAGAACATTATTAATAAAGTCTTGATCTCTACAAACGAAAGCTGTCAATTCATACGGATCTACTCTTGATGCATCATATGTATGATATCCAATCCACCAAAGGCGCGCAATACCATTTCTGAATAAAGAACGTTTGCTTGTATTATTAAAGAAAAATCTATCCGCCTTGTCTTCAGAGGATTTTGGCATCCATCTATATCTCATGTAATCAATATGTTCGGATAATGTATATGCAACCCATATTCGCTCATCAGACGCTTGTGATTCTGTCAATCCCTTCATGTGATTATATACTCTTCGTATGTTCTCAACATCAGTAGATACTGGATTATCAGAAGACATATCCAAAGAAAATTCTTCAATTTCCATTGATGTGTCACGAATTATTTTTTCATCCTCAAATAATTCTTGAATGCTTTTTTGAGGTTTTACAAGCATATCCTTGTATATGGCTTTAAAATTATTTTTTGCTTTTAAAAGACCTTCCTCGGTTATAAATTTAATTTTCATTCGTCATCCCCTCCATTACATTCCGAAAGGAATTTCAACGCTTTAATTGTAGGAGTATCCATAAGCAGTTGTGCAACTCTGTAGGGTTCAATTGATTTAATTCCATTTTCATCTAAAGTAATATCATGTTTTTTACATGCTTTTTTCAAAGCTTTGAACCATTTATACTCTTCATACATATAAAGCTCCGAGCCACTACTTTTAAGTTCATTAAATACTTGAATTAAAGCAGGGATTATAATCATAGAATGCATAACTGGTTGGATTTCAAGATTTCTACTCAAATTCCTATAGCGATTGTATGTCTTTTGCGGAATATGAATAGTTATCTTTTTCGAATCACGAGTTTCGACATGTATCATGGTTTCTTCGGGATCGAGAATAGGAATGATTGAAAATATAGATGAGGTGTTTTCCAAATTTTCCTTTTCCTTGTTAATGTCGATATTGATTTGTTTCCCAATTCCCATTAAGCAACCTTTTTCAATATTAAAACCAAAACCTTTGTAGTCAGATGAAAAAGATTGATTTTTATAACCATTAATATCCGATATTGCTATTATCATAGAACAAATTTGAACCGTTCCGTTCAGTTTACTTTCATGTTCAATAAATATTTTTTCTGTTTCATCGGTTTCAATAGCTTTTCTATAACAGGTTTGTGGACATTCAATGTGATGAACAAAAGCAACCTTGCCTTCAGATATTAGCTCATTAAGCATATCGTTATTAATGTCAGCCTTTAAACTGAATTTTATATTGTAACCTTCTTTGATAACATCCACATCGGAAGTAAAGGTTGTATCAACATAAGAGTCATTGCCTTCTGCAACAACCGGATAAGGATAATATTTATGCCTTATCAGCATATGCTTTCACCTCCATTGAGCAATAATCATAATAATCTAATTCTATGTTCATTTTAATTGGCTGATCAGCTACAAATTCAAACCCCTTAATTTTGTTATCAGTAATTTGTAACGATGATGTTCCACCAATTAAACTAACACTCTTAATTGGTGCTTTATAAGAATCAGTTTCACCAGATAAATTAACTATAAGAGAACCATTTTGAGCAGATTCAGCTGGTACAAAAACAAGAATATATTTTCCTTTTTTAGCCTCTGTGCACAAAGGTAAAATCTTCTTTGCTTTAATTTCTTTTATTACTTTTGTCTTTTTCTCGTCATCAGGTTCTATATGTGCCGGTTGTGGTGGACGAGGTGTTGGAGGATGAGGATTTGGCTCATCCGGATGTACCCAATCTTCCTCTTCGCCGCCATCTTCGGGTTTCCCCGACATTTCTTCCTGGTCGACATTTTTGTCCTCATTTTTCTTTTCTTTGAGATGATTTTTATTCAAAACTCTTTTGTCTATAGAAAAAACCTTATCTGTTACAGCTTCTTCTTTTGAATTTTCTTCTGTTTCATCAGGTTCATCTGGCAAGAAATCTCCTACCCCAACAGCATCCATTTCACCTTGATTACCCTGCTCAGCCACTTCATCAATGCACTGCTTCATATAATCATGTATCGATTTTACAAGTTGACGTGCTTCAATTGGTGCATTAGAGCGTTCTGGCTGCCATTCTGTATGTTCAGGGTTCTCAATTAGTCTTAACTTTTCATTTAACTTGTCGCCTTCAATAAATAAAACTGCAGCAAAGGGAATATAACCAGAAAGTCTATCTCCATCCTTGATTTTCATTCCTGTTTGACGTATCATAGCGGCTTTTCTGTGAAACTCTTGATTGCCAAGTAATACACCAAATTTCAATTGTCCTAATCCCATATGATTTGGTTCTTCAAACCAGCTTGTTTTATCAGATGTCAGTACTGCATAATATTCGTTTGCGTAACATCCTTCTAATTCTTCGCCATATGTTTCCATCAATTCAGGAAGAGTCTCCTTACTGATTTTAACATCTCCAACGTTAACAACAAGTTTTTCATTCCATATCGCACCGATAAATCCGTCTATGATAGAAATAACAATAGCATCTTCCCAATCATTTCCGCCATACTTATATCCTGCGATATAAATGTCTGTTCCGTAATCGCCAGGCCCGCGATTAAAAGAAGGATCAATATTTAAAGACTCAAAAACAGGAGTGTTTTTTTCATTTCCATAATATCCGGTGCCTTGAGTTGTTTCTCCGTCTTCTCTCTCAAATGTAACAAGACGAGAAACTCCTTGATAAGCACATTGATCCTCTGAGTCGTATGTGCTATAAAATACTGTTGAAAAATCAGAGCAAGCAAATGGTGCAAACTTGCCAATACCAAATGAACCACCTGCCGGACCTTTTTTATCAGAAGAACCCGAAGATTTCGTTAATCGCATCCAATCAGTGTTAATATCTTTAATGTCTTTCGAACCAGTTAGACCTTTTGTATGGAAATCACTTATTCTCAAAACAGATATTTTAGGTGCAGTAATTTTGTCAATAGCATTAGCAAAAAAATCTTTTGTTGTTTTTCCTTTCTGTCCACTCCAATAACTTGCACATTTTTCGAAAGTATCTTTTAAAACATCACTACCAGGAACTTTAGATGCTTCAATTTCAAAAGCAGAGAAATCTATTCTGACTGTTTTTTCGATCGCTGCATCAAGCGAGTTCTGACAAATCTCTCTTGCTAACGATTTTAAAGGTGTACCCCTAAAGGTAGCTACACCCGAATCATTTATACCTTTGTTCTCGCCATGATCATTTGATGGGAAGTACCAAAATGCCATTGATTCACACCTACCTTAATTTAAATTTTTTGTTCTCAGAATCTGTTGTGTCAAATTTTGCTTTAGAATTTTTTAATTCTTCTTCAATTGCAGAAAAAATCTTCTTTACATCTTCTTTTGTGTAATCATATACAGCCTTGTTCGAACAATTGCCAAGCAATTTTACCATGTCAATTATTTTATTAGTACGAGCTTCGGCTATTCTGATAAACTTTTCTCTTTTAGTTTCCGACATATCCATGCCTCCATAATAAATCTTTAATTATATTATACATCTCCTAAGTGAAAAGTCAATATTATATTGCGTATATTTTGTATATTTTTGAAATAATATAAATATATTTAAAATAACGTGTCGGACATCAAATGACTGATTCACTTAAAAACACATCACCAATATATGTCTCATGCACTCTTCGGTCACGAAATATCTCATGAACTGTGTCATGAATAATTGCCGTATTTGTAGCGAATTTCAAGCAAATTTCGATTCATCCACACCCTCTAAATCCTTATGCAGCAAGGGTTTCGAGGATTTATGCGGCATCGCGATGCCGGTTGGCCAAATTTTCGGTTTAAAATGCCACCTAAAATGCCGGTTGATGCCACATTCATTATCAAATTTGCAGGGATGTTGAGAACTCAATGAATAGTGCAATGTGGCATTGCTGAATTTTGCACAAATAATGCCAAAAACCCCTTGACAGTAGGGTTTTACCTATTGTCAAGGGGTTTAGAATTTGTTGTTATTTCAAGGTTTAGAAGAAACGTTTTAAAAGTCCTTCAAAAGCCTTTCCGTGTCGAGCTTCGTCACAAGAAAGGTGCTTGAAAGCCTTATTTTATGGGGTTTCTCAAAATATTTCCCAAGTTTTTCCCAAGATTTTTCATTTCCCAAGTCAATATTCTTGAAACCAACCAAGTAGCAGTTTTTATGTGTTTTTATTATACCATACACTACTTGATATTGCAATATTTTCATTTATTAAAAGGTTTTTCTAAAATATTCCTTTTCTCAATAGGTAAATAAACATATAACAATTCATAATAAGACTTTGTTGCTTTAACATAATCTTTCAAGCAGTCAAGTTTTTCAACTTGATAATTCTCTATTGGTGTTTTTTGATATTTTTTCAGTGTTTTAATATACTGCTTACAACACTTCAACCTTTTATCTCCAATAGTTTTTAATTCGCTTTTTGAAAAATTATCAGTATTTCCACCACTATTTATTGACAATAATTCATTTAATATTTCTCTTTCTTTTGGAGATGTTGTACTTGATTTTATTGCTCCCCAAAGTTCCATTTCTCTAATTACTGCCTTATGTAATGGGTGTTGTATAGAAAACATTTCTTTTTGACATTCTGTTTTTGTTTGGTCTTCATTACTTATGTTTAATAATACAAAAGTGTTAAAGGTCTTTTGGTTTGATTTAATTTTCCTATAAGCAGAATACCTATTAAGAAACTTAAATATTTTTGTGCCCTTCCACCACTCTTTTATTTTTGAAAAGTTTTCAACCACTTTACCTATAATTATTTCTAACAATTTAATCAAAAAATCTGGCATATTACCATTTCCTACTTACTTGATTTTATTTTGTTCCATATATTTAATTATTTCTAATGCAGTATTCTTTATATGTGGTTTAATTTCTCTTGCTAATAAGTCTTCTTTACTAAACCATTCAAACTGTGTGCTTTCCCCTTTGTCTGGGTGTGGAGTATGCTCCTTTGTTGTTGCTATATAGATAAAATCAAAAAACTGTTCATCTCCACTTGCTCCTTCATAGTAGGTGCAAAATGGTAATGGAACTCTTTTCACTCTTCCAATATCTGTTTCTGGCATAAGTTCTGTTTTGACTAATTCAATTTCAAAACCAGTTTCTTCCTTGACTTCTCTAATTGCCCCTTCATAGGGGAACTCATTTGAGTTTATATGACCACCCACTGGAAACCAAGTTTTATACTTTTTATGTTGGTGTAATAATATCTTTCCATTTTGATAAATATACACTGTTGCAGTAATTGATTTATCTATAATCATTTGAGTTTTCCAAACCCTTCATAAGTTTCAAAAGCAAGAATATACAATGCTTTCAGTGTATCTGGGTTCTTCTGGTTTAATTCTTCTACAACAGTATCATTTTGAACAACAGAAACTTTATTCTCTGCAATCAATTCATCAATGGTATGTGGTAATTGCATACACATTTGATAAAAAGCATCTTCAATACCAGTTGTGATTTTATAGAATTGGTCCATTGACACTCTTCTAATATGCTCACTTTCACAGTGTTCTCCATTTACAGAGCAACCCCAAGGTATATTTCTTGAAATAGGAGCAATAGTTTCTACTAAATAGCAGTAGTCATTAGGTGTCTTTATGATTTGGTTTTGCATTTGTATATATGTTTTCTGGGAAGAAGATGAGTTCATAGTATTATGCTTATTCTTCATTTCAACATATATAGAATAATCTTCTTTTTTACAAATTACATCCCAACCTTGTGTTGGAACTGTGCAACCAGAAATATATTTAAACATATTCTGGTGGAAATAACCAATAGCATTAGTATTTGATTTGTCCCTTTGTCTATGTATTTCTAATTCAATAATTTCTCTAAAAGTTTTCTCATAAACACTCTTATCAAAAAGTAATTTTATAGGGTCAATAATATTGGCATTAAAATCTTTGAGATTTATTGAGTTAAGAGTTTTGTTATAACTTGCCAAAGTTTCTGCAACATGATTTTTAAAATCTTCTTCTTTTATAAAACTTAAACTATACATTATTTACATTCCCCCAATGCTTTTGCAATTTCTAAACCAATTTCTTTTGCAAGATTTACTGGAACCGCATTACCAACTTGTTTATATTTTTCACTTAACTTACCACAAAATACCCATTCTTCTGGAAAAGTTTGTATTCTTGCATTTTCTCTGTAAGAAAAAGGTCTTACTTCATTTGGGTGGCATCTGTCTGTCTGTTTCATTCCTGGGTTTGTTAAAACAGTCAATGAAGGTTCATTTAAACCAATTCTTCTTAAAATGCCAGTTCTTCCACCACCCATTTCCCAACAAGTCTTCATATATTCTTTTGCTATTGTTGGGTCAATATCTCTCCAATAACCACCTGGGGGAACAAGAGCAAAGATTTTTTCCTTGTATTTAGAATATCTTGCACACTCTTCTGGTCCTGGGTTTGTATCAAGTTTTATGTCTTTTATCAAAGGTTTATACTTATGTGGTGTTGGGAAAGAAAATGAGATTTTATCACATAAATCATTTCTTATACCTATTGTTATAAGTCTTTCTCTTTTTTGTGGAACTCCATAGTCCCAAGCATTAAGAACTTGATATTGTGTAGAATAACCTTCTTGTTCAAAAATATCTAAAATAGTTTGATAAGTTTTACCACCATCAAGGGTTAATAGACCCCTTACATTCTCAAACAAGAACATTTTGGGTTGAAGTTTATGTAAAAAGGTTGCATAATGATAAAACATAGTTCCCCTAGTATCTTCTAACCCAAGTCTTTTTCCAGCATAACTAAAAGACTGACAAGGAGCACCCCCAGACAACAAGTCAAGTTCTCCTTTTTTTATATTAAACTCTTTTTCTAAATCTCTTTGAGCAACAAGTTCTATATCTTCACACAAAACATTCCACTCTGGTCTGTTTGTTGTTAAAGTGTTTGCAGCAGATTTATCAAATTCAACCAACCCTATATGTTCAAACCCAGATTGCTCTATACCAAGAGCAAGACCACCGGCCCCAGCAAAGAGTTCTATTGAAGAGTATTCTTTCATTAGATTAACCCCCAATTTTTGCTATCTATTTAATCACAAAATGTATTTTTATTTATAATTACAGTTATTTTTATTATACCATATTCTTGTCAAGAAATCAAGAAATTCACAGAATTAACACATAAAAGTTAAAAAAAACCACCACTCAACCATAATTTTGTTGGTTGGTGGTGGTAGGGTTATGCAGTTCTCACAAGGCCCCCATATTTTGGAGTAAAACCTATACTTCCAAACTCACTGTATTCTGGGCAAGTTAGATTATGAACATAAGAAAAAGCAATTCCTTGCTTTAAATCTTCTCTGTCAGTCTGCCACTCTTCTTTGTATTGACCTACATAAAGTATAGCAAGTAGTTCTCCAAACTCTGTTGTTGTATGCAGTGTATGATAAACAACTGCATTATGTTTTTTCTCAAAGTCCTTTACTACTGCCAATTCTCTTTCATTGAGATAATACAAAATGCCCAGTCTTTCAGTCTTGTATAGTTCTCCTTTTTGGAAGTCTGCAATCACTTCCTGGCATAACCCAGATAGTTTCAATCTGGTTAAGCACTCTTTCATCTGTTCTTCTTTTGTTGGTGTCATTTGTAAGCACTCCCTTTATTATGTTTTTTATAGTAATTTTTTATTTATAGAGAACTTTATAAACACCTTTTTTCATTTTAAAATATCTTTTAAGTAGCCCCTTGAAACCCTTCCAGACTTGTTGTTTTTTGATAAAAATAGCATTCAACAAAAAAGAATGCTATTTTCTTATAATTCAAAATATCTATCTAAAAGACCTTTGAACTCCTTTTTGCCAACTGGTTATTTTTTGCAGAAATAAAATCTAAAGAAATCTTGTCCAGATTTAGTTTTTAGATTTTTTTACCAGTTCTGTTTCAAAGTATCTATTAAGAAGTCCATTAAAACCTTTTCCAGAGTATAAGAAAACCACCAACTGCCATAGTTGGTGGTTTATGTATTAGTAATCTTTTACTGTATAATCTGCACTTCCACAATTCTTGCATTTCTATGAGTGGCACAATCACCAACTATTTCCTTACTTGTTTGAAAATACAATTCTACTTCACTTCTGTTTTTCCACTGTAAAGTATGTGTATTAAAATCTTCATAATATACAATAAAGTTTTTTGGTGGGTATGCAGTCCCCAGATACATAGGAATTGTGTAATCATAATCATTTTCATTGTTTGGGTTATATGCATACATATCAACCATAATTGCATACATTTTACTACCTTTACTTACCATAATATCTGTTGTGGGAGCAGTGCTCCCAATCTCCTTTCTCTTTTAATCTTTTTTAAACTTACAATCAATATATGCAAAAGTTTCACAATCAAAATAAAAGCACATATATCTATTGAAGTTATGATAATCACTTTTTTGAAGAGCAACTAATTCATAACACTTATGTCCTTCAATATCAACCAAGTTTTTTGATATTGACATAGCATTTATGCTCTCTCCCCAATATTCTAATGTTTCTTTATCAAAAAAGTGTCCTTCTGGGTAGTTCTTTTTATAATGTTTTTTTAATGTTTTAACAGTCATTTTTTTGTTGTGGGAGATTTGCTCCCACTCTCCTTTCTATTTATTAAAATTATATATTTCTTTAATTAGTCCAGTAGTTAAAGTCTGTATGCCACCATAAAATACTTTCTTCTCCATATTTTTCAGTTCTTCTTGGGGTTTTGCAAGGTGGGGGTTTTTCTTTCCAATATCAATTATGTACATATACTTCCTAATAAACTTGTCAAAATAACTGTCCCACTCAAGAAAGCAATTATCATAACCATACTGGTATGTTTTTTGAGCAATGTTTGTTATAACAAACAACTTATCAGCAAAGGAAAGACTATCATTTTCAACCATATCATAAAACTTTTTGCTATCTGCAACAAGGTCTAAAATTGCTTGTCTATCTTCTTGACTGGCATTTGCCTTTTCAAGATATGTTTCCCAGACCTTTTGTTCCAACTCTTGCTTTAACTCTTTTTTTAATTCTTTTAACATTATATATTACTGTAAAGGTGGAGTAGCACCATAACCACCTTTACTTTCTCCTTATAATTATTTTTTCTAATAGTGCTTTGATTAAATCTTTAACTGTTCAACTTTTCTGCATAGCATAATATATAGTTTTTATCAATCTTTCAACTATAATAATAATGCCATAATACAATGTGCCTTTTTGCTCTCTCTCCAAATCTATTGTGTTGCCAATATATACTGGACTATTTTTAATTTTTTCTGTAGCATAATAACTATCAACAGAGTTTTCAAAAAAATACCAGTCTGGAATATTGTAATTATACTTGCTTATTCCTATTTCAGTAGCAATATCAGTAAGCATATTTACTTTTTCTTCAAATGAATATTGTCTGTTTTTAGTTAAAGCAAAAACTTTTCTTACTTTTTCCATAATCTTTTCAAGAAATTGTCTCTCTTGCAAATCACTTACTGCTTTTAAACAACCATTCCATACTTCTTTGCTTGTTTGCAAAGTCAAATTGTTTTCCCAAATCTCAACACAGTTAGAATTGGAAAAATTAAGATTATACATATTTTTTATTGTGAGCAGACTGCCACTTGGTCTGCCCACTCTCCTTCTTTATAATATTTTGCTGTTGGAGTGGCACAACATTTTATATAATCACTCTTGGAGTGTCTTATATGTCTTCTTCTGTATCTTCTGGACTACCTATTTTAAACTCCATTGACTTATCAATAAGAGTACAAGCAATCTCTTTTTCTCTGTCAGTGGGGTGTATGTATTTTTCAAAGGCAACCCTTGGGGAAGAATGACCAGCATTTTCCATAATAACTGCTGGACTTACACCATTTTCTGCAAGTAATGTGCAGTATCTGTGTCTTAAATGGTGATACCTAAAATCAGTAAAACCTAACTCTCTTGCAGTTCTGCCAATAACTTTATTTGAATAAGGTGTCATAAACTCACCATTTTCTTTTACATTAACAAAGTCATTGATATCAACCACAACTGCTGGTTTCACTAGAGTATTTAAAACTCTGTTGTCTTTGTAGAATACACCATATTTTGCCTTGTTTTCTTCTTGCATTGCCTTTACTTCCTTTAAATATCTTGCAAACTCTTCCCCAAACTTGATAACCCTTACAGAGTTTCCAGTTTTTGTGGGTGCAATACACCAAGATTCTTTTCTTCTCTTCAACTGTCTGCTGACATATACTTCATTTTTGTCCCAGTCAAAATCACTCCACCTTAAACCATAAGTTTCTCCAACCCTTAAACCCAAGGCAAGACCTATATTATAAGGAAGAAGAACCCTTTTTGTAGAAAGAGCACTTTGCAACTGCTTAAACTCTTCTTCTGTAAGAAGTTTTACTGGTTTATTAACACAACCCCTTGGTGGTTCTACTCTGTCCATTGGGTTATGAGTTATGTATTCTTTTGCATAAGCATACTTAAATAATACATTCAAGAAATTATACATACTATGTGGGAACTGACTGGGGTATTTGCTTACAATTTCAGCAACAAACTCTTGCAAATGTGTTGCTCTTATTTTGCCTATTTTACCCTTGCCAAATCTTGGTCCAATGTGATTTCTATACATAGACTCATACTTCAACACTGTTCCATATGCTCTGGTAATCTTACACTCTGTTTCCATAAAGGTTTCATAAACCTTATTAAGAGTAATGTTTGTATCAATACCATTATCTCTTCTGCATAATGCAATTTCTTCTTCTCTTGCCTTGTGGGCAGCATAAGCAGTGGAAAAACCACTTTGCTCCTTTGATATTGTTCTGCCATTTACAACAATGGTAAATCTGTAAGACCAAGTTGTTGCCCCTTCTTTCTTTCTAACACCTACATACTTTTTTTCTGCCATAACTATCTTCTCCTTTCAATTTTAAATTATATTTTTAGTTTTGGACTAACTGTGTTATGCTACTGGGGTTGGTTAAATCAAACCCAGCATAATTTTTAAGGAACTCATCGATAGCATATATTGATACCAATGTTTTTCCACATTTAATGCTTTTCAGCACTCCACTATTAACTAACTGATATGCTCTGTTTTTAGTGATACCTAAAATCTTTGCACTTTCAACTACTGTATATGTTCTTTTTTCTTCCATATACTATCACTCCTTCCATTTTATCTATTTACAACACTGTGCAGAAATATTATGTATTTCCAACACCAATGTTGTATTATGGGAATATTATAGCATAGATATTTTTAAAAGTCAAGACTTTTTTGCAAATATTTTTGGAAAATACAACATTTAATTTTTATTCCCCTAAAATAATGCTTATTTCTTGACAAAATAAAACATTTATGCTACTATATATAATGTAATAATTTGAAAGGAGAAAATCTAATGGGAGAAACAAGAACCAGAAGTCAAGGTGTTAAGTATGCTCTTACACCAGAATTAAGAGACCACATACAGAAAACAAGGGTAAGTCTTGACCTTTCAACAGAAGAATTATCAAAAATGCTTGGTATGAATAAAGAAACATATAATAATATAGAAAGAAAAAAATCAAGCACCACTACAATCACAACAGAAACATTAGATAAACTGTTTGATATTTTTCAAGAACTGTCTGCAAATGAGAAATGGGCAAAAAAAGAGCAGTATGTAATAGGAAATTTGGAAAAGTTTTTATATAACCCAGATACTAACTATGACACACTGCAAGAGCAAGATTGGTTAAAAGCATATTATTTGAAGTATCAAACTGTATATTTAAGTGAGAACACCATAGACAACCTATTTAACTATTGCCCAGAAGAAGAATTGATAGAATTGATTAAGGACCTGAGCAAGAACAGACACATAAAATTAAAGACTGATATTACTGAAGAAAATGAAGTATATATCAATCTTAAAAACAAGGACAAATACCCAGATTATGCAGATTACCCATTTTGGTGTATAAAATATAGTAGTTTTACAGAAGAAGAAGTAAAACAAACATTAGACAGTCTTTATAGTGGAGAAGTTAAATACTCTTTGCTTTTTGCTCTCTTAATCAACAAAGAATTAAAGAGCAGAAGAAAGAAAGACTATAATGACATTTTTTCTACTGTGTATTACAACTTAAAAATGTGTGGTTGTGTAAATATTTTTGATAGACTTGAAAACATAATCAGTTCCAAAAGACCAACACCACAAAAAGCAGAACCAACCCAGACAGAGAGCATAGACAATCTGTTTGTAGAAATGCTAAAAGGTTTAGATTTGGAAGAATACCCAAGTAATGCTAAACACTTGTTGCAGCATTGCATAAAGGGTGGAGATAATTTCCTTAATGCCTTTGACATAGACCTGACCCCTTTATACACTGCATCTGCTTATGATATCAGTGTATTCAAAATTAGACTGGCAGAAATTATAGATAATATATTTAAGTAAAAATGACAAAAGGAGCAGACAAAAAATCTGCTCCTTTGCTTATGTAAAAAAGGGTATTTACTTTTTATCTACAATAATATAAATGGTTTCATTTATATACACTCCCAACAGACTTTCTTAAAAAGAAAAAGCAAGAGCAGAACTCTTGCACTCGCAACAATAAAGTTTTAACTTACAGATAGACTATATAATATTAAAACTTTTTACTTATACACAACTTTTGGAAAAAATCACTCTTACACTCTTTGTCTTTCCCACAAAAGACATTTTCTCTTGATAAGGAAACAAGGGAAAAATAATTTTTCTTTCCACCACTTGTGGTGTTTATCATAAATTATTTTTGGGACTTTTTAAAAGTTCTTTGTGGCAACTGCCATACTAAACTTATAAAAAGTCAAAGAGTGATTTTTCAAAAGACAGATAAAATCTGCTATTGGTTGTAGCAGATTTTTTTTGCACATATTTGGTATAATAAAAACCGGTTTTTTATTATACCAAACTTTGTTGCAAAATTGGTTAGGTTGATTTAAACCTAAACAATTTTGCACTGCACCAGAAAAAAGAAATAAAAAGGAATAAAATGTATTTAATAGGAAAAAAATCATAAAAAATGTGTAAAATCATTTTTTATGAAAAAACCACTGAAAATGATAATATTTTCAGTGAATACTGATTTAAAAGGGGGTATTTTGAAAATGGGCAAAAACAAATCACTGGGTTATCAAATACACACTGCACTTGCAGAAATAAATATGCAAAATCAAGAAAAAAGAACAGAGATTTACAACAGAGAAAATGGCACTCATTTTTCAAGTGTTGGTAAAAGGGAGTTTAAGAAAAATGGGACAAGCATTAACTATATTTTCTCTCAAAGGTCTGCACAGAATCTGGCAGAGAAAAGCAAAAACTTTGTGAAGTTCTTAAAAGAGAACTACAACATAAAAATGGTTAAGCAGATAACCCCACAAATGTGTCTGGACTATCTAAACACCAAACAAGGTTGCAGTAAAAAGACTGTTGCAGCATACAAAAATATGTTGGAAAAAGTTTCTATTGCTTGTTCCAAAAAGTTTGGTTGTGAGCAGTTTTATACACAAGAAGTTAGAACACACAAGGTAGAAGATACATATAAAACCAATTCTTCAAGGACTTACACAAACACTGAAATTATGCATATATGCAACTACAAAGGGAGCAGACAAAATGAGATTAAGACAATGGCATTTTTAGGTTGCAGAGTTTTTGAACTCATAAACATAAAAGCAGAAGATATTAACCTTGACAGTCATACCTATACCACCACTACCAAAGATGGAAAAATAGACACTTATTCTACTGTTCATATTGTGGGCAAGGGTGGAAAAGACAGTTATAGAATAATACTCCCAGAATACAGAAGTTTTTTTGAAGAACTGAAACAAGGTAAGAACCCAACTGACAGACTTTTTGACTTACCCAAAGACACCAAAGCAACAAGACAAATTATGAGTAATGAAATAAGAAAAATCACAAAAGAATTGGGTTTAGAAGTGAGTGGAAAAAACCACCAATTTAGAAAATATCACTGCCAGATTGCACTACAATATTATCTTGATAAAGGGTGGAGTAAAGAAAAAGCAGAAAGTATGGTTATTCAAAGGCACTTATCTCATAGTGGGGAAAGAAAGGACCTGAAACAGATTTATTTATATAGTTAAAAAAGACTGCTCATTGGCAGTCTTTAATCATTATCTACATCTACTAATTTATTTATTGGAACACCTAACACTTTACTTATTTTAAATAGTGATTTTAGGGAAGGCACATAAGGAGCAGAAGGACCTTCTAATTGAGAAATAAAGTTTAATGACATACCACTGCTTTCACTCAACTGCTCTTGTGTCATATTTGCAAGTCTTCTGTAATAACCAACTTTTAACCCAACTTTTATTATAAACATTTGATATTCTTTTTCATTATAATAGTTCATAAAAACACCTATTTACACAATTATTTTATATATATAATTATAAACTATTTACAAATAAAATATTATTATGTATAATAAAATAAAACTTCTGTGTCAAGGAAGTTTTAGTATTTTAGCAAGGTGTAATTATGGAAAATATAAAAAGGTGTTGTTTCTGTGGGCATAGTGATATTACCTATACAGAAGAAACAAGAGAAAAAATAAAAACAATAGCAGAAGATTTGATTTTAAACCATAATGTCAGTGAGTTCTGGGTTGGGCATTATGGCAGATTTGATGGGTGTTGTTCTTCTGTTATAAGAGAGTTGCAGAAAACTTATACTGATATAAAATTAGAGTTGGTTATACCATACATAACCAAAGGCATAAATGAATACAAGGAACTGTATTATAAAGATTATGATAATATTCTTATGGCAGATATACCCTTGAACACTCCCCAGAAGTTTCAAATCATAAAAGGAAATGAATATGTTGTAGATAACTGTGAGTATGTTATTTGCTATATAGAAAGGCACTATGGGGGAGCATACAGAACCTTTACCTATGCCAGAAGAAAAAAGAAAGAGATTTTTAATATTTCTCCAAGACCAATAGAAGATTAAAGCAAACTATCAACTGTTTTCAGTTGGTAGTTTTTTATTTCAAAATATCTGTTAAGTAGTCCTTCAAATGCTTACTTTTTAAACTGGTTATTTTTTGCAAAAATTAAATCTAAAGAAAAATCTGGTCCAGATTTAGTTTATTGATTTTTTAACCAGTTTTATTTTCAAAGTATCTTTTAAGAAGTCCCTTAAAACCTTTACCAAAATATAAGTATTTTTATAATTTGACAGTAATATAAAATGGTGTTAAAACAATTATAAAGAGATTTATATTTGTATAAACTCTAAATTATATTATTTTTAAAGGAGGTGGAAAATGGGAGCATTTTTCATAAATAGTAGTGAAATATTAACACTATCACTGCTAAACAACAAACAGTTTCATTTTAACCAAGAAGAAATGGCAAATGCCATTGGTTGCACTCAACCAAATATTTCTTATGTTGTTTCTTCTCTTTTGCAAAAAGGAGTAGTAGAAAATATTAAGGGTTTTATTGCAGTAAATCAATACAGACTTGTTGAATACATAACAGAGTATGCAAGTAGTATGTATGATAATGCAGAGATTTATTTTTCTAATGGCATTTTAAAAATTAGGAATTGGTTTCCAGAAGTTTTTGCTTTTTTTCAAACATATTTTAGAATACTTAATGTTGAGTATGTTATTACAGAGTGTAGAGATTTAAAAGAGATTTGTTTTGTTTTCAAAAATGATTTAATTGATATTAGTGATATAGAATAATACTAATAAGAGTAAGAATAACAAAAATAAAAAAATGCTCACAATTCAAGTTGTAGTGGGCATTTTAAAGATTTTTTAATATAAACTGTATTTTATATTATTATAAAGTTCAGTTTATGTTTTCTCTTGTTAGGGGGTGTATATGAAACAAAATAAAGAACTTGAACATATAGAAATCTGGAAAGAACTTTCAAGTATTGCAAGTAAAGGTTATTCTACTGTTGTTCTTCCAGACAAAGAAAAAAAAGACAAAAGAAAGTTTATGAAAATACATACAACTGCATTAGATTTTCTTGCAAATAAATCTGGTGTAGATAAAAAATATATTAACTTCTTTATTCTGCTTGTAAATGTAAATATCAAATATATTGAGGCAGATACTAACCTTATAAAATTATCAGTGAGAGAGATTGCAGAAAAAATGGGTTATTCACTTGTCTATATGTATGACACATTAAATATGCTTGAAAAAATTAACTTGATTGGTTTTTATAAAGTTGGAAGAAATAAGTATGTTGTTATTAACCCAAAGTATTATGCAAAGTTTTATAACATAAGATTTATGTATGCAATAGAATACTGCTTTGAGGAAAGAAAAAGAATTGATATACAAGAAGTCATTGGGAAAATATCTGTATTAAAAGAATTAAAGACTGATAAGGAAAACACCAAAGTAAAAGGAGAAGTTAAAAGTTTCATAAACAGTAATATATAAATAATTAGTAAAAAAAGAGCATAGTATAACAAGGTTAAAACCCTTGATATTACTATGCTTTTTGTTATTTTTACTGGGTACAAGTTGGGAAGAAAGTGTTATTTTAATTGGGAAAAACCTTTTAAAAAAAGGCAATTTCCCAAGCATTTCCCAACTTTACCCAGTAAGACACATAAATACACATTGAGAAACATTGAGAAAGATTAAGAAAATGGTCTCGTGATGTAAAACTTGGGAAACTGCATAAATAAAGGGTTTGGAGAACTTCCAAACCCTTATTTTATGCTTATTTGAAGAAACGTTGGAGCATACCCTCAAATGCCTTCCCGTGACGAGCTTCGTCTCTTGCCATTTCATGCACTGTGTCATGGATTGCGTCAAGGCCATTCTTCTTAGCGCAGGTTGCAAGGTCGAATTTGCCCTGTGTTGCACCATATTCGCAGTCAACTCTCCAAGCAAGGTTATCCTTTGTTGTAGCCTTCATATTAGGCTCTAAATCTTCACCTAAAAGCTCTGCAAATTTAGCGGCGTGCTCTGCCTCTTCGTATGCAGCCTTTTCCCAGTAAAGTCCGATTTCTGGATAGCCTTCTCTGTGAGCGATTCTTGCCATACAGAGGTACATACCAACCTCAGAACATTCACCATTGAAGTTTGCAACTAACTGTTCATAGATATATTTTTTATCCTCTTCGCTTATATCAGGATTGTTTTTAACTGTTTTTGCATAAACACCATATTCGTGTTCTGCAGCGAGTGCTGCGCCCTCTACCATTTCCTTGAACTTTTCTGCAGGAACTTTACAGATAGGGCATTTTTCAGGTGGTGCATCTCCCTCGTGAACGTAACCGCATACAGGACAAATAAATTTTTTCATAATAAATACCTCCATAATTTTAATTACTTTTTTGAGCTTCTGCCAGCGTGCATTTCCTGCACTTTCCAAACAGGACCATTGAGTATGACTCTACTGAAAAATCCTTACTTTCAAACTTATTGAAATTTGCCTGAGTACCAACGTCAATATCTCCGATAGCACCACATACTGTGCAATAAGTATGATCGTGGCGGATTTGAGTTTGAGCGTCATAGTGGTCCAGCCCATCACCTACATCAACTTTAAAAATCATATTCTGCTCAAGAAGAAGCTTTAAGTTTCTGTAGACCGTGGCAATTCCGATTTCGGGGAAGTCTTCCTTGACCCTTTCATATATCCAATCGGCTGATGGGTGAGTCTTAGTACATTTCAAAGCAGCTAAAATTGCATTTCTTTTTTCGGAATTTTTTAACTGTCCTTTCATAAGAAACTCTCCTTAATTGATAATGATAATTATTATCAATTTGATTATAACATAAAAACACAATTTGTCAATACTTTTTTTAAATTTTTTTGTAAATCAAATAAAAACAAAAAAAGTCAAAAATTTTGAAAAAATAGTCTATACAATGACCAAAAAATATGTTATACTATCTTTATCAAACATATTGAAAAGGAGATTTTGCTATGTACGACATAAAAAAAGGATATGAGATTGCAAAGGAATATTATGCACAGTATGGCATTGATGTAGACAAGGTTTTAGAAATTTGTGACAAGACACCTATTTCAATGCATTGCTGGCAGGGAGACGATGTTATAGGTCTTGAAAAGAAGGAAGGCGGTCTGTCAGGTGGTATCCAGACAACAGGCAACTATCCTGGTAAGGCAAGAAATGGCGAAGAGTTAAGAGCTGACATTGAAAAGGCTATGAGCTACATACCGGGTGAATTAAAGGTTAATGTCCACGCAAACTATCAGGAAGCTGATACATATGTTGACAGAAATGAAATCGGACCTGAGCATTTTGAAAAGTGGGCTAACTGGGCTAAGGAAAAGGGAATAGGTCTTGACTTTAACCCTACATATTTCTCACATCCTAAGAGTGAGAATGGTACTCTTTCTGCTGCGGATGAAGAAGTAAGAAAGTTCTGGATTGAGCACGGTATCCGTTGCCGCCAGATTGGTGAATATTTCTATAAAACAACAGGTAAGCCATGTGTAATTAATCACTGGACTCCAGACGGAGACAAGGAATTCCCTGTTGATACACTTGGTCCAAGAATGAGACTTAAAGACAGCTATGACCAGATTTTCAAGGCTACTGAAAATGTAGAAGGTGTTATAGATGGTATTGAATCAAAGGTATTTGGTATCGGTGTTGAAAGCTTCACTGCAGGTTCACACGAATTCTGTATGGGATATGTTATGAAGGCGAACAAGGACCATATCATTATGACATTAGATACCGGTCACTATCACCCGACAGAAGTTGTTTCTGCAAAGCTTGGCTCTGTATTTGCTTTCTCTGATTCAGTTCTTCTGCACGTTTCACGTCCTATAAGATGGGATTCTGACCACGTTGTAGCATTCGATGATGAAACAAAGTCAATTATGGAAGAGCTTGTAAGAATGAATAAGCTTGATAAGACTTATATTGCAACAGACTTCTTTGATGCTTCAATCAACAGAATTGCTGCTTGGGTAATTGGTCTTAGAAATACAAGAAAGGCTATGCTTTATGCACTACTTCAGCCAACAGAAATGATGAAGAAGCTTGAGGCTGACGGAGATGTATCTGCAAGGCTGGCAGTTACTCAGGAATTTAAGGCTGCTCCTTTTGCACTTGTTTGGGATTACTATTGCCAGAAGACAAACAAGGGTGTTGGTCTTGATTGGCTTAAGGAAGTTCAGGACTATGAAAAGAATGTTCTTTTAAAGAGATAAGAATATAAAAAAGAGGTAGTATAGACTGTCTATATTACCTCTATTTTTTTAATTTGATTCTTCTAATTCTCCGTATAGCTCCTTGTAGCGGTTAAGCTCCTTTTCCAAGGCGGCATTTTGTTGCTCAAGCTCCATAACCTGTATTTTAAGAATTGAATTTTCCGAAGGTGTGTAGCCGGCATTTTTTATATTAGCATCTTCTTCACCTGATAAGATAACAAAACCTGTATAGCACAGTATAGAGAGGAGTATAGCACTAAATAAAACACGCTTTGAAATTGTTGTATATTTCTTGCGGTTGTTTGATTTTGAGGAATGTGCAACCTTTTTAAGCTTGTTTACATAGGAACTCCTGTCAATTGTGAGTTTTTGTGATATATGATTAAAAAATGATTTAATCTTTCTGAATATTTTTGAAATCCCTTTTTTTCTGCTTCTGTGCGAGTGGGAATGGTGCGAAGAAGAGGACCGATGCTCATTTTTGTGATGATGGTGGCTGCTATGATGGTGATGATGACTTCGGTGGTGCTTATGATGGTGCGAAGTCTGTGAGTCTTCTGTTTTCAAGTTTAAATCTTCTGACATTTTGTTTCTCCCTTTTGTTTTTCTACATTATACTACATTATTGTCAAAAAATAAATAGATAAATTTCTCTTTCACACACTTTTTTGTTATTTTATGAAGTGCATAGCTGTATAAATTGAGCTGTTTGTCATATTTTTCGTGAATTTCCGAAATATCAGAATAGCGGTCAGTCTTATAATCTACTAAAACAAGTTCACCATCCTCTTCAAAGAAGCAGTCAATGACACCCTGAAGAATAATAAACTCATCATCTGTATTTTTAGTGTCGGGGTAGACATAGCTTGCAGGGATTTGAACCTCAAAAGGCTGCTCACGAAATACCTTTTGTGCGGATATTATGCGCTTTCCAATGCTGGAACTGTAAAAGCTGACAATCTTGTCAGGCGATATCAGGGCTGCCTCTTTTTCGTCAAGCTTACCGATTGATACAAGTGAGGAGATAGATTTCTTGACATAATCCTCATCCATATCAGGTTTTGGAATCAGTAACTCTAAAACCTTATGCATCGCTGTGCCGTAAAAAGCTCCACTGGGTTGAGTTCCTTGCATAAATTGCGGCATAGGGGTTAAAATGGTTTCGTGTGTGGATTTTAGTTCCGAAACAGACACCTTAGTAGGAAGAGAGGAAATCTGTTCATACGGATACTTAAAATCAAGAATGTGCGTGAGGTCGATGCTTGTTGTTTCATTATTACTGTCTTCAGCTTGCGAAACAGATGTGACATTTATATCGCTGTAATTTATGGTTGACACTTTCCAATTAGGCGAGGTAAGTGCGACAGGAACGACCCAGTCAGCAAAGCCGCTTGCCTTTTTTACGTCATATGGCGTGAAGAAGAGTGCACCATCTGAAGAATAGGAAGCCCACTTCTCCATTGCTTTTGAAAGCCCACTTTTTCCTGATTTGTCAATATTTCCTGATACGGTTGTTATGAAGTAAAGTTTCTCTTTTGCACGTGTCAGTGCAACATACAACTTTCTGATTTCTTCTGAGACTTGCTCGGCATTCTGAACTGATTTGAAGATTGATTTTGCAGGGGTTTCCAATCGGTAGCTGTTTTCAAAATCAATATAGTCCATAGATAGCCCGTAATCTTTGTGCAGAAGAACGCGTGACTCCGAGTTTGTTTTATTAAAATGCTTTCCGCCGCCTGTTATGAATACGACGGGAAATTCGAGACCTTTGCTTTTGTGAATTGTCATTATGCGAACTACGTTATGCCCTTCACCGACAAGCTTCGCGCTTGATAAATCAGTATCCTTTTTCTTCATACGTTCAATATACTTTATAAAGTTGAAAAGACCCTGAAAACCATTATTTTCATATTGTTTTGCGCGCTCGAAAAGGAGACGGAGATTTGCCTGTGCTTCCTCGCCGCCGTGCATAGCACCGACAAACGCGTAAAAGTCAGTTTCCTCATATAGAGTCCATACAAGCTTGTCCGAGGACATATACCTTGAGTAATGTCTCCATCTTTTAAGGTTTTTGTAGAAAATTTCTGCCTTTTGTGCAACTTTTATCTGCTCTTCGTCTGAAAGCCCTCCTGAATTATTGAGGGAAATAAGATCTTTTAATGCGCTAAAAAATCTGCCCTTTTTGCATCTTCTGATAATTACTAATTCGTCGTCGGTAAAGGACGCAATAGGTGAACGTAGGACAGCAATGAGCGGAATGTCCGAGTAAGGATTATTTATTACCTTCAATAGTGAAAGCATAAGGTTGATTTCATTTTTCTCAAAGTATCCGCTGCTTTCCACAAAGCATTCTATTCCAGCGCTGTTAAGCTCTGCAATATAGCTTTCGGCAGAGGATTTATAGGAAGACATAAGGATTACTATATCACGGTTTTCTATGTCGCGGTATATATCCCCGTCACGAACTTTGAAATGCTCTGCTTTCAGTTTGTTGATTTCCGATGCGACAAGGCGGGCTTCGAGTACAGGGTTTGAAAGGTCATCCTCCTCCAATTCATCAAAATCGGATGGCTGCGCCTCGATTATATGACACTCTGAAATATAGCTGTTGTTTACGTTTTTATAGCTATCATTTCCTGCGTAAAGACGCTGATCGCTGTCATAATTAAGCTCGCCGGCTGCCTCTGTCATAATGGCCTCAAAAATATCATTGATGCTCTCTAAAACCTCAAGACGACTGCGGAAGTTTTTGGAGAGAATGATTTTTCTGTTTTCAGAATTTTCAAGGCTTGAATAGGTATCACTTTTTTTCTTGAAAATCGTCGGGTCACTTGAGCGGAAACGATAGATGCTCTGCTTCATATCGCCCACCATAAAAAGGTTGGAGCCGTTTGTTACATATTTAAAAATTTCCTCTTGCAAAAGACTTGTATCCTGATATTCGTCCATAAGGATTTCTTCATATTTGTCCTGTAATTGCCTGCAGATGTCCGGGTTTTCTGATAAAAGCCTTGCTGTCATTTGCTCGGTATCGTGAAATTCCAGAATGTTTTTTGCGAGCTTTTTCTGCATAAAAAGCTTATCATATTTCTCGGTAAGGTGAACGAGTGAAAGTGCAACAGGGTATAGCTTTTCTCGGGATTGCGCCTCAGCTTCAGAAAGGGAAAGCCCTGTAAAAAGCGATGCCTCGGCGAGAAAGTCCTTGACCTTTTGCCTCAAGGCTTTTAAAGCATCTTTTTCTTCATCGGATTTAGAGTCAAGCCTTGCAAGACGTTCAAAAGAAAAATCGGTAGATAAGCGTAAAGCATCTTTAAAATCCGATGCAAGCAAGGTTTTAAGGTATATGTAGTCATAATAAAAGGCATTGTAGTAGCTTTTCCATTCATCATAAACGGGTGTGCCTTTTTGGGGCGGGTTAGAGTTTATAAAGTTGTCAATATCCAAAGTCTCGCAAATCTGCTCAAGCCCTCTTTTTGAACATTCGAGTGCCTCGGAAACATTTTCCTTGTACTGCTCAAAGCCCTTTTTAAACCAGGTTGTGTTTTCAATCCCGTTTTCACATTTCAAATCATTTACCTTTTCATAAAGCCACTTTATAGGATTTGGGATTGAACGTGTAAAGTCATATATATGACGGATAAGACTTGCAAGTCCATCATCACTGCGGCCTGTTGCGTAAAGGCATAAAAGGTCTATAAATTCCCTGTCATTTTCCTCATAAAGCTCGGAAAAAAGCTCTTCCATAGCCTCCTCCGAAAGAATTTGTGCCTGAGGGGAATCTGCGATTGAAAAATCGGGTTCAATTCCAAGCACATTAAAATTTTCACGCAGAAGCTTAAGACAGAAAGCATCAATAGTAGTTATATCGCAGGCAGAGAGAAGAAGCTGCTGGCGTTTTATGAGTTTTTTTCGCACATCATCTCCTGAGGTTATTGCCATTTTAAGCTCATCAGAGAGGGCTTTGTTTATTCTTTCTGCCATTTCACGCGCTGCGGCATTTGTGAAGGTGACGATTAAAAGTCTGTCAATATCAATGCTGTCGGAGATATTTTCAGGAATAAGCTTTTTTATTACTCGCTCTACCAATACTGCCGTTTTTCCGCTACCTGCGGCTGCGCCTACCAGAAGGTTACAGCTTTGTCCGTTTTCTAAATATTTGGTGTTTATTGCGTCAAGTTGTGAATCTGTCCAATTTCGGCTACTCATCGCTGCCTACCTCCTTTTTGATAAATTCCAAAGCCTTTTCATCACTTGAAAATAGCTTGCGGCATCCCTCACCGCTCGACATACATATCTCGTGATAGTCACAGTAATTGCACGGAGAAGCTTGTCCGTCGCGATAAGGTGATATGCTGATGTTTCCTGATTTTATTGCTTTATCTGTGTCGATGACGGCCTTTTTCATATAGTCGGAAAGCAGGTCAAAGGTTTTTCGTGACGTAACCTGTGAGGATGCACTAAGTGTACCGTCCTTTTTTAGGCTTATGTTCAAAAAGTCACTTTCTAAGTTTTCCGAAAGGGTAGAGTCCATATCGAATGCGACATCATAAATAAGCCCGTCTCCTTCGGGAGCTGCATCTAATATCACGATTCCGTCAAGCTTTTTCTGTTTTTTTAGTTTTTGCGCGGCAAGAGATTTATCCGGTGTGTCAACTGCCACCATATCATCATTTATCTTGTTATACATTATCGCCGAGACCTGCGGAGTAAGAGTTCCTTCTGCCTTTTCAAGCTTGCCTGATTTATAGAGATTTACTGCCGCCACAGAATAAAGCACAAGCTGCATATCAATCTTGTTGCAGATTGCAGAAATACTGAATTTTTTGTGTCCGGACTTGTAGTCAATAATTCTTATATTAGCCTTGTTTTCGCTTGCAAGCTCCATTATGTCTATGCGGTCGATTGTGCCGATTAATGTGACACTTTCATTTTTCCAGTTAATCTCTATTTCGAAGTCTTTTTCATAGCAGACTGCGGTGTATCCGCCTTTTGAGAGGCTGAGCCTTATGGTGTCAACAGATTTTTTTAGAGTACGTTCGCATCGAGATAAAAGATATTCAATCCGGTTTTTGTCATCGCGAGCGCGGGAAAGAATTTTTGCGGATAAATCCTTCATTACGTCGCTGATAAGCTCTTTGCACCTTTCATCCGTTAACTCGGTCCAGCGATTGTGAATTTCCTCTATGGTTGTTGCGCCAAGTTCAACCTTTTTGCAAAATTCACATACTGCTGTATGAATAAGACTGCCTATATGCGATTTTTCTACGCGCTTTATTTCTTGTGGCTGTGCATAAAGACCGCGTTCCAAGTAATATGCAAACGGGCATTTACTATATTTTTCAAGCGCAGTAATGCTATATTTTTTATTTTTTCCATATAAAAGCTGTGCCTTTATTCTGGAAAGCTGAGGCTGAATTTTTTTGTATTCTGCTGCCATTTTGAGCGCCTCGAGTCTATCTGAATACTCAGGATGCTGTGAATACCAGTCAAAAACAGCCTGCCAGATGTCTTCGGGCGTTTTCTTATAGTACTCTGAAAGCTTTGCCAGCATATAATAAAATCCGCGCTTTGAAGATGCTAAAAGTTCTTCATCGGTTGGTTTTGAAATGATGTTGTCCCTTTTCTCCATTTTGGGAAACATATATGTAAGCTCGGTTACAAACTGCGCCGGAGCAAGAGAATTTCCCTCTGAGTTTGATGCCGGACAGCTTACGAACAGCTTTTCAGTAGCCGTACTTACTATGCGGAAAAGCTTTAGATTTTCAAGGAGTATGCGGTTTAAATCGTCCGGTGCGAGCTCTTTTTCATATCCCGATAATGCAGAATTTATGAGCGAGCGGTCGAGTGAGCTTAAAATTGCCGAGCCGGAAGGCTCTGCCGGTATATGGCCGTGTGTTGCGCCGATGATGAAAAGAGCTTTCACGCGAGACGGTGAGTTTCTGCCCACTGTTCCAACTGTGACTCTGTCAAGACCTGACGGGATTATGGAAAGGCTGCACTCTGAAAGACCATTTTTTAAGTATTCAAAAAATGTTTCGCGGCTTACGACTTCATCGCCGAGCGTTGTTACCATCTGGTCAAGAACTTCCATTATGTTGTTCCAGATTTGTTTAAACTGTTCTGATTCATCGCGCAGATTTTCGCTGTCGAGCCGTTCGCATTCGAATTCAATTCCTTCATATAAATTTATGTCACACAAAAATTCATAAACTGCTGTGGCAATTTTTTTTACAGTTCTGCCCTTGTTATCAAGAAAGTTTTGGAAAGGAAGTATTATCTGCTTCCTTAATGAGTTTAATTTTTCGAGGTCATTTTCTTGCCTTGAGCGATTTTCAATAACATCGTCAAAGATGGTTTCGTTTCCCTCGGTCCATTCGTTAAACCACGCCTTTTTTCCACGAATGCCACGCATTAGGACATAGTTTTCCAAAAGGTCAATATCCTCTTGGTTAAGAGGGGAGATTGCACTATCGTCCTTTACATATATGTAGCCTGCACGAAGGTAGTCAAACACGGAGGAGTAGCTCCAGTTTTCAGAGAGTATGTCAAAAAGTGCAAGCACTGTTCTTGCGATTGGATGCATAGAAATGGACATTTTTTCGTCGGTAAAAAACGGGATGTTATAGTCCCCGAAAACTGCACTTAAAATATGCAGATATCCCGAAATATCCCCGAGAATTACACCAATATCACGAAATCTGTAGCCATCATCGCGTACAAGTGATATGATTTTTGATGCGGCGTGTTCGATTTCGGAATATAAATCACGCGCTGTAAAAAGGGAAATATTTTTACAATCGCCGACAAATTTTTGCTTGTCCTCCCAATGCATAAGTAGATGGCGAATGTCATCTGCCTTTATGTAATCGGGATTTTGAGAAAGCTCTTTTGTGTATAGCTGTGCATTTTCCGAAAGCGCGATTGCTATTAGTTGTTTTTTTGTCTTTATAACAGGTGCAAAAAGACTGTCCTCATCTTCTGAGTCCATACCGAGAGTTACGAAAACTCCGCGCGATGTGCGGACTAGAGAGCGTATAGCGTGAAGGTGCTGAGGCATAAAGTCATTATAGTCATCTATAAAAAAGAATGTGTCAGAAAAAGCATTTGATGCGGCGACAAATTCCGCAAACAGAGTGAGCGCATCTTCACCATCTTTAAATTCATCACTGAAAAGACCAAGATAATTTTTGTAAATTTCGTTTATGGATGCAAGCTTTTTTGCAGTTGCGGGATTGTCGGGGGTTATGCTATCGAGGTCGCAGGGCATAATTTCATATCTGCGAAATTCCGAAAACAGCTCTCGCATAGATGAAATAAAGCCGCTTTTTTTTGCACCGGAGAAGAAAGCGTTGTCTTCACTCATCATTGATACTGCCTTTGAAACCAGCATCATTTTTCCTGACGGAAGGACAGTATTTTCCTGATTTATAAATCTGTGAATAAGGCGGGAAAAGGTCAATACTTCTACGCGGTTAAGACCTAATCCACCCATACTTTGACATAGAGTTTTTTCGGCAGTATATGAAAATTGCTCGGGAACAATCAAGACAGCATTAGCCTCTGGATTGTTTTTTAAGTTTTCTTTTATTAAGTTGAAAAGATGTGTGCTTTTTCCACTGCCAATGCCGCCTGTTATTATATTAAGAAGCATTTTCCCTCTCCTTTATGCAGATAAATCGATTTCTTACATTATATAATATCACATTTTGCACACAAAAAAAAGTACTAATCCAAAAAAATATTTGCACCGATAGATTCGAGCTTTTTAGAAAGCTGTTCATAGCCTCTTTCAATATGCTCTACACCAGTGATTTCCGTCTCTCCAGTTGCGCAAAGGCCAGCAAGCACCAACGAAGCCCCGCCCCTTAAATCGAAGGCACTTACTTTTGCACCGCTCAATTTCTTGCTACCTTCAATTACAGAGCTTCTGCCGTCTATGCGTATGTTAGCGCCCATTCGGTTAAGCTCACCTATGTGCAAAAAGCGGTTTTCAAAAACAGTTTCCACGATAATCCCTGTACCTTCAGTTTCGCACATAAGTGCCGAAAATTGTGCCTGCATATCGGTAGGAAAGCCGGGAAAAGGAAGGGTCTTTATATTTGCTGATGAGAGCGGACGCGAGGCATCTATTCTGATGAGATTGTTTTCTTCTGTGATTATTGCACCCATTTCTGTGAGTTTTGCGGTAACGGGTTTTAAGTGAAGCGGATTGACGTTACGGATTTCTCCCTTGCCGCCTGTGATGGCAAAGGCACTCATAAACGTTCCTGCTTCAATTCTGTCTGAGATTATTTTGTACTCGCAAGGCGAAAGGGAGTCTACACCGCGAATTGTAACAGTATCGCTGCCCATACCCTCTATCTGAGCACCTTGTGCATTTAAAAATTCTGCGAGGTCGGTGATTTCAGGCTCTGCAGCAGCATTTTCTATGACAGTTTCACCATCTGCTAAAGCGGCTGCCATAATAAGGTTTTCTGTTGCACCAACACTCGGGAAATCAAGGTAAATTCTATTCCCTTTAAGTTTTTTGCATTTTAAATCCACATAACCGTGTCCGTGCTCTACTTCTGCGCCGAGTGCGGCAAAGCCTTTTAGGTGAAGGTCTATGGGGCGATTGCCTATGGGACATCCGCCCGGCATAGAAATTCTTGCTCTGCCCATTCTTGCAAGAAGTGGAGCGGCAAGCAAAAAAGAGCCGCGAAATTTGCTGACAGCCTCATAGGGAGCTGAGTCTCCGATGCAGTTTGTGAAATCTACGGACACTTTATCATTAAATCTTGAACAGCTTGCACCAAGCTCCTCTAAAATAGATAACATATATTCAATATCAGTAAGATTTGGTATATTAAGCAGCGTGTTTTTTCCGTGGGTTAGAATTGTCGAGGCAAGAATGGGAAGTGCGGCATTTTTTGAACCGGAACAGGTGATGGTTCCGGATAATGAATCAGATTTCTTTACAATAATTTTTGGCATATTTTTCTCCTTTGCTTTATTTACTTTTCTTAGTATGCTCATATTATCTTTTTTTAAAAAGAAAAATAAAATAATTATAAAAAATACTTGACAAAGGGGGTAGGGGATGATATAATGAGTTAGCTGAGAAGTAGGTTCTTTTTTTTTGCATATAAAGATTGGATAAAAAAGGACACGCTTCTATTGATATTATTGTTACTACAGACGGAGGTGTTACCATGAGAGTAAAAATTACATTGGCTTGTTCAGAATGCAAGCAGAGAAACTACAATACTATGAAGAATAAGAAAAATGATCCGGACAGACTCGAAATGAACAAGTATTGTAAGTTCTGCAGAAAGCACACACTTCACAAAGAAACAAAGTAAGATAAGGAGAATCGGTTATGGCTGAAAATAAGAACACTGCTGTTAAGAAAAATAAAGCACTCAAGTTCTTCAGAGAAACCAAATCTGAGATGAAAAAGGTGTCTTGGCCTTCAAAGGAGCAGCTTTTTCATAACACCATAGTTATTTTATCTTTTGTTATCATTATGACTGTTATTTTATCAGTACTTGACTTAGGTTTTGAAAGACTGCTGTCATTTATTATTAAATAACGGACAAGGTTATTGATTAAGAGGAGATTGTTATGGCAGATGAGGCAAAGTGGTATGTGGCTCACACATACTCTGGTTATGAAAACAAGGTAAAAGCGAATATCGAGAAATCAGTTGAAAACCGTGGTATAAGCGACCTTATTCAAGCCGTTGAAGTTCCTCTCGAGGATGTAATTGAAGAAAAGAACGGCGAACAGAAGGTTGTTAAACGTAAGGTTTTCCCAGGTTATGTAGTAATCAAGATGATTATGAATGAGGACACCTGGTATGTTGTTCGAAATACTCGCGGAGTTACCGGTTTTGTAGGCCCCGGCTCCAAGCCTGTACCTCTTTCCGATGAAGAAGTCGAGAAAATGGGCGTTGAACAGGTGCGTATGGCAGATGTTGACCTTGAAATCGGTGACAGCGTTAATGTTAAATCCGGACCTTTGGAAGGATTTTCCGGAAAGATTGAAAAAATTGACAAGGAAAGCAGAAAAATTACTGTTAAAGTTTCTATGTTTGGTCGTGAGACACAGATTGAGGTGGAATATGGCCAGATAGAAAAGCTTGTTGACTAAGTTTTTTAAGGCGGCTAATCCGTTTTAGAAATATCCCTCTGGTTTACAGTGGGAGGGCAGGTTTGCCCGCATTTACCACAATAGGGATGAACTTATCCCTAAATTAATAGGAGGTGGCCAAATATGGCACAGAAAATTGAAGGTTATATCAAACTACAAATTCCTGCTGGTAAAGCATCACCTGCACCACCAGTTGGTCCGGCTCTCGGTCAGCACGGTGTAAACATTATGCAGTTTACTAAGGAATTTAACGAAAAAACAGCGAAGGACGCAGGACTCATAATCCCTGTTGTTATTACAGTTTATGCAGACCGTTCCTTTACATTTGTTACTAAGACTCCGCCGGCTGCGGTTCTTTTGAAGAAAGCTTGTAAGATTGAAAAAGCTTCAGGTGTTCCTAACAAGAACAAGGTTGCTACAATCTCAAAAGCAGATGTACAGGCTATCGCAGAGCAGAAAATGCCTGACTTAAATGCAGCATCATTAGAAGCAGCAATGAGTATGATTGCTGGTACTGCAAGAAGTATGGGTATCGTAGTCGAAGATTAATTACTGGAAAAAGCAATTAATAAGGTGGGAGAGGCGAGAAAGCCTTGCTTGACCACATAAGGAGGATAATAATATGTTTAGAGGAAAGAAATATCAGGACAGCGTTAAGCTTGTTGATAAGGCAAAGCTTTACGATGTTGAAGAAGCTTTAGAGCTTACTATTAAGACTGCAAAGGCTAAATTTGATGAAACTGTTGAGCTTCATGCTAAATTGGGTGTAGACTCAAGACACGCAGACCAGCAGGTAAGAGGTGCGATTGTATTACCGCACGGTACTGGTAAAACTGCAAAGGTTTTGGTTTTCGCAAAAGGACCTAAGGCTGATGAAGCATTGGCCGCAGGTGCTGACTATGTTGGCGAAATGGAACTTTGCACAAAGATTCAGGAAGAAAACTGGTTCGATTTCGACGTTGTTGTTGCAACACCGGATATGATGGGTGTTGTAGGACGTCTTGGTAAGGTTTTGGGTCCTAAGGGACTTATGCCATCACCAAAGGCAGGTACAGTTACTATGGACGTGGCTAAGGCTGTTAACGAAATCAAAGCAGGTAAGATTGAATACAGAGTTGATAAAAACAATATCATCCACTGCCCTGTTGGAAAGGTATCTTTCGGAAAAGAAAAGCTTGCTGACAACTTTAATGCACTTATGGGTGCTATCATTAAGGCTAAGCCGGCAGCTGCTAAGGGTCAGTATTTAAGAAGTGTTGTTGTTTCATCAACAATGGGACCTGGAATCAAGATTAACGGTTCAAAGTTAGGTTAATAGATTTTCCGGCAGATTTTAAATCTGCCGGAAAAATTAAAAAAAGTATTGACAATTTATGTTTTCTATGCTATACTAGTATAGTTGGAAATAAATCCGTAGACAGCAGGCATAAAGGTAAGACCTGCCGAGGGTGTTAATTAGTTTGATAACTAACGGCTCTTTTCGTCTACGAAAAAGAGCCTTTCTTTATTTAGAAAGGCAAAATCTTATAGGAGGTGACAATATGCCAAACGAGAAGGTTTTGGAAGCGAAAAAGGCACAAGTTGCTCAGGTTGTTGATGTCATTAATAATGCAGCAACAGGCGTTTTGATTGACTATCGTGGTCTTACTGTTGAAGAAGACACAAAGCTTAGAAACGATTTAAGAGCAGCAGGTGTTAAATATTTCGTTATTAAAAACACATTGCTTCGTTTAGCAGCAAACCAGGTTGGTCTTGAAGAACTTGATGGTATACTTCACGGACCGACAGCATTGGCGGTTTCAGAGGATCCTGTAGCTCCGGCTAAGATTCTTTTCGATTTTGCCAAGAACAACGATAAGGTTGAAATTAAGTCAGGCTTTATGGACGGCAAAGTTATGTCTATGGACGAGCTTACAACTCTTGCTAAGACTCCTTCAAAGGAAACTCTTATTGCAAAGCTTATGGGCAGCCTGAACGCACCTGTTTCAAACCTTGTAAGATTGCTTAACACAATCGCAGAAGGTGGCGAAGAAATCGCTGACCTAATCGCTAAGAAAGCTGGCGAAGCTGTAGCTGAAGAAGCTCCGGCAGAAGTGGCTGAAGAGGCTCCAGCAGTAGCTGAAGAAACAGCTCCTAAAGCAGAAGAGGCAGTAGCTGAAGAAGCTGCACCTGCTGAGGAAGCAAAAGAAGAAACACCTGCAGATGCAGAGTAATTAAAATTTTATTTAATTAGGAGGAAATTAAAATGGCAGACATTCAGAAGATTTTAGATGATATCAAAGAATTAAAATTGTTGGAAGTAGCAGAGCTTGTAAAGCTTATGGAAGAAGAATTTGGCGTTTCAGCAGCAGCTCCTGTAATGGTAGCTGGCGTAGCAGCTGAAGGCGGCGCAGCAGCTGCTGCAGAGCAGGCAGAGTTTGAAGTTGTACTTGCAGAAGCTGGTGCTTCAAAGCTTAACGTAATCAAGGTTGTAAGAGAAATTACAGGTCTTGGTCTTAAGGAAGCTAAGGAACTCGTTGACGGTGCTCCAAAGCCAATCAAGTCAGGCATAGCTAAGGAAGAAGCTGAAGAAATCAAGGCTAAGCTTGAAGAAGCTGGTGCAAAAATCGAACTTAAATAATTATGCTTATAGACCTATCCGACATTATTAAGGATTACGGCGGAAGGTTAGAGCTTGATGAAAGTTTTTCTATGCAAAGCGTGAGTTTCTTGGGTGAAGAATTCACATTTAACGAACCACTTTTGCTTAGAGGAGTTATACTTAATAACACTAAATCATTAGAGCTTAAAGCAACTGTTACAGGAAGGGCAGAGGTGCATTGTGCCAGATGTCAAAAGCCTATGATGGTTGACATAAGCTTTCCGGTTTCGGAAATTTTGGTCCGTGAGGATGCAGAGATTGCTGAAGACGAGGATGTTGTGGTTTATTCAGGTAATTCGGTTGAGCTTTCAGAGGCTGTAACCAACAGCTTTTTAATGAATGTATCAGGGAAATATCTGTGCAGCGAGGATTGTAAGGGTCTTTGCCCGCATTGTGGGACGAACCTTAATGAAAAATCCTGTGACTGTGATAAGGATATTATTGATCCCCGGTGGGAAAAATTAGCCGAAATTATGAAGAATATGTCTGATACTGAATAGGAGGTGCGATTAAGATGGCAGTACCTAAGGGTAAAGTATCTAAATCAAGAAGAGATAAAAGAAGAGCTAATTGGAAGCTTGAAGTTCCTGGTATCGTGGAGTGTCCACAGTGCCATGAATTTAAAATGCCTCATACGGTTTGTAAGGCTTGCGGCTATTACAACGGCAAAGAGGTTGTAAAGGTTTCTGAATAACTTGTTTTTCGCGGAGTGCTTTGGCACTCCGTTTTTTTTGATTATTTTGTTGACAATGAGGCTTTGATTTGATATCATAAAAAAATGGGTTAAAAAAGATATACGGAGAGAAAAGATGAAGATAAAAGAATATATAAAAAAGAACACAGTTATGGTAATTGCCTTTTTTGCAGCACTAATAACAACTATATTTGTACCTTTAGATAAAAAGTACATTGGATATTTTGATTTTAAAACGCTGACCTGCCTGTTTTGTGTACTGGCAGTTGTTTGTGCGCTTCGAAATATTAACTTTTTCTATATACTTGCAAAAAAGGTAGTCAAACTTTTCAAAAATGCAAGGATGAGCATTTTAGAACTTGTTTACATAACATTTATAGGCTCTATGCTGATTGCCAATGATATGGCACTTTTGACATTTTTGCCACTTGGATATTTTGTTTTATCGACAACAGGCAAGAAAAAATATATGGCATTTACTTTCATAATGCAGAATATTGCGGCAAACCTTGGAGGAATGCTGACGCCTTTTGGCAATCCCCAGAATTTGTATCTTTACTCGGCCTATAATATTCCCAATATGGAGTTTATGAAGATTATGCTGCCACCGTTTTTATTATCCGTGCTTTTAATTACTGTGTGTTGTCTCATATTCGTAAAGCCTGAACCACTAAAAATAGACGACGAGGAAAGTGAATTGAATCCGCGAAGAACAGCCTTGTATTTGATGCTGTTTGCACTGGCTATTTTAATTGTATTCAGGGGTATACCATATCAGTTAGGACTTATAATAATCCCAACAGTTTTATTTTTTGCGGATAGAAAAGCGCTTAAAATGGTTGATTATCCGCTTTTGCTTACTTTTGTTTTCTTTTTTGTATTTGCGGGGAATATGGGGAGAATTGAGGCGGTGCGCTCATTCTTTTCAATGCTCCTTGAAAAAAGCACACTAATTTTCAGTATACTGTCCTGTCAGGTTATAAGCAATGTCCCATCGGCGATACTTTTATCGCAGTTTACGGGAAACTACAGAGAATTACTTTTAGGAGTTAATATAGGAGGTGTCGGAACTCTTATTTCATCACTTGCAAGTCTTATTACGTTTCGGGAATATACAAAACACAACCCGGAAAAGACCTTGCAATATGTTGGGAGTTTTTCGCTTTATAATTTTGCCTTTCTATTTGTGTTGACAGGCATTATGCTTTGCATATAACAAAATACTTGATTTATAAACTTGAATATGATAAAATTAAAGTTGATTTAATGGGGAAGTTGTCGAAAAAGGAGAAAGCCACAATGGAAGTATACGGAGTAAAGCCTAAGCGGTTTACAAAAGAGTGGTGGGGGTATTTTTGGTATTATTATAAATGGCATACGGCAGGAGTATTGTTTGCCGCTTTTCTAATAATTACGTCTTTAGTGCAGTGTGTGACACAGACAAAGTATGACCTGCAGATTGATTTTATCACTGAGTATGGAATTATACCTGAGCAGGAAGAAATGATTGCTGAGCTTATTGAGGAAAATATTGAAGATGTTACCGGAAATGGTGAAAAAGAAGCTTTTGTTTTATCTCTCAATTTGGCAGAGGGTGATGCTCAAATGACACAGGCACTTACAACAAAGCTTTTTGTTGAGCTGGGATATACTGAAAGCTATGTCTTTATTATGTCAAAGAAATATGCTGATATGATTTCAGAGCATGGCATACTTGAGAACACGGATGTGTGGGCAGGAGATATGGCAAACGGGGGACAGCTTATAAGCCTTAAGGACTGTAAGCTTCTGCCTGAAATGTGGTTTGATATGGAAGTTCAGGACTTATACATAGGTGTACTGAAGGTGCGTGAAGAAAACAAGAATAATGAGATTGAACTCAAAAAATATGAAAATGGAAAAAGGTTTGCGCAGTTTTTGATAAATCAGAGGTGAGTGCGGGAATGAGCGAATACGAGCTGTTCCGGAAATATAAGGAAACAAAGGACAAAAAAATACGCGATGAGCTTGTAATGCAAAACACCTATATGGCAAAGCTTTTTGCACACAGATTTATAAGCTCCGGCATTGAATTTGATGATATATATCAGGTGGCGTGTATGGGGGTTGTACTTGCGGTGGAAAGATTTGACCCAGACAGAGGAGTGCAGTTTGCGACCTTTGCAACTCCTACGATTTTGGGTGAGATACGCCGTTTTATGCGAGATAAGGCGAAATGTATAAAAATTCCAAGACGTCTTTACGAGGTGTTCTGTAGGGCGGAGGCTGCCAAGAAAGAAGCGGAGCATCTGACTGTTGAAGAAATTGCGAAAAGGCTTGATGTGCCGCGTGAGACTGTTGAGGAGGCATACAAGGTTGGTGATGCCGCATTTATCAAATCGCTTGAGGACGAAGTGTATACCGACGGTGGTCTTAGTTTGTCTGCTATGATAGGCTTTGATGATGAGGGTTTTACCTTGATTGAAAACCACGATTTTATGCAGTATTGTATGTCGAAAATGACAGAGCAGGAGGCGGAACTTTTCCATAAACGGTTTTATGAAGAAAGAACACAAAGGCAAATTGCCGAAGAATGGGGAGTTTCACAGATGTATGTTTCTCGATTAGAGAAAAAGGTTGTGGATAAATTTAAGGAAACTTACTTAAAAGACCTTGAAAATGCATAAATAATGTGGTATAATGGTGCAAATGAATATAGAAGGGGAGCTTGTAAACAGGCTGAGAGGGAATTTATGAATTCCGACCCTATAACCTGATATGGATAATGCCAGCGTAGGGATTCTGTAGAACAAGATTTTTAAGCATATCCATTTTGGGTATGCTTTTTGATTTGGAAAAGCAGACAGATTAGGTAAAATATTCATTTAATTTCAAAAAAGAAAGGAAATGAAACAAATGACAAAAACGAGGAGATTAACAGAGGTAGCAGTATGCATTGCTATGGCGGTGGTATGCAGCTTTTTAAAGGTGTGGGAGATGCCTCAGGGAGGCTCAGTTGCACTTACGATGGTACCCATTTTAGTGATTGCAGTAAGAAGGGGTGCAATAGATGGAATTATGGCGGGTGCAGTTTACGGACTGATTTCGCTCTTAATTGCAGGAGTTGTCTATCATCCTATGTCAATCCTGCTTGATTATGTGCTTGCCTTCGGTCTGTTGGGAGTCGCAGGATTTTTTAAGAAAAATCTTTCGGGAATAATTATGGGAACCACAGTGGGTGTTGCAGGAAGATTTATATCCTCGCTTATAAGCGGTGCGGTCCTTTTTGCAGAGTATGCACCCGAAGGACAAAATCCTTGGGTATATTCTGTAATCTATCAGGCAACATATATGGTTCCTGAGCTTATAATTTCATTAGCAGTGCTGTTGTTATTATTCTATAAAGCACCTAAGCTTTTTAATTAAATGATACGAAAAAATCTGTGGTAAGAATTTATCACAGATTTTTTGCTTTATAGGAAAATGCGTTCCTATAAAGCAAAAACTTTGATTAGGTTGCCGCGCAAAATTTTTTAAAAAGCTTTGGCTTTTTTGTAAAAAAGTGTTGACAAGGAAAAATGTGTATGATATACTCTAACTGTATTAATACACGTAATACAGTTAAGCGAGGTGATATTGTGATAAAACTGGATTATAAGAATGATAAGCCACTACACGAGCAAATAACGCACGGGATAAAGGAGCTTATAATAAACGGAGCTCTTAAAAAAGACGAGCAACTTCCGTCGGTCCGTGACTTATCTGTAGAGCTTACTGTAAATCCGAATACTGTCCAGAGGGCATATAAAACCTTGGAGGCGGAGGGAATTATTTACAGTATAAGAGGTAAGGGGAACTTCGTTTCGGGAATTCCTGAGGCGGACAGAAAAACAATAGAAGGCTTGTATGCACAGCTTTCGGAAACTATACGCGAGCTTGCATTTTTCGGAGAACCGATGGAAAAGGCAGAAGCGTTAATCCGTAATATCTACAAGGAAAGGGATGAAGATAATGATTAGAGCAAAAGGAATCGTTAAGACCTTTGGGGACTTTAAGGCGCTTGATGAATTTTGTATAAATGTAAAAAAAGGTAGCATTTATGGTCTGGTAGGTCCGAACGGAGCGGGCAAAACTACTATAATTAATCATATTATGGGCGTTTTAAGGCAGGATTCGGGCGAGATAAAGATAAACGGCGAGGATGTATGGGAAAATGCGGAGCTTATGCAAAGGGTTCTTTGTATAAACGATGATTGGTATTTTTTCAGTAGCTTTACAGTTAAGGAAATGGCGAAGTTTTATGAAAATGTATATAAAAATTTTAGCCGCGAAAGATATGATTCCCTTGGAGAAGTTTTAAAGATTGAGGAAAATCGCCAGATAAGACGTCTTTCAAAGGGTATGAAGAAGCAGGTTGCATTCCGCTTAGTGCTTTCGTGTATGCCTGAGGTCTTAATCCTTGATGAACCGCTTGACGGCCTTGACCCTGTAATGAGAAAGCAGATAATGAACATAATTATATCTGATGTTGCAGAACGTGAAATGACAGTTTTGGTATCGTCGCATAATTTAAGAGAGCTTGAGGATATATGTGACTATGTTGGAATAATACATAAAGGACAAATGGTCATAGAAAAGCCTCTTGACGAGGTAAAGGGCAACATAAGAAAGGTGCAGATGGCATTTGAGGGAGAATTTCCTCAAGGGCTTCGTGAGAAAATTGATGTTTTACATCTTACAAAAACGGGTTCAGTTTATACGGCGATTATAAAAGGGGACGAGGACGAGATAAAATCGATAATCGGTATGTATAATCCGCTGATACTCGACACCGTAAGTCTTACGCTTGAGGAAGTATTTATCTATGAGTTGGGAGGTTTGGGCTATGACTTTAAGCACATCATTGTTTAATAAGGGTATATACAAAAACATCATTTCCAGATTTAAATGGGGAAGTTTTTTGTACTTTGTCATCTTGTTCTTCTGTGTGCCTTTTGCACTTTTGGTGCAAAATAGCGAGGTTTTGACAATAAGGTATATAGGCGGAAACTATGTGGGACTTATATTGACAAGAGGCGATTATGCAATATTTCCAATGCTGCTGGCAATAGTAGTTCCGACAGTTGCGGCTGTGCTTGTATATGGAAGTGTGCATTCGCAGAAGCAGGGTATTTTTATTCACTCTCTTCCTGCCAGAAGGCGTGAGGTTTATGTTTCGACGCTTCTTGCGGCATTTACCCTGATGGGACTTCCTGTAATATTAAACGGACTGATTTTACTTATTATGAGTCTTTCGGCATATAGCCAGCTCATTTATACCTGGACTGTGTTTTACTGGATAGCAGAGTATCTTGCGGTAATTTTCATAATGTTCTCGGTAGCAACATTAGCGGCATATCTGACGGGAAACGCGGCAGCTAATATTGCGATTAACGTACTCATTCATATTGCCCCACTACTTCTGGCTCTGGCAATTTACCTGATAAGTGAACAGCTCTTGTTTGGATTTGTAGCATCCGACAGCTTTGTAGCCAGTGAAATAGTGAATAATACACCTATTGTGTGGCTGTTTAGTAAACTGCATAAGACCGATATGTTTAAAGAGCTCGAAATGTGGCTGTATTTAGCGGGAGCATCGGCTTTGTATTTTGTTACATATCTTCTTTACAAAAACAGGAAAATTGAAGCTTGCGGTGATGTTGCAGCATTTAAAAAATTCCGCCCGATTTTAAAGTATACAGTAACTGCAGCGGCAGCAATCGCGATTTTCGGAATACTTGTTTCAACAGGGCTTGGCACGGTGCCGATGTTTATTGTGGCAATAACCATAACCTGCATCGTTTACTTTGCGGCTGAAATGCTGATGAATAAAACATTCAAGGTGTTTGGAACATATAAGGGCTATCTTGCATTTTTGCTTTGCGGAGGACTTTTCATTTCCTTCTTTGCATACACAAGCGTGCTTGGCTATGAGACACGAATTCCTGAAACTACTGATGTTGTAAAAGCAACCGCATATGTGAATGCACATCCGAGAGTTCCATACGTATCGCTTCCTGAAGAAATAGAAGTTGTACGAGAAATTCACGGCGGAATAGTGAGTGATATTGCGGGAAGAGAAGAAGACCCTGAAAGCTATCATTTATTGAATGTGAGATATGAACTGAAAAACGGAAAGTCACTTGATAGAAGATATAAGGTGACAAGAGATGAATGCACAGAGGCACTGTCTAAGATGTATGACATTAAAAACTATAAGGTGCAGGCAACAGATATTGATAATCTGAATATAGAAAATATAAATAGCCTTGATATGTACGTGTCTTTATCAAACTTCTCTTATCGTATTGCTGTAAATGAAGATGCACCGAAAATCCTGTATGCAATAGAAAAGGACTTAGATGTTCTCTCATATGAGGAAATAGAGGTTGACAGAGCAATTATGCCGATAAGGATTGAGATAGGTCTGTCGTCAGAGGACAATGAACGTCTTAAATTCTTCAAGGTGATAGGTGATGGAGAGGTTGAATATGAGTATTATCACGAAAATTTTGGCATCAGCATAAATTCACATTTCAAAAATACAATTTTGGCACTTAACGAGCTTGGATATTATAACGAGATTATGGATAAGGTAGCGGGCTCAGTATATATCTGCAAGAATGAGGCAAGCTATCAAGAGAATGTGCTTAGTTATAAAGATGACAAGGGAGACGTTGAAGAGTTTATGATTTCTCCGAACGATTTAATTAAGCTTGATAAGGCTGACGGACGGATTTTTGCCGATACTATATTTGGAAATATTCGTCATAGAGACGAAACAGGAAAGCTGGAAATTAAAGAGGGAACAAGCTATTTCGTATTTGTGACAGAAAACACATCAAAAGGAAATGTCTGGTTAAGCTCATATGCGGCATCGTATAGAGAGGATGAACTGCCTGAATATTTGAAAAAATACATAATTAACTAACCTAAAAAGAGAGATGCGCGCATCTCTCTTTTAAATTACATTAATCTGGCACATTTTCATTGAAGACAAGGCATTTTCGTGGCTTTCAGGCGTAACACCTGCACAGCAAGCAGAGTCAACGATGATTTTGCTTTCTGGAAGATATGCTTTTATGAGCATTGCGTTTGAAATAACACATATATCGGTGCAAAGGCCGATAAGCTCAATCTCAGTATAATCACCATCTGCTATGTAATTTGCAAGCTCGATGCTTCCGAAGGTCGGCTTTTCAAAGATGCGACAGCCAGCGGAGAGGGGCAAAAGAGAAGGGTCAAGCTCCCAGCCGGAAGTCCCCTTTACACAATGCACAACAGGTAGGTTTTTGCCTTCTTGCGTTTCTAAATATATAGAGCTGTGAGTGTCCTTTGTAAAAACTACCTCACCGTCAAATTCCTTGATTTTTTTTATGACTTTTGGCACAATTTTTTCGGCTTCTTTAGTTCCCAAAGCACCATTTATAAAGTCCTTTTGCATATCTACTACAACTAAAATTTTACTCATATTTTTCACCTCATATATTATATATCATATTTTCAAGAAAAAGGCAAGAAAATAAAGGAAATATGGTAAGGTTTAATATTGACGGAAGCTTTTGGATATGCTATAATCACAATGATTTTGTAATACGATATAAGAGGAGATAAAATGAAGAAATTTGACGGGATGCTTTTTTTGACCGACCTTGACGGGACGCTGTTAAAAGAAGATGGGACAATTTCAAAAGAAAATATAGAAGCCATTGAATATTTTAAAAAAGAGGGCGGGAAATTCACCTATGTAACAGGAAGAATGCCATTTTTTACCCACCACGTATATGAAAAAATCAATCCAAATATTGCGTTTGGTTGCATTAACGGCGGGGGACTTTACGACCATAGAAAACAGGAGTATATCTGGAAAAAAGAGCTTTCGAAAAATGTTGTAGAGCTTTTAGAGTGTGTTGATAAAAATTTGCCTCATATTGGCATTCAGGTCAACACATTTTCAAAAATATATTTTGCAAAGGATAACTCTGTTATGGAGGTGTTCAGGGAGAGAACGGGTGCCCCAAATTATGTATGCGACTACCATAACGTAAACGAGCCTCTTGCAAAAATTATTTTTGGGTGTGAGACAGAAGAGGATATTGAAAAGACTAAAGATTTATTAAATAGTCATAAACTGGCAGACAGCTTTGACTTTATCCGCTCAGAAAAGACCTTATACGAAATTTTGCCGAAGGGCTCGGGCAAAGGAACTGCCCTTAAAAAGCTGATTGAAATTTTCGGCTTGGACAGGGAAAAAACAATAGCTATTGGGGATTATGATAACGATATTTCTATGTTTTCTGAGGCGAAAATCGGAATAGCTGTTTCGGGTGCAAGTAAATCGGCGATAGATGCAGCAGACTGTGTGACGGTGAGTAATGAAGAACACGCAATCGCAAGGGTTATTTATGATATTGAAAAAGGGAATATTAAGTTATAATTAATAAAAAAATACAAATAATACAAATGATAATTAAAAAAAGGAGAGATAAAAATGTTCAGAGGAAAGGTAGTAGTAATCGGAGCGGGAGCGGTCGGTTCAACGACGGCATATACGCTTCTTTTGGGAGGACTTTTTCAGGAAATAGTGCTTATTGATATAAATAAGGATAAGGCAGAGGGAGATGCACTTGATATGGCGCACGGTGTGTCTTTAGTAAAGCCGGTTACGGTTTTCGCAGGGGATTATAGCGACTGTAAGGATGCAGATATTGTTGTTATAACAGCCGGCGCGCCGCAAAAGCCGGGTCAGACTCGACTTGACCTTTTAAAAGACAATGTTGAGATTTACAAAAAAATTATCAAAAGCATTATGAAGTATGCGCCATCCGATGTGATTTTGATGCCGGTTTCAAACCCTGTGGATATTCTGACATATGTAACCTACAAACTGTCAGGACTTCCAAAAAATCAGGTGCTTGGCTCAGGAACTGTGCTTGATACTTCAAGACTCAAGTATATGATAAGCCGAAAAACAGGTGTTGATGCAAGGAACTGTCATACTTACATTATCGGTGAACACGGCGACAGCGAGGTTGCGGCGTGGAGTGTTACGAACATCGGCGGAATGACGATGAATGAGTTTTGTAAATATACGGGCAAGTGCGACCTAAATGACCTTGATAAAATGTATAATGAGGTTAAAAATTCAGCATACGAAATTATCCGCAAAAAAGGTGCGACATATTATGCAATCGCGGTTGCAGTTGCGAGAATTTGTGAATGTATCGCGGGAGACGAGAACTCAATCCTGACAGTTTCGGGAATTTTTGAGGGCGAGTATGATATTCGTGATGTTGCCCTTTCTGTACCGACAATGGTAGGCGGAAACGGAGTTGAGAGAATTTATGAAGTACCATTTTCCAAGGAGGAAATGAAGGGGCTTCGTGATTCTGCGGCAACTCTTTCAGAGCTTTTGAGAGAAATAGGAATGTAAATATTAAAAAAGACTGACATCGTCAGTCTTTTTTTAGTTATTCCTCTGGAAATTCTGTCACTTCGATGACCATATCATCTTTGGATGGTGCTTTTTCAGAAGACATCTTTTCGCCGCATTTTGAACAATAGTCACCTGATTTATCATTGATTGAGCCGCAAGAAGGACATACCGATGAGTTTTTAAGAGCCGCAATCTGCTCTTTCAAATTGTCAGCTTCTTCTTTAAGCCCTTCAATTTCTGCACAGATTTCCGAAAGCCCGCTGTCAAGCTCTGCCCCGCTTGCATATTGCCCGTAAACAAGCTCACCGATTTTTTCATAAAGCTTACTTGTTTTTCGCTCTGTTTCGGAAAGGGATAAATTAAGCTTCGTAACGTCTACAATGTTGCTGGTTTTACCTGCGACAACCTTTGTGAGTTTTTCTGCTTCGCTTACTGCAATACTGAAGCCTTTTTTTAAATTATCAATAAACTTATCCATTTTTATCACTCCTTACCTGAGTTTTATTATAGTTAGTATAACACATATTATTCATATAGACAAGAAACGGGAACTTGTTGTAACACAAAATTAATAAAAAATCTTGGTTGACAATAAAAGCCTCGGGAATTATAATAAAGACATAAAAGCTTTAATTGGGAGAAATAGTAATGAATCCGGCATTTTTATATGTGTTTGGAATATGGAATACATTTGTCTTTGTGCTATATGGCATTGACAAATATAAGGCAGTTAAAAACAGGTGGCGCATCAGTGAAAAGTTGCTTTTAACCTGTGCATTTTTGATGGGTTCATTTGGTGCAGTGTTTGGAATGAAGATTTTTCGGCACAAAACCCGAAAACCTCTTTTTAGGATAGGAATACCTTTTGCAATTTTTATAAATTGTGCAGTTATTGTTTTAATTTTCAGGGGGATTTAGCTATGGACAGAATTATTTTGCACAGCGACTGTGATAATTTTTTTGCATCCGTTGAAACAGTTTTAAATCCTGATTTGAAAGATGTACCGATGGCAGTTGCGGGGGATAAAGAGAGGCGTCACGGAATAATACTTGCAAAAAATCAGCTTGCAAAGAAATATGGTATAAAAACGGCTGAACCGATTTGGCAGGCACAGATAAAATGTCCGGGACTTGTGCTTGTGCCGCCACATCATTCGCTTTACAAGAAGTATTCAAAGCGAATAAATGAAATTTATATAAGCTATACTGACCTTGTGGAAAAGTTCAGTATTGATGAGAGCTGGCTTGACGTGACAGGGAGTGTACGCCTTTTTGGAGACGGAAGGGAAATTGCCGATACAATCAGAATGAGAGTACGGGATGAGCTTGGTATTACTGTTTCGATAGGAGTTTCATTTAATAAGATTTTTGCTAAGCTTGGGAGTGACTATGATAAGCCAAACGGGACAACTGTTATTACAAGAGAAAACTATGAGAGAATTTTATATCCTTTGCCGGTTGAAAATATGATTTTCGTTGGGAAAAAGAGCTGTGAAGTTTTAAAAAGCTGCAATATAAAAACGATAGGAGATTTGGCTGCGGCAAATGAAGAACTGCTTGAAAAGAAAATAGGGAGTACCGCACATATGCTGGTACGTTATGCAAGAGGCGAGGATAATGAACCTGTTTTACCATATTATTATGAGCATGACCCAAAATCAATCGGAAAAGGTATGACTTTCCAGAGAAATCTTTTGGGCGAGGATGATGTGGCACAGGGAATTTATGCACTTTCAGATGATATTGCAACGAAAATGCGTAAACGTGATTTAAGGTGTGCAACTGTGCAGGTGCAAATAAGGGACATTACACTAAAAACCATACGTCGGCAGCGTACACTTGATAGCCCGACATATCTCACAAAGGAGATATTTGATGCGGCGATGGCGCTTATCCGTGAAAACTGGAATATGGGTAACCCGATAAGAATGATAACAGTTACAGCCGCAAATATCACAAGGGATAAAAGTGGCGGACAGGTAAGCCTTTTTGATGATGTGGAAAAGAATGAAAAGCACGAAAAACTTGAGCTTGCTATTGATAAAATCCGCGGGGAATTTGGAAAGGGAAGTATTACAAATGCGAGAATTTTAAGGAATGATTTAGGGATTGACTTGGGGAAAAATGTAGATGATGAGGATTAAAAAAGACGGCATTGCCGTCTTTTTGGTCTTTTTACATAAGTTTTTGAAGTTCGCTGTCTTTAAATTGTTGCTTATATAGCTTTGCATAAATGCCGTCTTTTTCTATCAATGCCTCGTGATTGCCCTGCTCTAATATTTTTCCGTCTCCGATTACAGCAATTTCATCGGCATTTTTGATGGTGGAAAGCCTGTGCGCTACGACAAGTGTTGTTCTGCCTTTGCAAAGCTCATCAAGTGCATTTTGGATAAGTATTTCAGTTGTATTATCAAGTGCGCTTGTAGCCTCGTCAAGAATTAAAATCGGAGGATTTTTAAGGAAAACTCTTGCAATGGAAAGACGTTGCTTTTGTCCTCCTGAAAGTCGTACTCCGCGCTCGCCTATTTCGGTGTCATATCCGTTTTCAAGCGACATAATATAGTCGTGAATGTTTGCATTTTTTGCAGCTTTTATAACTTCTTCTTCGGTCGCATCAGGTTTTCCGTAGAGGATGTTATCGCGGATAGTGGAGTTGAAAAGATAAATATCCTGCTGCACGATACCGATATTTTTTCTTAATGAATCAAGAGTGATTTCGTTTATATTTTTTCCGTCGAGCCTTATTTCGCCCGAGTCTATGTTATAAAAATGCGGGATTAAGTGGCATATAGTTGTTTTACCACCGCCGCTCGGACCTACCAATGCAAATTTTGTGCCTACAGGAATATCAAGGCTGACCGAGTGAAGAACCTCTTTTCCCTCATCATATGAGCAGGAAACGTTGTTAAATTCAATATGTCCCTCTGCTCTTTCTATCGGCATAGCACCTTCTGAGTCCCGTTCGGGTTCTTCGTCAATGATTTCCAAAAATCTTTCAAATCCCGAAACTCCGTCCTGAAACTGCTCCATAAAACCTATAAGGGTTGTAACCGGTGTCAAAAAGAGCCCGACAGAAACAATAAATGCGGAGTAGTCACCAAAGTTAATCTTACCTGCGTAAAGGAAAAATCCGCCGGCTATTAAAACTATAACATTGAAAATATCGGTTATAAATGAGGTTGATGAATGAAATTGTCCCATTGCTTTATATGCCTCAGCTCGCGCTTCAACAAATTGGCGATTGCCATCCTCAAACTTTTCTTCTTCCTTTTTAGCGTTGGTAAATGCTTTTGTTACACGGATTCCGGATATACTGCCCTCAAGAGCCGCGTTTATTACTGCGATAGATTTTCTGCTTTCACGGAATGCGTGATGCATTCTTGTTCGCATCCTCATTGCAATCCATACTAAAAACGGGACGCATATGAATATTATAAGTGTTAGCGGAAGATTGATTGTTGAAAGGTATATAAAGGAAACAATGATGGTAATTGATGAGATAATCAGATTTTCAGGGCCGTGATGTGCAAGTTCGCTGATATTCATCAAATCGTTTGTCATCCTTGACATTATTTTACCCGTTTCGTTTTTATCGTAAAAGCTATATGAAAGCTTTTCTAAGTGACGGAACATATCGCTTCGCATATGCGCCTGCATTTTCACACCCATTATATGTCCTTCATACTGGATATAGTAGCGGAGCCACATTCTTATTAAGTAAAGACAGGTCAGTAAAAGTCCGGCAAGGATAATCAGACGATATTTCTGGTTAGGGATTAAATCGTTCAGCATACTCCTTGTTACCATAGGGTATACAACACCTATTACCGATACAAAAAAGGATGCCGCCATATCAAGGGCAAAAACTTTTTTATGCGGGCTGTAATATTTCAAAAATCTTTTAAACATAATTTGCTCCTTTGTAATACCTGTTTTATATATTTTATCACAAATTTCCCCTTTTGCAAATAATTTTTAAACAAAAAGGCAGGTACTTCGGAATTTTATCCAAAGCATCTGCCTTTAGCTGTTTATTTTCTTAAATGATTCTATAAGTCTGTAATAACCTGTATTACAGGTGGCTTAAAAATCGGGATCTTTACTTATGAATAACATTGGTGTAAAATACGAGCCGCCGTATGCGTTATAAAGTTGCCCTTGTGAATAATTAGGAAAATAATACAGCGTTCCTTCTCCCAAATCGGATAAATCATCTAAAATAGAAAATAAACTGATTACTTTAATCATTCTTATTTGATTTTGTTTTCGTAATCTTCAATCATCTTCTTAACCATCTGACCGCCGATTGAACCAGCCTGTCTTGCTGTTAAGTCACCGTTGTAGCCTTGCTTTAGGTTAACTCCAACTTCGTTTGCAGCTTCCATCTTGAAGTTTTCCATAGCTTGCTTTGCTTCTGGTACATTAATTCTTGATCTACTCATTGTTTTTTCCTCCATACTTTTTTGAACCTATTACGTTCACTTTAAAATCTATCTAAAGCAGCCGCCGCTTGACGACTACATTGCTATTTTGTGATATTAATCTTAAAATATAACTAAAAGATTTTTCCAAAAAAATTGTATTATTATGTCTTGAATGGAAGAAAAATAAAAGATAGTAGCAGCTTTGTTATTACGCTGTTGTCAGACACGATTTCCTACATAATAAAAGACGGACACAAAAATCCGTCTTATGCCTTGTTACTCCTTTTCATCGCCTAAAAGACTTTTGAAAATTTCTTCATAGACTTTTTCAGGCTTGGCTTTGAAGTTCCTTATAATCTTTGCCGCTATCTCTCGCGAGCCTGCATAGAATGAAATCTCCATAAGCGGTGATATGTCCTCATATAAAGCACACTCAACGTTATATTCATTATCATTTATCGGAACAAGAGTTGCTCTAATATTCTTTTTAAGCTTTTCCTGTGTAAAAAATGGCTCAATATGTTCTTTTATCTGCTCGCGGATATATACGGGAATGGAGTGTGCGAAAAAGCCATTTGCCTCAATTCCTTTTGTAGTCAGCTCATAAATCGGCATTTTTTCATCCAACGGATTTGGAAGTATTTTTACATATTCTATCTGTACGAGATTATCAAGTGCAATCTGGAAATTTGTAAAATTTATATTGCATCGGTCAAGAGTTAAGCAGGTAAGCTGTGAATGAGTTACCTTTCGCTTTGCCTCAGCAAGCGTGAATAGGATTATATACTGTATTGTTACAGGGTCATCAACTTCGCGCATATACATTATGGACGCCTCCTTTTAGTGTAATTCATATATAAAACAATATTTTTTCAATTAATTAAAATTATTATAGCATATTTTCAAAAAAAATGATATAATATTTTAAAAAATATTTTGAGGTGTAAAAAAATGCCAAGATTAACAGAGGAAGAAGAATTAAAAAGGCAGGAGAAAATGTGGGAAATTGAGAATACACTTAGGGAAAAGGGATATAAAGCCATTGCAGGTGTAGACGAAGCAGGACGCGGACCTTTAGCGGGACCTGTTTATGCGGCTGCAGTTATTTTGCCTGAGGATGCAAGGCTCGACGGAATTAACGATTCAAAAAAGCTTTCTGAGAAAAAACGTGAGGAGCTTTATGAAAAAATAACCGAGATTGCGATTTCATATTCTGTGTTTTCGATAGATGAAAAAGAAATTGATGAGATAAATATTTTAAATGCAACGCATAAGGCGATGAATGGAGCGGTACAAAGTCTTGATGTTCCTGCAGACTATGTGATAATTGACGGGAATAGCATAAAGGGAATGGAGCTTCCGCACGAGACTGTAGTAAAAGGCGATGCGAAAAGTATTTCGATTGCAGCGGCATCAATCTTAGCAAAGGTTTCAAGGGACAGATATATAACCGAAATGGCAAAAGAATATCCCGAATACGGATTTGACAAGCATAAAGGCTATGGTACAAAGGCACATACCGATGCCATTTTGAAATACGGAGTAAGTCCCATTCACAGAAAAACATTTTTAAAAAAATTATTGGGAGAAAATATATGACTACGAAGGAAATAGGTGATTTCGGCGAAACAGCGGCTTGTCGGTTTCTTGAAAAAAGCGGATATAGTATTTTGAAACGAAACTACCACTCTAGAGCGGGAGAGCTTGACATAATTGCAAAAGACGGGGAAACTATTGTGTTTTGTGAAGTAAAGACAAGGGCGAGCAAAGCATATGGAACGCCGGGAGAGTTTGTTGATTTTAAAAAACAGGAAAAAATTATTAAGACGGCACTTTATTATCTTGGCAGAGATGACATTGATATGCGATTTGATGTTGTAGAGGTGATGTATAAGCTATGTGGCGATGTGCCTAATATAACAGAGATTAATCATATCAAATCGGCTTTTTAGGGGGATTTATGGAGATTTTTGATGCCCACTCGGATACAATAAGCGAGCTTATAAACAGGGGAAAAAGTCTTAAGGAAAACGATATGCATATTGATATGAAAAGACTTTTAAAATATCAATCGTATACACAGGTATTTGCGGCATTTGTTTCGCCGGAGTATGCAGAGTGTGCTATGGAGCGGGCGGAAGAAATAATAAATAGATTTTATAAAGAGGCAGGGGAGAATGAAATAACTGTCTGCCAAAGCTTTGCGGATTGGGAAAATTCAAAAACAAAGGTCAAAGCCTTTTTGAGCCTTGAGGGCGGTGAGCCGATAAAAAGTATTTTTGACCTACATAAGCTATATAATCTCGGTATACGTATGATTGCACCGACGTGGAATTTCAAAAATAACATCGCCTGCGGTGTTATGGAAAAAGAGGACACAGGACTTACCGAGTTTGGTAAAACCGTTATCCTTGAGATGAACAAATTGGGCATTATTATTGACGCATCGCATCTTTCGGAACAATCCTTTTGGGATGTGTGCAAAATAACAAAAAGACCGATATGTGCCAGCCATTCCAATTCAAAAAGTGTGAAAAATCATCCCAGAAATCTTACGGATGAACAGTTTTTGGCGGTTGTGAAAACCGGCGGATGCGTCGGAATAAATTTTTACCCTCCGTTTTTAGGGGAGGATATTTCGGATATAATAAAGCATATTGATAGATTTTTGTCGCTTGGCGGAGAGGATAATATAGGGCTTGGAAGTGACTTTGACGGAGTGGATTATTTGCCTTCTGGAATATCCGGAGCAGAGGATATGGAGAAGATTATAAAAATGCTTCCATATACAACCAAAATACGCGAAAAAATAGCTTTTTACAACTTTCTGAGGGTAATAAAAGAACATAATTGTTGAACTTGCATATTTATGTATAAAATAAAAAGAATATTTTGTGCAAGAGAATTTGAAATTTTTGCATTTCAAATATTGCATTTTTGCCGTAAAAGTTGTATAATAAAGTAGATTTTAAGTGGAAAATGAAATTTTTGCTATATGAAAAATGCAAAAATTCAAAATTGGAGGATAGTATGATTTCAAAAAAAGCAGCAGCGGTGTCCCCGTCTCCGACACTTGCGATAGATTCAAAATTTAAAGAAATGAAAGCAAACGGCGAGGATGTTGTCGGCTTTGGATGCGGTGAGCCTGATTTTGATACACCGGAGCATATTAAAAAAGCGGCAATAGACGCGATAATGAATGGTGAAACAAAATATACACCGGCAAGCGGAACTCTCAAATTAAGACAGGCAGTGGCTGAAAAATTCAAACGTGAAAACGGGCTTATCTATAAGCCGACAGACATTGTTGTTTCAAACGGAGCGAAGCATTCGCTTATAAATGCGTTTCAGGCAATATGCAACCCAGGCGATGAGGTAATAATTCCTGCACCATATTGGGTAAGCTATCCGGAAATGGTAAAATTGGCAGATGGTGTTCCTGTGGTTGTGAATGCAACGGAGGAAAATAATTTCAAGGTGACTGCAAAAGACCTTGAAGCTGCACTTACATCTAAAACAAAGGCTATTGTTATAAACAGTCCGTCAAACCCGACAGGTATGGTTTATACTGAGGATGAGCTTCGCGAGATTGCTGATTTTGCTGTGAAGCATAATATTTATGTTGTATCGGATGAAATATATGAGCATTTGATATATGAAGGAAAGCACATAAGTATTGCATCATTTGGTGAGGAAATCAAAGATTTGACAATCGTTATAAATGGTGTTTCAAAGACATTTGCAATGACAGGCTGGAGAATAGGCTATGCTGCCGCAAATTCTGAAATTGCAAAGGCAATGGCAAACATACAGTCGCACGCATCTTCAAATCCGAACTCTATTGCTCAGGCTGCTACGATTGCAGCGCTTGAGGGCGGAATGGAAGAGGCTGACAAGATGCGCAAGCAGTTTAAACGCCGTCGTGATTTTATGGTGGAAATGTTCTCGAGCATTGATGGTGTTTCCTGCAAGCGCCCGCACGGTGCATTTTATATAATGATGAATATTGATGACCTTATCGGCAGAACGATGTACGGTGTGACTATAAACAATGCTGACGATTTTGCAAAGCTGTTTTTAGATGTTGCAAAGGTTGCAGTTGTGCCAGGAACGGGCTTTGGTGCCGATAACTATGTAAGATGGTCTTATGCAACAAGTATGGATAACATTGTCGAAGGAATTGAGAGACTTAAAAAGTTTCTTCACGCAGCAGAGTTTTAAAAAGAACAAAGCGGCTTCGCTGCAAATGCATTAATTCTTTTCGCTTTATAGAAACGCAGCTTCCCATAAATTGAAAAAACGTAATTTTATTCCCTTTTTGTGAATAGTATTTAGTACTACATACAAAAGGGGATTTTTTTGTGAAAAATATTAAGAAGATATTGTTTTTCGTATTGATTTCAGTATATGCAGCGGGAGTTTGCATAGGAAGCATAAGCCAGATAAAAACACATAAGCAGGACGAGATGTATGAATATTTAGCCGGAGCAGTGACTGAGTATAAGGTGACAGTACCCGACAGTATAAAAAGTGTTGCAAAGGATAATGCAAAGACACTTTTAATAATGATGATTTTTGCATTTTTTAAAGTGTCCGGAATTGCCACAGCAGTTATAATACTTTTAAAAGGGTATTCTGCGGGATTTGCGATAACAACGATGCTTCGCCTTTATGGAATAAAAGGACTGTTTTTTTGCAGTGCAAATCTTATTTCGGCATTAATTTTAATTCCAGCCTTGTCCTACTATGGCGGTGTATGCACGCATAATCTTATTAATTATCGTGATGACAGAAAAGTTTTTTTAAAAAAATATTTGTATTTAATGATTTTGCTGACCTCAATATTTTGTGTCGACAGTGTGTTAAGAGGATTTTTTTCCTCAATATTTATGAGGCTGGCGGCATCTATGGCAAAAGCTGTATAAAAATATTATCGAAAAATGTCTGTACTTATTTGGTTTTTGTGATATAATTACTTTGTAAAGTGATTTTGGAGGGGGATTTGATGCAGGAAATATTAGAAGGTTTTATCCTTTCTCTTATCGGAGTTCAGGAAAAATCCAGAAATACAATTCTGTCATATAAAAGGGATGTTTTGCACTACTTTGCGTTTTTAAAGGAAAAAGGAATTTATGACATATCAAAAACTGACAGAACAACTGTACTTACATATCTCATTCACCTGAGAAACCAAGGCAGAGCACCTGCAACAGTCTCCAGACGACTTGCATCGCTTCGCTCATTTTATTTGTATGCGATTGAGAGCGGTGCAGCGGAAAAGGACCCGACTGCGAACCTTGAAACACCAAGGGTGTCGAGAAAGACACCGAGTGTACTTACAACCTCCGAAATTGAACTTCTGCTTGCACAACCTGAGTGCGTTGATGCAAAAGGGTATCGTGATAAAGCGATGCTTGAGCTTCTTTATGCGACGGGTATAAAGGTTTCAGAACTTATAAGTCTCACAGTCGATGATGTGAATTTAAAACAAGGCTACTTGAATTGTCGCACAAAAACGCACGAAAGAGCCGTCCCTATCGGGCAGATTGCACTAGCCGCTGTTAATAATTATCTGGAGAATGCAAGACCGAATATGCTTTTGGATGATAATGTTAAATTTTTGTTTTTAAACTGTAATGGAATGGGACTTTCAAGGCAAGGCTTCTGGAAAATTTTGAAGCACTATCGCAAAAAGGCAGGAATAGAAAAAGAAATTACCCCATATACTCTGAGGCATTCCTTCGCAACTCATTTACTTGAAAACGGTGCAGACTTAAAGGCAATTTCCCAAATGCTTGGTCATACTGATATTTCTGCGACACAAGTGTATTCACAAATTGTGGATGGTGGAATACGTGTGGTTTATGACAAGGCACATCCGAGAGCGTAAAATAATTGTAAAGAAAATGTAAGAAAATGCTTGCATTAAGTGAGAATTAGTGCTATAATCAAAATGTTGTGTTGAAATAACTATTGATAATGTAGGATTTTAGGAGTATGGGGATGGATAAAAAAATTGATTTGAATTACGTTCTATCTCAGTTTGTAGTGGATGCTAAGATAGAGACATATGGTAATGGACACATCAATGATACATACAGAACATCTACAAAAGACTGTATCCTTCAGAGAATAAATACAAATGTTTTCAAGGAACCTGAAAAAATGATGGACAACATTGCTGAAGTTACAGATTTTTTGAGGAAAAAAATTGTGGCAGAAGGCGGGGATCCTGATCGTGAGACCTTGACCGTTATTAAAACCTATGAGGGAAAAAACAGTTATCGTGTTGATGATAACAATGTTTTTCGTGTTTATAAGTTTATTACTGACACTATTACTATTGAAGAAGGAACGAAAGAAGATTTATATCGTGCCGGAATAGGTTTTGGTCGTTTCCAGAGACTTCTTGATGATTATCCTGCTGATACACTTTCTGAGACAATCGCAGATTTTCATAACACACCAAAGCGTGTGCGTGATTTAGAGGATGCAGTAAAGGCAGATGTAAAAGGACGTGCTGCACTTGTTCAAGAAGAAATTAAATTTGTGCGTGAGTGTGCAGAGTTTGCATCTGTTGTAACAGACGGAATTGCGGACGGCACTATTCCTTTAAGGGTTACTCACAATGATACTAAAATTAACAACATTCTCTTTGATAAGAAGACAAGGGATGCAATCTGCGTTATAGACCTTGATACTGTGATGCCGGGAAGTGCTCTCTATGATTTTGGCGACGCCCTCCGAATTGGCGCATCAACTGCGGCAGAGGATGAGGTAAATCTTGATATTGTAAACTTTGATGAAGATACCTTTGAATATTTTGCAAAGGGATACCTTGAACAAATGGGTTCAAAGCTGACTGAAAGGGAATTTGAGCTTCTTCCGTTTTCGGCAAAGCTTCTGACATTTGAGTGCGGAACGAGATTTTTAACCGATTACTTAAATGGCGATACATATTTTAAAATACACAGGGAAAATCATAATCTTGACAGAGCAAGAAATCAGTTCAAGCTGGTACGTGATATAATTGCTAAAGAAGATAAACTGAAAAAGATTATTGAAAAACTCGGAAAATAATCAGACAAAAAAACTACCGGTTATTATTGAATGGCCGGTAGTTTTTGAATTATTCATTTACTCTTGCTCCAAGAATGTGCAGACATCTTATACGGCTGAAATTATATGTGTTTAAATTCCGCTGGAAAGCATCGTTATTATGTGCGCAGATGTAATAATTTTTCCTTCCCCTTATCATCTTAATCATTGTGAGGACAAGTGTATGATAAAAATCTCCGCTACTGTTTCCAAGCTGGATAATGTCACCCGGAAGCAGACTGTCAAGTGGGACATCCTCTGCAAACGGACCTTCCGCCTCATTAGTTGTCATAAAATCATAAAAATATTCAACTCCAGACCAGGACGGGGATTTGTTGCTTCCTGAAATATAGTACCAGCCGAATGTGGGGGTGTAGTTCATAACTCCGCACCCTGCATAGACTGATTGTGATGCAAAGGAGGTACAGTCTCCGCCTAAATCTGCAAAGTCGTAATATGCGGGGTTTCGGGCAAGCGCCCATCTGAGTGCATATTGAACCGCTGCAGTTCTGTCATATTCAATTTCTCGCATAAATATTTCCTTTCAATAAAAATTTGTTCATTAATATAGTATGCAAGTATTGAAAAATGATGAAAATTAATATGCAGGTGGAAGATTCCATTTAAAGTGAGTTGCAAGCATACGTATTGCGAATGTTATACCGGCGCTAAATGCGGCTGACAAGGTATAATTAATTGAATTTATATACATAAAATAAAATATTATGCTACCTGTAAATGCGGCAAGCACATAGATATGCTTTTTTAATACTGTAGGGATTTCGCCGACCATTATATCTCTTAAAAAGCCGCCTCCAATTCCTGTAATTACGCCGATAGTAATTGTAAAAAATGCATTTTGTGCAAATCCATAATCTATGGCAGTTTGAGTACCCATAACAACGAATACTCCAAGCCCGAGTGCATCAAATACATTGTTTATGCTGTCAATCCTGTCTGTTTTTGTGCGGTAGAAATCCTTATACATACGTGCAACAAAGAAAACAACAATGGCAGCACTTGCTGCAAAAATTACATATGTATAATCAATGAATATGACGGGCGGCTGTATACCTAAGAGCAGGTCGCGTGTAATTCCGCCTCCTGTTGCCGTAATTACTGCAAGAAAAACAACGCCAAATGGGTCAGTGCGTTTTTTGACTGCGACCATAGCACCGGATACCCCAAACGCAATTACTCCTATTATGCAAATGATGTCCATTACAACTTCAGTATACAATTAATTTGCCTCCTTTTATGATGCTATTCTCTATATGAATATTAACATACTGCCTGGATTAATTCAAGGTTTTTTTAAGAAGAAAAACAGGAATTTTGAGCTGTTTGGCATTTTTTTGGGAGCATACAAAAAATAGCGACATAATTTGTGGAAAAACGTAAAAATGCACATTTTTTTGTTGACAGAAAAACACATATGTGTTATTATCAAAGAGGATATAAAAGTCAGGAAAAATTTACAAAAATCAAGAAAAACAACGAAGTTAAGGTTTTTGTTTGACTGTTGGAGAGGTGAGTCCTATTAAAGCATTAGAGGAAAAGATTTTAAAAGAAGGTGCAGTTCTCCCAGGGAATATTCTGAAGGTAGGGAGCTTTTTAAATCATCAGATTGATACTGCATTTTTGAAGGAAATCGGGGATGAGATAGCACGTCTTTATAAGGATGAGGGAGTAAATAAAATACTCACGATTGAGGCATCGGGAATTGCTATTGCCGTGGCTGCAGGATTTTCTATGAATGTGCCGGTTGTATTTGCAAAAAAGCATAAATCAACTAATGTTGACGGAGATACTTATAGGGCAAGCGTTGAGTCCTTCACTCATAAGACGGTTTACGATATTGTGGTAAGCAAGGATTTTATAAATAGCGGCGACAGAATTTTAATTGTTGATGATTTTCTTGCAAACGGGAATGCACTTGTCGGACTCTCTGACTTGGTAAGGCAGGCGGGTGCAACCGTCGTTGGTGCTGCCATAGCTATTGAAAAAGGCTTTCAAAGTGGCGGAGACACTTTAAGAAGCCGCGGTATGCGAGTTGAATCTTTGGCTATTGTTGACAGTATGACAGAGAATTCACTAAAATTCAGACCACAAAATAATTAAGTTGTAAATTAAATTTACATAAAAATTTTGCCAAAAGGCACGGAGGTATTAGAAATGAAAAAAATCATATCATTGTTAATGGTAATGGCAATGGTCATTGCATCTTGCTTTGCTCTTGCAGGCTGTGGTGCAGGTGATGACAAGGTTTCAGACGACATCAAAGTAGGTTTTATTTTCCTTCACGATGAGAATTCAACTTATGATAAGAACTTCATCGATGCAGCAACAGCAGCGAAGGAAGCTCTTGGTCTTACAGACGAACAGGTAGTTTTCAAGACAAACATTCCTGAGACAGCTGCTTGCTACGAAGCTGCTGCTGAGCTTGCAGACGATGGTTGTGACATTATCTTTGCAGACAGCTTTGGTCACGAAGACTTTATGATTCAGGCTGCAAAGGAATTCCCAGACGTTACTTTCTGCCATGCAACAGGTACAAAGGCACATACAGAGAATCTTGACAACTTCTACAATGCATTTGCATCAATCTATGAAGGACGTTACCTTGTAGGTTATGCATCAGGCTTAAAGCTTAACGAAATGATTGAAGAAGGAAAGATTACAGCTGACCAGGCAAAGATTGGTTATGTAGGCGCTTATCCTTATGCAGAGGTTAAGTCAGGCTACACATCATACTACCTCGGTGCAAAGGCTGCTTGCCCGACAGCAACAATGGATGTTAAGTTCACAAACTCATGGTTTGATATTGCAGCTGAAAAGGAAACAGCTAATGCTCTAATCGCAGACGGTTGTGTATTAATCAGCCAGCACGCAGACTCAGAGGGTGCACCAAAGGCTTGTGAAGAAAAAGGTGTTCCAAACGTGGCATATAACTTAGATACACGTGAATGGGGTCCAAATACAGCTTTGATTTCTTCAAAGATTAACTGGCAGCCATACTTTGAGCATATCATTACAGCTACTGCTAACGGAACAGAAATCGAGCAGGACTTCTGTAAGGGTCTTAAGGACGATGTAGTTCAGATTCTTGGTCTTAACGAAAAGGTTGCAGCAGAAGGTACAGCTGAAAAGCTTGAAGAAGTTAAGGCAAAAATCATAGCAGGCGAAATCAAGGTATTTGATACAGACACATTTACAGTTGATGGCAAGAAGCTTGAAACATATATGGCTGATGTTGATTCAGACGCGGCATTTACAGGTGATACAGAAGTTGTATCAGATGGATATTTCCATGAATCAGAAAAGCGTTCAGCACCGTACTTTGATATAGACATTGACGGTATTACAATAAAATAATAGATTGTTAATACCTCGCGACGGGTACCCTGTGTGCCCGTCCGGGGTTATTTTCATTATGTAGGAAATTGCGTGTTGTTAATAGTGTAATAACATACCCAAAAACCTACGCCCGCGTGGGGCTCTTATCAAAAGCTTTTTTATTATGTAGGAAATTGCGTTTAGCAATTACGAAATAACAAAACTGCTACCAAAAACCTACGCCCGCAGGCGGGGCTCTTATCAAAAGCTTTTTTATTTTGAAAAAGATATACAGATATGCATATTTTTTTGAGAAGGAAAAAGTTTAAAATATCAGGAGGGATAGTGTGAAAGCAGCAATAGAACTCAAAAATATTACCAAAACATTTGGTAGTGTAATTGCCAATAAAAATGTTTCACTGAGTGTGAATAAAGGCGAAATTTTGTCTATACTCGGCGAGAACGGCAGCGGTAAGACAACACTTATGAATATGATTTCGGGAATTTATTTCCCAGATGATGGTCAGATTTTCATAGGAGGAGAAGAAGTGGTAATCCGCTCGCCTAAGGATGCATATAAATACAAGATTGGAATGATACATCAGCATTTTAAACTGGTGGATGTGTTTACTGCGACGGAAAATATTATTCTCGGACTTGATGAAGGGGAAAAGCACGATTTAAAGACTGCTGAAAAACGTGTAAGTGAAATTGCGGCAAAATACGGATTTATTATAGACCCTAAAAAGAAGGTTTATGAAATGTCGGTTTCGGAAAAGCAGACGGTAGAAATCATACGTGTGCTTTACAGGGGTGCAGACATTCTTATCCTTGATGAGCCTACTGCTGTTTTAACACCTCAGGAAACACGCAAGCTTTTTGCAGTTTTAAAGCTTATGCGTGATGACGGAAAAGCGATTATAATTATAACACATAAACTACACGAGGTTTTGTCGCTTTCAGACAGGGTATCAGTTTTAAGAAAGGGCGAATATGTCGGAACTGTTAGTACGTCCGAGGCGACTGAAAACAGCCTGACTGAAATGATGGTGGGTAAAAAAATCACACTGAACATTGAACGTGATGAACCGCAGAATCCTGAGGACAGGCTTGAGGTTCACCATATTAACTGTATCAATCGTGAGGGTGTCCCTCTGCTTAATGATATTTCCTTTACGGCACGCTCGGGAGAAATTTTAGGAATTGCAGGAATTGCAGGAAGCGGACAGAGGGAGCTTTTAGAGTCAATAGCCGGACTTCAGAAACTAAATGACGGAGAAATCTTTTATCACGACCCTAAAAAGGGGAAAATTGAAAATTTGAGGGATAAAACTCCTATGCAAATTCGTGATATGGGCGTAAGGTTGTCCTTTGTTCCGGAAGACAGACTTGGAATGGGGCTTGTAGGCAATATGGACATTGTCGACAATATGATGTTGAGAAGCTATCGTAAGGGAAAATCAGTATTCCTTGAAAGAAAAGCACCAAAGAGTCTGGCTGAAGAAATAATTGAAAAGCTTGAGGTTGTGACACCGAGTGCGAATACTCCGGTAAGAAGACTATCGGGCGGAAATGTGCAAAAGGTGCTTGTAGGACGTGAGATTGCATCATCCCCGACAGTACTTATGGCGGCATATCCTGTCAGGGGACTTGACATAAATTCGTCGTACACAATATATAATTTACTCAATGAACAAAAGCGAAAAGGCGTTGCAGTAATTTTTGTCGGCGAAGACCTTGACGTACTTTTGGAGCTGTGTGACAGAATTTTGGTTCTGTGCGGTGGAAAGGTCAGCGGAATTGTAGATGCAAGAAAGACAACTAAGGAAGAAATCGGACTTTTGATGACAAAGGTTGAGGAGGTGCCGGATGATGCAGAATAATGACAGACATACACACGAACCGCTCATTCAGATAAGAAAACGCGGAAAAGAAGGTATGCCTTGGTATAAGGCGTGGGGAGTACGTGCTGCAGCCATTGTTATAGCATTGATTTTGTGTGCTGTGGTAATTGTACTTTTGACGGGCTATAACCCTGTGCGGGTATATATGGAGATGATTGACGGAACCTTTGGCTCGACAAGAAAGATATGGAATACTCTTCAAAAACTTGCGATGCTTCTTTGTGTATCGCTTGCAGTGACACCGGCATTTAAAATGAAATTCTGGAATATTGGCGCTGAAGGGCAGACCTTGGTAGGAGGGCTTGCTGCAGCTGCTTGTATGATTTACCTTGGTGACAGTGTTCCGGGAGTGATTTTGTTCCCGTTTATGGCAATAAGCTGTATTTTAGCAGGTATGTTGTGGGGAATTATTCCGGCATATTTCAAGGCCAAGTTTAATACCAACGAAACTCTGTTTACACTTATGATGAATTATGTGGCTATGCAGATTGTTTCATTTTGTATAGTTTTTTGGGAAAATCCAAAGGACTCAAATACTGTCGGCGTTATAAACCGAGCGACAGAAGGAGGCTGGATTCCTGCACTTTTTGGACAAAAGTATCTCTTTAATATCATAATTGTTGCAGCTATCACTGTGGCGATGTATGTATACTTAAAGTATAGTAAGCACGGCTATGAAATATCTGTTGTGGGTGAGAGTGAAAATACTGCCCGCTATATAGGAATTAACGTCAAAAAGGTAATTCTCAGAACAATGGCACTCTCAGGTGCACTTTGCGGCATTGCGGGATTTTTGCTTGTGAGCGGAACAGACCATACAATTAATGTAAATACAGTTGGCGGAATGGGTTTTACTGCCATAATGGTATCGTGGCTTGCTAAATTCAATCCTATAATAATGACATTGACATCGTTCCTTATTGTATTTTTGGAGCGCGGAGCAAGTGAAATTGCGACGGCATTTAAGCTTAATGAGAGTGTATCCGATATACTGACCGGAATAATTTTGTTTTTCATAATAGGCAGTGAATTTTTTGTTCAGTATAAATTACATTTCCGTAAGAAAAATAAGGAGGAAAAGGTATGATTGCAACTATTATAAATAAAGCCATCGTACAGGGAATTCCTTTACTTTATGGCTCGACCGGTGAAATAATTACTGAGAAATCGGGAAACCTGAACTTAGGTATACCGGGAATAATGTATATGGGCGGAAGCTGCGGTGTAATAGGCGCGTATTTATATGAACAATCGGCAAGCACTCCGCATCCTTTCTGGTGCATTCTGATACCGCTTTTGGCATCAATTATAGGCTCAACACTTGCTGCGTTGATTTATAGCTTTTTAACTATCACACTTCGTGCAAATCAGAACGTAACAGGACTTGCGCTCACAACATTTGGTGTTGGATTTGGTGACTTTTTCGGCGGCTCTATGACAAAAATATTTGCCGACGGCGGCAACCTGTCGGTCAAAACAACGGCAGATTATTTTAAAACTTCACTCCCGATTGCGGATAAGCTTGGTTGGTTCGGCGAAATATTTTTATCCTACGGATTTTTGGCATACCTTGCAGTAATTATTGCAATTTTTGCAGCTTGGTTTTTAAAGAAAACCAAGGCGGGCTTGCATCTTCGTGCTGTTGGCGAAAATCCGGCTACTGCCGATGCGGCAGGTATAAATGTTACAAAATATAAGTATCTCGCAACCTGTATAGGCGGCGCTATTGCAGGTCTTGGCGGTCTTTACTTTATTATGGACTATACAGGTGGTTCGTGGACGAGTGGCGGCTTTGGTGATAGAGGTTGGCTTGCTATTGCACTTGTTATATTTGCTCTCTGGAAACCTAATATGGGTATTTTAGGTTCTTTCGTATTTGGCGGGCTTTATATTGCCTATACCTATATCTCAGGCCTTTCAAGAAGTGCGATTGCAATTTTCAATATGCTTCCATATGTTGTTACCATTGTTGTTTTAATACTGACAAGTGTTCGTGATAAAAAGGAAAATCAGCCTCCACAGAGTCTTGGACTTGCGTATTTTAGAGAGGAAAGATAGGCAAAGCTGTTGCTTTAGTTAAAAGCAAAAGGAGAAATTATATGAAAAAAGATGTACTAATCATAGGAGCAGGCCCTGCAGGGATTTTCACAGCTATTGAAATGATTAGAAAAGGTAGTAAAAAAAGCATTGTTATTGTGGAAAAGGGGCAGAGTATTGAAAAACGTCATTGCCCTAAGGCGAAGACACAAAAATGTGTAAGCTGTAAGCCATACTGTCATATCACCACTGGCTTTTCGGGTGCAGGTGCATTCTCGGATGGTAAGCTTTCGTTATCATCTGACGTAGGAGGAAATCTTCCTATGCTGATTGGAGATGAGCTTGCACAGGAGACGATTGATTATACCGATAAAATCTATCTGGAATTTGGAGCAGATACTCACGTTGAGGGAGTCAGCAATGATGATGCCGTAAAGGAAATAAGGAAAAATGCTATTTCTGCAGGACTCAAGCTCGTGGATTGTCCAATCCGTCATTTAGGAACAGAAAAAGCACAGGATATATATCTTGCTATTGAAAAATATCTGCTTGAAAATGGCGTAGAGATAATGTTTGGCTATGAATGTACCAATCTTATTTTAGACGGCAATACCTGCCTTGGTGCGTATGTTACCGACGGAAAGACTGATGCAGAAATTTATGCAGGACATACGATTGTTGCGACAGGCAGACGCGGAGCTGAATGGCTTGAACATATCTGCAGTGAGCATAATATTGCGCACGAGCCGGGAACGGTTGATATAGGAGTCAGAGTTGAGGTTCGTAATGAGGTTATGGAAAAGGTCAACAAGGTTCTTTATGAATCCAAGCTCATAGGTTGGCCTGAGCCGTTCAAAAATAAGGTAAGAACATTCTGTCAGAATCCGGGCGGATTTGTGAGTCAGGAAAACTATGATAATGATTTGGCTGTGGTAAATGGTCACTCATATAAAGAAAAAAAATCTGATAATACAAATGTGGCGATTTTATGTTCTCACAACTTTTCAACACCATTTAATCAGCCGATTGCGTATGCGCAAAAGATTGGGGAGCTAACCAATATGCTTGCAAATGGGCAGATTTTAGTGCAGAGGTTTGGAGATATTTTGGACGGAAAGCGTACCTGGCCAAAGGAACTTGCGCAAAGTAATGTGCGGCCGACACTTCCGGATGCGGTTGCAGGGGATATTACTGCAGCGATGCCATACAGGGCAATGATAAATATTATCAATTTTATAAAAGCTGTAGATAAGGTTGTTCCGGGGTTTGCTGCATATGAGACGCTACTTTACTCGCCCGAACTTAAATTCTATTCAAACAGGGTAAAGATGGATACCGATTTTAATACAAGTATAAATGGTCTTCATTGCCTCGGAGATTCAAGCGGATGGACGAGAGGACTTATGATGGCATCTGTTATGGGAGTACTGATGGGAAGGAAGCTTTCTCAAGAATAAACAGCCTAAAAAATAATTTTAATGTTGTATTTGTAATAATTGTATAAAATAATTAAAATATATTAAAAATACTATTGAAAATTACAAAAAAAATGGTATAATTATACTGTTAAATTTATAAAGTTAGAAGGGATACAAAGTGACAAACAGAGAAAGAAGAGTTGGTACAGTCTCAAGAGGTATTCGTTGTCCGATAATACGTGAAGGGGACGATCTTGCAAAGATTGTTTCTGATAGTGTTATAGAAGCAGCAGAATGTGATGGCTTTGAGCTTCGTGACAGGGATGTTATTTCTATTACTGAGTCAGTTGTAGCAAGATCTCAGGGCAATTATGCTTCAATAGAGGATATTGCTGCTGACGTGAAGGCAAAGCTCGGAAGTGATACAATCGGAGTTATATTCCCGATTTTTTCGCGTAACCGATTTGCTATATGCCTAAAAGGAATTGCAAAGGCGGCAAAGAAGATAGTTCTTATGCTTAACTATCCGTCAGATGAAGTGGGAAATACCTTGGTAAGTATGGACCAGATTGATGCATCGGGAGTAAATCCTTATTCAGATGTTTTATCACTTGAAAAATACCGCGAGCTGTTTGGAAATAACACAGTTTTAGAATTCACAGGTGTTGACTATGTAGAATACTACGGCAACTTGATTCGTGAATGTGGCGCGGAGGTAGAAATTATTTTTGCTAATCAGGCAAAGGCTATTCTTGACTATACAGACCACATAATTAATTGTGATATTCATACAAGGGCAAGAACTAAGCGCATTTTAAAGGAAGCAGGAGCAAAGGTTGTATGCGGACTTGACGATATAATGACAGCATCTGTGGGCGGAAGTGGATATAATGAAAAGTATGGACTTTTAGGCTCAAACAAGTCAACTGAGGATAAAATTAAGCTTTTCCCACAGGAATGTACTGATTTCGTGCTGGATGTTCAGAAGAAAATCCTTGACAGGACAGGAAAACACGTTGAGGTTATGGTTTACGGCGACGGTGCTTTCAAAGACCCTAAGGGTAAAATTTGGGAGCTTGCTGACCCTGTTGTATCGCCTGCATTTACAGACGGACTTATTGGAACTCCTAATGAGCTTAAATTAAAATATCTTGCTGATAATGACTTTAAGGATTTGTCAGGCGAGGCTTTAAAGGAAGCAATCTCTAAGAGTATTAAGGAAAAGAAGGAAAACCTTGTTGGAAATATGGCGGCGCAAGGCACTACACCTCGTCAGCTTACCGACCTTATCGGCTCGCTTTGTGACTTAACAAGCGGCTCAGGAGATAAGGGTACACCGATTGTTTTGGTACAGGGATATTTCGATAACTATACAAACTGATAAACTAAGACCTGAAGTTTCTTCAGGTCTTTTATGTTGACTATACTTGTGGATTGTGGTAAAATAATGAAAAAACAGGATTATTTTATCTGGAGGAATTAGTATGAAAAAAGTTATGCTTGTGTTCGGGACGAGGCCTGAGGCAATTAAAATGTGTCCATTGGTAAATGAACTCAAAAGCAGAAAAAATATTGAAACAGTTGTTTGCGTAACAGGTCAGCACAGACAGATGCTGGACGTCGTTTTAGATGCTTTTTCAGTGAAGCCTGACTATGATTTGTCCGTTATGAAGGACAAGCAGACTTTGTTTGATATAACAACGAATATTTTAAATAAAATAAAAGAGGTACTGGAAAAAGAACAGCCGTCGGTTGTCTTGGTACACGGTGATACAAGTACAACGTTTGTAACTGCGCTTGCGTGCTTTTATCTGCAAATTCCTGTTGGTCACGTTGAGGCTGGGCTTAGAACCTATAACATATATTCTCCATACCCTGAGGAATTCAACAGACAAGCAGTGGGCATAGTTTCAAAATATAATTTTGCACCAACTGAGCTTTCAAGGGAAAATCTTTTGCGCGAGGGCAAAAATCCTGATACAATTTATGTTACAGGAAATACTGCTATTGATGCCTTGAAAACTACAATACGCGAGGATTATTCACATCCCGAGCTTTCGTGGGCAAAGGATTCACGTCTTATTATGATTACTGCTCATCGCCGTGAAAATCTTGGTGAGCCTATGAAAAATATGTTCAGGGCTATTAAACGTATAATCAACGAACATTCTGATATTAAGGCAATTTATCCTATTCATATGAACCCTGTTGTTCGTGAAACTGCGAATGAGATTTTGGGGGACTGTGACAGAGTAAGAATAATCGAGCCGCTCGATGTACTGGATTTTCATAATTTCCTGAATGCAAGCTATTTGATTTTGACAGACAGCGGTGGAATTCAGGAGGAGGCACCATCCCTTGGCAAGCCTGTTTTAGTTATGCGTGATACAACAGAACGTCCTGAGGGAATTAAGGCAGGGACACTAAAACTTGTTGGTACAGAAGAAGAAACCATTTACAAAGAGTTCAAGACTTTGCTTGAGGATGAGGAAGAATATAAAAAGATGAGCTATGCATCAAATCCGTATGGTGATGGGTTTGCGTGTAAGAGAATTGCGGATATATTGGAACAGAACTAAAGGAGTGTTATATGAATACACTATGGCTTGTTATTCCTTGCTACAATGAAGAGGACGTACTGCCTGAAACTGCAAAGCGCACAGCTGAGCTTTTAAAAGAGCTTATCGCCAAGGGTAAAATTTCTGAAAAAAGCAGGATTGCCTTTGTAAATGATGGCTCCTCTGATAAAACATTTGACATAATAAAGAAACTATGTAAAGAAGATAAAATTTTTGCAGGTATAAATCTTTCGCGGAATAGGGGACACCAAAATGCGCTTTTGGCAGGGGTGATGACTGCAAAAAACTATGCTGATGCGGTCGTTTCTATGGACGCAGATTTGCAGGATGATATAGGAGTTATCGAAAAGTTTGTAGATGAATATATAGGTGGCTCAGATATAGTTTATGGTGTAAGAAGGGACAGAAAAAAAGATACATTTTTCAAGAGGTTTACGGCAGAGGCTTTCTACAAATTTATGAAAGCAATGGGTGTGGATATAGTCTTTAATCACGCTGATTACAGACTGATGTCTAAGCGTGCTATTGAAGGCTTGGCGGAATTTGACGAGGTCAATGTTTTTCTGCGGGGACTGGTGCCGCAAATTGGTTATCCCTCAAGCATTGTCGAATACGAAAGGGACAAAAGGTTTGCTGGTAAGTCAAAATATCCCTTTAAAAAGATGCTGAAGTTTGCGGCGGAGGGAATAACATCATTTAGTGTTCGCCCTATAAAAATAGCGTTCGTGCTTGGTGTTTTAGCTTTTTTGGTGAGCATATTAATGCTTATATATTGTGTTGTCGAACACTCTTTGGGTAACACCGTAAGCGGCTGGGCGAGCCTTGGAGTATCCATTTGGGCAATAGGCGGACTTCAAATGCTTATGCTTGGAGTGGTAGGTGAATATGTGGGAAAAATCTATCTTGAAACAAAGCATAGGCCTAAATATATAATTGAATCAATCATACTTGAATGTGAGTGAAGGTGATGGGCTATGTTAAAATGTACTGATTTGCTGTGTGAATATCAGGAAAATCCGGTTGGTATCGACGAGAAAAAACCGAGATTTGTATGGAAGATAGAAAGTGACAACGAAGGTGTTTTGCAGACTGCCTATGAAATAAAGATTGATGGTGTGTGGAGCTCTGGAAAAGTAGAAAGCGGAAGCTGTTTTGATGCTGTATACGGGGGACCTGAGCTTGTAGCCTCAAAGGAATATACGTGGTCGGTACGCGTGTGGGATAATAAAGGAGAGGTTTCACCTTGGGCAAGCGCAAGCTTTGAAACGGCCATTTTTGGTGACTGGTCGGCAGAGTGGATAACCTGCGATGAGGTAAAGCTTTCTTCTTGTCCTGTTTTCAGAAAAACTTTCACTAATAGTGAAGAAAAAGAGAATGTACGCATCTATGCGACGGCACTTGGAAATTATGAAATACTCCTAAACGGCAAAAAAGTCGGCGATGAATGGATGATGCCTGGCTTTGTTTCGTATCACAAAAGATTGCCATATCAGACATTCAAGGTGGCAAACCTTAAAAAAGGTGAGAACGAAATTCGTGTTATTCTGACAAAAGGCTGGGCAAGAGGGCAGGTGTCATTGTCAAGTGACATATTCGGCTTAAAACCGGGAATAATTCTTGAGGTGCGAAAAGGATTGGATATTCTTTTGAAAACTGATGAGACTTGGGAATATTCAGGAAGTGCATATATTTCATCCGAGCTTTACGATGGCGAGTGCTATGATGCGGCGATGGAGGAAGAACTATTTAAAACATCATATAAAGCAGAACGGCTTGACTATCCGAAGTCCCATCTTGTTGCCCAGAATAATGAACCGGTCAGAATAACAGATGAGGTAATACCGGTCGAAATCATACATACACCAAAGGGAGAAACGGTAATTGATTTTGGTCAGAATATGGTTGGTTGGGCAAGTTTTAAGGTGACAGGTAAAAAAGGTGAAAAGGTAGTTCTTTCGCACGCAGAGGTCTTAGACAAGGACGGGAATTTCTACACAGGAAATATGAGAAGCGCAAAAAACCTTGTGGAGTATCGACTTTCAGGTGAAGGGATCGAAGAATATCATCCGCACTTTTGTTTCCAAGGGTTCAGATATGTGCGCGTGGATGAATTTCCTGGGGAAGTGAAGCTTGAAAACTTTAAGGGACTTGTAATTCATTCTGATTTTAAAAGGACAGGCTATTTTGAGTGCGGAAATAACGAGGTAAATAAGCTTTTTGAAAATATAATATGGGGACAAAAGGGTAATTTTGTAGATTTGCCGACTGATTGCCCGCAAAGAGATGAACGTCTCGGTTGGACGGGCGATGCACAGGTATTTATAAAAACAGCGGCACTAAATTACAGAGTGCCTGCATTCTTTGAAAAGTGGCTTACTGACCTTTGTCTTGACCAAAATGACAAAATAGGTGTTCCGCACGTTATACCATATATCGGGATTACAGGGACTAACGCGTCAACTGTTTGGGGTGATGCTTCTACGATTTGCCCGTGGGAAATTTATCGGGCATTTGGGGATAAGCGTATTCTTGAACGTCAGTTTGAAAGTATGTGTAGATGGGTTGATTTTATAAGGAAGAATACCGCTGACAACGAATTTCTTTGGAATACGGGATTCCATTTTGGAGACTGGCTTGCAATGGATAATGGTGAGGGCGAATATAAAGGAAGAACTGCACATGATTTTATTGCTACGATATTTTACGCACATTCTGCAAAATTAACCTCAAAGGCTGCGGCAGTTCTTGGGAAAAAGGAAGAGCAAAAAAAGTATGAGGAACTTTACAAAAATATTCGAAAAGCATTTATAAATGAATTTATAACGCCAAGCGGTAGACTCACAGAGGATACACAAACGGGGTATGCACTTGCACTTTTCTTTGATATGACAGATAATAAGGAGCGTGCCGTAAAGCGTCTTGCAGAACTTGTAGAGGCAAATGGTATGCATTTAAACACTGGATTTGTGGGAACACCGTATCTTTGCCACGCCCTGACAGACTACGGAAGAGTTGATATTGCATATAATTTGCTTTTGCAGACCGAGTTCCCGTCGTGGTTATATTCAGTAGGAAAGGGTGCAACGACAATATGGGAGCATTGGGACGGAATTAAGCCGGACGGAAGCTTCTGGAGTGATGATATGAATTCATATAATCACTATGCCTATGGCGCGATTGCTGACTGGCTATACACTAAGGTTGCAGGAATAAACTATGATGAAAATAGTCCCGGTTACAGTCATACTATAATTAAGCCTATACCTGATAAGAGGCTTGGTTATGTGCGGGCAGAGTTGGAAACTATGTATGGAAAAGTTGTTTCTGTATGGAAATACGAGGGTGACGAAATTAAGTTTGAGGTAGACATCCCTGCAGGTGTTTATGCAGATTTTGTGTTCCCTGACGGAAGCACGAAAAGACTTGGCTCAGGAAAACACAGTTTATAATTTCTTCAAAAAAATCGCAGAGTTATGCGATTTTTTTCTTTATAGGAAACTGCGCTACAATAAAGAAAAAAGAATTTAATTGCCTTGCAATTTTTTGGGGAAAAAGCACGAAAACGCAAATTGGTAAGAAGAAGCAACTTTGTTCTTTTTCAAAATATTCTTAATTTCTGGTGTAAGCTCCACCATACTGAGTTGCAATTAGTGATGCAAGCTGAGGGTTTTTGTTTTTGATTTTAATAGGTCTTTGTAAAAACTTATCATAACTAAACATTAACAGTTACCTCCTTTTTCCCATGGCCAAGGGCTGTCAATCCACTTAAATTCATCATAGTCTGCCGCAGCCATAGCAGAAAGCGGTCCGTATTTTTCCTGATATAATGTTTTTAACTCGCGTGCCTTTGCAACAAGCGAACGGTATAGTGAAAATGCTTTCTTGTCATCCGGATGAGTATCCAGATAAAGAAGCATATCGTGTGCTGCAAAGCAATAGCTTTGAACTGCAAGCTTTAATTCATTCTGACTCATTACGCTTTGCCACATCCTTTACAAATTTTTCCATATTCCTCTATTGTAAGGACAAGCTCCGGAAAAAGAGAGCCTTTTAAGAGTGCGTCTTCTGCAGAGAAAATCGTGTCAAGCTGTTGAATCGGCACATAGCCGTATCCTAAGCAGCCACATTCACATGACTTTTCCATAAAATAATCTCCTTATATTAAATTTAGGCAATGCCTATGTTAACATAATATTCTAAATTATGTAAATGTGTGAAAAAAGGATAATTTTATGAGAGAGTGCTAACTTATCCAAAAAAAACCGACAAAAATATTTAAACTTATTTAAAATAACTATTGAAAAAAGTCTAATAATTTGGTAAAATAGAAAAAATACATTAAAATGGAGGGAAATAACATTATGACAGAAAAGTTTGCAAAAGAAGGCTTAACATATGATGACGTGCTTCTGCTTCCGCAGGAGTCAGACGTTACCCCAAATATGATTGAGCTTGAAACTAACCTGACATCTACAATTAAACTTAACATTCCACTTATGAGTTCTGCAATGGATACGGTTACTGAAGCTGAAATGGCTATTGCTATGGCACGTGAAGGCGGAATCGGTGTTATTCATAAGAATATGACCATTGAGCAACAGGCACTTGAGGTTGATAAGGTTAAGCGTTCGGAAAACGGTGTTATTTCAAATCCGTTCAGCCTTTCAAAGGACCATACCTTAAAGGATGCTGATGATTTAATGCACAGATATAAAATTTCAGGTGTTCCGATTTGTGACGAGGATAATAAGCTTGTTGGTATTATAACTAACCGTGACCTAAGATTTGAAACAGATTTTTCAAAGAAAATTTCTGAAGCTATGACAAGTGAGAATTTGATTACAGCTCCTGTCGGCACTACTTTAGAGGACGCACAAAGTATTTTGAGTAAGCATAAAATTGAAAAGCTGCCACTAGTGGACAGTGAGAATAAGCTAAAAGGTCTTATTACTATCAAGGATATAGAGAAGGCTGTTAAATACCCTAATGCTGCAAAGGACTCAAGCGGAAGACTTTTATGTGGTGCGGCAATCGGTGTTACAAATGATATTTTAGACAGAGTTTCAGCACTTGTAAATGCAGGCGTTGACGTTTTGGTTCTTGACTCTGCTCACGGACATTCAAAGAATATTATTGAAAAAGTAAAAGAAGTTAAAAAAGCATACCCTAATGTTCCTGTAATTGCGGGAAATATTGCTACAGGAGAAGCTGCTGAAGCACTTATCAAAGCAGGTGCTGATTGTGTCAAGGTCGGTATTGGACCTGGCTCTATCTGCACAACAAGAGTTGTAGCAGGTATCGGTTGCCCACAGGTTACAGCTATTTATGACGTTGCCCAGGTTGCTAAAAAATATAATATTCCTGTTATCGCAGACGGAGGACTTAAATATTCAGGAGATATTCCTAAAGCTATTGCTGCGGGTGCAGACGTGGTTATGATGGGAAGCCTTCTTGCAGGATGCGAAGAAAGTCCGGGAGAATTTGAAATTTATCAGGGCAGACGCTTTAAGGTTTATCGTGGTATGGGCTCTATTGCTGCTATGGAATGTGGCTCAAAGGACAGATATTTCCAGACAGGCTCTAAGAAGCTTGTTCCTGAAGGCGTTGAAGGACGTGTTCCTTATAAAGGACCTGTTTCAGACACAATATTCCAGCTTTTAGGCGGTCTTCGTTCAGGTATGGGTTACTGCGGTACAAAGACAATCCCTGAACTTAAAGAAAGAGGCAAGTTTGTAAGAATTACAGGCGCAGGACTTAAGGAAAGTCATCCGCACGATATTTACATTACTAAGGAAGCACCAAACTATAGCTATCGTTCAGAAGCATAAAAATGAATTGGGAATCTGCAAAAAGCAGGTTCCTTTTTTGTATAAAATAATTTATTTCTGTCGCTTTTTAAGAAAAAAAGTGAACCGAAATTTTTGGCTTAAAACAAGGGAATTTAAGTGTTTTTAGAGGAATTTGTAGGACGGTAAAATTTCGTGTCACATATGGTCGAACGAAACTTTGAAAATTTTGTAAATTCATATTGACTTTGGGTTTTTATTGTGGTAAATTGATGTCAAAGAGAAAAGGAGAGATGAAAAATGCTTACTTGTGTCGAGAAAAGAAATCAGTTAAGAGCGGAGTTTGACAGATTGGTGGAAAAGGAAAACATAGAAAACCTTTCATCTCCTGCTCTGGTGGAGGAAGCACGTCGACTCGAATGGTTGCTTGCTCATATTAAATAAAATTGTCCACAAAAATCCCCCGTACAATTATCCGGTAAAACGGTGTACGGGGCTTTTATTTCTAAAGTTTCAGAGTGTTCGCTTATAAAGATGTGAAAGATGTTCTATGTGGTATGCTACTCCGTCGTGAAGCGCACCTTTTTTTATTCTATAGCTCCAGTTCTCGTCATTTGCAGTGGCGGGAGTATTCATACGCCTGCCGTAGCCTAAATAGTCCTGAATGGGTATAATTGCGATTTTTGCACGGCTTGCGAGAATTGTACGAATCATTGCGACAGGAACCAAGTCATCAGTTCCAACATCCAAATAGTCACGTATAAATTCCTTGTTCGGTTCATCCTTATACCAAGATATAATTGTGTCATTGTCGTGAGTTCCGGTATATGCCACGCAGTTTTCGGGGTAGTTATAGGGAAGGTATGGATTGTCATTATAAGGGTCAAAGGCAAACTGCAGAACCTTCATTCCGGGGAAACCACATTCGTTAAGTAAATCACGTACCTCTTTCGTGATATATCCCAAATCCTCTGCAATTATCTGTGCGTCAGGGACTCGGCTTTTTATTGCCTGAAAAAGCGATATTCCCGGTCCCTTCTCCCAAGAGCCGCCTTTTGCATCGCTGTCACCATATGGAATGGTATAATAAGATTCAAAGCCGCGGAAATGGTCGATACGTATTATATCGTAGAGATTCATACACGAGGTGATGCGATTTATCCACCAGCTGTACCCGTCCTGCTTCATAACCTTCCAGTTGTAAAGAGGATTGCCCCAAAGCTGACCATCGATAGAGAAGGCATCAGGAGGACAGCCTGCAATTTTTTTGGGCAGACCGGTTTTGTCAAGCTGAAATAACGATTTGTTTGTCCATACATCACTTGAATCAAGGGCAACGTATATTGGAATATCACCAATTATTTCTATGCCATTTTCATTTGCATAAGCCCTTAGCTTGTTCCACTGGCTGTAAAATATGTATTGCTGAAATTTAAAAAATGAGATTCTGTCCCAAAGTTTATCGGTATATTTAAAAACTGCATCAGGTTTCAGATTTTTAATATCATCCTCCCATTCATACCACGGCATACCGTACTTGGACTCCTTTATTGCCATATAAAGCGCATAGCTGTCAAGCCAGGATGCATTTTCAGATGAAAAGGCAGTGTATTCGGGTGTTATATGAAAGCGTGAAAACGCCTTTTCTAAAATCATAGGCTTGTATGTACGGACTGCTTCAAAATCAACTGTTTCTTCATCATCTCCAAAAAATATGCCGTCAAGGTCACTGTCAGTTAAAAGCCCATCAGTTTTAAGAGTATCCAAATCAATAAGTAATGGGTTTCCTGCAAAGACACACGGACTCTGGTATGGAGAATTGCCGAATTCAGTGGGCGTAAGAGGCAGAACTTGCCAGCACCGCTGACCTGTGCGCTTTAAAAAATCGACAAACTCAAACGCATCCCTTCCTATTGTTCCGATACCATAATTCGTAGGCAGACTTGAAATGTGCATTAATATGCCTGCTTTTCTCATCGTAAAACTTCCTCTCCTAAATTAAATCATTATAATTATTTTAACATATTATGCTTAAAAAAGCAAAAGTATATTGAAATTTCCATAAATTTATAGTAAAATATATGATAGGTAAAGAATAGCTTTGACAGAAGGGGAAAGACAATGAATAGTTTTGATATAAAGACTAAAATTTATTTCGGAGATAATGCTCTTGATAGATTAGAGGAACTTCCGTATAAGCGTGTGCTTGTAATTACAGACCCGTTTATAGAAAAGAGTGGAATGCTTCAAATGGTGACATATCGTCTTACAAATGCAAATATAGAATTTGATGTGTTTACAGATGTTGTACCTGACCCGCCGATTGAAAAAATCACAGCAGGTGTGGAAAAGGTGGCGGCATATAATCCCGAATGTATAATTGCTATTGGTGGAGGTAGTGCGCTTGATGAAGCGAAGGCTATCCGTGAATTTGCAAAAAAGGTTACAGGTAATGATAAGGTTGCTCTTATTGCAATTCCTACAACAAGCGGAACGGGTAGTGAGGTTACAAGCTTTGCTGTTGTAAGCGATAATGATAAGGGCATAAAATATCCTCTTGTTTCAGAGGATATGCTTCCGACTGAGGCGATTTTGGATGCCGAGCTTGTAAAAAGCGTTCCGGCATCTGTTACAGCCGATACAGGTATGGACGTTTTGACTCATGCACTGGAGGCTTTTGTAAGCACAAATAACAATGAATTCTCAAATGCTCTTGCAGAAAAGGCGATTGAAATATGCGGAACATTTCTATTAAGGTCATATCTTGATAATAATGATGCACACGCAAGAAAAAAAATGCACGTTGCATCGTGTTTAGCAGGTCTTGCATTCAATTCTGCGTCTTTAGGACTCAACCACGGCATTGCGCACGCAATAGGTGCACAGTTCCATATTCCGCACGGACGCGCAAATGCGATGGTGCTTCCGCATATAATAGAGTATAATTCGGATATCAACAAGCATTCAAAGAGTAAACCGACATATGCTCCGTGCGTAAGAAAATATATAACTGCCGCAAAGCTTCTGGGCGTTAACAACTTTAACGAAATCACAACTGTGCGCGCACTTGTCAGCTATATTCAGTTCCTTATGAAGGAAATGAATATGCCACTGTCGGTTTCGCAGTGTAATGTAGACAGAAATGAGTATTTTAATGCTATTGATAAAATGGCAGAGCACGCAATTGCCGACGCCTGCACAAAGACTAACCCAAGAGTGCCGTCAAAGATGGAGGTTATGTCCATTTTAGAGCATTTGTATGAGTAAATTTGAGTTTTTCTACTCATACTTAAAGGGAATGTATATAATATTAATATTGACATAGAATTGGGATATTTTAAAGAAAGGTTGATGAGTATGAATATATGTGTATATGGTGCGTCAAGCAATTTGATTGACAAATCATTTAAAGATGCCTCAAAAAAACTCGGATACGAGATAGCAAAAAGAGGGCATACACTTATTTTCGGTGCGGGCGCTGAAGGCGTTATGGGCGCAAGTGCCAAAGGGGCTGCTGAGGCAGGCGGAAAGATTGTTGGTATTGCACCTGCGTTTTTCAATGTTGACGGAATGATTTTTGAGGGATGCACAGAGCTGATAAGACCTGAAACAATGCGTGACAGAAAGAAAATGCTTGAGGATAAATCGGATGCCTTCATTATGGCACCGGGAGGAATCGGTACATTTGATGAGTTTTTTGAAATACTTACATTGAAACAGCTTTCACGTCACACCAAGGCGATTGCGATTTATAATGTAAATAACTACTTTGGTGACCTTTTAAATCTGATGAAAAGGGCTATTGAAGATGAGTTTGTAAAAGAGGAATGTCTTGAACTTTATGAGGTTTTTGAGGACAGCAGTGAGCTACTTGATTACCTTGAAAGCTATAAAGCTGTTGACCTGGATATATTGAAATTTAAAAATGTGTAAATGGAATTAAAATCCGCCGCGATGCTTCGCGGCGGATAGTTTTTTTTATGCGAGTTTATATTTTTCACTGTATGCCTGATATTTTTCTTTAAAGTACGGGTCTTCATCACGTGCAAGACGAAGTGCCTCGTGCATATTCATATTGTTGTTTGCAACGTCTATAATGCTTCCAGCAATGTTTGAGCAGTGGTCTGATGTTCTTGAAAGATTAGTTAAGAGGTCGGACCAGATAAATCCTGCTTCAATAGTGCAATCGCCCTGCTGAAGTCTTAAAATATGGTTAACTCTCAGCTTGTCTCGAAGCTTGTCGATAACCTGTTCAAGCGGTTCGACACAAGTGGCTGCCTCTAAATCATTTTCTTTAAATGCCTTTAATGAAAGGTCAAGAATTTCGCTGACGGCAGAGAGAATAACCTTAAGCTCTGTCTTCGCATCAGTAGTGAATTCAATATTTTTATCGCGCAGCTCCTCAACTGAGCAAAGAAGATTAACGCTGTGGTCAGAAATTCTTTCAAAGTCGCCGATATCTTTAAGAAGCTTTGCAATTTCTACACTTTCCTGCTCACTTACCTGACGACCGCTCAGCTGAACCAGATATGTGCCGAGGATGTCTTCATAGTAGTCTGTATTGTCCTCAATTTCGCGAATTTCCTGCGCAAGCTCATTTGAATATATGTCAAATGAGCTGATGCTCTTTTTAAGTGCGTCTACTGCTGCAGTTGCCATTTGAATTGTTGTGTTATGGCAAAGCTCCAGTGCAACAGGCGGAGTGGCGAGTAGTCTTTCGTCAAGTACCGGCATAACCTCTTTGTCCTTTGCATCAGGAACGAGCTTATTAACGATAGTTTCTAATATGCCCGACATTGGATAGAGGATGATTGTGCAAAGAATATTAAATGCTGAGTGTGCAACCGCAATGCCCATAAATGAAGTCGGGGAGTCGAATAGTATAGGATTTAGAAGAATTTTCACAATCCAGAAAACTATAAGTGAAATAACCGTACCGATGATGTTGAAGAAAAGGTGAACAAAAGCGGCACGTTTGGCATTTTTGTTAGTTCCAAATGATGATAAAATTGCAGTTATACAAGTACCGATGTTCTGTCCCATAATAATCGGGATAGCAGCACCATATGAAACCTGACCGGTAGCCGAAAGCGCCTGTAAAATTCCGACAGATGCGGAGCTTGACTGAATGATTGCAGTAAGCACAGCTCCTACTAAAACACCAAGTATCGGGTTTTTAAACATCAAAAACATATTCTGGAACTGCGGTACATCTGCAAGACCTTTAACTGCTGCAGACATAGTATCCATACCAAACATCAAAACGGCAAATCCTAAAAGGATTGTTCCTGTATCCTTCTTCTTACTGCTTTTTGAGAACATATAATAAATTGTTCCGATAAGTGCAAGGATAGGAGTAAATGAAGTTGGTTTTAGAAGCTTAACGAATACGTTACTGCTCTCAATACCTCCCAAACTCAAAATCCACGAAGTAACGGTTGTACCGATGTTAGCACCCATAATTACGTTAATAGCCTGTTTTAGAGTCATAAGACCTGAGTTAACAAAGCCGACAACCATAACGGTTGTTGCAGATGAGCTTTGAATAACTGCTGTGATACCAAGACCTGTTAAAAGGCCTATGATTTTTTTTGTTGTAAGTTTTGATAGGACGGTTCTTAGGCTGTTCCCTGCGCGGCGCTCTAAGGCTTGTCCCATAAGGTTCATACCAAATAAAAACAGGCACAAACCTCCAATTAGTGACAATACGTCAAAAATGTCCATAATTTTTTCCTTTCATAATGCAATGGTATATCTGTGTTATATCTAAAAAGCTATGATAATATAACTTTAATTGTTCTGATGCTTTTATAAGGAATAATATGTAAATCTAATTTTTTCCCAACTTACCCCATTATGATTTTAGCAGAAAAAAAACCGACTGTCAAGCCGGTTTTAAAATTTATTTCTTTAAATTATCCAAGTTTATCTTTTTGATGCAGGGTCTTTCATCCAAAATGGTATTCGGTGTGTGGAAGATAAAATAATCCTCTCCGTCATAACCCTTGAAAATCATTCCGTGACCACCATCTTTTTCAAAAAGCAGTTTGTCATCAATAGACCACTTGCCATTGATTTTTCCGTTATCAGACCTTGCAATGGCTTCTGCATAGCCTTCTTTTGAAAAACTGGACCAAATGGATAAAAGCTCATCCTCAAGCCTTATGATGAAAGGCCCGTCTGTTACGAAATTCCCTTCATCCATAACCGATTTTACCCAGCTTGCATCACCTGCTGACCACAAAATACTTGGGTCGGATTCGGCAGTTTTTAAGTCAGGGGACAGCTTTATGGCGCAAACAGTGCCATTTTTTATTTGCACCCACTCGTGACAGAAGACCATATATGGTGTATTATTTTCGTCAAGATAGAATGTGCCGTCAAGGCATTCCCAATCGGGTGGGGTTACAGGAGCATCTGTTATAGGACGGAATGTGCCGTCAGGGGTGTCGGACACAAGAATCATCGTTCCTCGGCAACATTCGTCATTGTGGAATATTGCGAACATATAGAATTTGCCATTATACATATGTACTTCTGGCGCCCAGAACTCCTTTGTTCCCCAAAAACCGTCAAAATATTCAAAAACTGTTTTTGACTCACTCCAGTTTTCGAGGTCAGAGCTTGTGTATACATCAAATCCGGTGTGGTTAAAGCCTCTTGAGCCATATAAATAGTATTTTCCGTCAAACGGAAGTATGAAAGGGTCTCTTATATGGATTTCATTTAATTTCATAATTTTTTGTTCCTTTTTATTGATGTGTTAAGTATATCAGTTGGAGGGATTTATGTCAAGTAAAAAAGAGAATGAATAAAATCATTCTCTTTGCCTGCACTTTAAGGACGGGATTTTTGTGGAAAAGTTTTATCTGTATAAGCTTTATGTTTGTCCGAACATAATGATTGTACGAAAGCGCCCATTAAAAAAGTGCATAGCCTAAGCCATGCACAAAAAACGCACGGCCTGATTGTGAGTCATCTTTAACATCGGTTTGCATTTTTATTTGCGTAGCACGTTAAAGTTTAGCCGACGTTTTTTACAAAACGTCAAGCCACACAAATAAAATTATGCAAAAAAACACAATAAAAAATATTAAAGACAACTCACGGCACTATTATATCATAAAAAAATCTTCCTGTCCACAAAATTACAAAATTTATGAAAAATCGTAAGACATAATTCGACAAATGGATTATAATTATACGATAGTATGTCCTTTTGACTGCCCAAAAGGACGAAAAGTCGCCAAAGGGGTCACCCCTTTGGTAATCCCCGTTGTTTACTTGCTCAGAGCCACAATCTGCAAGCAAGCTTGCACTGATTGCACAATTCGCCCCTACTTTAGCGACAGGGCGAAGCTTCAAAAGGAAAAATTAATGCTCATTACAAGTTTTAGGCTAAATATAATTTGTCACTTCGTTTTAAAGAGTAAATTTTCTTCTTAAAAAGAACGCAAAACAAATTTTAGCAAAGCCCTTTTCTCTATCGTCCGCGTTTATCTTGCCGTAGTTCGACCTGTAGAAAAGGCT
>JAZNNI010000086.1:0-1870 GCA_045580145.1 Clostridia bacterium
ATTCTTGCAGGTGGTACAATCGGTACACATATTCAGATGGGTATCGGTGACGGTGTTATTCCACAGATTCTAAATCAAAAGATTTATGAGGATATCTGCATTATTAAGGACGAGGAAGCGTTAAATACCGCAAAGGAGCTGGCATCGAAAGAGGGTATTATGTGCGGGATTTCCAGCGGTACAAATGTTGCCGCCGCAATAAAGCTTGCAAAGAAATTGGGTAAGGGTAAAACGGTTGTAACTGTACTGCCTGATACTGCCGAAAGATATTTTTCAACCCCTTTATTTGATTAGCCAAAACATTCGAACCCGAATCGGATTTTAAAATAAGTATTTAATGCTGTGATTAAAGTAACCGTAATTAACCGTTCGCATATTATGAATTGAGGGACAAACTCCTCATAAATTCAAATATTTAAGGATGGTTTCAAATGAGAAACGAATATGGCAGTTGTAATTCCTGTAATTGCTCGGGCTGTACCTGGATTATTCCCGGTGTCTTGATTGCTTTGTTGTTTGCTGTTGTCGGTCTGCTTGTAGGCTCGGCAGTTGCCGCAACCATTACTGTTAACCTTGCCGCTTTTATTATTCTTGCGGTTATTTTAGCAGTGCTGTTGGGAATTTGGGCAGTTGTCAGAATCTGCCGTTGCAGAGGTTATTAAGCCGGTTTAACGCACCGTCACCCAATATGGGTGACGGTGTTTTTTTTGGTGCCTTTAGGTGTGGAAATAAACCCCCGGTTCTACCGGGGGATAATAAAAAGAGCGGAGCTACAATAAAGAGGGCGTGCTAGAAGCAAGCCCGAAAAAGACTAAAATAAAAGAAGAACCTCGTGTATAATAGTAGTGGTTTGGCAGCCGCATTACTAAAATACAGGAGGTTTTTCAAATGAAAGAAAATAATAATGAAATAAGAAGTAGTTCACATTCAAAGTATAGGCATATAGTTTTTGCACCGAAGTATAGAAGAAAAGAAATATATGGACAAATAAAAAGAGATATAGGTGAAATACTGAGAAAATTATGTGAACAAAAAGACGTAGTAATCATAGAAGCAGAAGCATGTCCTGACCACATACATATGCTAGTAAGTATTCCACCGCATATAAGTATAGCACAGTTTATGGGATATCTCAAGGGTAAAAGTACGTTGATGATTTTCGACCGACACGCACATTTAAAGTACAAATATGGGTCGAGGAGTTTTTGGTGTAGAGGGTATTATGTAGATACGGTCGGTCGAAATAAAAAAGCAATAGCCGAATACATCAGAAAACAATTAGAAGATGATTATATGGCAGAGCAGATAAGTATAAAAGAGTACATAGACCCGTTTACGGGTAGCAAGAAGCAGTAGGCAAAAAAAGACAGCCGCACGTGAGCGGCTGCCCGAAAAAGTAATGCGCTGCTAAACATCAGAGGCCCCTTTTAGGGGCTTCGCCAGTAATAACCCCTTCTAGGGGTGGAGAAAACCACTAGTTGAACTAGTGGTTTTTATTATGGCTTTAGCCAGTTGAGGACGGAACGTCCGAAACAGACAACCACCCGCTATGCGGGTGCGCGTCAAAAGTTATACAAAAAAATTCTCCGTAGTAGTACAATAAGGTTGTTCAAGTCTTAGAGAACTACGAAAGGAGAATTTTAATGGCTAATACCACAAATAGTTTATCACACACAAAATGGTTATGCAAGTACCATATAGTAATTGTTCCAAAATATAGGAGAAAAATAATATACAAACAATACCGGAAGGACTTGCAAGAAATCATAAGAACCCTCTGCAAATATAAAGGAGTAGAAATAATAGAAGGGCATATGATGCCCGATCATGTACATCTTTTGTTAAGTATCCCGCCCAAAACGAGCATAGC
>JAZNNI010000087.1:0-2034 GCA_045580145.1 Clostridia bacterium
GCTGGTGATAGCAGTGTTCTTTGGTGCAATATCAGGGTATATCGGCGGAATTTTTGCAGCGGTTAAGAAAAGTGATATATATGCAACATCAACCATTATAGGCGCAGTAGTAAATATCGTTCTTAATTTCGCTCTTGTGCACAGCCTCGATGCTATCGGCTCTGCTATTGCTACGGTTATTTCCTATATTGTGGTCTGGGCAATAAGATACTACGAGCTTAAGAAAATCATGCATATAAAAATCAATCTGAAAAGAGACATATTCTCTTACGGTATTTTATTTGTGCAGGCTGTATGTATGATGACAATCAGCAACCCGATTTATTTATACGGTTCCGAAGCCTTCTGCATATTGCTCCTGGCGGTATTGTATAGAAAGGAAATAGTCGGTTGTATTGAATTAGTACTTAAAAAAGGGAAAAAAGCATAATGAAAAAAATAGGTTTGGTTACTTTCTGGGATTATAACTACGGCTCTTCGTTGCAATGCTATGCCACAAAAAAGGTTGTGCAATCTCTGGGCTATAAATGCGATCTTATAGAAGAAAAAAGAGACACAAGACAAGCAAGAATAATAATCCTTATAAAGAAATTATTGTCCTTACCGTTTAAGTGTCTGAGATATCCGAGCTATTTTAAGGCTTACCTTGGAATGAGAAGAAACGGAAAGGTTGCAAAAGGCTCGCTGTCAGGCAAAACAAAAGAATTAATTCATTTTTTTGGTGTAACTGAGTTGCAGCCAAGGAGACTTTCAAAAAAAAGAATGAAATTATCCGGTGAGGATGAAAGCTATTCAGCCTTTATTGTTGGTAGTGACCAGGTATGGGGCGGTCATTTTGTTGAGCAACCCTACGGCAATTTTCTTGAGTTTGCGCCAAAGGAAAAAAAGATAGCGTACGCTGTAAGCTTTGGTAGTGAAGAACTAGCAAAATATAATGTTGCAAAATATAAAAAGCAAATCAAAAAGTTCGATAAAATAACTGTCCGTGAGGAATCAGGTGTCAGAATCATCAGGGATTTAGTAGGAAAAGATGTTGAAATAATGCCTGATCCTACAATATTGCTTACAGTAAATGAATGGTCCTCATTGGCAGAAAAAAGCAATAAAGTTCCTGACGAGCCATATATTTTTGCTCACTTTTTAGACGATTTAAGTGAAAATGCAGTAAATATAATAAAAAAATGCTCGCAGGAAAAAAATCTGAAAATAGTATGTCTCGGCTGGGACAGATCTGAGCTTACATCCTTGGAAAATGCTGTTTTTATGGACGGTGACCCGAAGGATTATGTTGCATTAATTAAAAACGCAAGGTATGTTTATACCGATTCTTTTCACACTACTTTGTTTTCATTGCGTTTCAAAAGGCAGTTTTATACCTTTGCACGAAATTATGCACATAAGTTTTCTCAGCACACCAGAATTGAAAATCTTCTGAAAATTTGCGGATGCAGTGACAGATATATTGATTCTACGGTTGAAGCTTCCGTAGCTTTGCCCACCTATGATGTGGATTGCTCCGCGTTTTTTGAAAAAGAGAGAGAAAAAGGGCTGAGCTTCTTAAAGGAATCAATAAAGGGCACGATTGAGGACAAGAAGAAATCTTATGAGAGATTAAAGGATATTGATTGCTGCGGTTGCGGAGCCTGTGCTGAAAAATGTCCTAAGGGCGCAATTCAGATGGTTCCTGATGATTTTGGTTGCCTTATTCCGCAAATATCAGAAGAAAAGTGTATTGATTGCGGACTTTGCGATAAAGTGTGCAATCTTAAGGTGAATTACGATGCTATAAACCGAAAAGGCTTTATAGCATATGCATCGGATAAAGACTTGCTGAATAAGTCAGCGTCCGGAGGTGTTTTCTCTTCTGTTGCAAAAAGGTTTATAGAAAATGGTGGCGTGGTTTACGGCGCAGCCTTTGAATATGGCGAAGATATAATCGTAAAGCATAAATCCGCAAGAACTCTTGATGAGCTTTATCCTCTTCTCAATTCAAAGTATGTTCAGAGCAATATGTCATCATCCTTTAAGAGCATA
>JAZNNI010000088.1:0-4710 GCA_045580145.1 Clostridia bacterium
CACGGCAAGCCGTCCTGCAACGGAAGGACAGACCAAGGAGGACTCCACTGAGGTCAAGACGGAAACGCTGTCGCTGACAGCATCTGCACTGCCGACAGGACTTGTGAAGGCAAAAACCTGTGAGTCCACCGATGAAACGACCTACAACAACTGGTACAAGATGCCGTATAATCCTGATACTTCGGAGAAAAAGGCGGCTACTACCACAACCACAAAGTCTTAAGGGAGGTACAGCAATGGCAATCAAGAAAAATATTCTGGTGGACGGACTGGAAGTGCCGTTCAAGGCGAGTGCCGCTGTGCCTCGTCTTTACCGTTTGAAGTTCGGGCGTGATATTTACAAGGACTTTGCGGCTTTGCAGAAGTCCGTTTCCGAGGGTGATGCGGAGAATTCAGAACTCAGTATCGACAGCCTTGAGGTGTTCGAAAAAATCGCCTACATTATGGCAAAACACGCCGATCCCGATACAGTTCCTGCTTCTCCGGATGAATGGCTGGAGCAGTTCAACACGTTTTCTATTTATGAGATTCTGCCGCAGCTGATTGAGCTATGGGGGCTGAATATCGAAACGCAGGTGAAGTCTAAAAAAAACATCGTCCGATTGACAGGGAAATGACGACACCGCTGTTTCTGCTAAGATGCAAACAGCTCGGTCTTTCTATGACCGAGCTGGATTTGTTGACGATAGGTTTAATTAACGATATGTTCACTGAACGTGAAAACGACGATATTTCGTATGATTATCGGGCTACGCAGGATGATATGAATGCCTTTTAATCCTCTTCCGCTTCTGCTTTCACAATACGGATGAATTCTTCGGGTGTATAAACGGTAATATCCGCATGAACATAGTCCTTTGTATTTCTCGTAACAATGCAGTCGGCTTCAAAACGCTTGGCAGTTTCAATCATAACAGCATCTTCAAAGTCAGAAATCTGCGAAAGAAGTGCCTGTCGGCAATCCTCACCGCCCGTATCCATAATGCCGAAGATGACAAGAAGTCTTTGCAATGCTTTTCTTGTCATTTTATCATCGTGGAAAAAGCGATGCATGATATAGTAAATATCTGTCACGGATTTTGCAATCACATAGCCTGCAATGTTTCTGTTGGCAGCAAGCAGGAAAATCTGCTGTGCATTTTCGGCAAAGCCTTCACGATTCTGCAAAGCGTCAATAATGACGCAAGTGTCAATTAAGGCTCTCATATCTCATTCAGTCTTTCTTCTCTTGCTTCTTCAACGGTAACATCGGCGGGAATGATTCCGAAAAGAGATTTTGCAATATCCACTCTGTCCTGATTGGGATTGGTAAGTTTTGCAACCACCTTACCGTTTTTGGTGATATAGATGTCTTCCGTCTGAGAAAGCAGCAGGTACTTTCCAAGGTTCATTTTAAACTCAGTAGCTGTAATATACATAATCATGCCCCCTTTCTTCTGATTATATTATACCGCAATCGAACGATTTAGTCAATAGGTTTCGTTCGATTTTTTAGGAGGTGACCACTCATGGCAAACAGAATCAAAGGCATCATCAATGAGATTAACGGTGATACCACCAAATATTTTTGCTTCGGTATATGCATTTGAGTCTGTCGATTGGATTCGTCAATGATATGTTTACGGAAGGGTAGAATAATTATGTGAAGCATGATTATCGTGCTATGCAGGAGATTTTGATGCGTTCTAAATGCTACAGAAAATCTCGTATCTTGTTAATCACGCCGTTTATACTACTCAATATATCTGAAAGCCTATTAGGCAAATCAAATAGTGTTTTTGATAATCGGGAAATTGCCATTATCCAAGGAATTGCCTTTATCCATTTATTATCAAACCAGTAATATTTCACTAAACCATTATTTCGACTATCAATGAAAGACTGCGATCTATCGACAATTAAATATTTCCAGTTAGTAAAAAAAAGAACAAGACAAATGATGATTAAAAAAAATGAAAATACACTCATTAAACAATCGCTTGAAATTGTACCCCAAAAGAACATAAACACTAATAAACACATCAATACTTTGAAATAATTTGCATCTATCAAGAGTGACCATGAAATTAAAGAGCATAATATTAGTGACAGATTAACTGAAAAAGTTCCTTTGTTTATATTTTTGTCCCATTGTTCGCAATATTCTCCAACTTGTTTTTTATATTTTTTTTGAATAGCCTGTAACTGTTTATCATAATCAACATTATTACACTCTAAACGGATTTTACTCAAAATATTGAAAGCCCATAGTCCCACTTTGTAATACTTGGCCCTTAACTCTTTTTCATATTCTTCATATTGTTCAATTCTGCAAATATTATTTATGTTAGCTTTTCGTTTAAACTTATTGTATGAATCATCGAAGTCTTTAATTATCCTCTCTAATTCGTTGATATATTTTTCTTTCTGTTTTCTGTAAGATTTATCATTTTTATCAGTTACAGTAATACTAAATTCATCTATAATCTTTTTTGCTTGCCTGTATTTATTTCCAGGATTTCCAAAGTTCTTTTCTATGAAATTAAAAGCAAATTTGTATATTGTAGTTACTGCAACAAGTTTAACATTAAGATATTTTGATAATTCTTTAATATATTTTGATTTTTGATTGTCGTATTTTTGCAACCTTTTATTAATGGTTTTTTTTCTTTGTCGAATTTCTTTTTGTTTAACATAATAAAGCTCCATTTAAATATAGTTGATATTAATACATTTTAAGAAATGCTGGTCTTTCTATTTCCTATATTATATCAGCTAATAGCAAAAAAGTCAAGGAGATGATTCTTATTAAAAATATACACAGTGACCACGTAAACTATTCACTCTGATATAACATCCGAGAAATCATAGAAGAAACCAGGATGGCAGAAACCGAATATACTGTTTGCTCCGGTGTTCTAGCAAAAAGATGACTATAGAGGATTTCAATAGCCATTCACGTTATTCAGAATCTGTTCACGGCTCTGATAGAATTTACAGGGATAACGAGGTGTGTTAACTCATTGCAAACAGAATCAAAGGCATCATCGTCGAGATCAACGGTGATACAACCAAATATTTCTGCTCCGTTGTGTTCAGTTGGATTTGTCGATGACGAACTTGGATCTGCTGTCAAATTGGCCTTTGAATGATATGTTTACGCAGAGGGAGAATGATGATGTGGAGTATGATTATAAAGCATAGCAATTTGATTTAGACTAACTTTAAGTAAAATTTGCAGTAATATTTGATGTTGACTTTTATGTAAAAATCGGTTATAATAAAAGTAACCTAAAAGAAAGGGCGTGTTTTTATGCCGATTATCAAACCGATTTCCGATTTAAGAAACTACTCCGCTGTTTTGCAGGATGTTGCTTTCGGCGCACCTGTTTATCTGACGAAAAACGGCAGAGGATGCTACGCAATTGTTGACATCGCTGAACAGGAAGAATATGAAAAGGCAAAAGCTGCTCTTCGTCTTATGTGTGAACTGGATAAAGGCAGAAAAGCCGGTGAAGAACAGGGTTGGCTCTCATCCGATGATGTAAGAGAACATTTCAGGAGAAAAGCAAATGGCTGAGATACATTATTCACCAACCGCATTGAACGACCTTGATGAAATCTGGACTTACATTTCCCAGAACCTCTGTAATCCTATCGCCGCACAGAATACAGTAGACGGCATTATAGATGTTGTGGATATGCTTGCAGACCAGCCTGAAATGGGCACACCACTGTATTTTCTTTCAGGATTGAACAGCGGCTATCGCTATGTAATTTATGGTAATTATATGGCTTTTTATCGCACAAACAGAACCGATGTATATATCGACAGGGTCCTCTATGGCAAGAGTGATTATATGCGTGTTCTTTTTAAAAACGAAGAATAATATTACATCATTTAAAAGCATCGCTCTGGCGGTGCTTTTTCATATATATTTCAAGAGCCATAACAGGTGCTTTTTTCATGCCCTGACGAGGAGGTGAGGTCGCATGGCAAACAGAATCAAAGGCATCACCGTTGAGATTAACGGCGATACCACGAAACTTTCCAAGGCTCTGGAAGGCGTCAACAAGAATATCCGCACTACCCAGACACAGCTGAAGGACGTGGAAAAGCTGCTGAAGCTTGACCCGTCCAACACCGAACTGCTCTCCCAGAAGCATAAGCTGCTTGCGGATGCGGTCACTTCCACCAAGGAAAAGCTGGACACGCTCAAAATTGTCGCAAAACAGGCAAATACGGCACTTACAAACGGTGACATCACGCAGGAACAGTATGATGCACTTCAGCGTGAAATAATCGAAACGGAGAACGAACTCCGCAATCTGCAAAATGAAGCAGACCGAACAAATACAGCGTTTGCAAAACTGGAAGCCGCCGGTGCAACTATGCAGAAGGTCGGCGATAAAATCTCCGGTGCGGGCGAAAAACTCCTGCCTGTGACCGCTGGTGTTGCCACGCTCGGCACGATTGCCGTAAAGACAGGTGCGGACTTTGATGCTGCCATGTCAAAGGTTGCCGCTGTGTCCGGTGCGACCAGTGAGGAACTGGACGCTCTCCGTGAAAAGGCTCGTGAAATGGGCAGTAAAACAAAATTCTCCGCATCCGAAGCCGCTGAAGCTATGAACTATATGGCAATGGCAGGCTGGAAAACGGAGGATATGCTTTCGGGTATTGAGGGTATCATGAATCTTGCCGCCGCATCGGGCGAGGAACTTGCTCTCACA
>JAZNNI010000089.1:0-1750 GCA_045580145.1 Clostridia bacterium
CGAACCAACGACACGAGGATTTTCAGTCCTCTGCTCTACCAACTGAGCTACAGAGGCATAAATGGCGACCCGGATGAGGCTCGAACTCACGACCTCTAGCGTGACAGGCTAGCGTTCTAACCAACTGAACTACCGGGCCAAAGTGGTGGGGACTACAGGGCTCGAACCTGTGACCCTCTGCTTGTAAGGCAGATGCTCTCCCAGCTGAGCTAAACCCCCATAAGCTTTGACCATTTATTTTGTTTGTCCTCAGTTCGTTTTGTCTTTTGCGTTTCCTCCCTGACGACGATATTAATTATATCATACTTTTTCACGTTTGTCAAGGGTTTTTTCAAAATTTTTTGAAAAAATTTTTTGAGGGAGTTTTGGGCTGTATTTCGGCAGAAATCGAATGTTGAGGGCAGATTTTTTCAAAAAATCCGAAATATTTTTTATATTTAACTTTAAAAAGCAAAGCCTTTAGCCGTTAGCTTTTAGCTATTAGCTGACAGATAATACCACTCTACCAAGATAAAAAAGGACGGCAGAAATAAGTTTCATTTAAGTCCTCTACCACTTGCTTTTAGAAGGTTCTTTCATTAAGTTTTATTTGTTACAAAGTACTAATAGCTAAAGGCTAACAGCTTTAAAATAAAAAAACGGCAGAAATTAATCTACCGTTTTGAAATGCTAATGGCTAAAAGCTAACAGCTAACGACTCTTATACAAAAAAGACGGCAGAAATAATTCCACCGTCTACTTTCTAACATCTAACCTCTAAACAGCTAAAGGCTAATAGCTCCTTTTATTTCTTATTCTCCCCTCTGAGAGCCACACGTCTGATTTTTCCGCTGATAGTCTTTGGAAGTTCATCCATAAACTCAACAATTCGAGGATACTTATAAGGTGCTGTATGCTCCTTGACATATGTCTGAATTTCCTTTTTCAGCTCGTCTGTGCCTACAGTTCCCTTTGTGAGAACGATAGAAGCCTTTACAACCTGACCTCTTACAGGGTCGGGAGCAGCACTTACACCACATTCAAGAACATATGGGAGTTCCATAATAACGCTTTCAATTTCAAATGGTCCGATACGGTAGCCTGATGACTTGATAACGTCATCAACTCTGCCGACATACCAGAAATAGCCGTCCTCGTCCTTCCAAGCTGTATCGCCTGTGTGGTAGAGTCCGTCGTGCCATACTTCCTTTGTCTTTTCCTCATTATTGTAATAGCCGAGGAAAAGTCCCGGAGGTGTATTCTTATCAACACGAACTACAATTTCGCCTGTTTCACCGGGCTTAACTGTGTTTCCGTCCTCGTCAACTATATCAACGTCATACTGTGCATTAGGCTTACCCATTGAGCCCGGGCGAGCAGTCATACCTACAAAGTTACCGATAACAAGTGTAGTTTCTGTCTGTCCGAAGCCCTCCATAAGCTTAACCCCAGTATGTTTGAGGAACTGGTTATAAACCTCGGGGTTAAGTGCCTCACCTGCAACTGTTGCATACTTTATACTGCTGAGATCATATTTTGCAAGATCTTCCTTGATAAAGAAACGGAACATTGTAGGAGGTGCGCAGAATGTTGTAATATTGTACTTTTTGAACATCGGGAGAATTTTTGCCGCATCAAAGCGGTTGAAGTCATATACAAATACGCAGGTTTCACTGAGCCACTGACCGTAGAATTTACCCCACAGTGCTTTTCCCCAGCCTGTGTCGGAAATTGTGAAGTGAATTCCGTTTGGATCTACGTTATGCCAGTA
>JAZNNI010000090.1:0-1549 GCA_045580145.1 Clostridia bacterium
AACACCATTGCAAGGGTGTATGAGCACCTGCAGGGGATGGAGATAATCTACAACAAGAGGGGAATAGGATACTTTGTATCCCCTTCTGCCCCGGAGCGGATACTGGAGCGGCAGAGGGAGGAGTTCCTCAGAGATGAACTGCCCCTTGTAGCACGCAAAATGAAGCTTCTGGGGGTGCCTTTGGGTGTGCTTGAAGAGATGCTTTCTATAGAAAGCAAATAATAGTAAAAAATGCTTTCCTTGGAAAGCATTTTTTGTTGTTTCTTAATATAGGAATCCTAAAGTCCACAAAGGTATTTTTGCACCTTGAGGGAATTCAAGATCATCTGCGAATATGTAAGAATCCTGTATGTCTGCAATCTGGCGGAAAGATTTATCCTTGCCTCCTATTTCCATATAATACTTGCCGTCTATCTTAAAGTCTCCTGTCAATTTGCCATATTCCACCTGGTGCCCGTAAGACAATTGGTTTACAGCAAAGATCTCCCGCAATGTTCCAATATCTCCCCCCTTATCAGATAATGCCGAGAGCAGATTGGTATTGTCTATATAAATTTTGTCCGGTTTCTGCATTTTCTTTACAGACATCAGGTCTGAGTACAGAAGCTTTATAAGTTTTGCCTCATCCAGATGTTTCAAATAAGCCAGAACAGTATTGCGTTCAATCTCAATTTTGCCGGCAAGATTTGTAATGTCAACCTGAAAAGGAATATTGTTGGCAAGAACGCTTAAAAGAGCTTTCAGCTTCCTTGTATTTGCAATATCCACTTTCCTTACCTGAGGAAGTTCAAAATCAACTATATAACTTACAACGTTTTCTATTGATGTAAAGTAGGTTGTAGGATTGTCATAGTAGAAAGGGTAGTATCCCCTTCTCAAATATTCTGAAAAATGTTCCAATGGATTGCACTTTCCTTTTACAAGTTCACACACTTCCCATGGACGTTCCAGAATATCCTGGAGGGGACATACGGGAAGTTCTATCCCTTTTTCAAATAAAAGGAATTCCCTGAAAGAGAGCCCTTGCAAAGTATATGGGATACATCTCCTGGAAAGATCTGCATCTCCGCTGAGTATCTGCAGAAGTGAAGAACCGCTTATAACAACCTTGAGTTCCGGGTAAAGGTCATAAATCTCTTTAATTTCAGAACTCCATCCCTCATATTTGTGAATTTCATCCAAAAACAGTCTTTCTCCACCAATTTTCACAAATGAATCTGCCAGTTCTACCAGAGTGTGATTTGAAAAATATATGGAGTCAACAGAACAATACAGGGCCTTCCTGCTTCCCGACGGGTAATTTCTCCGGATATATTGTTTCATTAAAGTTGACTTTCCAACCCCTTTAGGCCCTTTAATGGAAAGTAATCTGGAATCCCATTCTATCTGGAACATCAGATCCCTGACTATTTCAGTAGGAGTTCCCTGCAAATAAATATTGTGTTTTGAAAACAAGCTTTCCATAACATTCCCATTTTTTGCAAATATAATAAATGCTTTTTATAAAAAGCAAAATAATGGATAAAATGCTTTCTATGGAAAGCATTTT
>JAZNNI010000091.1:0-17608 GCA_045580145.1 Clostridia bacterium
GCAGTTTTAGGCGATGATAAGGTAAAAGCACTTCTTGACGGAAAGACTGTTGTTAAGGTAATATGTGTTCCGGGCAAGCTTGTGAATATCGTTGTAAAATAAGAATTTTATAGGGTGGGCTTAAAAGTATTAAGCCTACCCTGAATTTATATGAAAAGAGGTAAAGTTTATGGCACAAGGTAATATTTCAGTTAATTCGGAAAATATTTTTCCTGTAATTAAAAAATGGCTCTATTCCGACAAGGATATTTTTCTCCGTGAGCTTGTTTCAAATGCGTGCGACGCAATAACAAAGCTCAAAAAACTGTCGGGAATAGGAGAGGTGGCAGTTCCTGCTGACGAAAAATATCGCATTGACGTTGTTGTCGACAAGGAAAATAAGAAGCTCATTATTGAAGACAACGGTATCGGTATGACAAAGGAAGAAGTTGAAAAGTACATCACAGACATCGCATTTTCAGGTGCGACCGACTTTTTGGAAAAGTATAAGGACGAGGAAGATAAGGGAACACAGATTATCGGTCATTTTGGACTTGGTTTCTATTCTGCATTTATGCCGAGCGAGAGGGTTGAGATTGAAACGCTTTCGTATAAGGACGGCGAGACGGCTATTAAATGGTCTTGTGATGGCGGAATGACATATGAAATTGACGAGTGCGAAAAAGCATCAAGAGGTACAAAAATTACTCTAACAATAGCCGAGGACTCAAAGGAGTTTTTGGAGGAATACACAGTTCGCTCGGTGCTTTCAAAATACTGCTCATTCATTCCTGTTGAAATTTATGTGACAGTAGCGGGACTTGAGGAAAAGAAAGATGCTGACGGAAACGTAATTCCTGAAAAGCCTATTAATGACACCACTCCGCTTTGGATGAAGCTGCCTAAGGATTGCACAGACGAGGAATATAAGGCATTTTACACCAAGGTGTTTATGGATTTTTCCGAGCCGCTTTTCTGGATTCATTTAAATGTTGACTTCCCGTTCAACCTAAAGGGAATACTCTATTTTCCAAAAATAAACCACGAATTTGCCGCAAACGAGGGTCAGATTAAGCTGTTTAATAATCAAGTGTTTGTTGCAGATAACGTAAAAGAGGTAATTCCTGAATTTTTAATGCTCCTAAAAGGTGTTATCGACTGCCCTGACCTGCCGCTTAACGTATCAAGAAGCTTTTTGCAGAATGACGGATACGTTAAAAAGATTTCTTCGCATATCACCAAAAAGGTTGCGGATAAGCTAAAGGAAATCTACACAAAACAGCGTGAGGACTATAACAGATATTGGGAAGATATTAATGTTTTCATCAAATACGGGTGTATGCGAGATGAAAAGTTCTATGAAAAGGTTAAGGACTATGTAATCTATAAGGACTTAGACGGAAAGTACCTTACACTTTCAGAGTATCTTGAGGGCAAGGAAAACAAGGACATTTACTATGTTTCGGACGAAAATATGCAGTCTCAGTATATCGGGATGTTTAAAGAGCAAGGCTTAAATGCTGTGATATTGCCTGCTATGATGGACACTCATTTTATTTCCTTTATCGAAATGAAGGAAGAGGGTGTTAAATTTAAGAGAATTGACTCAAGTATTTCTGAAAACACCAAGGAAAATGCGGAAGCTGACGAAGAATTGAATAAAAGACTTATTGAGGCATTTAAGACGGAAATCGGTGATGAAACCTTGAAAATTGAAGTACAGTCTCTTAAAAATGCAGAGACTTCAGCAGTAATTCTTTTATCTGAGGAGTCTCGCAGAATGCAGGAGATGTACCGCTCTTACGGTCAGCAGTTTGCGGGTATGAGTGAGATGTTTAAAGATGAGCTGACACTTGTTTTAAATGCGGAAAACCCGCTTATTAAAAAGGTGGACGGGCTTTCTGGTGAGGACAGAAAAATGGTTTGTGAGCATATCTATGACCTTGCAATGATTTCTCATAAGCCGCTTTCGCCAGAGCGAATGTCAGAATTTATAAAGAGAAGTAATAAACTGATAGAAAAAGCGCTGTAATAATCGAAAACTGCTGTGGAGTTTAATCCGCAGCAGTTTTTTGCATCTTATTTAAATCTCTCAAAAATTTTATCCCAAAGGGCAGGCAGAAAAGTGAGGCGAAAAGGTCAGCTAAGGGCTGTGCCAGTTGAAGCCCGAAAATGCCAAGCTTTAAAGGTAAAAATGATATTAATGGTATAAAGAAAATACCTTGTCTTGCGCAGGATAAAATCGTGGCGGTCCAGGATTTGCCTACAGTCTGATATGTCATATTAGCGACTGTGCTTATTGGTATAAGCGGAAGTGCAAGGCATTGAAGCCTGAGGGCAAGCCTGCCTATTTCAAGAACGGCCGCGTCATCTTTGGTAAATCGAGCCATAAGGCCGTCTGAAAAGATGAAAACAGGAGCACCGACTAACAGCATAGCTATGCCGCCAAAAAGTAAAGTATAAAGAACTGCCTTTTTAACACGGTCATATTTTTTTGCGCCGAAATTAAATCCCGCAACAGGCTGGAAGCCTTGTCCAATCCCGATTAAAACTGCAAAAATCAGCATAAAAATTTTGCCGACAATACTCATAGCTGCAACCGCTGCATCGCCGTAAATTCTTGCATTTCTATTTAATATCATTGTTGCGATGCTTGCAAGACCTTGCCTTGAAAGAGAGGGAAGTCCTGTCTTTAGGATTGTAAGATATAGAATTGGAGAGCGGGATATTTTTGTAAATTTGAGCTTTGCAAGACTTTTTTTTCTAAGGCAACAAATGAGCAGAATTACAAAGCTGATACATTGTGAAATTAAAGTTGCTAAAGCTGCACCGGCAGTCCCCATATCAAAGGTGAATATGAAAATTGGGTCAAGTGCGATATTTAAGATTCCGCCCGACGCAATTCCAACCATTGCATATTTTGCGCTTCCCTGCGAACGCAGCAGGTTGTTTAAAATAAAAGAGCCAATCATAACGGGTGCGCCCAAAACAATGTATCTGGCGTAGCTTATCGCATAGGGCAGAATAGTCTCAGTTGCACCGAATAAAAGCATAAGGTCTTCAATTTTAAAAATGGAGATAAGTGCTAAAAGAGTTCCGAGAAAAAGTCCTAAAAATAATGCGCTTGACGAAGCCACAGTTGCCTCATCTTCCTTTTTTTCGCCCAAAAGCCGCGAAATAAGGCTTCCTGTTCCCATTCCTATAGTAAAGCCGACAGCCTGAATGATTGCCATAAGCGAAAATACAACACCGACTGCGCCCGACGCACTTGTGCCGAGTTTTGACACAAAATATGTGTCTGCCATATTGTAAATAGAGGTTACAAGCATACTTATAACCGTCGGTACAGAAAGAGTCAAAATGAGCTTGGGAATATTCTCTTCAAGCATCTTTTTTAAATGTGTATCCTCGTTCTTCATAGGTAACTCCTTAATATTCTTTTAAGTTTTTTAAATATCTGAATGTTTTTTCCTCGCCATCTTCGTTTAACATAATAAGTAATTTTTCCAATAAATCCGAAGTATCTTGGTGAATTATTCTGCGTTCTTTTCCAAGATTAAAATATTCAAGTGGGTGAGAATCTTTATAATTTTTACCCTGATAAATTTTGCTTGCGGCAACTCTGTCGCAAAACATTTCCTTTACGTAGCGAAGAGGCATTTTAACCGGACCGACTCTTTTTGTTACAGGGCTATAGTCTCCCCAGTACTCGAAATGATGCTTGTTTCTGCCTTTGTGGTGCATCCAGGCGGCAGAATAGCCGTTAGCCTGCCTTTCCATATCATTCGGACTTCTGTCACCTTGAAAATATTTTGCTCCCGATATGAATTCGGCGGGGGAATATTTTGATAAATCGTGAAGGAGCCCCTGCCAGAATATTCCTGCACGGAAGCAATTTTTTATAACCTCGTGTCTGTGGCGGGTTATCGTCTTAAAATGTCCCCATACGTTCATAGTATATCCTCCGTTTTTTCGCCGATATATGTAAATCTTTTAAAAGTTTTTCCGTCTTTCTCAATTTCCTCATCCCACATAGAAAGAGGACGTACCCATAGAGCTTTTTCACCGTAGCAGGCTCTGTAAATAGCCATATCCTCAAGTGTTTCGCTGTTTTTCGCAATATCTAAAAGCTCGTAAATATTCCCTTTAAAATGTCTGTAAAATCCTTTTTTTAACATAAAAAAGCACTCCTTTGTCACTATTATTTCAGTATATCACCAAAATATCCTTTTTTCAAGACGTTATCTTTGACAAATGGCATATTTTTGTGTATAATGAATATGTATGAAATTTTTTTGGAAATATTAGTTATAAACATATTAAGGAAGGGTATTATGCACAAGGAAGACAGGACAATTTTATATGTAGAGCCGGGCTCTCTGGCAGAAGAAGCCGGAATTTGTGCAGGAGATACTCTTGTGTCAATTAACGGACAAGATTTTCACGACATTTTGGAGTATCGCTATTTGATGTCCGAGCAAGAGGTTGAGCTTGAAGTTTTAAAGGCTGACGGAAGCATTGAGATAATTACAGTCGAAAATGAATATGAGGATTTAGGGATTGAGTTCCGTGAGGGGCTTATATGTGAGGCACAATCCTGCAGGAATAAGTGCATTTTCTGTTTTATTGACCAGCTCCCACAGGGTATGCGTGAAACTGTGTATTTTAAAGATGATGATACCCGCCTGTCCTTTTTGCAGGGCAATTATGTTACACTCACAAATATGACCGACGAGGAAATTGACAGGCTGATTGCTATGCATATTTCACCGATTAATATTTCGGTGCATACAACAAATCCTGAGCTTAGGGTAGAAATGCTTAAAAACCCAAATGCCGCAAAGATTTATGATATAATGAAAAAGTTTGCGGAAAACAATATTTATATGAACTGCCAGATAGTGCTTTGCCCAGGTTACAATGACAAGGACGAGCTTTCAAGGACGATTGAGGATATGGCAGAGCTTTATCCGTATGTCGCAAGTTGTTCGGTAGTGCCTGTCGGACTTACAAAATACCGCGAGGGACTTTGCGAGCTTAAGCCGTTTGATGCAAGGAGCTCGCTTGATACAGTTCGCCAGATTGAAGAATATCAAAAAATATTCAAAAAGGAATTTGGAATAAATCTTATATATGCAGCAGACGAATTTTATATAAATGCAAAGCTGACTCTGCCCAAAGCCTGCGAATATGACGGATTTCCACAGATAGAAAATGGTGTTGGTCTTATCGCTTCAATGCAGGAGGAGTTTGATGCGGCGATAGAGTTGGTAAAACCAAAAAGATATAGCAGGAACATTGCAATTTGCACAGGGGAAATTTCGTATAAGTTTATATCGTCTTTAGCGGACAGGCTTATGGAAAAATGCGCAGGGCTCAAAATAAAGGTATACCCTGTGAAAAATGAGTTTTTCGGAGGCGGAGTCAATGTTTCGGGGCTTGTTACCGGAAGCGATATTATAAGGACACTTTTGGATGAGCCGAAATATGATGAGCTTTTTATTCCGGACAGTATGCTTCGTAGCGGTGAGGATATTTTCCTTGATGACATAACGCTTTTGGAACTCTCTCAAAAGCTTGATATGAAAATTACGCCTGTTTATAACGACGGCTATGTTTTTGTAGAGAAAATTTTAGACACAGAGCTTGAGTTTTAAAGAATTGTAAGAAAGGACGGAAGATTAAATGAAACCTGTTGTTGCCATTGTAGGACGACCGAATGTAGGAAAGTCCACTTTGTTTAATAAAATATCGGGGGAAAGAATAAGTATAGTTGAGGATACTCCAGGTGTTACAAGAGACAGGATTTATGCCGATGCAAGCTGGCTCGATAAATCCTTTACCCTTATTGACACAGGCGGTATAGAACCGTCTTCAAAGGACGAAATCCTGTCGCAGATGCGTCTTCAGGCTGAGCTTGCCATCGATATGGCAGATGTTGTCGTGCTTATGACAAATGTAGCCGACGGCGTAACAGCAAACGACCTTGATGTTGCGTCGATGCTTCAGAAGGCAAAAAAGAAAATTGTACTTGCAGTTAATAAGGTGGATAATATTGGTGAGCCGCCGATGGAATTTTATGAATTTTATAACCTTGGCCTTGGCGACCCAATCGCCATTTCTTCTACACACGGACTTGGAGTGGGAGACCTTTTGGATGAGATTTGCAGTCAATTCCCTGAAAATGCGGATATGAGTGAGGATGAGGATGAAATTAAAGTTGCCGTTATAGGTAAGCCGAATGCGGGAAAATCAAGCCTTATCAATCGTATTTTGGGCGAAAATCGAGTTATCGTTTCAAATATTGCCGGAACGACACGTGATGCCATCGACTCACACTTTGAGAAAAACGGAGATAAGTTCCTTTTAATCGACACAGCGGGAATGAGAAAACGTAAGAAAATTGATGAAAATGTTGAGCATTATAGTGTGGTAAGAGCCTTGGCAGCAGTTGATAGAAGTGATGTATGCGTAATAATGTTAGATGCAAATGAGGGTGTTACCGAGCAGGATACCAAAATTGCCGGCTATGCTCACGAGCAAGGAAAGGCGTGCATACTTGCAGTAAATAAATGGGACTCGATTGAAAAGGACGATAAAACAATGAAAGCCTTTAGAACAAGAGTTGAAGAGGGCTTTGCATATATGTCGTATGCGTCAATTATGTTTATTTCAGCAAAGACAGGGCAAAGGGTCGATAAGCTTTTAGAGGAAATAAAGCTGGTAAATGAGCAGCATAAGCGCAGAATAACGACAGGTATGCTCAACGACGTCTTAAACGAGGCTATGTCAAAGCAGCAGCCACCGTCAGACAAAGGAAAGCGCCTGAAAATATACTATGGAACGCAAAGCTCAGTCGCACCACCAACATTTGTACTGTTTTGCAATTCAAAGGACTTGTTCCATTATTCGTATTTGAGATTTATCGAAAATCAGATTCGTGCTGCATTTGGCTTTGACGGCACACCGATACATTTTATTTTAAGAGAAAAAGGTCAGAAAGACCAGTAATTTAAGAGGTGAGTTTATGATGTATACAGTTGCAATTTTAGTTGCGCTTGCATCCTATCTTGTGGGAAGCATCAATCCGTCTATTATACTTTCAAGGAGTATATATGGAAAAGATATACGTGAGTCGGGCTCAGGAAATGCCGGAACAACAAATATGCTCCGCACGCACGGAAAAGGGATGGCGATTACGACCTTGATATGCGACATTTTAAAGGGCGCTGTTATGGTTGTTATTGCGAGCTGGCTTGACAATATATTTTCAGAGCCATCGCCGTCATTTTCAAACTTTGAAAACACCTTCCTTTTAGGGAATCTTAAATATATAGCAGGAGTTTTCTCGGTTATAGGGCATGATTTCCCTGTATATTTTAGATTTTGTGGCGGTAAAGGCGTTGCAACAAGCCTTGGTGTAGTGCTGGCACTTGACTGGCAGGTGGGTGTAGTTATGCTTGTTGTTGCCGTTATTATTATGGCAACATCGAGATATGTGTCTTTAGGTTCAATAACGGCAGGCGGAATTTATCCTTTTGTGCTTTTTGTGTATCTACTTTCAAAAGGTGATAATATGGAGGAGAACATTACATACATAATAATGTCCTTTGTTCTTGCTCTGCTTTTGATAGGTAAGCACCATTCAAATATTAAAAAGCTTAAAAATGGTACTGAAAATAAGCTGTTTGAAAAAAAGAAAGAGGATGTAGCGGATACTGATTTGCAGGAGGCAGAAGAATGAAAATAGCAGTAATCGGTTCGGGAAGCTGGGGATGTGCCGCAGCAATTTTACTTGCAAATAACGGAAATGACGTTTACCTATGGAGCTGGCAACAGTCAGAAACAGACCGCTTAAATGCTGACCGCGAAAACAAAGAGGTTTTGCCGGGGAAAAAGTTTCCTGACAGTATAACCTGCTCGCACGATATGGAACTTTGCGTAAAGGATGCGGGGTTAATTGTAACTGTTGCACCAAGCCCTGCTACACGCACGACAGCAAAACAGCTTTCGCCTTTTGTAAAAGAGGGACAGGTGCTTGTAAATTTATCAAAAGGTCTTGAAGAGTCAACCTTGATGCGCCTTTCGGAAGTCTATGAAAGTGAAATTCCGCAGGCAGAGGTGGCAGTAATGAGTGGACCGTCGCACGCAGAGGAAGTGAGTCTTGGTCTGCCTACTACCAATGTAGTTGCGGCTAAAAAGCCTGAAATAGCTAAATATATTCAAAATATATTTATGAGTGAGACGTTCAGAGTTTATACGGGCGATGATGTGATAGGTGTGGAACTTGGTGGGGCACTTAAAAATGTAATTGCTCTTTGCTCGGGGATTTGCGCCGGCATCGGCTACGGTGATAATACAAAGGCTGCTCTTATGACACGCGGCATTGCAGAAATCAAAAGACTTGGAGTTGCAATGGGTGCAAAAGCAGAAACATTTGCAGGACTTTCAGGAATAGGCGATTTAATCGTAACCTGCACAAGTTTGCATTCACGAAATAACCGAGCGGGGATTCTTCTTGGAAAGGGATATTCTTTGGAGGAAACACTTGCTGAAATTAAAATGGTAGTAGAAGGTGTTAATACTGCAAAGGCAGCATATAATTTAAGCAGGAAATACGACGTTTCTATGCCGATAACAACGGAAGCCTTCAATATTCTTTTTAAAGGAAAGGATGCCAAAAAGGCTGTTTTGGATTTGATGACGAGAACAAGGACGGCTGAACAGAATTAAGGGGTAGAATTATGAACTTTATAACAGTTTTGCTGATAGGCTTAGGTGTAGCGATGGATGCCTTTTCGGTAGCTATAACAGACGGGATTGTGTTGAAAAAGCCAAAGCTCTACGAGGCGGCAAAAATTGCATTGTTCTTTGGAATATTCCAGTTTTTAATGCCGTGTGCAGGATATATTTTAGGCAGTGCCTTTGCAAGATTTATCACGGCTTTTGACCATTGGATAGCATTTATTCTTCTTGCGTTTATAGGCGGAAAGATGATTTTTGAGGCAATCAGTGAGAAGGATGAAGCTGGTGAAATTAAAAATCCCCTGTCCTTTGCGACACTCATCGTTCTTGCAGTGGCTACAAGCATTGATGCACTGGCGGTTGGTGTAACCTTTGCAACAATTCCAGGAGGAATGTCGGTGTTTTCGGCATCGTCTATAATCGGGCTTGTAACATTTGCTATTTCTTTTGCGGGAGTTTACATAGGAAGTAAATTCGGGAATTTGTTAGGAAATAAAGCAGAGATTGCCGGCGGTGTGGTTCTTTCGTTAATTGGTATAAAAATAATAATCGAGCATCTGTTCTTTTAAGTTGTTGACAATTTTGTGCAGGTGGTATATAATTGAAAAATGTAATTACACAGAAATGAGGAAATTAGTGTGAAAAATCTTATCATTCCAAAGGACTATAAGTCCCTTTTATCGCTTCGTCAGACAGAACTTGCGATAAAAAAGGTTAAGGACTTTTTTGAAAGGGATTTGTCAATCCAGCTTAATTTAACGCGTGTGTCAGCGCCTTTGTTTGTTAAAAGGAGTAGTGGTTTAAACGACACCTTAAATGGCGTTGAAAGACCGGTTTCTTTTGATATTAATGGGATAGATGGTGAATATGAGATTGTTCAGTCGCTTGCGAAGTGGAAAAGATATGCCTTAAAGCATTATGGTTTTGGTCATAATGAGGGGCTTTACACAGATATGAATGCAATCCGTCGCGACGAAGACCTTGACAATATTCATTCAAGCTATGTTGACCAGTGGGACTGGGAAAAGGTGATTGATAAGTCAGAAAGAAATATTGAGACTTTAAAAAAGACGGTAGAGCTTATTTATAGTGCGATTAAGCATACCGAGAGATATATAGCATCGGAATTTGATTTTGCGGAAATTTATCTGCCGGAGGACATATTCTTCGTAACAAGTCAGGAACTTGAGGATATGTACCCTGACAAGACTCCGAAGGAACGCGAATATGCGATTGCAAAGGATAAGGGCGCAGTATTTTTGATGCAGATAGGCGGAGTTTTGAAGTCGGGAAATATGCACGACGGACGCGCCCCTGACTATGATGACTGGAATTTAAACGGAGATATTATTGTTTACTATCCTGTTTTGGATATTGCGCTTGAGCTTTCATCAATGGGAATAAGAGTTGATGAAGAAACACTTTTAAAACAGCTTAAAATCAGAGGAAAAGAAGAAAATGTAAACCTTCCTTTCCAGAAAGCACTGCTTTCTGGTGAGCTTCCATATACGATGGGTGGCGGAATAGGACAGTCAAGACTTTGTATGTATTTCTTGAGAAAAGCACACGTTGGTGAGGTTCAGTCGTCGGTGTGGCCTGAGGAAATGGAGAAAGAGTGCAAAGGAAACGGAATAAATTTATTATAATAATTGAGGCATATTGCTTATGGCAATGTGCCTTTTGAATATATGAAAAAAATGAGCGGTTAGTCCGCTCATTTTAAAATTCTTTATAAATCCTTTCAATGCTCACAGTTTTCCCGGTTTTTTCGTCAACCTCAAATATCGCGCCGCAGAACTGACCGCCACCCGATGCAACTGTGAATTTTTGCGGCATACCATTTAAAAATCTTTTTATAATGGTGTTTTTATCGACACCAAGCACTGAACAGGAAGGGCCTGTCATTCCAAGGTCTGTGATATATCCTGTTCCGTTTGGGAGGATTTTGCTATCGGCTGTCTGAACGTGGGTATGCGTTCCAAAAAGTGCAGTAATTCTGCCGTCAAGGTAGTAGCCGAGAGCAATTTTTTCGCTTGTGGCTTCTGCGTGGAAGTCTACAAGGATTATATCGGTTCTGCTCTTTAATGCCTCAATCTCGCCATCAGCCGAAAAAAATGGCGATGATGCAATGCTTTGCATATATGTTCTGCCTATTAAGTTAATAACCCCTACGCGAACACCGTTTTTGGCGGTGATGACAACGCTACCTTTTCCTGGGACGTCGCCCTCAAAATTGGCTGGACGTATGACTTCGTCGTTATATCGCATAATGTTTGCAATATCGGGGCAACCCCAAGTGTGATTTCCTGTTGTGAAAACGTCAATGCCGGCATTTTTAAGCTCCTCAAAAACAGGCTTTGTAAGGCCTCTGCCGTGAGAAGCATTTTCTGCATTTGCGATAACTAAGTCAACATCATACCTAAGCTGCTCGAGTTCTTTGAACACAGCGTCTCTGCCGATTCGTCCAAAAATATCGCCGATTGTGAGAATTTTCATATTGGATATACCTTTCTATAAAAAACGGTTATCAGAGAAGATAACCGTTTTTAGTAAAATATTGTGTAACAAATTGTGTTAATTATTTTGCATAATCAACTGCACGTGTCTCACGGATAAGACTAATCTTAATCTGACCCGGATACTCAAGCTCAGACTCGATTTTCTTTACGATGTCTTTTGCAACAAGGAGCATTCCTGCATCGTTAACAACCTCAGGCTTGACCATAATTCTGATTTCGCGGCCTGCCTGAATGGCAAATGACTTATCAACACCACCAAAGCTGTTGGCGATTTCCTCAAGCTTCTCGAGTCTCTTGATATAAGTTTCGATGTTTTCACGTCTTGCACCAGGTCTTGCGGCACTTATTGCATCGGCTGCCTGAACGAGCTGTGCAACGATTGTCTGTGCATCGACGTCACCGTGGTGAGCCATAATAGCGTGGATAACATCGTCGTTTTCTTTGTATTTTTTAGCAATGTCTGCACCTATTGTAACGTGCGAGCCTTCGATTTCGTGGTCCACAGCCTTACCTATATCGTGAAGAAGACCTGCACGTTTGGCAAGTGCTACGTCAACACCAAGCTCACCTGCCATAACACCGGCTAAGTGCGAAACCTCGATTGAATGACGAAGAACGTTCTGACCATAGCTTGTTCTAAAGCGCAAACGTCCAAGTAATTTAACAAGCTCAGGATGGAGTCCGTGCACGCCTGTTTCAAAGGTTGCAGCCTCGCCTTCCTGCTTGATTGTAGCCTCAACTTCTTTTCTTGCCTTGTCAACTAACTCTTCAATGCGTGCCGGATGGATACGTCCGTCAACGATGAGCTTTTCGAGTGCAATTCTCGCAATTTCTCTGCGAACAGGGTCAAAGCTTGATAAAATTACAGCTTCCGGAGTATCATCAATAATCAAATCAACACCTGTAAGTGTTTCTAAAGTACGGATATTTCGTCCTTCACGTCCGATAATTCTGCCCTTCATTTCATCCGTAGGCAGTGCCACAACAGAAACTGTAGTTTCTGCTACGTGGTCAGCGGCAATCTTCTGGATTGAAGATGCAACAATGTTTTTAGCCTTTTTCTCAGCGGTATCTTTTGCTTCCTGCTCAATTTCTTTAACCATAATTGCGGCTTCGTGTCTGGCTTCCTGTTCAAGGTCACGGATGAGAAGTGCTTTTGCTTCCTGTTGTGACATACCTGAAATTTTTTCCAGAGCTTCAACCTGCTGGCGCTTTAATTCATCGATTTCAGCACTCTTTTTATCATATTCGCTGATTTTCTGATTAAGTGTCTGGTCTTTTTTCTCTAAAGCGTCATTTTTTCTTTCAAGATTTTCTTCTTTTTGGTTAACTCTTTTTTCCTGAATTGATAATTCACGTCTGCGGTCTTTAATTTCAGCATCAAGTGCTGCACGCAATTTCTGATTTTCTTCCTTGGCTTCAAGGACAATTTCTCTTGCCTTGGATTTTGCATTCTTTCTGGCTTCTTCAACTATATTTTTCGCCTTTTCTTCGGCAGAGCCAAATTCAGCCTCTGCAAATTTCTTTCTGTATGAAATACCTGCGAAAAATGATACAATATTAAGAAGCGCCAATCCTGCCGCAACGACTATAAGTATGATTTCCAATTTTTCTATCTCGTCCACCCCCATTGTAATGTAATAAAAATATAAATCGGGGATGCTGAATATATGAAATTTTTGTAAATTTACTCAAACTATATTTTCATAAACTACTATCAAAAATTCAACATTCCCAATAAATAGTTTAAAGAAATAACAAGCATATACCTATTTTATCCTATTTTTGTGTCTGTGTCAAGAGAATATTGAAAATCAATAAAAGTGTAAGATAATTGTAAAAAAAAGAGGGTATAATGTAAGATATAGGTGAAAAGTTAAGATTTTTGTGAAAAACTGCACAAAAACTTTTGGTTAAAATTTACTTTTTTAGTATTTACTGTATAAAAAATATGTGATATAATAACATATAGCAATCAAAGTGAGAGGGGACAACAGAGAATGCCGTCATTAGAAGAGAAAAAATGGGCAGAAATTAATGAATTTCAGCTTTATTTATATAACGAGGGTACAAATTTTCAATCATACGAAATGCTTGGCCCACATAAAATAAATAAAGGGTGGAGATTTGCTGTATGGGCACCGAATGCCGAAAAGGTTTCGCTTGCAGGAGATTTTAACAGCTGGACCGGTGAAGGTAAAGAACTTGAAAAAATCGGGACAACGGGTGTATGGTATGGTGTTTTTGAAGATATAAGGGAAGATATGCTTTATAAGTATGCCATAACCGACAAAAATGGGAAGACTGTTTTAAAAGCAGACCCTGTTGCATTTCTAAATGAGCTTCGCCCCAATACCGCGTCTTTAGTCCGTGATATTCCGAAATATCGCTGGGGTGATAAGGAGTGGCTAAAAAAACGCGAGAAAACCCCGATTTATGATAAGCCGATGAATATTTACGAAGTTCACGCAGCTTCTTGGAAAACACATAAGGACGGAAGCTTGTATACCTATCGCGAACTTGCGGACGAGCTTGTGCCTTATGTGAAGGAAATGGGGTACACTCATATTGAAATGATGCCGCTGTCTGAGTATCCGTTTGACGGGTCATGGGGGTATCAGGTCACGGGGTATTTTGCCGCAACGGCGAGGTTTGGAAAGCCGGAGGACCTGATGTATCTTGTGGATAAATGTCATAAAAACGGAATCGGGATTATAATGGACTGGGTGCCGGCACATTTTCCAAGAGATTTGCACGGACTTTTCCACTTTGACGGAACTGCAACCTATGAATATGCTGACCCGAGAATGGGAGAACATAAGGATTGGGGAACTATGGTCTTTGACTATTCAAAGAGTGAGGTTGTGTCCTTCCTTTTGTCGTCTGCATATTTCTGGGTAAACGAATACCATTTTGATGGACTGAGGGTTGATGCAGTTTCTTCAATGCTTTATCGTGATTATAGCAGGAATGACGGCGAGTGGATAGCTAATATCTACGGCGGAAACGAAAATCTTGAGGCGATAGATTTTTTGCGGAATTTAAATAAAATAATGTTTTCAAAATTCCCGAATATCCTAATGATTGCAGAAGAATCAACAGCGTGGAGTATGGTAACGGGTCCTGCAGATAAGGGCGGACTCGGCTTTAACTATAAGTGGAATATGGGCTGGATGAATGATACTCTGCGTTATATGGCAATAGACCCGTATTTCAGAAAAGGAAATCACGATTTGCTCACCTTTGTGATGTGTTATGCGTATTCTGAGAACTTCATTCTACCGCTTTCGCACGATGAGGTTGTTCACGGCAAAAAGTCGCTTATTGATAAGATGTTCGGCTCGTACGAGGAAAAATTTGCAAGCTATCGTACACTTTTGGGATATTATTTGTCGCTGCCGGGCAAAAAGATGATGTTTATGGGCGGTGAGATTGCACAGTTTATCGAATGGAGATACGACGAGGGACTTGAGTGGCACCTTCTGGGCATTGATATGCATAAAAAATTCAATGACTACGTGAAGGAAGTCAATAAATTTTATCTTGAAAATAAGCCGTTTTGGGAGATTGACCAGAGCTGGGACGGATTTTCTTGGATAAATCCTGAGGACAGAGACAATTCGGTGCTGTCGTATATAAGAAAGGCAAAGAATGGCGAGGAGATAATGGTTGTCGCAAATTTCACACCGGTTGATCGCACAAAATATAAACTTGACTTAGCCAGTGCGGGTGAGTACGAGGTTGTTATGTCATCTGATTGGAAAAGGTTTGGCGGAAAGACTGCGGCAAGGAAGAAAAAATATAAGACCATTAAAAATAAAAACTCACAGGAGCTACCGTATTCAATCAATATTGAACTGGCAGGCTTGTCTGTTTTATATCTGAAAAAAATGCGAAAGGAAGAGATTAAATGAATGCAAAGGATTGTGTAGCAATGATTTTGGCGGGAGGACAGGGAAGCAGACTCGGTGCTCTTACTAAAAATGTTGCAAAGCCAGCGGTTCCTTTCGGCGGGAAGTACAGGATTATTGATTTTCCGCTGTCGAACTGTGTACATTCAGGTATAGATACTGTTGGTGTACTGACGCAGTATCAGCCGCTTGAGCTAAACACTTATATCGGGAACGGAGGCCCGTGGGACTTAGACAGAAACCACGGCGGAGTCTATGTCCTGCCGCCATATCAGAGTGCGCAGGCGGGGGAGTGGTATAAAGGGACGGCAAATGCAATATACCAGAACCTCAGTTTTTTAGACAGATTTTCTCCAAAAAATGTGCTTATTCTGTCAGGCGACCATATATATAAAATGCATTATGGAAAGATGCTGAAGGCTCATAAAAAGTCGGGTGCGGCGGTAACAATCGCAGTAATGCCTGTTCCGTGGGAGGAAGCAAGCAGATTTGGTATTATGAATGTCAACGAAGAGGGATTAATCACCGAATTTGAAGAAAAGCCTGCAAATCCAAAGAGTAACTTAGCGTCAATGGGTATATACATTTTTGATTATAAAGTGCTTAAAAAATACCTTGAAGATGACGAAAGAGACCCTGAATCTTCAAACGACTTCGGAAAAAACATTATTCCTTGTATGCTTTCTGCCGGCGAGAAGATGGTAAGCTATCGCTTTGAGGGATATTGGAAAGACGTTGGAACAGTCCAGAGCCTCTGGGAAGCAAATATGGACCTTATCGACTCACCTCCTAAATTTGATATTACAGAGGGCGGATGGAATATTTATTCAAGAAATACTGCACTTGCGCCGCAATACGTGGGCAAAAATGCAAAAATCAAAAATAGTAGCGTAACGCAGGGATGTATGGTTTATGGCGAGATTGACCATTCTGTGATTTTCTCGAATGTTCATATAGGCGAAAATTCAAAGATTACAAATTCAGTCATAATGCCGGATGTAAAGATTGGGGATAATGTTGTCATTAACAAAGCCGTAATCGGTGCAGGAGCGGTAATTGAAGACGGAGCTAAAATCGGACTTGTCGAAGATGATACGAGTAAGTATATTTCAGGTATGTGCAGTGGTGGATTGGTTCTCATTGAAGGCGGAGCGACAATACCTCAAAATGCTGATATACCAAAAGGTTCAATGGTTGAGATAGAGTAAAAAAAGGGGGCAAAAGAAAATGATAGATACAATGGGCATAATTATTGCCAGCAATATTAACATACCGCCGCTGACAGATATTAGAAGTGCGACGGCTCTGCCGATTGCGGGCGGATATAGAATCATAGACTTTGTGCTTTCTAATATGGCTAGTGCAGGTATTGAGAACATAGGCGTTGCGACAGAGGCAAATTATTCATCGCTGATGGACCACATCAAGTCGGGTTCTCCGTGGGATTTGAACAGAAAAAACAGAGGTCTTAATGTTCTGCCTCCTAACATTGGCAAGAAAAATGCATATGAAATAATCCGAGGTGATTTGGATATTTTGAGCGGAATAAGGGAGTTTATCCACAGAAGCCGCGAGACTTATGTTATACTTTCTCTTGGAAACAGTATTTATAATATAGACTTTAACGAGGTAATTGAGGAGCATATTGAAAAACAGGCGGATATTACCATAATCTATAAAGATATGAAGGGTGTTGACCAAAAAGAGCTTTCTCGTTATACACTTTTGGATGTTGATGAAGATAAGAATATAACCGATATTGAAGTCTGCCCGTATTATCCGAAAACTACATTTGCAAGCACGGATGTGTTCATTATGGAAAGAGCGCTTTTGGAGAGTATTGTGGACGAATGTTCCGCTCGCGGAAATCATGACTTTATAAAGGACGCAATAGCTAAAAAGATGTCGGGACTCAGAATGTACGGATATGAGCATACGGGATATACCGATAAAATTGACAGTATGAAGTCATACTATGACAACAATATGAAATTCCTTGAGAAAGAGATGCAAGAGGAACTCCTATATTCCAAGTCACCGATTTATACAAAGAACAGGGATTTAGCACCGACAAAGTATGGAGAGGATGCAGAGGTTGTAAACTCATATATTGCTGACGGCTGTGTGATTGAAGGTACTGTTATAAATAGTGTTGTGTCGGGAAATGTTGTTATTAAAAAAGGCGCCGTTGTTAAAAATTGTGTGCTTATGCAGAGCGATATTATCAATGAAGATGTAAATCTTGAATATGTTGTGCTGGATAAGGAGGTTGAAATAACGGCAGGTAGAAAGCTTGTCGGACAGGAAAGCTATCCGCTTCCTGTGGCTAAAGGAACACTAATTTAAAATTTGGCAGGAGGATATTCCTCCTGCTTTTTGTTATAAAATAAATAAATTGGGGTATAATTTTATTTGCGAGAGGATAGAAAAGGAGAGTGAAAATATGTCTGATAA
>JAZNNI010000092.1:0-27795 GCA_045580145.1 Clostridia bacterium
TGCGGAAATTTTGTGCAATTTTTTTGCAAAAACTATTGACAATGGCATACAACTGTTGTATAATGATGCCTGTAAAGTTTTTTTGGTTTACACTAAAGGCGGTGAAAGTCTTGGCAAAGGATTTATCTGTGAGTGTTCTTCTGGATTTTTACGGCGAGCTTTTGACAGAGAAGCAGGCAGAAGCACTTGATTTATATTATAATCAGGATTTGTCTTTGGCAGAAATTGCAGGAGATATGGAAGTGTCGCGTCAGGGTGTGCGGGCTTTTATTAAGCAGGGTGAGGCACATCTTTTGGGCTTTGAAGATAAGCTTGGTATGGCAAAAAGGTTTGCCGAAATAAACAAGCTTGTGAAAAGTATGCAGGAAGTTATCGAAACTTTGCCCGATAGTGATAAAGCAAAGGTGTTAAACGAAAAAATTGAAGAAATTAAAAGTCGGCTGTAAAGGTGGTGAAAGCATTGGCATTTGAAAATCTCGGCGAAAAGCTGTCAGGAGTTTTTAAGAAGTTAAAGGGCAAAGGAAAAATTACTGAGAAAGATATAAAAGATGCTATGCGTGAGGTAAAACTCGCACTTTTAGAGGCTGACGTAAACTTTAAGGTCGTTAAGGACTTTATAAAAAGTGTGTCAGAAAAGGCAATGGGGCAGGAGGTACTGGAAAGTCTTACCCCGTCGCAGAGTATCTTAAAAATTGTTCGTGATGAACTGACTGAGTTGATGGGTAGCGAAAATTCAAGAATTGAGTTTTCAAAGCATCCGCCTACAGTCATTATGATGTGCGGTCTTCAGGGTGCGGGTAAAACAACTGCATCCGCAAAGCTGGCACTTAATTTAAGAAAGACAATGGACAAAAGACCTCTTTTGGTTGCGTGCGACGTATATCGTCCGGCGGCGGTAAAACAGCTTCAGGTTTTGGGCGACCAGATTGGTGTTTCGGTCTTTTCGATGGGAACGGATGAAAATCCGGTAAAAATTGCCAAGGAGGCTGTTGAACACGCTAAAAAACATGGTAACGACCCTGTAATTATAGATACTGCGGGACGTCTTCATATAGATGAAGAGCTGATGGCGGAGCTTGCAAATATAAAAAGCGGTACAAGCCCTTCCGAGACTTTGCTTGTTGTTGATGCAATGACAGGTCAGGACGCAGTTAATGTGGCGGAAAGCTTTAACAGTCAGCTTGAAATAACAGGTGTTATCTTGTCAAAGCTTGACGGCGATACAAGAGGCGGTGCAGCACTTTCGGTAAAGGCAGTAACGGGAAAGCCTGTAAAGTTCGCATCTGTCGGCGAAAAACTGTCAGAACTCGAACCGTTCCACCCCGATAGAATGGCAGGAAGAATTCTTGGTATGGGCGATGTTATGACCTTGATTGACAAGGCTCAGGAGGTCGTAGATGAAGAGCAGGCAAGAGAGCTTGAAAAGAAAATGCGTCAGCAGACCTTTGACCTTGAGGATTTCTTGGGTCAACTTCAGCAGATAAAGAAAATGGGTTCAATTTCCCAACTTTTGGGAATGATGCCGGGCATTGATAAAAAGATGCTTGATAGTGTAAATGATGCCGAAGGCGAAAAGAAAATGAAACGTACTGAGGCAATCATTCAGTCAATGACACCGAAGGAAAGGGCAAACCCTAAGATAATAGCTGCAAGCCGTAAGGTAAGAATAGCTAAGGGCAGCGGTACGAGAGTGCAGGACGTAAATGAGCTTTTGAAGCAGTTTGAGCAGATGAAACAGCTTATGAAGCAGTTTTCCGGCGGAAAGCAGGCAAGGATTATGAAGCGTATGAAAAAATTTGGCGGTAAATTTTAACGATATTAAATGCCGAAAGGCTTTGATATACAAAAGAAATATTTTCAGGAGGTGAATTTAAGATGGCAGTAAAAATCAGATTAAGAAGAATGGGTGCTAAGAAGGCTCCTTTTTACAGAGTAGTTGTAGCAGATTCAAGATATCCGAGAGATGGTAGATTCATCGAAGAAATCGGAACATACAACCCACTTACAGACCCTGCAACAGTTAACATTGATGCAGACCTTGCTAAGAAGTGGATTGGAAACGGTGCTCAGCCAACAGATACTGTTAAGGCTCTTTTAAAGAAGCAGGGCATTATGTAAGGAGATTACCATAATGAAAGAAGTTTTAGAACTTATTGCAAAAGCATTGGTAGAACACCCTGATGAGGTAGTAGTAACCGAAATCGAGGGAGAAAATTCCGTAACTTTAGAGCTTCGTGTCGCAGATGGTGATATGGGCAAGGTTATCGGCAAGCAGGGAAAGATTGCAAAGGCAATCAGAACTGTTGTTAAGGCAGCTGCAAGCATTGAAGACAAGCACGTAACTGTCGATATTGTTCAATAAATATATTAAAATGAGTGTCAGGTGAGGCACTTATTTTAATATATAATGAAGGCTTTAAGTGTTTTTTTTGGCAGCAAAATATACCGCCTGAAAAACTTAAAGCCTGCGCTTTTTGCGTAGAAAGGATAAGAGAATGGACTTTTTAGAGGTAGGAAAAATAATCAATACCCACGGACTTCGGGGAGAAGTGAAAATTGTGACTTGGACAGATTCGCCTGAGGTTTTTGAAGAAATCGGTGCTGTGTATGTAAAAGGACATACAGACGCAGAAAAGATGACTATAAAAAATGTAAAGTATCAGAAGAATAATATAATAGTAAAATTTGCAGAGATTAATTCGATTGAAGATGCGGAAAAATATAAAAATACAATTCTTTTGGCAGATCGTGATACTCTTGGAGAACTGCCGGAAGGAGTTTACTATATAGCAGACCTCATTGGCTGTGTGATATTTGAGGAAAACGGCGAAAAAATCGGAGTTTTGCAAGATGTATTTTCAACCGGCTCAAATGATGTTTATGATATTAAGAGAGAAAATAAGAAAAATCTACTGATTCCTATAATTGACGGAGTTTTGAAAGCAGTAGATATTCAGAATAAAAAGATTACAATTAAAATACCAGAAGGACTGGAAGACGAATGATAAAATTTGATGTATTGACGATATTTCCCGATATGTTTGAGGCTGTTTTGGGTGATAGCATTACAGGCAGAGCGAGGGAAAAGGGGCTTCTCCAAATGAATTTCATAAATATCCGTGATTTTTCAAAGGATAAGCACAGAAAAACCGATGACTATCCATATTCGGGAGGCGGCGGTATGCTTATGACACCTCAGCCGATTTATGATGCTTATATGAGCATAGCGGAAAAGTGTGAAGAAAAGCCGCATACGGTATTTTTGTCGCCGCAAGGTGCAGTTTTTAATCAGAAAAAGGCGATTGAGCTTTCAAAAAAAGAGCATATCGTGTTCTTGTGCGGGCATTATGAGGGAGTTGACCAGCGCGTGCTTGATATGATTGTTGATGAGGAAATATCGATAGGTGATTTCGTTTTAACAGGTGGAGAAATCCCTGCAATGGCGGTTATAGATTCAGTTAGCAGAATGATACCGGGTGTGCTTGCAGAGGAAAGCTCATATCAGAATGAAAGCCATTTTGCAGGTCTTTTAGAGCATCCTCAATACACTCATCCGCAGGAATTTATGGGAGTTAAAATTCCGGATATATTAATTTCGGGGCATCATAAAAATATTGAAATTTGGAAACGTCAGCAGGCACTTTTGGTGACGAAGAAAAAGCGTCCGGATATGCTCGAAAGTGCCGAACTTTCAAAGGATGATATTGCATTTTTAGAGCAAATTGATGAAAAAAGTTGATTTTACCAAGATAGTTTGATATAATATATCGTTGTAGGAACACAAAACTTTTACTTTCATATTATACAGTATGAAAATGTAAAGCCGGAGGTGTTTCTATGAGTAAGCTGATCATAGAAGGCGGCAAAAAAATGGAGGGCGAAATTGACGTCCAGGGAGCAAAAAATTCTGTGCTTCCCATCCTTGCTGCTTCTATTTTGAGCGACGGAAAAAATATAATATATAACTGTCCGCGGCTAAGGGATGTCGAAATGACAATAGCAGTTCTTAAAAACCTTGGTTGCAGGATAAAATGGGAGAATAATTGCCTTGAGGTAGATTCGTCGGACATTTGTGGATATACCATTCCCGATGACCTGATGAGGCAGATGCGTTCGTCTATAATTTTTTTGGGAGCAATTATTTCAAAATTCGGAAAGGCTGAGGTTTCAATGCCGGGCGGTTGCGAAATCGGGAACAGGCCAATAGATTTGCATCTTAAGGCACTCAGGCAACTTGGAGTTGAAATAACAGAGTCGCACGGGTTTATACACTGCAAAGCAGACAATATTGCAGGCTCTAACATACATCTGGATTTTCCAAGTGTCGGCGCTACGGAAAATACTATGCTTGCGGCATCTACTGCAAATGGAGTGACCGTGATTGAAAACGCTGCAAGAGAGCCTGAAATTGTTGACCTCCAGCGGTTTTTAAATCGTATGGGAGCAAAGATATATGGCGCAGGAAGTGATACTGTCGTCATTGAAGGTGTACATAAGCTCTATGGTGTTGAGCATACTATTATTCCCGACAGGATTGTTGCGGCTACATATCTTGCCTGCGCGGCGGCAACAGGCGGAAGTGTTATTCTTAAAAAGGCAGACAGTACTCACGCGGGTGCTATGATAAATATTTTAAGAGATATGGGTTGCAGGGTTTATACCGAGAGAAGTAAAATAATCCTTCAGCCTGCAAAAAGCCTTAAAAGCATAGGTACTATAAAAACGATGCCGTATCCTGGATTTCCGACCGATATACAGTCTCCATTTATGGCGCTTTGCACACAATGTGAGGGAACCAGCATTTTTGTTGAAAATATATTTGAAAACCGTTTTCAACACATAGAAGAACTTGTGCGGATGGGAGCGGATATCAAGGCTGACGGAAGAGTTGCTGTCGTAATTGGAAAAAGTAATTTAAGCGGAGCAAATGTTGTTGCAAAAGAGCTTCGCGGCGGAGCAGCACTTGTGGTTGCGGCGCTTAGCGCAGAGGGCATAACAGAGATTGAAAACGTAAGGTTTATTGACAGGGGATATGAGCGGATTGAAAAAGTTTTGTCTGCTTGTGGACTCGATATAAAACGTGTAGATTAAAGAACGTATTAAATGCCGTTTTAGGCAGTACGGAGGAGTAATATGACTAACAAAAAGTCAGGTGGCACAAATATACAGGCACGCCACGATAAACGTCGGCAAAAGAGAATTCGTGAGCAACGGATAAGAAGATATATTTTCTTTACAGTGCTTACATTAATTTTCGTGCTTGTAATTATGTTTTTCACTCCTCTTTTCAATATAAGAACAGTAAATGTTGCAGGAAATCAAAAGCTGCTCACAGAGGAGATAACATCGCAAATCGGAGATGTGACGGGCAGAAATCTTTTCAGTACAAGAAAAAGAACAATTAAACGTAACCTTGATGATATGGCTTACATAGATAAGGTGACAGTTAAGAAAAAGGCATTTCCTCCAACCATTTTGGTGGAAATTAAGGAATGCCAGCCGGCGATACAGGTCTTTTTTGCAGAAAGCTATATCGTAATTGATGCTACTGGCAAAATTCTTGAGAAGACAACAGAAAAGCTTGAGGGAGTTGCTGTTTGCGAAGGAATTACAGTGACGACTGCGAATGTGGGCGAAATGATAGCGTTTAAAGATGAAGAAGTGCAAAAAATTGTGATGTCATGCATAGGATATATGGAAAAAGCGGATATAATAAGGGATATAACTGTTATGTCTTTTGCGGATATGACAAATATTACCTTTAATTATCAGTCAAGACTTGATGCAATCTGCGGAACACATATTGACTTCCAGAGGAAGCTTGCGTTGTTTAAAGAGGCGGTAAACTCAAATAAGCTGACTCAGAATTCCCGCGGAACTATCAATCTGTCAACAACTGGTAAGGCAATCTATACACCGTAACTGTAAAAATTACTCAAAAATTAGAGATTTTTCAAAAAAAATATCAAATAACTATTGAAATAATTTGAAAAACATAGTACAATAAAATTGTATATTTATAGATAAATGAACTAAGGAGGATATATAAATGGGTAACAATATTGATTTTGTAACCGATACTGCAGATATGCAGCCAACCGACGGCGCAAGAATTAAGGTAATAGGCGTAGGTGGCGGCGGTAATAATGCAGTAGATCGTATGATAGAAGCTAATGTTGCCAAAGCAGAGTTTATTGCAGTAAATACAGACCTTCAGCAGCTTAAAACAGTAAAGGCTCCTGTTGCACTTCAGATTGGAACAAGACTTACGCAAGGGCTTGGTGCAGGTGCAAAACCTGAAATCGGACAGAAAGCAGCAGAGGAGACCGAAAGTGCTATCAAAGAACTTTTAGAAAATACAGAAATGGTATTTATTACAGCAGGTATGGGTGGCGGAACAGGTACTGGTGCTGCTCCTGTAATTGCTAAGCTTGCAAAGGAAATGGGAATTTTAACAGTTGCAGTTGTAACAAAGCCATTCTTCTTTGAAGGCCCGCAAAGAGCAAGAAATGCAGAAGCCGGTATTGAACAGCTTGCTGCAAATGTTGATGCTATAGTTACAATTCCTAACGACCTTTTATTAAAGACAGCCGATAAGAAAATTTCTATAAAGGAATCCTTTAAGCTTGCAGACGAGGTTCTTCGTCAGGGCGTAGAGGGAATAATCGAAGTTATTGCTCAGAACGGTATCATCAGCTGTGACTTCGCCGATGTCAGCACAATTATGCGTGATTCAGGTGTTGCTCATATGGGTATCGGTCTTGGTAAGGGTGAAAATGCTGCTCAGGATGCAGTTCGTGCAGCAATAGAATCTCCACTACTCGAAACAAGCATTTCGGGTGCGCATAACGTACTTCTCAATATCACAGGTGGTACAGAGTTCTCACTTGTTGATATGGGCGAGGTTTCATCAATCGTTCGTGAAATGGTATCACAGGATGCTACAATTATCGTTGGTACTGCAGTTGATGAAAATATGAAGGATGAAATCAAGGTTACATTGATTGCAACAGGTCTTAATGCGAAAAATAAAAGAGGCGTAAAAACAGAAAGCTTCGCAAACACTACTCCTAAGGCTACAGATTTTGGTGCAAGACAGGTTCCGACCTTCACATCAACAAATGATGACGATGCAATTTTCTCAAGAACATTAAAGGCTGGAATGGACAGCGTAAATGTTCCGTCATTCTTTAAACCAAAGAACTAAAATATCGGGCGAGCAATCGCCCGTTTTTTGTTGAAATAGGGAATGGTGATATGGTATAATAATATTAGAAAAATAATGGATTAAGAATAATTATAGGTTATATTGTTAAAGTGTTCTAATGGAGGAAATATTTGATGAAGAAAGTACTTATTCTTTTGGCTTTTATGGGGATTTTTTTGTCAGGATGTGTTAAAAAGCAAGACACAAATACTGAGAGGATTGATTTAGAAAAAGAAAGTAATATAGAAACAGTTTCATCGAATATTCTAAAAAAGGGAGATGAATTTTCACTGACGGGGATTGTGGAATATTCGGATGAACCGAGTGATATTGGACTGGAGTATTGTTTTATAACAATAAGTGAAAAACTTGAGTATTATTACATAGATGTTTATGAGGAAGAATCAAAGTGGTCAAGCAATGTGTTTTATACTAAGGGCGAGGATACTGCACGCCTTAGAGAGTATGTCGGACGCGAAGTTACGGTATCAGGCGTGTTTGAGGCGGAGTGCCACGGAATACCATATATAACCGATATTTCTATTATGTATAACTAATGACCTTTATTGTAAATAACATTAAAATCGGGAGTTAATATGAAAACTTTAATTGACCAACTTGAAGAAAACAACAGAATCCCTATGCATATGCCGGGTCATAAAAGGAATGTACTTTTATCGCCATACCTTGAAAAGCTATCTGCCAGCCTTGACATAACCGAAATTAATGGCTTTGACGATTTGCATAATCCTGAGGGTATTTTGAAAGAATCAATGGAAAAAGCTGCTAAAATGCGAGGCGTAAAAAAAGCATTTTATCTTATAAACGGTGCGACAGGTGGGATTTTAGCGGCTATTTCTGCTGTGCTTAAGAGCGGTGACAGTGTTATATGCGCACGAAATTGTCACAAATCGGTTTATAATGCTTTAGAGCTTTGCGGCGCTATACCTGTATTCGTAAATCCTCCGATTGACGAAAGAACAGGGATTTGCGGCTCAATTAGTCCTTGTGACGTTGAAGAAAAATTAAAGGAAAACCCGAAGCTTGTCATTCTAACAAGTCCTACCTATGAGGGTGTTGTTAGTGATGTTAAAAAAATATGTGATATTGCGCACAAAAGGGGCATCCCTGTTTTGGTGGATGCGGCGCACGGAGCACATTTTGGGTTTGGTTGTGGATTTCCAAACTCTGCATCAAGCTGTGGTGCAGATATTGTAGTCGAAAGCCTGCACAAAACCTTGCCAAGCCTCACACAAACTGCGATTTGTTATGTTTCAGGTGATTTGGTTTGTGAAGATGAGTTGGCTGAAAAGCTGTCAATTTTCCAAACCAGCAGTCCGTCATACGTATTAATGGCATCTATTGATGGGTGCATAAATCTGCTTAAAGAAAAAGGTGATGAGCTTTTTAAGAATTGGGAATGTAATCTCAATGAATTTTATAAAAAGGCAAAAAAATTAAAGAATGTCCGCATTTTAGAAAATGAAGAAAGATTTTTTGATTTGGATAAAAGCAAAATTGTGATGCTTACGGAGGATGGGAAGAAACTGATAAAGCTTCTAAGAGATGCAGGCGTTGAGTGTGAAATGGCGATGCCGGGATATGTGGTCGCGATGACCGGTATGGGAGATACAAAAGAGAATTTGGACTTATTTTTTGATGCACTCTGCGTCGCTGATAAAATGGTAGAGTGCAGAGATACAAAAATCCCAAATATCTGCTCGGCAAAAAAAGTGATGCCTGTGGGCGAGGCAAGGTCAGAAGAAACCGAATATGTAGACTGCTTAAAAGGTATAGGCAGGATTTCTGCTGAATATGTATGGGCATATCCGCCGGGAGTACCAATAATAATTCCAGGAGAAAAAATTTCTGAAGAAATAGCAGGAGTTTTGATAGAATATGAAGAATTCGGCTTTGAATTAAGAGGAAACAAAAAACGAAAAACAGGTAAAATACTTGTCATAAAATAGCCCATTTGACTTGACAACAGGAAAAAAACACTATATAATATATTTATTGTAGAATATTAGAAGGAGAATTTGGTATGAGCAGAATTAATACTCTTAATACAAGAAATTTAACAAACTGTGAGGGTGGATGCGGCGAATGTCAGACATCATGCCAATCAGCTTGTAAAACATCTTGTGGTGTTGCAAATCAGCCGTGTGAGGCTACTTCAAGAATTGTTACACTAAATACAAGAAACTTAACAAACTGTGAGGGTGGATGTGGCGAATGTCAGACATCATGCCAGTCAGCTTGTAAAACATCTTGCGGTGTTGCAAATCAGCCGTGTGAAAACAAATAAAATTTTAAGGCTTGCCGGCTGAATTGTCAGTCGGCAAATTTATTTTAAGAAGGAAAAGATATGATACATCAATATAAACAAAACGGATATAACATAGTGATTGACGTGTGTAGCGGCTCTGTTCACGCGGTTGACGAGGTTGCGTATGACATAATTGCTATGTTTGAAAAGGAAGAAAAGGCGGAAATTGTAAGGAAAATCACCGAGAAATATGAAAATATTTCAGAGGAAGATGTGCTTTCGTGTATTGCCGATGTGGAGGCTTTAAAGGAAAATGGACAACTTTTTGCCGAAGATATTTATGAAGACAAGGCAGATATTTTAAAGAACAAGAATAATGTTATAAAAGCACTTTGCCTGCACGTCGCACATACCTGCAACCTTAATTGTTCTTACTGCTTTGCAAGTCAGGGAAAATATCAGGGTGACAAAGCGCTTATGAGCTTTGAAGTTGGAAAGCAGGCACTGGATTTTCTCATCGCAAATTCAGGCACAAGAAGAAATCTTGAGGTTGACTTTTTTGGCGGCGAACCGCTTATGAATTGGGATGTTGTGAAGCAGCTTGTTGCCTATGCCAGGAGCATTGAAAAAGAACACGGAAAAAACTTTAGATTTACGCTTACTACGAATGGTGTACTTTTAGATGATGAAGTGACGGAATTTTGTAATAAGGAAATGAGTAATGTTGTTTTGAGTCTTGACGGAAGACCTGAGGTACACGACAGACTCAGAAAGGACTATCAGGGCAGAGGCAGTTACAACGTTATTGTTCCAAAGTTTCAGGAGTTTGTAAAAAAGCGTGGAGATTTGAGCTATTATGTGCGCGGTACATATACGCATAATAATGTGGATTTTACAAACGATATTTTCCATACTGCAGACCTTGGATTTACCGAGCTTAGTATGGAGCCGGTTGTGTGCGCACCGACTGACCCTTATGCGCTTACAAAAGAGGATTTACCGAAATTGTTTGAGCAGTATGAAATACTTGCAAATGAGATGATAAAAAGGGATAAAGAGGGAAGAGGTTTTACCTTCTACCACTATATGATTGACCTTGAAAACGGACCTTGTATCTATAAGAGAATTTCGGGCTGTGGCTCAGGTACAGAGTATCTGGCAGTAACGCCTTGGGGAGAGCTTTTTCCGTGTCATCAGTTTGTGGGTGATGAAAAGTATAGTATGGGTAATGTCTGGGACGGCGTGACTAATACAAAAATGCAGGATAAATTTAGAAAATGCAATGTATATTCGCGTCCTGAGTGCAAGGACTGCTGGGCAAAGCTTTACTGCTCGGGCGGATGTGCCGCAAATGCGTATCACGCAACAGGAGACATAAATGGCATATACGAATACGGATGTGAGCTTTTCAAAAAACGTATGGAATGTGCAATTATGATTCAGGTAGATAAGGCACTTGGAAGATAGGAAAAGCAATTTGAAATCTTGAAATAATCTTGACAGAAAATTAGAATAATGCTAGAATGAGAGCATTCACACAGTGTGTCGTCTGCGGTGCAAAGGCAAGTAGTCAGCCGCAGTCGGTGAAAAGGGAAACAGGTGAGAACCCTGTACGGTAGAATGTCGCTGTATGCAGACTTGGGATATTTTCGTCGGTGAAAACCGGTCATTGGGAAACTGAGAAGGCAGAAAATATGTCGATTTGGGTCTGCGAGTCAGAAGACCTGCACTGATATCTTTCCGCACTCTGTCCTTTGACAGAAGGAAGGATAGTTTTGTTTGCGTGCAAACGCAAAGCAATTTGTGAAATACACAGGAAACACAGCTGTGGCAATTTTTATGTTGCCGCGGCTTTTTTCTTTGCCCGGCATTTGGGAGGTGACAGAAAATATATTAATAATATCAAACACGGCAGAGAAATAAAAAGGAGAGATTAAGAATGAGAAGAAAAAATGTAATGTCACTATTGCTTGCGATGTTGATGATTTTATCATCGTTTGTGCAGGTAACGTTTGCGGAGACTACGCCTAGCCTTGAGAACACAGGCGATTGGATAAGTTTTCGTGGAAATCCTGAAAATATGGGAATAACAACAGCCGAAACCCCGATAAATACACAGGATTTACAGATTAAATGGACGCAAGCTGTAAGAAAAGAAGGAATGTGGCCGGGGTTTTATGATACATCAGTTCCGCCTGTTATAGTTGGCGACAAGCTCTATACTGCTCTTGATAACAAGGTGGTAGTTTTGTCACGGGAAAGCGGTGAAATACTTTGTGAAAGCAACGAGCTTGCGGGAAGTGTTGGCTATTCCTATATGCCGATAGGATACGGCGAGGACATGATTTTTGTGCAGATTGGAAATGGAAGAATTCAGGCACTTTCTGCTGACACTTTAGAAAGCCTTTGGATTAGTGAAGAAACAAGTGTCGGTGGACAGACATTGTCGCCGATAACATATAAGGACGGCAAAATTTATACAGGCTCGTGGACAAGCGAGGTTGGTGACGGCGAGTATTTTTGTATTTCAGCTGCAGATGAAAATACTGAAGCTACTGATGAAGTAAAGGAACGTGAATGGTCAGTTTTGCATACAGGCGGATTTTACTGGTCGGGTGCGTATGTGACGGACAATTATGCCGTGTTTGGCGGTGATGACGGAGCGGGTGCAAATGCGCAGTCAGATTCCGCAATTTTATATAGTGTAAATCCCGAAACGGGAGTAGAGCTTGACAAAATAGAAAATCTGTATGGGGACATACGCTCGGCTATTGCGTATGATACAGAAACGGACAGAATATATTTTACCACTAAAGGCGGAATGCTTTATCAGGTAAAGATAAATGATGACGGCACTTTTGACGATACTACACTTAAAAGTGCAGAGTTAGGCGGAGCGACTACTGTAACTCCGATTGTGTGTGATGGTATTGTATACACAGGTATTCAAACAGGTGGAAATTTACCTGAGGATATAAAGATAGACGGACCTTGCTATGTGATGGTAAATGCAGAAAATATGCAAGCTGTTGCGGCAACTTCTGTTCCGGCATACGCACAGGCATCAGGACTTTTATCTACCGCATATAAGGAAGAAGGCGGTAAAGTCTATATTTACACAACCTATAATAATGTTCCCGGGGGAATATACGTTATTGAGGCAGAAAAAAATATTGATGAAAGCGGAGCTGTGAGTGTTACGGCTACCGGAAATGACCTTTATATCCCTAGTGATGAGATGCAGAATTATTGCCTTAGCAGTTTAATATGCGATGATGAGGGAACGATATATTATAAGATTGATTCGGGATACATTGTGGCATTGAGAAAAGAAGAAAGCGGAAAAGCTATAACTGAATTTAAAATCGGGGATACTGCCGCTACTATTGATGAAGTAAATAAAACAATTTCAATAGTACTTCCGGCGGGGACAAATACTTCAGCGCTTGTCCCGGAAATAACCATTAGTAAAAATGCATCTATTTCGCCTGCAAGTGGTACGCAGATTGATTTGACATCGCCTTTTGTATATACTGTAACAGCAGAAAACGGAGAAACAAAAGAATATACTGTCACTGCAACTGTAAGAGAAGCAGGCGGTGGAGGTGCCTCTGTAGTAAGACCTAAGAACATCACCGTTTGCATTACTGTTGAAAAATCCACACTTGGAGGAGGCTTTATTGTGAAGCCTGTGCTTGTGGACACAACGACACAAAAAACTGCTGCAGACCTTTTGTGTCAGGTGCTTGACGAAAAGGGCATTGATTATAATGCAAGCAATGAACTCGGATTTTATTTAAGCGGCATTGAAGATAAAAACACTGAGGTTAATATTCCTGAATATATAAAGGAGTATCTTGGAGGAATAAATGAAAGAAAAGATAGCGAAATGCTGTCAGAATTTGATTATTCCGATTCAAGCGGATGGATGTATATGGTAGACGGGAAGATACCATCAAAAAGTGCGTCTTCATATAAACTTAAAGACGGCGATGTCATAAGGTGGCAATTTTCGCTTTGCGGAATGGGGAAAGACCTTACAGGAGGAGCGGCAGGGCTTTTCAAAACTGCCGATAAGGATGAACTCCTTTTTGAAATAGCAGAGCTTAGTTCATTGAGTGATTTTGATGATATTTTAGAAGTAGGCAGGAACAGGGCAAAATATAATAATGCGATAGCTGTTGCCTCAAAAATAGACAGTACAAGTGAAGAGGTCAGCGAAGCACTTTATGAACTTAAAAATCTTGATGATGCTGAGGACGAAATAGAAATTGAGGAGGATAAAGAGCCTGTAGAAGAAAAACCACAGGAAGAAATTAAAACTGAGGAGGAAATAGAATTTTCTGACACAAAAAATCATTGGGCAGAGGAATATATATATTCTCTTGCAAATAGAGGCATTATAAGCGGAAAAGGAAACGATAATTTTGCACCTGATGACAGTATTACAAGGGCTGAATTTTTGGCAATAATTTATCGCATGAGTGAAAAGGAAGTAGCAGCAGAACAAATATTTGAAGATGTGAAAGAAACTGATTGGTTTGCGAGTGCTGTGACGTGGGCAGTAAAAAATGGTATAACAAGCGGAGTTGGAGAAAACAGCTTTGCACCAAATGAGAAAATAACACGTGAACAGATAGCAGTCTTGATTAACAAATACATTGAATATGCAAAGCTTCAAATTGAAGAAATCACTGATGCGGAAGAATTTTCAGATAGCGATGAAGTATCGGAATGGGCAGAGGAAGGAGTTATGGCAATAAAGAAATTCGGTATTATAAGCGGAAGAGGAGATAATTTGTTTGCGCCGAAGGATAACGCAACAAGGGCAGAAGCGGTGAGGATGCTATATGTGCTGCTCACTTTAGTCGAGAGGTAAAGATATGATTTGTCTTAAAAGATATATAGTAGCTTTTGTCGCGGTTTCGGTTTTGGTGATTGGAACAGGTTGCAGAAAACTGGAAGTCAATGAAGCTGAAACTGAGTCGCTACAGGAGGTTTCTGTTGAAACAATAAAAACGGAAGAGCCTGAAGAAAAGCCCGATTTGACTGAAAGTAAAGAGGAAAGCGAAATTCCTATAAAAAAAGTGCCTGTAGAGGTGAAAGGTGAAGAAGAGAAAGGTCAAAAAGACGATACAGAGAACCAAAAAGCTAAGGATAATGACGAAAAGTCTTTGGAAGATAACTCTGTTTGCACTATGGTTGTAAGCTGTAAGCAGATACTTGAAAATATGGATGCACTTACACCTGAAAAGAAAGGACTTGTACCGGAAGATGGGATTATTTTTTCGGCGGGCAAAATAGTGTTTGAAGAGGGCGAGAGCATTTTTGATGTCTTAAAGCGTGAGATGAAAAACAATAACATACATCTGGAATTTTCCATAACAACGGGATTTAATACGGCGTATGTTGAGGGGATTAACAATCTTTATGAGTTTGACTGCGGGGATATGTCGGGCTGGACTTATAAAGTAAATGGTGAAATACCCGGAGTTGGCTCTTCACAATATATGCTTAAAAATGGCGATAGTGTTGAGTGGATTTATTACTGTGGAAGTGATAGATGAGAGATGTTAAAAGGCTGAACGATTAATTTCGTTCAGCCTTTTCGCTTCTTATCTTAATTGTGCGTTATTCTTATACTGCAAATCCTTTACGATTTTACTAAATACCTTATTAACTTCTTCACTTGTTAAGCTTCTGTCAGCTGCACGGAAGGAAATCGCAAATGCAAGACTCTTTTTGTCCTCTGGAATTCTGTCGCCTTCGTAAACGTCGAACAGCCTGATGCTTTCCAAAAGTTCTCCTGATGCCTTAATCATAGTTGCTTCAAGGTCGCCTACTAAAGCAGTTTTGTCAACAAGCACTGCGATGTCACGTTCTGCAGCAGGGAACTTAGGAAGTGCCTTGTATTTGATATTGGAATCAACACACTCAAACAGTCCTTCGATGTCAATTTCTGCAACGTAGCAAGGTACATCAATATCAAAGTTTTCAGAAACTGTCGGGTGAACTTCACCGACGATACCGATTTTATTTCCGTTTGCATATAATGCAGCGGCTCTTCCGGGATGAAGTGACGGACAATCTGTAAGCTTTTTCCACTGGATACCCTTTATGTTAAGGCCATCGAATGCTGCTTCTAAAATACCTTTTATATCGTAGAAATCAATATCTTTTCCATACATACCCATTGAAAGCTTTTCAGGTTCATCAGGCAGTTTGCCAGGCTCAGTCGGGATATAAACTTTACTTATCTCAAAAAGCTTCACATCTTCATTTTTGTGGCTGTAGTTGTAAGCAAGATTTTTGAGCATAGATGCAAGTGTAGTTGTACGCATAATTGAAGTGTCTTCGCCGAGCGGATTACGGATTTTTACTACATTTCTAAATGCACTATCACTTGGGAGATTCAATTTATCAAAATCATCTGTGCCTGTAAAGGTGAATGTAAAGGTTTCGTACATTCCTTGTGCTGTGAGCATATCTGAAAGTTCGCGTCTAAAGCTCTGCATTGGTGAGTACATACCCTTTGTAGCCTCTCCTGATAAAAGAGTTGTCGGGATATTATTGTAGCCGTAAAAACGTGCAACTTCTTCTGCAACGTCAGCTTCTGCTTCAATGTCAGGACGGAAGGATGGAGGCGTAATCGTCATTTTGTCAAGGTCAACCTCAAATTCAATGGCCCTTAAATAGCCTGCCATTTCTTCTTTGGAAATATCAATTCCTAAAAATGCATTGATTTTTTCAGGACGGAACGGAAGCACGACAGGAGCCTTTATATTTCCCTTGACATCAATGGTTCCGCCTACGATTTCGCCGCAGCCAAGCATCTGGACAAGCTGGCAGGCGCGATTGATTGCCGGAATTGTGTTGTTTGCATCAAGACCTTTTTCATAGCGTGATGATGCTTCTGTTCTAAGTCCTGCTTTTTGAGCAGTTAAACGTACTGAAACTGCATCAAAGGTAGCGGATTCAAATACAACAGTTGTTGTATCATCTTCAATTTCTGAATTGAATCCGCCCATAACGCCGGCGATTGCAACAGCCTTTTCGGCATCTGCTATAACCAAGTCATTGTGATTTAGAGTTCTGTCCTGCTCGTCAAGAGTCTTGATAACTTCGCCGTCTTTTGCGTCACGGACAATTATTTTTCCGCCTGACAAATGACGAAGGTCAAATGCGTGCATTGGTTGGCCATACTCTAAAAGGATATAGTTTGTGATGTCCACGATATTATTTATTGAACGAATACCAGCAGCCTTTAAGCGACGTACCATCCAGGCAGGTGACTGACCGATTTTTACATTTTTAACCATTCTTGCTGAATATCTGAGACACTTGTCAGGATTTTCAACAGTAACCGAGATTGTATCAGCGATGTTTTCGCTGTTTTCAGTAAAGGTTGGGACTTCAACATTAAATGGCTTTTTAAATGTTGCCGCAGTCTCTCTTGCCAAGCCGATTACGCTAAAGCAATCAGGACGGTTTGATGTAATTTCAAATTCTACAACTTCTTCGTTAAGACCGAAGAAATCTTTAATATCCATACCGATTTTTGTATCTTCAGGGAGAACTAAAATTCCATATTCAGGCTCCCAAGAAAGGTCGGATTCAGAAAGACCCAGTTCCTCGTGTGAACAAAGCATACCAAATGATTCAATGCCTCTTAGCTTTCCGGTCTTAATGTGGATGCCACCCGGGAGGTATGAATCGTTTTTCGCAACAGGTACAATCTGTCCTACCTTTACGTTTGGTGCGCCTGTTACAATCTGTAAAACCTCATCACCAACATCGACCTTGCATATTACCATATGGTCAGAATCGGGATGGTCTTCTATTTCTAAAATTTTTCCGGTAACTACATTTTGTATATCCTTGCCCATATTTTCGACAGTTTCAATCTTGGAGCCTGTCATAGTAAGGGCTTCTGCGTATTCTCTCGGCAAAATTCCGTTAACGTCTGTATAATCGTTAAACCAACTCATAGGTACTTTCATTTTTTATCAGTCCTTTCCTTATTAAAATTGTTTTAAGAATCTAACGTCGTTTTCAAAGAAAAGACGAATGTCGTTAATGTCGTATCTTCCCATTACAAGTCTTTCAAGACCGATACCGAACGCAAAGCCTGAGTAAACCTCAGGGTCGATACCACAGCCAGAGAGTACCTTCGGGTGAACCATACCGCCGCCCAAAATTTCAATCCATCCTTCGCCTTTACACATACTGCAACCTTCACCACCACAGGCAAAACAACGTATATCTGTTTCAACGGACGGCTCTGTGAATGGGAAATGGTGCGGACGGAATCGGCAAACTGCATCTTCGCCGTAGATTGACTTAATAAGAGCTTCTAAAGTACCTTTTAGGTCAGCCATTGTAATGCCTTTGTCAACAACAAGCCCTTCAATCTGATGGAAGATTGGCGAATGTGTTGCATCAACTGCGTCGCTTCTGTAAACTCTGCCTGGTGCGATAATGCGAATCGGTGGCTTTGTGTTTTCCATAACACGAATCTGCATCGGCGATGTCTGGGTTCTTAAAACTATATTGTCTTCAACATAGAAAGAATCCTGTGTGTCACGTGCAGGGTGATTTTTCGGGATATTTAAAGCCTCAAAGTTGTAGTAATCTGTTTCTACATCAGGACCTTCTGCAATCTGGAAGCCCATTCCGATTACTGCATCCTTAAATTCGTTTAATACCTTTGTCAGCGGGTGAAGGTTGCCGATTTGTGCTTTCTTACCCGGCATTGTTATGTCGATAACTTCTTCCTTTAACTTGGCATCCTGAAGTGCTTTTGAAATTTCAGCCTTCTTCTGGTCAATTTCGTTTGACAAAAATTCTCTGACTTCGTTTGCCAGTGCTCCGATAACAGGTCTTTCTTCGGCAGATAGCTGTCCCATACCTTTTAGGATTGATGTAAGCTCACCTTTTTTGCCGAGATATTTAATACGTATTTCTTCCAGTGCTTCGATACTTTCGGCAGTTTTGAGCTGCTGTTCTACATCTTGTTTGATTTGTGAAAGTTGCTCTTTCATTTGGTTTTCCTCCTTTTTTGAATAAAAAAAATACTTCTCCCAAATCGGGACGAAGTATGTGTTTCTCCGCGGTACCACCCGTATTTCCGCCAAAAGCGGACACTCATTTTTGATTTGACGCATCACCTGCGGCACAAACTACACACCTTGCGGCTTCCCTTGTGCAGCTCCGAAAGGAATTTTGGGATATACCCTTACCGCTGCGGCTCACAGCCGACGACCGCAACTCTCTTATGGGAAGTATATCTTACTTTGTTTCATCATCGCTTTTATTCATATAAAGCAATTATATCACAAATTTTTGCATATTACAAGAGTTTTTGTAAATTTTTTTTATGCGCGGAATATAATGGAATATAGGGGGGATTTTCTATGGATAATATTAATGAAAAGCTGTCAAAAATGTTGTCGGGAATGGATGGAAATAAGCTAAAAACCTCGGTTGATGCGGTTTCAAAACTCTTGTCCACAGAGGAAGGAAAAAAGCTTAAAAATTCACTTTCAGAAAAGGATAAAAAAGCGATTATTGAAAAGTTTATGAATATGGATGCAAATGAAGTGAACAGAAAATTGAAAAATGCCGACCTTTCGGGAATTGGGAATATGACGGCAGACGATATAATGAAGAAATTAAAGTAAGAGAGGTGAATTTTTAAATGCCGGATATGATGAGTACTCTAAGGGGTATTTTGGGCGATGGTGCTGATGACAAAATCAAAGCCGCAATGGGTATGCTTTCGCAAAGTGGACTTCTGCAGCAGGGCAGCCAGCCGAAGCAAGCCGATAATGTTGCAGAAGCAATAAATAATGATATAAAGACTGAAGAAATACAGAGCCCGCCTGTTTCTGTTTCAAATAATGCCATACCTTCATTGACACCTGAGGGAATTCAGTTTTTGGGACAGTTAAAGGGTATGGTTGACCAGATGTCAAACACAAATGACTCAAGGTCAGAGCTTCTAAGGTCACTTCGTCCATTTATGCGAAGCAGCCGTCAGCAGAGCATCGACAAGCTTATCAGAATTATGAATATCGGTAGACTTTCAGGTCTTTTCGGAAGGCAGGGTTAAGAGATGTATCGAAGGTATTACAGCTATAACGATATGCCGCGGCTTGTGAATAAATGCGAGCAAAAAGATGATAAGGAGCATAAAAAGGAAGAAAAACCTAAGGAGTGTACCAAGAAATGTGAGGAAACGAAAAAATGCGAAAGCGGAAAGCTTTTCGGAAGATTTGAGCTTGACGATATAATTTTGGGGGTTATAATTGTCGCAATACTTTTAGATGATGGAGATGATAGCCCGCTTCTTTTGGCACTTGCACTTATCTTTTTTGCAGGAATGAGTTAATCAGAAAATATTATTTCCAAAGTGAGCTTTGGGAGTAATATTTTTTTATTGAAAAAATATGGAGCGTGATAAAATACTTTCATCAATACTTTTGAGGATAACGAAATGTTTGGAATTGTCATATACCCCATATACAAATCAAGTCTGAATTTGCCGATACGGATTTGTGTGAACCATACAGTGCTTTACATTTTCAATCTCTGATTCGATGCGGTCGTGTACAGTATGTGCAATATTGTGAGCATCTGTAAGGGTAATGGAGCCGTCGGCTATGATTTCGATATCAACATATATCTTATCGCCAAATTTACGCGTTTTTATATCGTCTATACCCAAAACCCCGTCGCACGAGCTTGCGATATTGGAAATTTGTAAAACTATTTCACTATCGCAGGCAGTATCGGTCATTTTATTGATTGCATCACGGAAAATGTCAACCGAAACCTTAACTATAAAAAAGCAAATTACAACAGCGGCAATCGGGTCAAGGACCGGAAAACCAAGCATTGCACCCAAAATGCCTATAAAGCTACCTATGGATGAAAATGCATCCGAGCGATGATGCCACGCGTCTGCCAAAAGCGCACCTGAATTTAGTTTTTTTGCCGCTGCTTTTGTGTACCAATACATAACCTCTTTTACCAATATGGAGACGATTGCAGCAATCAGGGCAATTAATTCGGGACTTTTTAAATTTGACGGAGATGTTATTTTTCTTATCCCTGAAACACCGATACCTATACCGGTAAGTCCAAGCATAATTGAAAGAATTAGTGCGGCAACACATTCTAAGCGTTCGTGTCCGTATTGATGCTCTGCGTCGGAGGTTTTTGCTGCCATTTTAACACCTACTATAACGACAATGGTGCTTAACACATCGGACGCCGAGTGAATTGCATCGGAAATCATAGCGGTTGATGAAGCGATGACTCCTGCAACGATTTTAAATGTAGTAAGTATAATATTCCATACTATTGTGTTTACAGAAACGCGGGTTGCGAGATTATTACTTTTTTCGTTCATAAATACCTCCTGAAAAGCTGCAAAGAATTTTTTATAATAAAAAAAGCTTTTGATAAAAGCCACGCCTGCAGGCGTAGAATTTTGATAGCAGTTTTGCTATTATGTCATTGCTTCACGCAATTTCCTACATAATTAAAAAGTCTGCAGGATAAATCCCGCAGACGTAACAGCTAATCTGCTGCCGCATAAACGGCCCGACGACAAATCGCCTGATAATATAATTTATTTTTGTATATTGTATTATATAATATGTTGTTTGTCAATGATTTATGCAAAAGCCGCCGGGTTGACCGACGGCTTTTGCCTGATGTAAGGCTTTAAGAATTTGATATTGAAATCAAAAGTTTTAGTTGTTGCACATACATGTAACGATAACGATGATGATAAGAACCCAAAGAATCATATCGAAATCGAAGTTTTTGCAACCGCCGTAGTTGTTGCATCCACATCCGCATTCACCCATGATTATGCCTCCTTTCACTTGCGGCATTTTTTGCCGCTGATAGTATATAATATGTTTTTTGATAAGATTTGGTAGCTTGTATTGAAATTTTTTTATTTTTGTTGTATAATGAAAGGTGGAGGTATGTAAGATATGGAAGAAGTAAAGATTTTGAGAATTAATGAACTTGCTAAAAAAGCCAAGAATGAAGGGCTTTCCAATGAGGAAAAGCTCGAACAAAAGACACTTCGGGACGAGTATATTGCAGCGGTTCGTAAAAATTTCAAGGCAACACTTGATAATATAAAAATTGTAGATAAAAATTAATTTAATATAGAGAGGATTTTAAAAATGAAAGCATTGGTAAAAGAGATTTACAGAGAAACTGACAGGTTTGGCGGAGAAACCGTTACTATTTCAGGATGGATAAGAAATATCCGTGTTTCAAAGAATTTCGGATTTATTGAGATTAATGACGGAAGCTTTTTTAAAACCATTCAGGTTGTAATAGAGGACAATCTCTCAAATTTTGAGGCACTTTCTCACCTTAATATTGCAGCAGCAGTAACTGTTACTGGTAAGCTTGTTTTGACACCTGAAGCGAAGCAGCCATTTGAGGTAAAGGCAGAAGAAGTCATAATTGACGGTACATCTACCCCTGATTATCCTATCCAGAACAAGCGCCATACCTTTGAATATTTAAGAACACAATGCCACCTTCGTGCAAGAACAAACACATTCAGCGCAGTATTCAGAGTGCGCTCTATGATTGCGTATGCAATTCATCAGTTCTTCCAAGAAAGAGGCTTTGTTTACGTACACACCCCGATTATCACAACAAGTGACTGTGAGGGTGCAGGAGAAATGTTCCAAGTAACAACTATGGATATGAATGAATTGCCGAAAACTGACAAGGGTGAAGTTGACTATTCAAAGGACTTCTTTGCAAAGCCTGCAAACTTAACAGTTTCTGGGCAGCTTAATGTTGAAACATATTGTATGGCATTCAGAAATGTTTACACATTCGGTCCTACATTCCGTGCTGAAAATTCAAATACAACCCGCCATGCAGCAGAATTCTGGATGATTGAGCCGGAAATTGCGTTTGCAGACCTTGCTGATGATATGGAGCTTGCAGAGGATATGATTAAGTATATCATTAACTATTGCCTCGAGAATGCACCTGAGGAAATGGCATTCTTCAACCAGTTCATTGACAAAGGACTTTTAGACAGACTTAACAATGTCGTATCAAACGAGTTTGCCCGTGTGACATACACAGAGGCTGTTGAAATTCTCAAAAAGAACAAGGACAAGTTCGACTATCCTGTTGAGTGGGGATGCGACTTGCAGACAGAGCACGAAAGATTCTTAACAGAGGAAGTTTTCAAAAAACCTGTTTTTGTAACAGACTATCCGAAGGAAATAAAAGCATTCTATATGAAACTCAACGATGACGGAAAGACAGTTGCGGCGTGCGACCTTTTGGTGCCGGGAATTGGTGAAATCATCGGCGGAAGCCAAAGAGAAGAAAACTTTGATGTTCTAAAGGAGAGAATGGTCGAGTGCGGACTAAATCCTGAAGATTATGAATTCTATTTAGACCTCCGTAAGTATGGTACAAATAAGCACGCAGGTTTTGGACTTGGATTTGAAAGAGCAGTTATGTATATTACAGGTATGCAGAATATCCGTGACGTTCTGCCATTCCCAAGAACAGTGGGTACAGCTGAATTCTAATAGAGGCGGCTTGTTAAAATCGCCCATATCACTACTTTTTGCTCGGGGGCGGTACAACACGTACAGCACCCGAACTTCAAAGCAGCGATCTGAACGATTTTTCCGAAGCCTATAGACATATCTGACGATAAAAAGGTGAAAAAATGAAAGATATTATTTTGATTGCGATGGCGGCTTTAGTCATTGTTGGAATTTATAAGCTCATTCCGGGCATATTTGCGGCAAAGGGAAATGCCGCATATACTGAAGGCGATATGAAAAAAGCTCTCGAATATTATAAAAAAGCAATAAAATTTTCGGGCAGAGGGGCAGACAAAAGCTCTTATGCACTTATGCTTATGCGTGTTGGTGAATTCAAAGATGCGGAGAAAATTTTGAATGAATCAATCCTATATGGAAAAAAGCCTGAGGAAAAAACAAATGCGAAAATTCTACGCTGTATGTTGTACGAGAAAACAGGAAGAGTGGACGAGGCAATCGAGGGCGCAGAAGAAATTTTTGAGACGATTAAAAATACTATGGTCTACGGGATGGTTGGCTATTTTCGTCAGCTAAATGGAGATGCGGCGCTGGATTTATGCCTTGAGGCATATGACTATAATTCAGATGACCGTGATATTTGTGATAATCTTGCAGTTGCATATATCCGCTCAGGAAATCTTGAAAAGGCGGAAGAAATCACAGAGGATCTTCGTAAAAAATTCCCAACCTTTGTGGAAGGTTTTTACCATTCCGCAGTAGTTGCGAATATGCGAGGCGAAAAAGAACTTGCACTTAAATATCTTGATGAGACAGAAAATTGCAGAAGAACAATGATGACATCTGTTTCACAGGAAGAAATTGATGCTTTTAAGGAAGAGATTAAAAATGCTTGAATTTAAATTTATTTATGGTGAAACCGGATATAAGATTGCAGAATATTTGCGTAAAAAGGTTTTTTCAGAAGAACTTGGAATGCCAGATATAATGGATGAATTTGAAGATAAGTCGTACCATTTCGTTGGATATGACAAGGCTGTTCAGGTGGGTGTTGCAAGGCTTACAAAGATAGATGAAAAGAACTTTACAATATCGTTTGTGGCAGTAAAAGACGACTATCGCAGGCAGTATGTCGGCGACCTCATTATGAGAGCTCTGCAGGACAAGGCTGTTTCGCTCGGAGGTGTATATATAACGATAGTATCACCTGACTCGGTGAAAGGCTTTTTTGAATTTGAAGGCTATGAGCAGACTGGCGAAGAATTTTTGGAGGATGGAAAAAAATTCATTAAAATGAAAAAAGACCTGACAAAAATCGAGCCGTGCAGGGGGTGTGGCAAATGAGTCAGCCTCTTGCAGACCGATTAAGACCGGAAAGTCTTGATGAGGTTGTAGGACAGGAGCATTTAATTGGCGACGGCGGGATACTTAAAAATCTTGTGGAACAGGGCGAAGTCCCTAATATGATTTTCTATGGCCCTAGCGGCATAGGAAAAACAACTATTGCCAACATAATTGCAAAAAAGACCGGAAAAACTCTGCATCGCTTAAATGCAACATCTGCATCGGTTTCGGATATAAAGGATATTATAAATTCTCTTGATACATTTTTAACGGCAAACGGAGTACTTTTGTATCTGGACGAAATTCAACACTTCAATAAAAAGCAACAACAGTCGCTCTTGGAATTTATGGAAAATGGAAAAATCACACTAATTGCAAGCACGACAGAAAATCCATACTTCTATGTGTATAATGCAGTTTTGTCGCGAAGTGTTGTTTTTGAATTTATGCCGGTAAATGAAAATGAAATAAAAAAGGCACTGGAGCGCGCAGTTTCGGTTCTTTCAAAAACTGATTACAGCGCATATGAAGTGAAAGTAAATGATGATGCTCTTACCCATATAGCAAGAACGAGCGGTGGAGATGTAAGAAAAGCGTTAAATTCTTTAGAACTTTGTTTTCTGACAAGTGTGGCAACTGCGAGCGGTGAGCTTGTAATTACAGAAACGATGGCAGAACAGGCAACACAGAAAAAAGTTTTGAGATATGACCGTGATGGTGATAGCCACTATGATGTTTTAAGTGCATTCCAAAAATCGATACGAGGCTCTGACCCTGATGCTGCTGTATATTATCTGGCGAAAATCTTGTCAGCAGGTGATATGATTAGTGCTTGCAGGAGAATGCTTGTGATTGCGGCAGAGGATATAGGTCTTGCATATCCGCAGGCAGTAGCTATAACAAAGTCATGTGTCGATTCTGCGCTTCAACTTGGTATGCCTGAGGCGAGAATTCCTCTTGCAGAGGCGGTGATTATGCTTGCTACGGCGCCAAAATCCAATTCTGCTATTAACGCAATAGATGCTGCGATGCGTGATATTGCATCAAAAGATACGGGAACTATACCATCACATCTGCAGGACTCACACTATTCGGGTGCTGAAAAGATGAGCCACGGTAAAGGTTATCAGTATCCGCACGCATATAAAAACCATTATGTAAAGCAACAGTATTTGCCTGATAAGATCAAGGATACTGTCTATTATGAATATGGAGATAATAAAATTGAAAAGTTAAATAAGGAATATTGGGATAAAGTAAAGGAGAATTCCTGATGAAATACGGGTTTGTAAAGGTGTGTGCTGCAGTTCCGGAGGTTAAGGTTGCGGATTGCGGATTTAACGGAACACAGATTATTGAAAACATCAAAAAAGCATATAAAGAAAGGGCAAAAGTCTGCGTATTTCCTGAACTTTGCGTTACGGGATATACCTGCGGAGACTTGTTTTTGCAGGATGCCTTAATTTGTGCAGCAGAAAAAGCTGTTTTAGAAATTGCCGCAGCAACGAAAGGTATGGATATGCTTACACTTATAGGTGCACCCATACCTCTTGGACAAAAGCTCTATAATTGTGCAGTGGTAATTTTTGATGGAAAAATTATTGCTATGATTCCGAAGAAAAACCTGCCTAACTATACTGAACTTTATGAGGCAAGATATTTCACACCTTGGAAAAATGGTGTTGAAACTATTTTGTGGAACGGAAGAGAGGTGCCTTTCGGAACCGATATTATTATACGTGACAAAAACATCAGGAATTTTATGCTTGCTGTCGAAATATGTGAGGATGTCTGGACGGTGAATCCGCCGTCAAATGCTCACGCGATTTCAGGAGCGACGGTGATTGCAAATTTATCTGCAAGTAGTGAATATGCTGGAAAAACAAAAGTTCGCCGTGACCTTGTTAACGGACAGTCTGCAAAGCTCATTTGCGGATACATTTATACAAGCGCTGGAAAAGGTGAATCAACTGCAGATATGGTTTACGGCGGGGATAATATGATTTGTGAAAACGGATCAATGCTTGCGCGTGGAAAAATGTTTGAGAATGATATGATATTTGCCGAGCTTGACGTGGATGTGATTGCATATGAGAGAAAAAAAGTAACGACTTTTGTTACTGAAAAACAAAAGAGCTATAATATAGTAGAAATTGAATTCAACAAAGAAGATACAGAGCTTTCGCGAAGTATTACAGAATTGCCATTTGTTCCTGCTGATAAAGATAAGGAAGAATTTTGCGAGGAGGCTCTTGCAATACAGGCAAACGGACTTGCAAGGAGACTGTTGCATATTGGTGCAAAAACGGCTGTTTTGGGGATTTCGGGGGGGCTTGATTCCACTCTTGCCCTTTTGGTTACGGCGCGTGCATTTGATTTGGCTGATATTGACCGAAAAAATATTATTGCAATAACGATGCCTTGTTTTGGAACAACATCAAAAACGTACAAAAATGCAGTCTCACTTACGAATGAAGTTGGTGCATATCTTCGTGAAATAAATATAAAAAAAGCAGTGCTTCAGCATTTTAAGGACATCGGTCATAGCGTGGATGTCTATGATGTGACATATGAAAATGCTCAGGCAAGGGAACGTACACAGGTTTTGATGGACGTGGCAAACCAGACGGGCGGAATTGTGATAGGAACGGGAGATATGTCAGAACTGGCGCTTGGTTGGGCAACATATAACGGCGACCATATGTCAATGTATGGGGTCAATGCAGGTATTCCAAAGACATTAATAAGGTATCTTGTTGAATATGAAATTGAAAAAACTGAAAATAAAGCATTGAAAAAAGTGTTAAAGGATATTTTGGCGACCCCTGTCAGTCCTGAGCTTCTTCCGCCTGAAAATGGGGAAATTTCTCAGCAGACGGAACAATTTGTAGGACCGTATGTTTTGCACGATTTCTTCCTATACTATATGTTACGTTTCGGATTTTCGCCGTCAAAGATTTATCATTTGGCAAAATATACATTTAAGGATAAGTATTCAAATAATGAAATTTTGAAATGGATGCGAGTGTTTTATAGAAGATTCTTCTCTCAACAGTTCAAACGGTCGTGCGTACCGGACGGCCCTAAGGTGGGAAGTGTTGCATTATCGCCAAGAGGAGACTGGAGAATGCCGAGTGATGCCTCTGCTAATGTATGGTTAGCGGAGATAGACAGCTTGTCATAATTTGTGGATTATTGACATTAATGTGTAAAAATTTTTATATAATAAAGATATAAAAGTGCATTTTGCACATTTTTCAACAATTTTTCAAAAAAGTATTGACAAAAACGGTTGGTATATGATAATATTAACAAGCTGTCTCACGGGTAGTGAGAGAGGGAAGCTGATTTAAAAATATTTTAATGCTACATTGAGTAGTTTTAAAAAAAAATTAAAAAAG